>NZ_JARTVO010000001.1:0-588584 GCF_029625675.1 Mesorhizobium sp. WSM4884
CCCTATGACTGCCTCAACCCAGGCCTGATGGACTACATCGCCACCTGGACGGCCAAGAAGTCAGGCGCCTTGGCGGCATAGTCCGCATTGCCGCGGCGGGGGCGTGGCAGCCGCACCGAAAACGTCTGGGCGCTCGGCGAGGCCATATTCCTCGCCGAGCGCCTCGGAGTATCTGAATCTGCCGCCCATCTTGGCGCTGTGATCGATCCGTTGAGATAGCCAATTCGCGATGCCGCAGGGTCGGAATTCACGAGTTGTCCACCGCGATAGAAACGCAGCGACGGCCGGCGGCCATTCTTTTCGTCGGCGAAGAACATCGCCATCGATCCGGTTCGAAGCGGACGCTCCAGGGCTTTCTACGGCTGCAGTCTGCCGGGTCGCCCGCGGCCGAGCGAGCCGTCAGCACGGGCCTGCAGGTAGGCGTAGATTTCGTCCACATAGGGTGCGAAGTTGGGATCGCCGGCGAAGCCTTTCATCACCGAGCCGCCGTCGGCACGACCGTTGAGCACGGCGCGTCGGAAGGCGTCGATGTCGGGCAGCCGGCTGACCAGGGACGGCGCGAAGGTCGACCCCACGCCGTCAGGGCCGTGGCAGCGGTCACAGCCCGCATGATAACGCCTGAAACCGTCATAGGTCCGCGCATCCGCCTTGCCGTCCACGACCCTGTAGAACTTTCCGGGAGCGGCGGCATCGCGCGCCTCCGCTCCTGCGCTGGCCGTGAAGCTCAGGACAGCGGAAGCCAGGACAACCCTCTGCAGCAAGCTACCCATCTGTCCGTCATCCGACAGCGGCAGCGATCCATTCGCTGGACCGACAGGCCGAAATCACCCTACTCGGTCGTTCCCGGGCGAGACAGGAGCGAAGCTCCATCGTGGAGCCCCTGGATCCATGTCGTACCCCTCCGCCGCAAAACGCGGCAGAACAGAACTCCGCGCCGTCGTAACGTTCTGAAGTCATGGCACAGGATCCCGAAGATCTGCGCTACGCCGGTTCAGGATGACGATGGAATGGGCGCCCCCAACGATGCCGACCAGCCCGATTCAGGGCGCGGTGGCAGACGTCCTGACCGGCTCCGCGCTATCTGTCGTCAGGTCGTTCTCCGCGGTGGTGGCCGGAACGAAGTTCGGGTCGCTCACGAGCAGTGCCTTGCCGTCGCGCAATATTTCGAAATCGATCGACGGCTGGCCGACGGCCTGCGGCACGGAGATCATCATGCGCTGGCCCGGCGCGAGCGTGGAGACGACGCGGACCGGCTGCTGCTCGGCCCCGGAAGCCATGGTCGCGACGACCCGGTAGCCGTCCTGCTCGACCGTGTAGTAGACGGCGCCGCTGAAGCTGCCGAGCTGGATGCTGTGGCCGCTGCCCGGTACCAGTTCCGATGCCGCCGCGCCACCCGTGGCGGCGAGCAGCGCAAATGCAAATGCGCCAAAACGTCTGGTCATCGCTATCTCTCCTTCGGTTCAGCCAACTCCCGGACAGGCGGCCTGCCCGGGACATCAACCGACTTGAGCCTACGCGCCGCGGCTTTCTCGCACATCGGTACGATCACCCAAATTTCGGCTGTCGCGTTCCTAATTTCGCTACAGCGCTTTCCATTTAAACCGGTCCTGCGTCTCCGACGGCAAGCCGCTGACAAAGTGGAAGTCCGCCGGCGGGAACTCTCCGGCAACCGATTCAACCAGGAACGAAAGGCTTCGGATCAGGGCGCGGCGACGGTAGGGAGCAGCCACGGCTCGCCGCGCAGCCGTAGCAGCACTTCCATCCGGTTGGCGGCGTTGAACTTGCCGAGCACCGATGAGACCTGGTGCTCGATGGTGCGCGGCGATCGCGACAGGGTCCGGGCGACCTCCTTGTTGCTCTTGCCCTCCGCGATCAGCGCGAGCACTTGCTGCTCGTGCTGCGTCAGGCCGAGCGGGTGCTGGCGGGCGGCCGTGTACGGACCCCTGCGCACCTTCGGCAGCCGGCCGGCGATGCCCAGGCGCTGCGCCAGCTTGCGCGCCAGCATCGCGGCGGGACGCGCCTCGATCGCCTCCAGTCTTGTCACGGCGGTCGCCAAAGCCATCGCGGCATCCGCGCCCCGCACCTGCATCAGCGCAAGCGCCGCCTCGTAGGGGAGGCCCAGGCGCTCCCATTCCCTGGCCGCTGTCAACGGATCGCCGGAAAGCTCGACCGCGCGCCGCCACGGAATGCGTGTCGTCGGCGCCGGCAGGGGCTCCTCCATCCCGCATCGTCGCCACCACACAGCCAGTTCGCCGAGATCGGAAGGGCGGAAGTTGGCGAGATCCATCGCGGCCAACGCCGCCAGTTGCTCGTGGCCGGCCGCGCGGTCCTCGGCAAGCCAGGCGGCCTCGGTCAGCGCCATACGGACCGGCACGATGCGTTGCAGCTCGCCGGTCGGCAGTCCCTCCTCCAGCGCCTGCTGCAGCAGGGCAGGGCCCCCGGGTTCGCCCAGCCGCACGCGCACCCTGCCAAGCACGGTGAGCGCCGGCAGGTGCATGACCACCGGCAGGCGTTCCAGTTTCATCACGCCTTCCGCTATGGTCTCGGCGTCGCGAAAGCGGCCCTGTTCCATGCGAAGCTGCGCCTGCCGGCCGAGCAGATACTGCGCCGGCGAATCGAGGTCATGCCGGGCGGCGAACACGATGCCTTCGGAGAGCAGCCGCTCGGCGAGCGCGAAGTCCTTGGACACGACCGCATATTCGGCATAGTTGGTGTAGGCCCGCGCCGCATGGTCGTGGAACCCGTGCTCGAGCGCGAGCGCCAGGCTTTCCTCCATCCGTTCGCGACCGCCCGGACGGTCGTCGAACAAAAGCGAGGTGCCGACATTGTTCAAGGCATGGACGCGCGTTTCGACCTCGCCCAGCCGGTCGGCCAGGCTGATCGCGCGCAGGCCCCACTCGATCGCCTCGTCGAAGCGGTAGTGCAGCATATGGAGCTGCGAGCAGGTGCTGTAGGCCATCGCCAGTTCCGGCCCGGGCGGCAGGTTTTCCACCTCGCGCACCGCTTCGTTGGCAAAGTGCTCCGCCTGCTCGCCCTCGCCGCGGCGCCAATGCAGCCTGGAAAGGTTGCGCAGGTTGAGGCTGACCTTGTCCGGGCGGCCGAGTTCCCGCCAGAGCGCGATGGCGCGATGCCGCGCTTCGATGATCGTGTCATAGACCTGCAGGGCCAGTCCGGCCTCGTAGGCCCAGGATTCGTAGAGCTGGGCGGCCTCGGCCGGCGGCGCCTGCGCGATGTATCTGAGCGCGGTCGCCAGATGCGATGCGGCTTCGCGATGCGCCCCCAGCCGCGCGGCCTGCGCCGCGGCCCGCGGCGCGAGTTCGAGAACGCGCGCGCCGTTGTCGGCGGCGGCGGCATGATGCACCCGGCGCGCAAGCTGGGCGCCAGCCTGTGCTGCCGGCAGCCTTGCCATCGCTGCCTCCGCCTTGGCATGAAGCGACCGCTGAAGGCTGGGTGACAGCCGCTCGAGCGTCGCCTGCCTGGCCAGCTCGTGGCGGAAGGTCAGGGCGCCTTGAGCGTCCCGCCGCAGCAATCCGCGAGCCACGCAGCGGTCCACGACAGCGTCGACCTCGGCACCGAGAAGGGCGCGGATCAGCCACGGCTCCACGCTGCCCGGCTCTATGCTCATCATCTCCAGCACCTCGCGCTCGCCGGCCGTCAGGCGCGACAACCGCGACCACACGGCGTCGCGGATGGAATCGGGGACGTGCCCCGGCTCCGCCTCGCTGCTCGCCAGAAGCTCGGAGACGAAAAACGGATTGCCCCCGGTGATCTGGTAAAGATCGGTGCCGGCGCGGCCGGACTGTTCGGCGAGTGCCGTGACCGCCTGGGGCGAAAGCGGCTTCAGCGCGATGCGGGTCAGCGATGCCGCCGGCAGGTCGCCTCTTATATGCATGAGCGGATGGTCGGCGACGAGCTCGTCGCTGCGCGCGCTCAGCACCAGCAAGGCGCGAAGCACGGAAATGCGACGGCCGAGATATCGGATGAGATCGAGCGTCGCATTGTCGGCCCAATGCACGTCCTCGAAAACGAGTACCGTGGTTCCTGACCGGTGCTGAAGCGCGTCGAGGAGCGCGGGAAAGAGCCGCTCGGGCGCGGCTCCCTGGTCGAGCAGCGCTGCGACCTCGGGGTCGAGCGCCCGCGCCATATCCTGCAGAGGCCCGAGCGGACGGGGCGTGAAAAGCGCCTCGCACCAGCCCCACAACACCCGACAGCCTTCGCCCGCGCGGTCGGTGAATTCCTGCAGCAGCGAAGTCTTGCCTATCCCGGCCTCGCCTTCGAGCAGCACGATGCCACCCCGCCCCTCGGCGGCACTGGCCGCGGCAGCCAGCAAAGTTTTGAGAGGTCCCTCTCGCTCGAGCAGCATTGGCGCAACCGTTTCCAGAACATGTCGCCCAAGAATGCCCCGCGTTTGCCACATGCTTGAACGCAAGACAGTGGAGCGCCTCACAAAAGGCGGTTCGAACGCGACGCGCTTCAAGCCGCGAGTGTACCCCAACTAGGCCGGCTTTCCATTAGCATTGCTTAAAATTAGGCCAAATCCCGACGGGCCAGATCACTTCCGGTATCGGCGTCGCGAATCGACCTGAGTGACCGACGAAACCGAAGCGCGTGGGATGGAGAAGGCGGCCGGACGCGCGGCGGCGCCAGACCGCATCCGGTTGAGGAGGCGTAAGTCAGATATGTTCACGAAACAAAGCCTGAGAAAACTGGACAAAGGCCCGCTTCCCCAGGACACGCCGATTGGGGATGCAGGTGCGGCGACATTGCCGGTGGGGTAGCTTGGCCGAAGGCCGGTATGGAGAGAATGGGATGCGCGCACCGCGTATGAGCTGCAGGCTTGGCTTGCGGGCGCTCGCTGTGCTGGCGCTTGTCGTCGCGCCTCTTCAACTCCCTTTAGAAGGTTCTGTCGTGACCAAGGCCTATGCCGGCAAAGGCAATGGCAATGGCGGCAACGGCAACTCGGGCGGCAACAACGGCAACGGAAACAGCAACAGCCGCGGAAACAGCGGCAACAGCAAGGGTGCGACGAGCAGCGCCTCCAGCAGTGCCGCCAGCATCGCCGATGTCGACGATCATGTGAACGCGGCGACCGGCGACAAGGTCGAGGTCAGTGGCAGCAGCATCCAAGTCACGCACCGGAACGGAATGAAGGAGAGGATCGAGAACGGCCGTTTCAGGATGGAGGACAAGTTTGGTCGCACCATCGTCGAGCGCAAGGCCACAATGGCCGATCTCAGTCGCCTGAAGAGTTTGTGAGAGCGAGGTTCTGTGCGGATCAGATCGCGCAATTGGTCATCTTACGGCGGAATCCCTGCTGTTCATCTCATTCCGACGCGGAATCGGCAATTGTATCGGGCGAAAGCCCGATAGCAGCGAAGGGCGGTGGCAGCGACCAACGCCTCGATCCAGACTGAACCGCTCCAATGCGCTGCCGGCGGCCAGGCCGCCTTTCTGTCGCATAGCGGAATGCCGGTCTTCGACACGGTACTGACCATGTCGATGGGCAAACGCCTCGCCGATTTTTCGGTCGGCGGAGCAGCCGCACCCATGACTTATGCCCTTGCCAGTCAGACTCTCGGATAGCTCAGCCTGACGGCAGTCTCAGCCTGGCCTTGCAGCGAGGCGCCTACTCTGATTCCTTAATGTCGGTGGGGATCGCCTGATTCGTGCGCTTGCTGCGCCGGCTCCGCATGGTGCGGCGCGGCGGGTGCCTGCCGTAGAGGGATCACAATGACGGCCAAGCCGGAAATCCTGGAGATGAGACCTAAGATCACCGTAGTGGGGGTCGGCGGCGCCGGCGGAAACGCGGTCAACAACATGATTGCCGAAGGCTTGCAAGGGGTCGAGTTCGTCGTTGCCAATACCGACGCTCAGGCACTCACCATGTCGAAGTCGCCAAGACTGATTCAGTTGGGCGCGCATGTGACCGAGGGCCTGGGGGCCGGATCCTTGCCCCAGGTCGGCAGCGCGGCGGCAGAGGAATCCATCGATGAGATCATGGATCATCTGGCGGGAACGCATATGTGTTTCATCACCGCCGGCATGGGGGGCGGCACAGGGACCGGCGCCGCGCCCATCATTGCGCGCGCCGCGCGCGATGCCGGCATATTGACGGTGGCCGTCGTCACCAAGCCGTTCGTGTTCGAAGGCAAGCGCAGGACGCAGGCCGCCGAGGAAGGCATAGAACGCCTTCGCGAGAGCGCCGATACCGTCATCGTCATCCCGAACCAGAACCTCTTCAGGGTCGCCGACGCCAGGACAACGTTTGCCGACGCATTTGCCATGGCGGACCGCGTTCTCTACGCGGGTGTCGGCTGCATCACCGATCTCATCGTGAAAGAAGGCCTGATCAATCTCGACTTCGCCGACGTGAAGTCAGTGATGCGGGACATGGGCCGGGCGATGATGGGAACCGGCGAGGCCTCCGGAGAGGGGCGCGCAAGGACGGCGGCGGAGGCTGCAATCGCCAATCCGCTCCTCGACGAAGCCTCCATGACCGGCGCTAGGGGCCTGCTCGTATCGATCTGCGGCGGCATGGACATGACACTGTTCGAGGTCGACGAAGCTGCGACGCGGATACGCGAAGAGGTCGATGCCGACGCCGACATTATCGTCGGTGCCATCTTCGACCAGGCGCTGGCGGGAAAGTTCCGGGTGTCGGTCGTCGCAACGGGCCTGCGGCAGAACGCGGAAATGGCACAGCTCGAGCAAAGGATCGCTTGAAGCCACGGCGCTCGCCCTCGACGGCGGTGCCGGCGATGTCGCTGGCATGCACGACCATGGGCGGCTCCCGGCGCTGAGCGGACATCGGCTGAAGCTCGGTATGGTGCGAGGAGGCACTGCGGGCATTCGGCAATGGCCATGGGGAGCCGTACGCCCCGAATTGCCCGGCAACAAATGCGGTGCAACAGCTTGCCGGCCACGCCTCACCTGGTGCGGGGCAGAATCCCCAAAAGTTCGCCTAAGCGGAGCGGCAACTGAGGTGACGCGTGCAATTCGGCACAGCTTTCTTTCCACTTCCGGAAATATTCGCCGACGGGAATCCCGCTGCGACCGGGCCAGCGGTTGAGTGCGCCAAGCGCCTCGACGCAGTCCGGAGCCTGCTCGTATTCCGTGAGAATCGTCAGGGACATCGCTTGCGCGAACGGATTGAGGGCCGGAACCTCGATCTCGCTGCGATGATCGTGGAACCACGCCGCGGCATCGCTGGTAAGCCCCTGGCTGCCGGCGAGCGCGCTATAGCCTCTGACGATGTTTGCGCGATAGTCGGCAATGGCGTCTCCGAAGGCGTTGTCGCCGGCGAAGGGAGGGTTTTGCTTCCAGTCCTTCGCCAGGCGTCCCAGGCCATGCAGCGACAAGGCCTCCACCATCGCTTCCTCGAGCCATTGGCAGGGCAGCGCAGGCTTGGCGTCGGCCTGCCAGCTGTTGGCAAGCACATGACCCAGTTCATGGCCGAACTGATAGGCAAGCTTCGACCAGTCCCGCTCGCCGATGTCGACGATGATCCACGCCATGCTGGTCCCATCAGGGTGCAGCCAGATGGCGGGCGTGCCGGATGTATGCTCCTCGATGCGCAGCCGCGTCGGCTGGCGGTCGGAGACGAGGCGGACGCCGTCAAGGCAAGCGTGCCGCATCCGCTCGACGACCTGAACGACGGCACCATGAAGCATCCGACCCCAGTCGCCCGCGAGCTCGACGGGAGCGCGAAGCAACCCGGCCGATGGTTCAGCTTGGGCATTCACGGACATCATGGCCGCCAGACTCCTGCCCAGAATCCACCGCGGTGGGGAAACCGGGCCAAAGGACGTGACGGTTAACGCCGTAAACTGTCGTCGGTTCATCAAAGCGATATCAGCCCGTTGGTCGGACTTTTGAGCCGGAGATCGGACACGACCGCCAACAGGCGAGCGCCCTTTACGGGTGATCCATCGCTATTCGATCCGAAGGCAACTCGTCGTCCAGAATAACGAGCGGGGGCATGCACACGAAGGCCCGCATCGAAGTATATGCGCCGCACATCGCGCAATCGATGCCGGTGTCGTCAAGGACGACGGCGGTTCCAGGAAATGGGATCAGTCTGCTGCGCAGGGGGAGACATTTTTCGAGAAGTATGCGCGCGCCTTTTGGCGTGATCGTGTAGGCCTGCAGCCCAAATGAATGCTCGACCTTGATGAGCGATCTGGGGAATTTCTCGAACTGGAACGAGGTTCCTCTTTTGCTGTATCGCCGATCGTAGAATTCCAGCTTGGCTTTCGAGAAGCCTAGATCGAGCCATATGAAGGAAGGATCAAATATATAGCCCCATTGTATGATATCCCAATCCGCCGGCGCTTGGGCCATTAAAGTGGCCGCTTCCTCTACAAATTGGAATGAAGATCGAACGTCGTCTTCGAAGACAGTTATTATCTTATTCTGCGAAACTGACTGCTTCCATAGATTGATGTGAGACAGGGCGCATCCCAACGTGCCTGGGGGGTATGCGCAATCGGCAGTTATGAGGCCTTCCTTGATGAGCTCATCCCTGTCCAGCGACGCCCCGTCAACCGCCGATACGCGAACCGTTTCGCGCCTCAGATGCCAGTTGTTGCTCTGATATTTGTTCCAGCGCTCGACGCTGCGGTCGAGGTTTATCAGGTGAATTTGCGACGAAGCCGTCGACTCGTCAGGTTTGGGCGATGCCGGCGCGGATGCAGGGATCGTGGCGCCGGCAAACACAGGAGTGTCGCCCGCGTTTTGCAAAAGTTCTCGTGCGCGCTCGATCCCGTCACTCACGTGGTATTCGTGGTCGCCGAAAGTGATGTAGCCGTAGACCTGCCGATTATCCATGTACTGGATGATGCCGGCCTTCCTGGCGCTGTCGGCAAAGATGACGTACTCGTATCGTGACGTGCCGTCGTCATAGGTCAACTCGTTGAGCACGTCGGCGCGCACGAGGTAGGTGCAGTGCACCAGCGGCATCTCGATGACGCCGCGTACATGGCGATTGAGCACCCAGGCATATTGATCGCACTGCCTATAGTAGCCGTTCGCGTCGATCTCGGCGTGGTAGTTCGAATAATATTGGCCAGGCGAGATGGAGCGGAGCAGGGGAGCGACGATCGGCAGATCGAGCGCGATAAGCTCTCGCAGCGTTGCTGCGCGCACGAAATTGTCGACATCGACGACGAAATAGAAGTCGCAGCCATGCTCAAGCGTTTTCTGCAAACTTATGTTGCGGATTCGCCCGAGCACTTTGAAACGCGTCTCATTCCATTCGTGTTCGCGAAACTGCTCGACCCGATCGGCGACGTCCGAAGCGTCGATCTCGATTGCCGAATAGAGATGACCGACGCGCTCCACCCATTCGCGCAATATGTGCTCGGTCCTGTCGGTGTTGTTGTTCGTCCGGATGTAGAGGACGATCGATTCCTTCGGGTAGTCGAGCGCCTCGATGCATTCGAGGTAAAGGGGGAGTGACGGCTCCTTTTGCTTTGCCAGTATCGATATCAGAACGCGCGGCATGCCCTTCAATCGCGAGCGCAGCGAACGCTGCCGGACTAGCTTGTGCTGTTCGATCAAGGTTTCGCTGCCGAACCGTCCCAACTGCGGTGGTTCGCGCACCTGCAGCTTCCCGGCGGCAAATCGCGCATTGGCCGCCACGCGCTTCAGCATGTCCGACGGCGATTTGTCGGAGGTCAGCAATTTCAGGCAGGCATCGAGTGACTCGCGGTATGCGCCGGCCCAGTACGCGTTGACGGAAAACTCGTCGAGCAGTCCGTAGTCGTAGACCCAGGGCTGAACGAACAAGCCGGCTGGCGCCTTGAGGTCCAAACCGCGCCCCGCGTACTCCTGCCCTTCGGCGTTCCTGCCCTGGTTACGGCAATAACGGCTCGCCGCATGCAGCGCCTCCCCGCGGGCCGGCACTGTCTGGGTCGCACGCTCGTAGGCGCCGACGACCTCTTCGAATGGCCGCTCGAGGGCCGCCATCATGTTGCCCGCTTCGAGGAGGCTCACATAGACCTCCTCGTTCCAGAAACCCAGATCGGCGCGCTTCAGGTAGTATTCCAGCGCCTTCTCGCGCTCGCCGCAATCCCTGTAGCTCTGCGCGAGATAGAACGTGTAGCGCGATATCAGGAACGGGTCGGTCTCGGTTGCGAGCGCGTTCTCCAAGACAGCCGCATCATCCTGATATTTCCTTGGGTTCTGACTGCGGGCTCCGCCACGTCCGGTCGCAATGCGGAAGCCCTCGGCGTTCAGCCTTGTGATCGGCCCGGGAGGCGCCTCGAGATATTCGTGCAGCACACCTTTGAAGGAGAAGGGCAGCCGGTTGCGGCAAATCTGCGGGCGGTAGAAAGAGATGTCGCCATGCGACACCTCGACGTCATACAGATCGTGTTCCATCCGCGACTTGAATGCAATCGGCTCGAAGTCGCGATCGACGATCAGCACGTCATCGGCATCGATGATCATCGCATAGTCGACCCATTCCACCTCGCGCAACTGCTCGAGGGCGAAGCTGCGGTTATATGCAAAATCCCGCCATGGCTCGTCGATGACGGCACCTTGGACGTTGTGGGTGGCCAGGAAATCGCGGATTACATCTTGCGTGCCGTCGGTGGAGCCCGTGTCGACGACGAGCACATAGTCGACGAGCGGAAGTGCGCTGGCGAGGCAGTTCAAGATGACCTTGGCCTCGTTCTTGACGATCATGCACAGGCCGATGGTGCTCATGCCAATCCCTCGGTGGAACGGCGCACGCTGCGCGTCTGTCCGTTCCCGGCGATCATGTTGAAGCAGAGTCGCTTGCCGTTCGTCATTTGCCGACTGTAGGGCTCCCTGATGGCTGCGGACCAAGGCCATATTCGCATTGCGGCGTCATCTGGAACACTGATCCCTTTAGATGAGGATCGGTCCGATTTTTACACTCTATGGTGCTCGTCGCCCAGATCGTGCGACCAGCCAAAGGCTTTACGGCCAGTTGCATTTTCCGTCCCCGCACCCGATGCATCCGCTCCATCGTCAGCCGGCATCTTTCGCCGCGGCCAGGCTTGCTCGTCGGAACAATCTTCAGCTCCGACGCGATTTTTTTCGCGCGACGGCGGACCGACTCTAAGCCTCGGATTTTCAACGCCGTTCGGACCGGGGCCATGGGCCGGCCACAACTTTATAGTTCATAAGTTGTAAACCAACCCATTTACAAGTTTATAAATTTCGAATTTACTAATATCTAATGCAACGGGAGGGTAGCCGCAGACCGGGCGGGGACGCCGTGGGTTTGCGGATGTCTGCGAAGCTAGTGGAGTATCCGGGAACAAAGCCACCTCCTGCGAGGGGGCTTTGACAGCACACGCGCGTGCCGTCGTTTCAACATCAGCCTGTCAGCCAGGCTCGACGATTCCCAATCGATGTTCCCTCGCAAGTAGTCCGGGTTCCCTCGCAGGTCGTCGCCGAGCGATCGCGACACGCGTGATGGAGTTGAACAGTGGTTCGAGTGTTGCCGCCCACCTGCGGGTGCCGCGCCGATGCGGCCTTGGCCCCGCGCCTGACTCCTCCGAATCTTTCTGCCCGCAACGGTCGCCCAGCGATCGGCAGGCGCTCGGCGATGATTTCGTTCAGTGAACGACAGGGCCCTTCCCGAATTCGACAATCCTTGGCGTCCGTTACTGTGGCCCGCCCGGCCCGGTTGCGAGCGCCGGGCACCGACTGAAGACAAGGAACGAGACAGGACAAACAGCGGCGCAGGCCGACCGAGGAGGATGTGATGAGCTACACAGCAAGCTTTGCGGTCATGGAAGTCACGGTTCGCGGCGTCTTGCCCATCGGCGACACGACCGAGAACGCAACCTATTTCATCCTGGATACGGCAAAAAGCGCGATCGTGGGCCAGGTCATGCTCCCCAAGGCCGTCAAGCGAAGCCTCGCTGTCGCGCTCACGGTCAAAGTCCCAAGCAGCGCCGGTTCATTGGCGATCGGCACGTTTGATGATGGGGGGAACTTCCAGGTCGCCAGCTTCCTGCGGGTAGAGATCCCCACTATTCAAAGACCCGACGGAGCCGTCGGGGCATCCGGAAGGTGATCCCGTCCGATCCATTGCCTGTCGCTCGCCCGCCAAAACGGTGGGCGGTTTCCCCGTGAATTGAATTTGACGCCAACAGGAGCCAGTCATGGCCCGTGCCTCTGAAATTCTCTTTGTGGATTCTTCAATTTCCGACATCCAGACCGTTCTCGGCAATTTGAGGCCCGAAGTGCGGGCTGTCGCGCTCGATAGCCGCCGACCGGCCGCGCAACAGATTGCCGCTGCCCTCGAAGGGCAGGAGGAACTCGACGCGGTCCACATCATGGCGCATGGCGCGCCGGGGCGCGTGAAGCTAGCTGGAGGAGACTGGTCGGCCGCCTCATTGAAGGAACAGGCCGATGATTTCGTTGCAATCGGCAGGGCACTCGCAGTGCATGGCGAGCTTCGGCTCTGGAGCTGCGAAACGGCATCCGGCGATGCTGGCGAGAGGTTCTTGGCGGCTCTGGAGGAGGCGGTGGGCGCGGATGTTCGTGCCTCGACGTCGCTGGTTGGCGCAGCCGCTCTGGGCGGCGCCTGGGAGATATCGGCTGGTGCCTTGCCACCATTGACCGCGGAAGGCGTGGCAGCTTACGCGGGGGTTCTTGCTGCGGGCGATTTGACGCTCACTGGAACAGTGGATGCTGGCTCAAGTAAAAGTATTAATACTTACTATCTCGTCGATACGAACGGCACAGCAGCAACTACAGATGACACAGTAGTCGGAAGTTTTAATCTTCCGTCATCGGCAAACGGAGTCGCGCCGAACTTTTCAATCACTATAACGGTTCCGGATTCTACGCATACCTATCTTATTTATGACTCTGGGTTCCGCCTGTACGGTACGCTTGACCCTGTTGTTCCCCCCACCATTCCGCCGACCTATACTTTCACGACCGCGCCCATCAATAACGTTGGCGCCCCGGGCAACGATGGCGATCACTTTACCGGGGGGCTTTTGACCGTCACGACTACCGGCGCTCAGGGTGCAACAGGCCCGGCGGGTGCTACCGGCGCCACAGGCGCGACCGGGGCCACTGGTGCGACTGGAGCGACAGGCGATACCGGTGCGACTGGCGCGACAGGTGATACGGGTGCGACAGGTGCCACGGGGGATACCGGTGCGACCGGCGATACGGGTGCCACAGGTGCTACGGGTGATACCGGCGCTACAGGTGCGACTGGCGACACCGGTGCAACAGGCGCGACCGGCGATACTGGAGCCACGGGTGCGACCGGCGATACTGGCGCCACAGGTGCCACCGGTGCGACAGGCGCGACCGGCGCTACGGGTGCGACTGGTGACACGGGTGCAACAGGCGCGACCGGCGATACTGGAGCCACGGGTGCCACAGGTGCGACCGGCGATACTGGCGCCACAGGCGCGACTGGCGACACCGGCGCGACCGGCGCTACGGGTGCGACTGGTGACACGGGTGCAACAGGCGCGACCGGCGATACTGGCGCCACAGGTGCGACCGGTGCAACGGGCGCCACAGGTGCGACTGGCGATACTGGCGCAACCGGAGCTACGGGTGCTACTGGCGATACCGGTGCTACCGGAGCCACGGGTGCAACCGGAGCCACAGGTGCGACCGGTGAGACTGGAGCCACGGGTGCGACCGGAGCAACTGGAGCCACGGGTGCGACCGGCGAAACCGGAGCCACAGGTGCAACCGGCGCGACCGGAGCCACTGGCGCGACCGGAGCGACTGGTGCCACGGGTGCAACCGGCGCTACTGGAGCCACCGGCGCGACCGGAGCCACTGGCGCAACCGGGGCCACTGGCGCGACCGGCGAAACTGGAGCCACAGGTGCGACCGGTGCCACAGGCGCAACGGGGGCGACCGGAGCCACAGGTGCGACCGGCGCGACTGGTGCCACGGGTGCGACCGGCGAAACCGGAGCCACCGGTGCTACCGGAGCCACAGGCGCGACTGGCGCGACTGGTGCCACTGGCGCGACCGGTGAGACAGGCGCGACCGGAGCAACTGGTGCCACGGGAGCGACCGGCGCGACTGGAGCCACTGGCGCGACCGGTGAGACAGGCGCGACCGGAGCAACTGGTGCCACGGGAGCGACCGGCGCGACTGGTGACACAGGCGCGACTGGAGCTACTGGAGCTACTGGTGCCACCGGAGCAACTGGTGCCACGGGTGCGACCGGAGCCACGGGTGCAACCGGAGCTACCGGCGCGACCGGAGTGACTGGTGCCACGGGTGCGACCGGAGCCACAGGTGCAACCGGAGCGACCGGCGCTACTGGAGCCACTGGCGCGACTGGAGCTACTGGCGCGACCGGAGCCACTGGCGCGACCGGGGCCACGGGTGCAACCGGCGCTACTGGAGCCACGGGTGCGACCGGCGCTACTGGAGCCACAGGTGCGACCGGAGCTACTGGCGCGACGGGCGCTACTGGAGCCACAGGTGCGACCGGCGCGACCGGTGCGACTGGAGCCACGGGTGCGACCGGCGCTACTGGAGCCACCGGCGCTACAGGTGAAACTGGAGCCACGGGTGCGACCGGAGCTACTGGCGCGACGGGCGCTACTGGAGCCACAGGTGCAACCGGAGCGACTGGCGCGACCGGAGCCACGGGTGCAACCGGTGCTACTGGAGCCACCGGCGCTACAGGTGAAACTGGAGCCACGGGTGCGACCGGAGCAACTGGAGCCACAGGCGCGACCGGAGCCACAGGTGCAACCGGAGCAACTGGAGCCACGGGTGCGACTGGTGCCACAGGTGCAACCGGCGCAACTGGAGCCACGGGTGCGACCGGCGCTACTGGAGCAACTGGAGCCACCGGTTCAACCGGAGCAACCGGCTCGACCGGAGCCACTGGCGCGACTGGTCCGACAGGGGCAACCGGAGCGACCGGCCCAGGCGGTGACACCGGCGATCATGGTCCGCAGGGCAATAACGGGCATGGCAATGGCCAGCAGGACGCGCCCGGTAATTCCGGCGACCATAACAATGGCGACAACAGCTCGCACCAGGGACAGGGCAACTCTGCCGGCGGCCAAGGCAAAGGCAACGGTGGCGGCAACGCCACGGTCTCGGCCAACACGCTGGGGCTGACGGACACCAAGAAGTTCCTGCAGTCCGACGGCGGCGGCACTGGCGGCGGCAACGGCTCTCTCAAGCAGCTCGTCAGCCAGGCTGTCGGCTCGGTGACGACCGATCTCTTGAACGTCCTCAGCACGGTCAAGGGCTTCGGCCAAAGCCAGAACAAGCCGTCCGGCGCGACCTCCGACCTGACTTCGGACAAGGGCAAGCAGGGTGCCGGCTATGCCCAGACCGATGACACGCTGAAGAAGGCTCTGAAGGATATTCTCAAGCCGAATGAGTGAGTGTTGGTCGAAAACAGCGCGCGCGGGCCTTGCGGAAACGCAGGGCCCGCATGCTCGTGATTCCGGCGCGGGCAATGGGCTCGTCCCGCGGTCAATTCCGGACTATGATGAGGCTTGTCAGAAACCCCGGCTGACGCAGCGCGCCGGGAGCATGCCCTCGCTTGCAGGTCGCAGGGGGAGTGCAGGGTGAGCGCATATTTGAGCCCGGTGGCCCAACCGACCCCGACCCGCTCCGACGCGGAAGCGGACGCGGTCGGCAAAGCTGGCAGTGAGAGCGGAGCGGGGCGGTTTCCCGGCGGTCCCGCCGAGTTCGAGCACGTCGCGCCGCGCCTCAAGGCGATGATCCGGGTCGCGCGTTATCACGGTTTCGAACTCGACCCGAACGAATTCAGGGCGGCGAGCGCGGGCAAGTTTGCAAACGCCGCCGATCTTTCCCAATGGGCGCAGAATGGCGGGATGTGGTCGCGCGCGGTTCGCATCCGCTGGTCACATCTCCTGCGCTTCGAGCAGACAGGGCCTGTCGTCCTTTTGTTCAGTGACGGCGGAGCAGGCCTTCTTACCGGGGCCAGCGCCGAGCGCAATGTCGTTTACCTGAAGAGCGTCGATGTGCCGGACGATGCGGAAGGCGTAGCCATCGACGAGCTGCGACTACTGCAGGTGTGGTCGGGCGAGGCCGTTCTGCTGCGGCCGGCGCGGTCGTACATCGCAGCGGACGCGCCCTTCACCTTCGGCTGGTTGGTCGATCTCGTGCGGCTCGAAAGCCGGCCCTTGCGCGACATTGGCATCGCCTCCTTCACGCTCTCCGTCCTGACCATCCTGCCCCCCCTTATCGTCATGACGGTGGTCAACAAGGTGCTGCAGTTCTCCAGCATCTCGACCCTGGCGTTGCTGAGTGCGATCATAGCCGTCGTCTTCGTCTACGAGACGCTGCTCGGTCACGCGCGGCGACTGATCGTCAACGTCGTCGGCGCGCGGCTGGACACCAAGCTGAACCTGCACGTCTTCAGCCGGCTCCTGCGCCTGCCGCTGGACTATTTCGAGCGTCATCCGGCCGGCGAAACCCTATACCATCTCGCCCAGGTCTATCGCATCCGCGAGTTCCTGACGGGAAAGCTTCTCACCACGTTCCTGGATCTGATCACGCTCGCCGTGCTGATCCCGGTCATTTTCTACATCAACGCCACGCTCGCCTGGATGGTGCTCGCCTGCGCGGTCGTGATCGTCTCGATCATCTTCGCCTTCCTTGTGCCGCTGCGCCGAAGATACCAGCAAGTGGTCGATGCCGAGACCTGGAAATCGGCGGCGCTCGGCGAAACCGTCGTCGGCATAAAGACGGTGAAGGCGCTCGGCCTCGAACCGCAACGCAAGGCGCTGTGGGACGAACGGGTGGCGGATGCCGGCAAGGCGCGTCTCGCCTTCGGTCAGCTCGCCAACTGGCCGCAAACCCTCGTCACGCCTATCGAACGCGTCATGGTCCTCGGCACCATGCTGATCGGCGCCTATCTCGCCATGAACGACCGCTCGGGCTACATGGTCGGCAGCCTGTTCGCCTTCATGATGATCGCGCAGCGCGTCGCGCAGCCGCTGGTCGGCCTTGCCCGGCTGGTCGAAGACTACGAGGAGGTCGGAGCCGCGATCGGCGAGGCGGCATCGGTGCTCAACCGCCCGTTGGAAAGCAGCTCCAATTCCGCGGGCTTGCGGCCAAAAATCGTCGGCGAAATCAGCTTCAGCGATCTCACCTTCAGCTACATCGGCACCAAGACGCCGGCGCTCGACCGGGTCAGCTTCGAGATTCCGGCAGGCTCGATGTTCGGCATCGTCGGGCGCAGCGGATCCGGAAAATCGACGATCGCGCGCCTCTTGCAGGGGATCAATCGCGATTACAGCGGATTCCTCAAGCTTGACGGCGTCGACCTCAAGGAAATCAACCTGCGCCATCTTCGCCAGGGACTGGGCGTGGTGCTCCAGGACAATTTCCTTTTCCGCGGTTCGATCAGGGACAATATCATCGCCGGTCGTCCCGGACTGACGCTTTCCGACGCCATGCGCGCCGCGCAGTTGGCTGGTGCCGCCGAGTTCATCGAACGGATGCCGAACGGATACGACACCTACATCGAGGAAGGGTCGCCCAACCTGTCGGGCGGCCAGAGGCAGCGGCTGGCGATCGCCCGCGCGCTCATCCACGATCCGACCGTCCTGATCCTGGACGAAGCGACGAGCGCGCTCGACCCTGAGAGCGAGGCGGTGGTCAGCGCCAATCTCATGCGCATCGCCAGCGGGCGCACGGTTATCATCGTCTCACACCGGCTTGCCTCGCTCACCGAATGCGACCAGATCCTGGTCATGGATCAGGGCAAGGTCCTCGATGTTGCGCCGCATTCCGTCCTTCTGGAGCGGTGCGCCGTCTACCGCCAGCTTTGGTTCCAGCAGAACCGGCATCTTGATGGCCGCCATGGCCGTCTGGCAGCCGTGCCCCGGCCCGTCTGAGCTCGCCTGGCCATGAGCAGCACCACCTATTCCACCCTTCCTGTCCGACGGCGCCGGGCGGAGGCCAGCGATCCGACCGCGCCCGCGATCCTCGAATTCCAGTGGCCGTCGACGGCTGTCGCCAACGCGCCCATTCCACGGGTGGCGCGCGGCATCGTCTGGATCATCACGAGCATGGTGGTCGCGTTGATCACGCTTGCGGCCTTGATACCGGTCGACCAGGTGGTCACGACGAGGGGCCTGGTGGTCTCGCAGACGCCCAACATCATCATCCAGCCGCTGGAGACAGCGATCGTCCGCTCGATCGAGGTGCGCGAAGGACAGCGTGTGAAGACCGGGCAGGTGCTCGCCCGTCTCGACGCCACCTTTGCCTCGGCCGACCTCACCGCCTTGGCCACGCAGGTCACGACGCTCGAAGCCGAGGTGGCGCGCTTGAGGGCGGAAGCCGATGGAAAGCCTTTCAGCTACGACGGGCTGGACCCGAGCTGGACATTACAGGCATCGATCTTCGATCGCCGCAAGGCGGTCTATGACGCAAAATTGGAAAGCTTCGACCGGCAGAAAGACGAGCTCAGTTCCGTCATCTCACGCTCGCAGTCCGATGCCGACGGCTATCGGCAACGGCTGGCAGTGGCGGCGTCGATCGAAAAGATGCGTCAGCAACTCGAAGAAAGACAGGTCGGAAGCCGCCTCAACACGCTTATCGCCGAGGACAATTCGGCGGAAATGTCGCGCTCGCTCAGCAATGCCGAGCAGACGACCGAGGCGGCCAAGCGCCAGCAGGCTGCAATTGCGGCAGAGCGTGACGGCTACATCCAAAGCTGGCGCGCCGACGTCTCGCAGAGCCTGTCGGAAGCCAATTCGCGGATGTCCGACGCCCGCGAGCTGCTCAACAAGGCGAAGCTTCGCAAGCAGCTGGTGGAGCTGAGGAGCGAAGCCGACGCCACGGTCCAGTCGGTGGCCAAGGTCTCCGTCGGCTCGGTCCTGCAGTCCGGCGAGCGATTGATCACGCTGGTTCCGGCGGACGCGGTGCTCGAGATCGAGACGAACATTGTCGGCCGCAGCAGCGGTTTCGTTCATGTCGGCGATCCCGTGGCAATCAAGTTCGATACCTTCCCCTATTCGCAATATGGCCTGGCGCACGGAACCGTCCGCACAGTCAGCCCGGACTCGTTCTCGGCCAGGGAGCAGGCGCGCGAGCCGAACAGCTCGTTGGCGATGCTGCCCGCCGATGCCGACCTGTTCTACCGCACGCAGATTTCCATCGACAATGTCGCTCTCCACGGTGTGCCCGCCGACTTCGCGGTAAGCCCCGGCATGCCGGTCACCGCCGACGTGAAGGTAGGTCGCCGCACCGTCCTCAAATACATTCTCGGCGCGATGCTGCCGATCGGTCAGGAAGCGATGCGGGAGCCGTGACATGGCGATCCTGGATCGGCTGACAGGACGCATCCACCCGGCGCTGGCGCTGCGCAGAGCGATGCGGCTTGCCGAAACTGGAAAGCCCGCCGAAGCCTTTCCCCTCATGGCGACCGCCGCCCGTGCCGGTATTCCGGAGGCCGAGTACCAGATTGCCCGCTGCTACCTCGAAGGCCTCGGCGTGCCGGCGAGCCAATCGGAGGGCGCGCGCTGGCTGCGGCGGGCCGCCGACCGTGGAAGCGCCGACGCGCAGGCGCTTTTTGCCGCGCTTTGCGTGGCCGGACTGGCAGGGCAGGAAGACGGCGGAGGCGGCGCCAATTCGGAAAACCTTTTCAAATCGGAATTCTCGCAAGCCCCTGATTTCGAGACGGCGCTCCAGTTCGCCCGAAAAGCGGCGGAGGCCGGCTCCGCAACCGGGCAGGCAATACTCGGCTACATCCTGACCAAAGGCCCGAAGGCCATGCGCGATCTCGATGCCGCGCATTGCTGGTACGAGAAATCAGCGGCTGCCGGCTGTCCGGAAGGATGCCTCGGCCTTGCCCTTTCGCTCGCCCGACGCAAGCAGCCGGAGCAGAGGGTCAGGATCGCCGTGGAGCTGCGGCGCGCCGCGGATGCCGGCCTGCCGACGGCGATCTATTTTCTTGCGGTCCTCACCGAGCACGGAATGGGCCTGCCCGTCGACCTGGAGTCGGCTGAGCAGCTCTATCAGCTTGCCGCGGAAAAAGGCTTCGTCCCGGCTCAGTTACGGCTGGGTCTCGCGCTGATCGATGGCAGCCTATCGCGGCAGGATCCGGTCGCCGGCGAGGCCTGGATGCGCCGCGCGGCACTGGCCGGAAATCTCGACGCCGCGCATCGCCTCGGCGAACACTATGTGAGAGGCTCCCGACCGGACTATGCCGAAGCCGCGACATGGTATCGGCGGGCCGCGGAGGGGGGCCATCAGCTGGCTGCCCGCGCTTTGGCGTCGCTCTATCTGTCGGGAAACGGCGTGGCCCAGGACGCGGAGGAAGGAACGCGCTGGCTGCGCGCCGCCGCCAATGACGGCAATCGCCAATCGCAAGTCGATCTGGCGAACCTTGTCCTCGAAGGCGGCGGCGAAGCGGACGACGGCATCAACGTCGCAGCGTGGTTTGGGGCGACGGCTTCGTCGGGTGACCTGGTCGCGGCCTTCAATCTCGGGCTCTGTTTCGCCGAGGGAGTCGGCGTGCGCAAGGACCAGGAGCGGGCGGCGCAATGGACGAGGCGCGCGGCCGAAGGCGTGGCCGAGGCGCAATATATGTATGCTCGCATGCTTCAGGAGGGCCGCGGCGTGACCGCCGACCAGAGCGAGGCCCGTATCTGGTTCGAGCGGGCCGCCAACGCCGGCATGGTGGACGCGCAGGTGGCTCTCGCCGAAATGCTTTACAACGGGCTTGGCGGAGAACGCTCGTTTGCATCCTCGGCGCATCTCTTCAAGCAGGCTGCCGCTGCGGGCCATGCCGGGGCGATGTTCGCGATCGGGGCGCTCTACGAGACCGGGCAGGGCCTGTCTCTCGATCGCAAGGCGGCGCAGAAATGGTTCGCAGCCGCCGCCGAACGAGGTCATGGACATGCGCAGCTCATGCTGGGCCGCTATCTCTCCAAGGGTATCGCCGGTGAACACGACTTGCCCGCCGCCCGGATCTGGCTCGAGCGGGCGGCTGCGCAAGGCGTCGATGAAGCCGCCGAGGAACTCGCCGATGCCGAGCCAGGTTAGAGGCGACTGACAAATCCGGAAGGGCGCGACAGGTCAGCGCCCGCTTCCGGCGCAAATCGGCTCACGATACGGCGGCGACATCGGCCCGCTCTCTCGCCGGCGCAATGATGCGCGTCACATGCTCGGCGATCGCCAGGCTCGAAGTCAGGCCGGGACTTTCAATGCCGAACAGATTGACCAGCCCCGCAATGCCATGGATCGAGGCATCCTGGATGACGAAGTCGCTGTTGGCTTCGCCCGGGCCGCCGAGCTTCGGCCGGATGCCGCTATAGGCCGGCTGCAGGCTGCCGTCGGCCAGTTCCGGCCAGTATTTGCGGATCGCAGCGTAGAAGCGTTCGCCGCGGGCCGGATCGACCCGGTAGTCGAGCATGTCCGTCCATTCGACATCCGGTCCGAACCGGGCCGTGCCGGCAAGGTCGAGCGTCAGATGGACGCCAAGCCCACCAGGTTCAGGCACCGGATAGACGAGGTGCGAGAAGGGCGCGCGGCCGGCCACCGAAAAGTAATTGCCCTTGGCGTAGCGAAGCGTGGGCAGGAACCGCCGGCCAAATCCTTCGAGCGCGCCGGCCAGCGCGACCGCGCCCAGGCCGGCCGCGTTGACGAGACGCGACGTGGCGATCTCGAAACTTTCGCCACTCGCCGTGTCGGTCGTCTGGAGCACGATTTGGCCGGGCTCGATACGGCCCGAAACGATGCGTGTGTTGAGTGAGAGCATCGCGCCGTTTTCCTCGGCGTCGCCGAGCAGCGTCAGCATCAGCGCGTGGCTGTCGATGATGCCCGTCGAGGGCGAGAGCAGCGCCTTCGTGCAATGCAGCGCCGGCTCCAGAGCTTGCGCCTCGGCGGCGGAGAGGAAGCGCAGATCGGCGACGTCGCAAGCGGCCGCACCGGCGCGGATCGTGGCGAGCACGGGCTCCTGTGCTTCGTCGGTCGCGACGATCAGCTTTCCGCAACGCCGGTGCGGGATCGAGCGTTCCATCGCGTAGCGGTAGAGCATGTCGCGTCCGGCAACGCAGAGCCGGGCCTTGAGTGATCCTTGCGGATAGTGGATACCGGCATGGATGACTTCCGAATTGCGCGAGCTCGTCTCGGTGCCGATGGCATTCGCCGCTTCGAGGATCAGCGTGTCGAGGCCCCGCGCCGCCAGGCCGCGCGCGATCGCAAGGCCGATGACGCCGGCCCCGGCAACTATGCAGTCGACCTGTTCCATATCGCGTCTCTTTGGTTGCGTACGCGTGCTCTTGCACTATACCGTCTTGATCCAGCTTGGAAATCTCATGGCGCTATCGATTGTGACACGGCGGCCCTTGCAGCCGCATCTCGCCATGAGGCATCAAGCAGCGGATGCGAGGCGGATTCCCGGAGTTTCTCGACAGGGGGAGGGGTCCTATTTTCGCTTGCGCCCGCAGACAGGAGCCATCATGGACGCCAGACCGAATTCCCCTGAAGCCCGCGACATCCGCTACCACATGCACGCCTACACCAATGCCCGTAAGCATCAGGAGACGGGTCCGCTGGTCATCGAAAAGGGCGACGGCGTCTATGTCGAGGACATCGCCGGCAACCGCTATATCGAGGCGATGGCGGGCCTTTGGAGCGTCGCCGTCGGCTTCTCGGAAAAGCGGCTGGTCGAGGCCGCCACACGGCAGATGTCGAAGCTGCCCTTCTATCACGACTTCGGCTCGAAGGCGCATTCGCCACTGATCGACCTGGCCGAGAAGCTGGTGCAGATGGCGCCGGTGCCGATGAGCAAGGCCTATTTCACCAATTCCGGTTCCGAGGCCAACGACACGGCGATCAAGATGATCTGGTACCGGTCGAACGCGCTCGGCCAGCCGGTGCGCAAGAAGATCATCAGCCGCAAGCGCGGCTATCACGGCGTCACCATCGCGTCCGCCAGCCTGACCGGGCTGCCGAACAATCATCTTTCCTTCGACCTGCCGATCGCCAATATCCTGCACACGTCGACGCCGCATCACTGGCGCGATGCCGAGCCCGGCGAAAGCGAGGAGCAGTTCTCCAGCCGGCTGGCCGACGATCTCGAGAAATTGATCCTCACCGAGGGACCGGAAACTATCGCCGCCTTCATCGGCGAGCCGATCATGGGCGCCGGCGGTGTCATCGTGCCGCCCGCCGGCTATTGGGAAAAGATCCAGACGGTGCTGTCGAAATACGGCATCCTGCTGGTGGCCGACGAGGTGATCTGCGGCTTCGGCCGCACCGGCCAGATGTTCGGCTCGCAGACCTTCGGCATCAAGCCGGACATCATGGTGCTGTCGAAGCAGATCTCGTCTTCCTACCTGCCGATCTCGGCACTGCTGATCAACGATCGTGTGTTCGAGCCGATCGCCGACGAGAGCAACCGCATCGGCACGTTCGGCCACGGCTTCACCGGCGGCGGGCATCCGGTCGCGGCGGCGGTCGCGCTGGAAAATATCAAGCTGATCGAGGAGCGCGACCTCGTCGGCAACGCGCGCAAGGTCGGCGCCCATTTGCAGGCCAGGCTGCGCAAGCTCATCTCGCATCCGCTGGTGGGCGAGGTGCGCGGCGTCGGCCTGATTGCCGCCGTCGAGTTGGTCGCCGACAAGGCGAGCAAGGCGCCGTGGGGCAAGCCGGCCGCGCTCGGCGCGCTGGTCAACGGTTTCATGCAGCAGAACGGCGTCATCTCGCGCAACATGGGCGACGCCATCGCCTTCTGTCCGCCGCTGATCATCACCGAGACCCAGATCGATGCCCTGGTTGACGCGTTCGAGCGGTCGCTCGACGCTGCGCTGCCGCAGGTCCGGCTGCAGGGCTGAACCAATACTCTTACGCCGTGCTTTTCGATGGTAGAGATCGCGATCGAAGTCGGCTTCGAGAACGCCTCGCACGTCTCCGAGGCATTTTCGCGAGACGCTCGGCCTGCCGCCCAGCAAAGGCGGCCGGCAAGCCAAAACCGATCTGCCGGCAAGAAAGGTTATGCAGGCTTGTCGTCCAGGCGCCCGCGCTCGCAGAACCAACCACCGAGATATTTCACCAACGGCCTTTTCGGGTCAGGAACGGACGTCTTCGCCTCGGCGGCGGGCACTTCCACGTGTCAATGCTTAGTTTGCGAGTGCTGACCGCCTGGCTGAGAGATGCCTTCCAGTGCCTTTCCCGCATGAGCAGCTTCGTCATTTCCGGCGAGATCGCCGAGCGAGACAATGCCCACCAGTCGTTTGTCCCTATTGAGCACGGGAAGGCGCCGTACCTGGATATCGCTCATGTTCCGAAGCACGTCGCTGATTTCCTCATCCTCGAAGCAATATTTGACATCGGTCGTCATGACATCTCGCACGGGAGAGTCTGGCCCCATTCCCAAGGCAACCCCCCGAACGGCGATATCTCGGTCGGTCACCATGCCGACCAGCCGATCGTTGTCGGCAACGGGAATGAGTCCAGCGTCCAGAACGGCCATAGCCTGGGCCACATCACGCAGAGTTGCTTCTGCGGTCGCAATTCGTACGTCCTTGGTCATGCACTCCTGCACTTTCATGACGGTTCTCCCAGAATTTGGTGCGCTTGCCGAAGACTTGATCAACGCCCAATGAACCTGCGACGAAAACGTTCCGATAAATTTGGACCCGGCCGTGCGGCCGGCCGATGCAACCGAGCTGGCGCCAGTACGCTATCGGGGGAACCCGGATCGAAACGGCCTGACGCAGCAAGCGTACCAAGCAGGGCTTAGGCCGGCTTGTCGTGTTTGTCGTCTGGATGCCTGAGCTCGCAGAGCCGTTTCCCGAGGAGGCGGTAATTTAAGCCGAGCCCTTTCACTCGGCCGCCTGAATCTGTCGGGCGTCGATGATCGCTCTTATTTCCGAGCGGCACGAGCCGCAGTTGGTGCCGGCGCGCAGCGTCGCGCCGATCGCCTCCAGACTGTCGCATCCCGAAGCGACGGCCGAAGCGAGCTGGTTTGCCCCGACATGGAAGCACGAGCAGACGACTCGCCCAATTGCGGGCATGGGTACCGGCGAGCGTCCGGACAAAAGCGCATGGCGATCGGCAGGCAATAGCGGCTGGCGGGTGGCCAAGAGTGACACCAGCCAGTCCCGCATCGGCAGTTGGTCTGGAGCGGCGACCAGCAGGGCCTCGGCCATGGTGCCACCTTCGTCGATGGCAGCGGCGCGATAGGCGAGCCCTCTGCGATCGGTGTATTCGAGCAGATGATCGTGCCGTTGAACGGCGAACAGCTTGCGCGCCAGGAGAATGCCCTGGTCCGGCGGCTCGGTTCCGGTCAGCTCGTAGATCCAGCCGCCCTCGACCGCGTGCCGGCTCCAATGGACGAAACCGGTTGGCCTGAGATCCCGCCGCGTGATGAGCACGCCGGCCCAGCCGGTGTTCTCGCGTACGATCCTGACCGGGACATGCTTGAGCTCCGGCTGGCCGGAATGCGGATCGGTGACGGGCGAGGACAACAGGCCTGCGGCGGCCTTGGCCGCGAAATGACCGCTCCAGTGCATGGGCATGAAGGCCTGGCCGCGCCGCTGCGCCTCCGTGATGCGCACTTTTGCGCGAACGAAGCCGAAGCGCGTCGAAAGATGCGCGAGGTCGCCGTCCTTCAGATGATGCTCGGCGGCGTCCACCGGATTGAGGTCGACAGCAGGTTCCGGCGCGTTGGCCATCAGGCGCGGCACGTTGCCGGTGCGCGTCATGGTGTGCCACTGGTCGCGCAGCCGGCCGGTGTTCAAGGCAAGCGGGTAGTCGGTGTCGACCGTGAAAGCCGTCGCCTCCTGGCGCACAGGCACGAAGCGCGCGCGGCCGTCGGGTGTGGCGAAGCGGCCGTCGGCAAACAGCCTTGTCTGGCGCTCGCGCCGCTCCGGCGCGGGCCAGTGGCGCGGAGCGAGGGCAGCGTAGTCAGCATCGCCGAGGTCAGCCAGGCCGCCGAGGTCGAACAGGCGCTGGCCGTCGTTCTCGAAAGCGGACAGCGCGGCATGCTCGCGGAAGATCTCGGACGGTGTCCGATAGGCGAAGGCATCGCCGAAGCCCATGCGGGTGGCGACCTCGCAGATGATGCGCCAGTCGGTTCTTGTCTCGCCGGGCGGCGGCAGGAACGGTCGCTGGCGCGAGACGCGCCGTTCCGAATTGGTGACCGTGCCGTCCTTCTCGCCCCAGGCGGCGGCCGGCAGCAGCACGTCGGCATAGCGCGTGGTGTCGGTGCGGGTCACATCCGAGGCGGCGACGAAATCGCATTTGGACAGGGCAGCGCGCACACGCGAAGCGTCCGGCATCGAGACCGCCGGATTGGTGCCCATCACCCACAGCGCCTTGATGCGGCCGTCGGCGACCGCCTGGAACATGTCCACGGCCTTCAGGCCGCCGCGCCGCGCGACATTGGGCGCGTTCCAGAAGCGGGAGACCCGGTCGATGTTGGCCTCATCGGCGAAGTCCATATGGGCGGCGAGCTGGTTGGCCAGACCTCCCACCTCGCGGCCGCCCATCGCGTTCGGCTGCCCGGTGACCGAGAACGGTCCCGTGCCGGGCTTGCCGATGCGGCCGGTGGCGAGATGGCAATTGATGATGGCATTGACCTTGTCGGTTCCATGCGCCGACTGGTTGACGCCCTGGCTGTAGACGGTGACGGTCCGCTCGGTGCCGGCAAAGAGTTCATAGAAAGCCTGGACGTCGGCGACGGCCAGCCCGCAGCCTTTCGCGACGCGCGCGATCGACGGCGCGTCGGCGCCGGCCAAAGCGGCCGTAGCGTCGAAGCCGGAGGTATTGTCGCGGATGAAATCGACATCGATCTTTCCGGTCTGGACGAGATGCGCCAGCAGCCCATTGAACAGAAGCACATCCGTGCCAGGATCGAGCGCCAGATGCAGGTCGCACTCGTCGGCCGTGGCGGTGCGCCGAGGATCGATGAAGACGATCCTGCTCCCGCGCTCCCTGCGTGCTGCGAGCATGCGCTGGTAGAGCACGGGATGACACCATGCGGTGTTGGAGCCGGTGAGCACGATGAGATCGGCGCACTCGAAATCCTCATAGACACCGGGAACGATGTCCTCGCCGAAGGCGCGGCGATGGCCGGCGACGGACGACGCCATGCAGAGCCGCGAATTGGTGTCGATGTTGGCTGAGCCGATGAAACCCTTCATCAGCTTGTTGGCGACGTAATAGTCCTCGGTGAGCAACTGGCCGGAGACGTAGAAGGCAACCGAGTCCGGCCCGTGCTCGGCAATCGCCTGGAAGAATTTCGCGGCAACAAGATCGAGCGCTTCGTCCCAACCAACCTGCCTGCCACGGATTTCCGGCTGAAGCAGGCGGCCTTCGAGGCCGAGCGTCTCGGCAAGGGCCGATCCCTTCGAGCAGAGGCGGCCGAAATTGGCCGGGTGCTCGGGATCGCCGCGGACGGTCGTCTTGCCGTCCGCGGCGATCTCGGCCAGCACGCCGCATCCCACCCCGCAATAGGGGCAGGTGGTCCTCACCTCGCGTGCTTCTTCCATGCCTCAGGCCGCTTTCGAGGCCAGCGCTTCGAGCGCGATGAAAAGCCGTTCGCCCTCGACCCTGACCGGGATCGTTCGGACAGAGCCTTCGTCGGCGCCGAGCGCCTTGCCGGTCTCCAGCGAGATCACCCAGTTGTGCAGCGGACAGGTCACGGACGCTCCGTGGACGATGCCCTGGCTCAGCGGGCCGCCCTTGTGCGGGCAATGGTCGTCCATGGCAAAGACCTGGTCATCGGCCGTACGGAAGACCGCGATCTTGCCGTGCGGGGTGGCCACGCAGCGCGCACCGCGGCGAGGGATGTCGGAAAGGGAGCCGATCGATGTCCAGGTCATTGGGTCGCCTTCGCTTGATATGAGTGCGCCAAGGCGCCCCCCTCTGTCCTGCCGGATGCAAACCTCTCCATCACTCCGCCGCCTCCGCAAAGCCGACGGTGGCAAGCGGCCGGAACTCGTGTTTGTCCTTGCCGGAGACGCGCTCGGACCATGGATCGACCTGCGCGAATTTCTGGCTGAAGACGAAGCGCTCGAAATAGGCGCGGCGCTTCTCGGCGTCGTCGAGGATCTGCCGCTTGATCTCGGCGGTGCCGATCCGCTTGGCCCATTTGTAGATGCGCTCCAGATAGCGGGCCTGCTCGCGATACATCTGGACGAGCGCCACGATCACCTCCAGCGCCTCGTCCTCGGTCTTGACCAGGCCGAGCACTTCGGTGCCCTTGATGTCGAGGCCGGCGGCGCCGGCGAAATGGATCTCGTAACCGGAGTCGACGCAGACCACGCCGACATCCTTGCAGGTCGCTTCGGCGCAGTTGCGTGGGCATCCCGACACCGCCATCTTCACCTTGGCCGGCGTCCAGGAACCCCACATGAATTTCTCGATGCGGATGCCGAGCCCCGTCGAATCCTGCGTGCCGAAACGGCACCAGTCGGAACCGACGCAGGTCTTCACCGTGCGCAGACCCTTGGCATAGGCGTGGCCGGAGACGAAACCGGCCTTGCCGAGATCGGCCCACACCGCCGGCAGGTCCTCCTTGCGGATGCCCAGCATGTCGATGCGCTGACCGCCGGTCACCTTCACGGTCGGGATGCGGAACTTGTCGACCACGTCGGCGATGGCGCGCAGTTCGCCGGCGCTGGTGACGCCGCCCCACATGCGCGGCACGACCGAATAGGTGCCGTCCTTCTGGATGTTGGCGTGCACGCGCTCGTTGATGAAGCGCGACTGATAGTCGTCGGCATATTGGTCAGGCCAGTCGCAGACCAGATAGTAGTTGAGCGCCGGCCGGCATTTTGCGCAGCCGCAGGAGCTCTTCCATTCGAGCTCCTGCATGACGGCGGGTATCGTCTTCAGTCCCTTCGCCTTGATCAGGCGCCGCACGTCGTCGTGGCCGAGTGACGTGCAGCCGCACATCGGCTGCACCGCCGCCGGATTGTAAGCGTCGCCCAGCGTGAGCTTCAGGAGCTGCTCGACCAAGCCCGTGCATGAGCCGCACGAAGCGGAAGCCTTGGTGTGGGCGCGCACGTCGTCGAGGCCGGTCAGGCCCTTGGCCGTAATCGCGCCGGTGATCTTTCCCTTGCAGACGCCGTTGCAGCCGCAGATTTCCGCATCATCCGCCAATGCCGCAACGGCCGCCAAAGGGTCCGAGGAAGCGCCTCCCTGGAACGCCTGTCCGAAGATCAGCGTGTCGCGCATCTCTGAAATGTCGGTCGCCTTCTTCTTGAGGTCGTTGAACCAGGCGCCGTCGGCCGTCTCGCCGAACAGCACCGTGCCGATGATGCGGTTGTCCTGCAGCACGACGCGCTTGTAGATGCCGGCGGATGCGTCGCGCAGGATGATCTCCTCGCGGTCGTCGCCGTCGGCAAAGTCGCCCAGCGAATAAAGGTCGATGCCGGTGACCTTGAGCTTGGTCGGCGTGTCGGAGTGGACGAAGCGCTTGTCCTCGCCATCCGCCAGCCTGGCTGCCGCGACGCGGGCCATCTCGTAGAGAGGCGCGACCAGCCCGTAGACATGGCCGCCGACCTCGGCGCATTCGCCGAGCGCCATGATCGCGGGATCGGACGTCTGCATGCGGTCGTCGACGACGATGCCGCGATTGACTTCCAGCCCTGCGTCCTTGGCCAGAGCGATGCTGGGGCGAATGCCGACCGCCATCACGACCAGCGTTGCCGGGATGATCGTGCCGTCCGTGAGCTCGACGCCCTCGACCTTGCCATTGCCGAAGATGGCCTTGGTGCTAGCCTTGGTCACGACCTTGATGCCGCGTGCCTCGACGGCCTTTTGCAGCAGGTAGCCGGCGGCGGGATCGAGCTGGCGCTCCATCAGCGTCGGCATGACGTGCAGCACGGTGACGTCCATGCCGCGTTCCTTCAGCCCGGCAGCGGCTTCGAGCCCGAGCAGGCCGCCGCCGATGACGATCGCCTTGGCGCGCGCCTGCGCGGCGAGCAGCATGGCGTTGACGTCGTCGAGGTCGCGATAGGTGAGCACGCCGGGCAAGTCCTTGCCCGGCACCGGAATGATGAAGGGCACCGAGCCGGTGGCTATGACCAGCCTGTCGTAGCTCTCGGTCACGCCGTGGTCCGAGGTGACGGTCTTCGCGTCCCTGTCGATGGCGACGATCCGGTGGCCCTTGTAGAGGGTGATGCCGTGCTTGATGTACCAGCCGTCGCCGTGGATGACGATTTCCTCGAAATCCTTCTCGCCCGAAAGCACCGGCGACAGCATGATGCGGTCGTAGTTCACGCGCGGCTCGGCGTTGAAGATGGTGACGCTATAGCGGTCGGGTGCTGCTTCCAGCAGGTGCTCGAGCATCCTGCCTGGCGCCATGCCGTTGCCGATGATGACGAGTTTTTCGCTCATGTCCGGTCGGCTCCGATCTATTCGGCGGCGTACGAGAGGGGCGCAGGCTTGACGGCGGCCGCGCGCTCCATCCGGCGGATGGTGACGTGCATCCAGACGAGGCACGAGACCACGATGAGGAAGAGCAGCATGAAGCAGCTCGACCAGACGCCAGTGAGGTCGTTCAGCGCGCCGAAGGCGATCGGCAGGATGAAGCCGCCGAGGCCGCCGATCATGCCCACCACGCCGCCAACCGCGCCGACGCTCTGCGGATAGTAGACCGGGATGTGCTTGTAGACAGCGGCCTTGCCGAGGCTCATGAAGAAGCCGAGCACGAAGGCGACGCCGATGAAGGCGAGCGGGCCGATCTCGAAATGGAAGGGGATCGGCCCGCTGATGCCGCGCACGACGTAGTCTGCCGAGGGGAGAGACAGAACGAGGGTCGCCACGGCACAAACGCTGAAGGTCCAGTAGAGCACGGTACGGGCTCCGATGCGGTCGGAAAGCACGCCGCCATAGGCGCGGAAGATGCTTGCGGGGATCGAATAGGCGGCGCCGATCATGCCCGCGGTGGCGATGCCGAAGCCGTAGACGCCGATCAGGTAACGCGGCAGCCAGAGCGACAGCGCCACGAACGCGCCGAAGGAGAAGAAATAGTAGAAGGCGAAGCGCCAGACCTGCAGGTTCTTCAGGGGGGCGAATTCCTGCCAGAAGCTTCTCGCGGGTGCTGCCTTGCCGGCGCGACGCTCGCGGATGACCGGATCGTCGTCGGTCGTGAGCCAGAACACGGCCGCCATGACGACCAGCGCCGCCGCCCAGATCAGCGCCACCGACTGCCAGCCCCAGGAGAGCAGCACGAACGGCGCCAGGAATTTGGTGACCGCGGCGCCGACATTGCCGACGCCAAAGATGCCGAGAGCCGTTCCCTGCCTGCCGGCGGGGAAGAAGCGCGAGACATAGGCGACGCCGACGGCGAAGGAACCACCGGCAAGCCCAACGCCGAGGGCCGCGACCAGCATCTGCCCGTAGGTATGCGCGAAGGCGAGCAGGAAGGTCGCGACCGCCGCACCGAGCATGGTCATGGTGTAGACCAGACGGCCGCCGTAGCGGTCGGTCCATACGCCGAGCACGATACGCACGAGGGAGCCGGTGAGGATCGGCGTGCCGACGAGCAGGCCGAACTCGGTCTCATTGAGGCCGAGTTCCTGCTTTATGCGCACGCCGATGATGGAAAAGATCGTCCACACCGCGAAGCAGATGGTGAAGGCGATGGTGGACATGACGAGCGCCTGCCGGGGAGCACTGTCCTGGCTGGGCGCGGCTGGGAGGTTTGCGGTCATGGTCGGCTCCGGTTTGCGGCGTGGGAGGCACCGCGAGTTGTGTTGATGAGGAAGCGCGGCATCGCTCAGCGCAACGAGAGCTGGCGCTGCGCGGTCGTTTCGGGGCGCTTGCCGTCGGTCATGGCGCTTGGGGGAAACAGCAGCAGTGCCGCGGTGAACAGCACCGCCGTCAGCATGCTGCTGGCGATAAAATCGCGGCGCGTGAAATCCCTGAGCGTTGTCGCAGTTCCGATCCGTGTCGTCATAGTCGTCTCCGCCTGGCGCCGCCTGGGATCGGCGCGTCGATTCTCGGGTTCGGGTCCAAAAACAAAAAAGCTGCCGTCCAGGTCTCTCGCGTCCGTACATCCGGGATCGCGTGGTTACCTGAGCGGCAGCTTTGCCTGTGGCGCCCGCCATTGGACGCCGTATTCTATTGCCCACGAGGAGCTCGATTATTTCAAAGCATGAAGCGTGCCAGTTTTGTGTCGATAGGGATTTTCAAGCAAAATCAATTTGATACCTGCCTTCCGCGCCGACCGGCCCAGGCGGCAATACGGTCAAACATTGATCAACGGGACGGGCAGGGCGCACAAATTTTGTGCAATGCACAAGAATGACGCGCTAATGATCAGGCGCGCTTCTGGCCGGCGATGTAGGCGTTGATCTTGTCCGGATCGAAGATCTGGCCGTCGAAGAAACCATCGGGGCCAAGGATGAGACTGGCCCCTGCGGAGCCGACCGGCGTCGCAGCCTTCAGCGCGCCCTCGACCTTGGCATTGGCGCCGGGCAGGGCCACGCCGAGCGGCTTCAGCGCCGAGCGGTAAAGGTCGGGCCGATAGCAGTCGCGGGCGATCGCCAGGTTTTGCGGCGTGTGCGGCAATTGTCCCCAGCGTACCATCTGCGTGTAGAACCAGAGCGCGTGGCTTTTCCAAGGGAAGTTCGCCGCCTTGTCGAAGGGCAGGAAGAAATCCTCGACGCGCCGTTCCGCCCCCCCGCCGAGTTGCAAGCGCCCGGTGAGCGCCGGCATCTGGATCGCCTCCGGCTGGCCAAGGAAAGCGGGCCTCGCCATCAGCGCGGCCAACTCGTCGCGGTTTGCAGGATCCTGGCACCAGCGGGCGGAATGATGCAGCGCCCTCAGCAGCGCCGCCAGAGTGTCAGGATTCTCCTCCGCCCACGCCCTGCGGGCGCCGATCACCTTTTCCGGGCTGTTGCGCCATAGCAGCGCCTTGACGGTGACGATGCGGCCGGTGCCTGCGGCGACGGCAGCGCTGTTCCACGGCTCGCCGACGCAGTAGCCGTCGATGCGGCCGGCGGCGAGCGCGTCAGCCATGAAGGGCGGCGGCACGATGACGACCTCGATATCGCGGTCAGGATCGACGCCGCAGGCGGCGAGCCAGTAGCGCAGCTCGTAATTGTGCCCGGAATGCGGATGCACGACTGCGAAGCGCAGCGGATCGCGGCCGGTGGCCGCCCGGGCGCGGATCAGCGCGCCGAGCGCCGCCCCGGCACGCGCCGGATCGAGGTCGGGCGCAGCGCCGTTTGCCGCCATGCCTTCCCACACCGCAGTGGAGACGGTGATGCAGTTGCCGCCGAGCCCTAGCGAGAAGGGCACAATGGTCTCGGAGGCGAGCGGCGTGAGACCGAGGCTGCAGGCGAGCGGCATCGGCCCAAGCATATGGGCGACATCGAAATGGCCGATCGCGATGCGGTCGCGGATGTTGGCCCAGGAGGTCTCGCGATGCAGCTTGAGCTCGACGCCTTCGCGGGCGGCAAAGCCCATCTCGCCGGCCGCGACCAGAACGGCGCTGTCGAAGAGCGGCATGAAGCCGGCGGTGATCTGATGCGCGGCAGTCATGCTCATTCGCCCTCCAGCGGTCCCAGCAATCCCGCCGCCGTCACCAGGCTCTGGGCGATCTCGGCGATCTTGCGGTTCTGGTTCATGGCGGTCTTGCGCAGAAGCGCGTAGGCCGCCTCCTCGCTCAAGCCGCGCGACTTCATCAGTATGCCCTTGGCGCGATCGATGACCTTGCGATTCTCGAGCTCGCTGCGCGCTTCCTCCAGTTCGCGCGCCATGCGCGAGAAGGCATTGAAGCGGCTGATCGCCATGTCGAGGATCGGCTTGATGCGCTCCTTCTTCAGCCCGTCGATGACATAGGCCGACACGCCGGCGTCGACCGCCGCTTCGATCGAGGCCCGGTCGGAGCGGTCGACGAACATGGCGATCGGCCGTTTCACCGCGCGCGAAAGCTGGAACATGTTTTCCAGCATATCGCGGTTAGGGTTCTCGAGATCGATAACGATGACATCCGGCTCCAGCTCGGCGATGCGCTTCGCAATGCCGGCCACGTCATGGACCACGGTGACATGCCGATGGCCGGCATCCCGCAATCCGGCCTCGATGATCGAGGCGCGGATGCGGTTCTCGTCGATAACAAGGATGGTCAACGAACCGGCGGACATGCGCCTATTGTGCAGCCCGGCCGGAATTGTGCAATGCGGTAGCGGGGTCCGAAGCGAACTTTCCCGCGCCCAAGCGTCGGCGGCCAATCCCAGATATTCGAAGGCTCTAATTTTCGAAGGTGATTTTTCGCTGGGCCAAAATGGTCAAAAACGTATCAGTAGACGCGGTGTGGCGAGGTGGCGGCCATCTTTGGCCGCCGCTATCCTGACCCTAGATGAGCCAAACAAACGGCCGCGGTTCGAAGGCTGAAACACCCGACAGCCTCCGGGAGGAAGCATGGGACCCGATCTGGAAGTCATACAGATAAGGCCTGGCGAGTCATTCGCGGTGAAATGGCACGGCTATCCGTACCATACGGTGCGCTGGCATTTTCATCCGGAATACGAGCTACACCAGATCGTCGCGACCAAGGGCCGCTATTTCGTCGGCGACTTCATCGGCGAATTCGATATCGGCAATCTCGTGCTGGCCGGCCCCAACCTGCCGCACAACTGGATCAGCGAGGTTCCGGAAGGCCAGTCGGTTCCGCTGCGCTGCAGGCTGGTCCAGTTCAGCGAGGAATTCATCGGTGGCGCGATCACGACTTTTCCGGAGCTCGGCGCCGTCTCGCCGCTGCTCGATCTGTCGCGGCGCGGGGTGCTGTTCAGCAAAGCCGTGAGCAGACAGGTCATGCCCCTGCTGGCGGAGATCACGCATGCCTACGGCGTGCACCGGATCAGCCTGTTCATGTCGATCATGGAAGCGCTGAGCCGAGAGACCTCGCCGCGCGTGCTCGCCAGCGAGAACTATCTGCCGGACCCGTCGGGATATATGTCGGCCGGCATGAACCAGGCACTTGCCTATATCCGAGAGAACCTGACGCAGCAATTCAACGAAGGCGATCTCGCCGCGATCGCAGGACAGACGCCGAGCGCCTTCTCGCGGTCGTTCCGCAAGCACACAGGCATGTCGCTGCTGCAATACATCAAGCGTCTGCGCATCAACCTCGCCTGCCAGATCCTGATGAGCGACGAGCAGGCGCAGATATCGGACATCTGCTTCGAGGTCGGCTTCAACAATCTGTCGAACTTCAACCGCCAGTTTCTGGCCGAGAAGGGCATGCCGCCTTCCCAGTTCAGACGATTGGTTGCGGACAATTTCGCGGCCGCGCGCGCCGCATAGAAAGGAGTTTGGGAGGAAAAACAAGCCTAAGTAAGAACCAGGACGAAGCGATGGGTCGCGCGAGCGAACCAGCGATGGATAAATATTGCCTCGTGTCATGCCAGCGGGAGGAAGCCGTTGGGCTGCTGCACGAGTTCGCTAGACTTCCGATCGGGCGGCACGAGCAGACATCCATGCCCGATGTCGAGGTCCGTTACATCAAACAACGGGAATGGAGAAGACCTTATGTCCAGATACATATCCAGATTGGCCGCGGCCGCCATGGCCGTCTCGAGCCTCGCCCTCGGCGCGACGTTAGCCAATGCGCAAGATATTGCCGGTTCCACGGTCGCGTTCCTGATGCCCGACCAGGGTTCGACACGCTACGAAGAGCATGATCATCCCGGCTTCGTCGCCGAAATGAAGAAGCTCTGCGACAGCTGCAAGGTGCTCTACCTCAACGCCGACGCCGACGTCACCAAGCAGCAGCAGCAGTTCAATTCGGTCATCACACAAGGCGCCAAGGTCGTCGTGCTCGACCCGGTCGATTCCGCCGCGGCGGCGTCGCTGGTGCACAACGCGCAGGCACAGGGCGTCAAGGTCATCGCCTATGATCGTCCGATCCCCGACGCCAAAGCCGACTTCTATGTCTCTTTCGACAACAAGGCCATCGGCAAGGCGATTGCCGCCTCGCTGGTGGAGCACCTCAAGGCCAAGGGCGTGTCGAGCGACGGCGATGTCGGCGTGCTGCAGATCAACGGCTCGCCGACCGACGCCGCGGCGGGCCTGATCAAGGACGGTATCCATGAAGGCCTCAAGACCGGCAGCTACAAGACGCTCGCCGAATTCGACACGCCGAACTGGGCGCCGTCGAATGCCCAGCAATGGGCGGCGGGGCAGATCTCGCGCTTCGGCAACAAGATCGTCGGTGTGGTCGCCGCCAATGACGGCACCGGCGGTGGCGCCATCGCCGCGTTCAAGGCCGCCGGCGTCGATCCGGTGCCGACGGTGACCGGCAACGATGCGACGATCGCCGCCTTGCAGCTCATCATTGCCGGCGACCAGTACAACACTATTTCCAAGCCGAGCGAGATCGTCGCGGCGGCAGCGGCGAACGTTGCGGTGCAGCTTCTCAAGGGCGAGACGCCGAAAGCCGAGACGACGCTCTACGACACGCCCTCGAAGCTCTTCGTGCCGGCGGTGGTGACGCAGGAGAACCTCAAGGCCGAGATCATCGACAAGAAGATCCAGACCGCAGCCCAGCTCTGCACCGACCGCTACGCCGAAGGCTGCAAGAAGCTCGGCATTGAATAAGGAGCAATGCCGTTTGCGGCATTGTCTCCGGGGCAATGCCGTTTGCGGCATAGTCTCCGAACGCGATGCGGCGCAGCCGCGTCGCTGGCAATATACTCGGCGCGTCGCCAAGGCGACAGCCGGGCGTGTCCGGCCGCTACCTCCTGGCGGCCGGACATATCGACCGGGAACGGGGAGAAACAGCGCCATGGCAATGCCCGACACGCCGTCCACGACAAGCCGCCAGCCAGTGCTCAGCCTGCGCGGCATCTCGAAGAATTTCGGAGCGGTGTCGGCGCTCACCGATGTCGATCTCGATATCAATGCCGGCGAGATCGTCGCGCTGGTCGGCGACAACGGCGCCGGCAAGTCGACGCTGGTGAAGATCCTCGCCGGCGCGCATATGCCGAGTTCCGGTTCGATCACCTTCGACGGCCAGCCGGTGACGCTTGCCAATCCCGCCGCGGCGCTCAAGCTTGGCATCGCGACAGTCTTCCAGGATCTGGCGCTCTGCGAAAACCTCGATGTCGTGGCCAACATCTTCCTTGGCCGAGAGCTCCATCCGCTTCGCCTTGACGAAGTTTCTATGGAGGTGCGCGCCTGGACGCTGCTCAACGAGCTGTCGGCGCGCATTCCCAGCGTGCGCGAGCCGGTCGCATCGCTCTCGGGCGGGCAGCGGCAGACGGTCGCGATCGCCCGCTCGCTGCTGATGGAGCCGCGGGTCATTCTCCTCGACGAACCGACCGCCGCGCTGGGCGTCGCGCAGACGGCCGAGGTGCTCAACCTCATCGAGCGCGTGCGAGATCGCGGACTGGGCGTCGTCATGATCAGCCACAACATGGAGGATGTGCGCGCCGTGGCCGACCGCATCGTGGTGCTGAGGCTCGGACGCAACAACGGCATCTTCTTGCCTGGCGCATCCAACCAGGAACTGGTGACCGCGATAACCGGCGCCGACGACAATGCAGTCTCGCGGCGCGGCAGGCGTGCAGCCGAGAAGGAGCGGGGAGAACAGCCATGACGACGGCTTCCGACCGCAATCCCGGCGCGCTGCTCGATCGCAGCGACGAGCGGCTGAAGGATCGCAGCGGAGCGAAGGGCGCCATCAGAGGCTTTCTCGATCGCGTCCGCTCCGGCGATCTCGGATCGCTGCCGGTGGTCGTCGGACTGGTGCTGATCTGCACCATCTTCCAGACGCTCAATCCGGTCTTCCTGTCGCCGAACAATCTGGTCAACCTTTTGTTCGACTGCTCGACTGTCGGCATCATCTCGCTCGGCATCGTCTGCGTGCTGATGGTCGGCGAGATCGACCTGTCCGTCGGCTCCGTCAGCGGCTTGTCTTCCGCGCTGCTCGGCGTGCTTTGGGTCCAGTGGGGCTGGCCGGTCGCGCTGGCCATCGTCACTGCCATGGCGGTCGGATTCGTGACCGGCTGCGTCTATGCGTTCCTGCTCAACAGGCTCGGCATGCCGAGCTTCGTGTCGACGCTGTCGGGCCTGCTCGCCTTCCTCGGATTGCAGCTCTACATCCTCGGCCCGACCGGCTCGATCAATCTGCCTTACGATTCGCCGCTGGTGAATTTCGGCCAGCTCCTGGTCATGCCGCATTGGGTGTCGTACACGCTGGCGGTGGTGCCCGGCGTGCTCGCCTTGGCTCTCGGCTACCGCAAGGCGCAGCGCCGCCAGGCCGCCGGGCTATCGTCGCGCTCGTTCGGCGGGCTTCTGCTCCAGGGCGTCGCGATCACGGTCGCGCTCGAGCTGGTAGCCTACTATCTCAACCTGTCGCGCGGCGTGCCCTGGATGTTCGCGCTATTCGTCGGCCTGGTCGTTGCGATGAATTATGCGCTGAAGCGGACCCAATGGGGCCGTTCGATGACTGCCGTTGGCGGCAACCGCGAAGCGGCGCGCCGCGCCGGCATCAATGTGCGGCTGATCTACACCAGCGCCTTCGCGCTCTGCGCCACGCTGGCGGCCACCGGCGGCCTGCTCTCGGCGGCACGCCTGGCAACCGCCAGCCAGCAGGCCGGCACCGGCGACGTCAACCTCAACGCCATCGCGGCGGCCGTCATCGGCGGCACCAGCCTGTTCGGCGGCCGCGGCAGCGCCTATTCGGCGCTACTCGGCATCATCGTCATCCAATCCATCGCAAGCGGCTTGACGCTGCTCGATCTGTCATCCTCGCTCCGGTACATGATCACCGGCTGCGTGCTGGCGATCGCGGTCATCGTCGATTCTCTCGCCCGCCGCTCGCGTGTCTCACACGGCCGCGCCTGACAGCTCATCAAGAAGGCGGCTCATCGAAGAGGATCGCAATGTCTGAAAGTCTCTCCGGCAAGGTTGCCGCAATCACCGGCGCTGCCTCCGGCATCGGGCTGGAATGCGCCCGCGCCATGCTCGCCGCCGGCGCCAAGGTCGTCCTGGTCGATCGCGCCGAGGATAAGCTGAAGGCGCTCGTCGCCGAACTGGGCGACGATGTATTCGCCGTAGTCACCGACCTGCTCGACCCGGCAAGCGTCGACCGCATGATGCCCACGATCCTGGAGAAGACGGGCCGGCTCGATATCTTCCATGCCAATGCCGGCGCCTATGTCGGCGGCGAGGTGGCGTCGGGCGATCCCGACCAGTGGGACCGGATGCTGAACCTCAACATCAACGCCGTGTTCCGCACCGTGCACGCCGTGCTGCCGCATATGATCGAGAAGAAGAGCGGCGACATCATCGTCACCAGTTCCGTGGCCGGTTTCGTTCCCGTGGTCTGGGAGCCGATCTACACGGCGTCGAAATTCGCCGTGCAGGCCTTCGTCCATACGCTGCGCCGCCAGGTGCTGAAACACGGCATCCGCGTTGGCGCCATCGCGCCCGGTCCGGTTGTCACGGCGCTGCTCAGCGACTGGCCGAAGGCCAAGATGGAGGAGGCGCTGGCGGCCGGCAGCCTGATGGAGCCTAAGGAGGTAGCCGACGCCGTGCTCTTCATGCTGACGCGGCCGCGCAACGTCACCATCCGCGACCTCGTCATCCTGCCGCAGAGCGTGGACATCTGAGTCGTTCCTCCACCTTCGCATGATGGAGCCGCAATCATGATCCTCGACCGCTTCCGACTGGACGAGAAGGCCGCGCTGGTGACCGGCGGCACGCGCGGGATCGGCCTTGCCATCGCCAAGGCGCTTGGCGAGGCCGGCGCGCGCGTCGTCGTTGCGGGCCGGACGATGAAGGATGAGGCACGGCAGGAGCTCGCGCGTCTTTCGTTCGATTTTCTCGTCGCCGAGATGCTGGACGAGAAAGCGCCGGACAGGCTGGTCGCGGATACGCTCGCCAAGGCCGGCCGGCTCGACATTCTGGTCAACAGCGCCGGCATCGCCGTGCATGGCGACAGCGGTGACTATCCGGAGGACATCTGGCGGCAGACGATGGCGATCAATGTCGACGCCGTGTTCCGCTGCTGCCGGGCGGCGCTGGCGCCGATGCGACGCCAGGGTGGTGGCGCGATCCTCAATGTCGGCTCGATCTCCGGCATCGTCTCCAACGTTCCGCAGAACCAGGTCGCCTACAACAGCTCCAAGGCGGCCGTGCACATGATGACCAAGAGCCTGGCCAGCGAGGTCGCGGCCGAGAACATCCGCGTCAACGCTGTTGCGCCCGGCTACATCGAAACGGATCTTTCGCGCGGCGGCATCGAAAATCCCGACTGGTTCCCGATTTGGCGCGGCATGACGCCGATGGGCCGCGTCGGCCAGCCGGAAGAGGTTGCCGCGGCCGCGCTTTTCCTGTGCTCTCCCGCATCGAGCTATGTGACCGGCGAGGTGCTGGTCATCGATGGCGGCTATACAACGCGCTGAGGCAGGGCGCTGAGACAGGAGAATTGCCATGAAACTCAAGGACAAGGTCGCCGTCGTCACCGGCGGCGCGCAAGGCATCGGAGCCGCCATCGTGCGCGGCTTCGCCGCGGAAGGCGCCCAGGTCGTCATCGCCGACATGGCAGTAGACAAGGCGGAAGCGCTGGCGCGCGAGCTCGGCGGCAAGGCTTCCGCTGTCCAGCTCGACGTGCGCGACCTCGCATCGATCGAGGCGATGGTCGATTCGGTGACGAGGACGCATGGCGGCATCGACATCCTGGTCAATAATGCCGCCGTCTTCGACATGGGGCCGCTGCTCGAAATCTCCGAGAAGAGCTTCGACCTGCAATTTTCGGTCAATGTGAAAGGCCTGCTGTTCACGCTGCAGGCGGTGGCCAAGCGCATGGTGGCGCAAGGGCGCCGCGGCAAGATCATCAACATGGCCTCGCAGGCGGGACGGCGCGGCGAGGCGCTGGTCGCCGTCTACTGCGCGACCAAGGCCGCCGTGATCAGCATCACGCAGTCGGCCGGCCTTGCGCTGATCAAGCACGGCATCAACGTCAACGGCATCGCGCCGGGCGTGGTCGACACGCCGATGTGGGATCAGGTGGACGCGCTGTTCGCGCGCTACGAAAATCTGCCGATCGGCGAGAAGAAACGGCAGGTCGGGTTGGCGGTGCCGGCCGGGCGCATGGGCGATCCCGACGACTATCGGGGCGCTGCCGTCTTCCTGGCGTCGAGCGATGCCGACTATGTCGTGGCGCAGACGCTCAATGTCGACGGCGGCAACTGGATGAGCTGATCGACGCCCTCGACGCTGACGCCCCGGAGACCGCCGGCGAGCGCCACGGCGCATGCCGTCACCATCAGTGCCAGTCGCGCGCGTGGTTGAGATGTATGTCGGTGAGGCCGTTGCGGAAGAAGCGCTGGTAGTAGCCGACATCGACGTGATGCACCTGCAACCATATGCCGGGCACATGAATGGCGTCGCAATGCGCCGGGAAGCGGCCGTGCGTCTCGTAGATGTAAGCGCAGATGTCGCACACGCAGTCGATGACCTCCGGCGTATACACCGCAGCCTCGCTGAGATAGCGGTGGCCATAATCGCCCTTGTAGATTTCGGCAAAAAGCTTCTCGTCCGCGTAGAGGCCGCTCTTGCCGAACTTCTCCTCGATCACTTCGGCGACGGCGTCGGCCATCGTGTCGTAGTAGGGCGGCGACATGCCCTTGATCAGGTGCTCGCCCTTGAAGCGCAGGCCGATCGGGTTGCTGCGCAGATTGGAGTATTTCGGCAGCGGTATGTGCCAGCGCAGCAGGTCCATGAGGCGCCAGCGCGGCACCGCCACGTCGAAGCCGAGCATGGCGCCGTAAGTCTTTGAGAACTTCGGATCGCCGAGCAGTACCGGCGGGCTGATCGAGCCATGGATCCAGGCGCCGAGCCCCATGGCATCGGCGACGAGGAAGATGTTCTGCAAGAGCAGATCCGCCTCGATCTGCGTGCGCAGCGAGCCGATCGCGCCGAGCGGGATCTTCAGGTCCTTGTTGAGGAAACCCTTCCTGACCCAGCGCTTGACGCCGGCCGAACGATAGAAGTTGCGATCGTCGACGATGTGAGGCCGCGCGCCATCGGGCTGGGTGAGCAGGTACATCATGCCGTTGATGTACTGGCGCGAGAGATCGACGACCGGCAGCAGGATGGTGGTGCCCGGCAGGTTGGAGAGGAAGCGGTTGGAATCGAGATAGGCCGGAAAATCGCGCTGGCCTTCGGCGACGTCGAGCCGGCGATCGAGAATCTTCACCTTGGCTTCCCGCGCACGCTCGACCAGTCGCTCCGGCGTGAAGGCGGTGTTGCCGTCGGCGGGCGGCGGCATTTTGCGCAGGAAATAGGTGCCTGAGTCGTTGATCAGGAAGAAATGCGTGCCTTGCGCATTGTCGGGGCTGCCCGCGGTGCGGCCGGCCATGGTGAGGTTGGGCTTGGCCATCACCGGCTGCCTCGTCGCCGGATCCTCGAAGGGCCGGTCGGGCATGGTGAGGCCGGTGCAGCCGGTCATGGCGATCAGCACCGCCTCCTCGAGTTCCGACAGCGGCTCGCGCGGCTCTTCGGATTGATAGCTCATGCTGCCGGCGAGCACCGAGCTGCCCTGGCTGACGCGATGTGTGCGGCGGCGGAAGATCGTCTCGACCAGCGGCCGCCTCAGCAGTACGTCGAGCCCCGAAGCGATGCCGCCCTTTGCCGTCGGGACCGGCTTGATCGGCGCCGTCATGGCTTCGCTCCCGCCATGGCCGGGTCGGTGCTTGCGGGCACGATCGGCCGCCAGGGCGCAAACGCGCTCTGCGTTCTCGGCAGCACCGAGGCGAGGTCGGGGCAGTGGCGCAGGATCAGGCTAGTCATGCCGTTGTTGGCGATCCAGTCGATGCCAAAGGGCGAGTAGATCTCCGGCCGGTAGTCGACGGTGAGGAAGCGGTCGCTCTGCAGCCGCCGCGACGCCATCAGGATGAAGATGCGGAAGGCGGTGTCGCTGAAGCCGAAGCCCGCCGGCGCCGGCTCGGAGAGCAGGCCTACCACGGTGTCGATCTTGTCGACGTCGCCGTAGATCTGCTTGAGCAGCCGCGCATCCTCGGGGCTCGCGGTGACCTCCTCGAAGCTCCTGATGCGCGGCCGGTGCAGACCGGCACGAAAATCATTGTAGCGCGGCACGCCGCGCCGCCTGGTGCGCACGATGTCGACCACCGAGAGGTCGATGATCTCGTTGTCGCGCTCGAGCTTCAGCAACGACCTTGGGAAGTTGTGCAAGGCGATCGCGCCGGGATGCGCGACGCCGAAGGAATAGAGCGTGTTGCGCAAGCCGAAGGAGCGCATGATGTCGTCGGCATTGGCGCCCTGTATGTCGAGGAAGCCCTTCTCGGCGATCTTCTCACCTGACCGGTGGTGGTAGAAGCAATAGTCGTCCGGCAACAGCGGATGCATGCGGTAGACGGTGGTGAAATCCTCGGTCAGCGAATAGGGCGCGGTGTGGTGATCCGGCATCGTCTTCGGGATACCGGTCGACGCATGCTCGTCGAGCAGCCACAGGCCGAATTTGGTCACCCAGTCATTGGCCGGCGGGCCGTTCCAGTTGCTCGAGAGGCCGACCTCGATCGCCCGCGTGGCGAGGATTGCCGGCGTCCACTCCACCGTATGGATCTTGGCGATGAGCGCCGAGACGATGAGCCGGGCCGTCTGGTAGATGCGCTCGTCGTCCCAGTTCCTGTAGCGCGAGCGCAATTCGTCGCAGAGCAGATTGTGCTCGCGCGCGAACAGCGTGTGCATGGCGCTGAGGCCGAGCCACCAGCTCTCGTTGAAGCCGGTCACCTCGAAGCCTTTGATGTCGACCGGCAGGTGGTTGTCGACCAGCCTGACCTTGGCGCCTTCGCGCAGCATCATCGCCTTGGTGCTGTTCGGACCATAGACTTCCGAACCGTCCCACCAGTGCGAGGCGGCATTGCCGAAATAGATCGGCGGCCAGCCGGGGCCGCGGTCCAGTTGCTGGTTGCCGGCAATGCGCATGACCTGTTCCGGCTTGCCGCCGACGGCGTTCGTCCACTTCATGCCGGGAGGCAGCGGCACGGTGATATCGTTGGTGCCGAGCGGATTGCGGGCATGGTTCACCCAGTCATGCACCTGAAACTGGATCCAGGCGGCGGCAAGGATGTTGAGCGAGCGTGCCGGAATGAACGTCTCGCGATGCAACAGTTTTTCCGCGACGACGACCGGATTCGGCGTGTCGAACAGGTCGGGCGCGTAAGCCGGTGTCAGGTTGCGGCCGAAGGTGGCGCCGACCGCGCCCATCTTCGGCACCGACAGGTCGTTGTAGGTGCCGTCATAGGTGCGCGTCTGCCGCACTTGCTCGGCGATCGGCGGTTGCGGCTCCGGCCGCGCCTCAGGCGGCGCCTCGACCGCTTCCGTGTCGATGAGGTTCTTCTGCCTCAACACGTAGCGGAAGGCGTCGAGGTTGAGCAGGCTGAGGCGCAACGGCAGCTTGTGCCATTCGACGAAGCGATTGATGGCAACGAAGGACCGGCGCGCAATGGCGCCGAGCACGCGGTTGCGCAGCGGCGCTTCGGTGCGCCAGCGATAGGCGAGCCGATGCGCGGCACTCGCGTCATAAACCACCTTGCGCGCCCGGTTGAGATTGCCGAGCGGACGGAACTCGTCGGTCGTGTTCCACGGGTTGAAGGCGAGCTCGTCGATCACCCTCGTGTTGGTGAAGGCCTCGGCGGTGCCGACCGACGGCTGGGTGATGGTGAGCTCCGCCACCTTCACCGGCGGCGAGACGGTTTCGGTCCACTCGACAGCGGTATCCTCGATCGGCGTCGAGCGCTCGTCGATGTAGGGCTGGACACAGAGCTCGAAACGGACGTCGCCTGCCGCGAGCCGCGCGGCGAATTCGTTCGACAGATAACTCGCATCCGTTGTGGACGCCTCTGGCGCGGGTGCCGCGCTCGGCACCGGCCGCAGCAGATAACGCACGGCGAGTGTTTCTCCCCAGCGGATGGCGCCGCGGCTCCAGAAGGTCTCCAGCGCGACGCTGTTCACCTTGCGGTTGCGCCCCTTGGAGACGTTCCTCAGCATGTGGATCACTTCAGCCGGACCGAAGCGGAAGGCGAGGCCGACAAGGCCGATCAGCTTGCCGATCGCGCCGCCCGCGGTCGCCCTGGCGAAGGCGACGAACTGCCGGGCATCGCGGGCGTGCGAGACCGGGAAATTGGTGGCTAAAAGGTCGTGCTGCTCCTTGTCCGAAACCTTGACGCGCAGCGCCACGCCGCGCAGGTCGGGCTTGTAGTCGGGCTGGCCCGAGCCGTTCGCGTTGGAGAAGCGCACGATCGCCGGATAGGATTTTCCCGGCTGGGCGAAGCCGGCGCGGAAGTCGGCGGGAAGATCGTCATTGAAGCGCAGCGTCGCGTCGATCGAGGCGAAGATCGGCTTGGCATGGAAAGCGCGCTGGATGCCCGCCGCCTTGGAGCGCTGCCTGGTCTTCAGCTGGACATGCATCATGTCCTGCGCCAGCCGCTCGAACAGCAGGCGCTCATCCTCCGCCGAGCCTTGCGGTATTTCGCGCCAAATCGTCGTTGCTTGCCTGCCTGGTTGCGTTAACAACGCTGCCTCCCTGGCTCGAAGCGGTTCAGCGTTTGTTAGACTTGCCGAACCGCTCCTACTCTTTGTTTTCACGGAAAACCGCTACGCAGTTTCCCTGGAATTGCCCTCGTCCGGGCGGATGCGCTCCGCGATCATTTCGGCGACGCCGGCGACCACGCCCTCGGGCGAGGCGCTGTAGTGCGGCAGCGCCAGGCGCGTGATGTGGGCGTCGATGATCGCGGGCTTGCCGAGCGCCAGCGCGTCCTCGAGCGCGGCTTCGAATTCTTCCAGAGTCACGACGCGATAACCCCTCGCGCCGCAGGCCTGGGCGTAGGCGACGTAGTCGGGATTGCCGAAATCGACCAGGCCGTATTCCTGGTAGGATTGCAGCTGGTAGAGTTTGATCAGCTGGAACTCGGCGTTGTTGAAGACGATCCAGATCACCGGAATGTCGTATTGGACGGCGGTGAGCAGCTCGAAGCCCGAGAGCAAATAGCAGCCGTCGCCGCAGCCGACGATCACCGTCCGCTCGGGATGGGCGAGCTTGACGCCTAGCGCGCCGTTGACGTTGCCCGCCATCGGGCCGAAACCGCCGGGCTTGTGGAAATTCTGGCCCGGCGCGATCTGCAGATAGTAGCCGAGCCAGGCGAGGTGCGCGCCGGCATCGGCGAGAACGATGGCATTGTCAGGCAGCCGTTTCGACAGCGACTGCGCCATCTGGCCGGGATGGATCTTGCCGGTGAGATGGAGGATATGCTCGTCGCTGTAGTCGGCCGCCTCGCGATCTGCCGGCGGGCTCGGCTCGAGCAAGCCCGACATCTTGTCGAGCAGAGCGCCGACGGCCAGCCTGGCGTCGCCGATGATGGCGCCGTCGGCCTTGTAGACCTTGTCGATCTCGCCGATGTCGATGTTGATGTGGATGAGCTTGCGGTCGGCGAACAGGTCGTCGCGGAAGCCGAAGGTGGCGTGCTGGGCGAAGGAATTGCCGACGGCAAGGACGACATCCGCCTCGAGGAAAGCCTTCCAGGCGGCGCTGTGGCCGCTGTCGCAGAAGACACCGGCGCACAGAGGGTGCCGCTCGGCTATGATGCCCTTGCCGTCCAGCGTGGTCGCGAAGGGGATCTGATAGCGTTCGACGAGCTGCTTCAGCTCGTGGCCGGCGCCGCTCTTCACTGCGCCGAAGCCGATCAGCGCCAGGAGCTTCTTGCCCTTCTCCAGCGCCTCCACCAGCTTTTCGGCCACATCCTGCACCCGAGCCGGGTCCGGCAGGACAGGCCTCACCCGAAGATCAATCGGACGGAAATTGTCGACCGAAACGCCGTGATCGGTGAGGTCTTCCGGCACATGGATATGGACGGGACCCGGCCTGCCTTCGAAGGCGATGTTGACGGCTTCTTCCAGCACATCGCAAGTTTTCGAGGCATCGGTGAGCAGGAAGGATTTCTTCGTCGTCGCGGCAAACATCGCCTGCGAGTTCGGCGTGCGGCTCACGCCCGACGTCTCGTTCAGTGCGCCTTTGCCGGTCCATCGGCGCGAGGCGTAACCGGAGACGGCAAGCACCGGGTAGGAGTCCGACATCGCGACCGCAAGTCCGGAGAACAGGTTGAAGGCGCCGGGGCCGGCGGTGGCGAAGCAGACACCGAGGCGGCCTGAGAACATGGCATAGCCGCAGGCCATGAAGGACGCAGCCTGCTCATGCCGCGTGATCACCGGCCGGATCGACTTGGAGTGTTTCAGCGCCAGCATCAGCCCGGCGGCATTTTCGCCCGCGCCGCCGAACGCGGCGCCGACGCCGATCCCCTCCAGCCCTTTGACGATCGCCTCGTAGACCCGCATCCGCATCGCCCCCGACTGCGCTTCCGGCCTGCGCGATCGAAGGGGTTCCGATGTCGCGCGGCGGAATGGGCAGAAGTATTTACAAATGGAATCAATAGACACAGCAATTTATGCTTCTGGCCGCGTGCTGACTGTGAAACCGCTAACATTCATGGAAAGTGGAGACAAAGCTCAAAGCAGCAATGCCAAGTATTTCCAGCGCGATGGACTGAATGCGCCCCAAAAGATCGGCGAGGCGGCGCCGACCAAAATGGGCCAGTCGTCGGCCGGCCATTCGCCGTATATCCGCGCTCTCGCGAGCGCCCGGCGCCATATACTCCGCCACATGCGGCCGATTGGGAGGAACGATCTCGCGGCTGACGCATTTTGGTTCCCGTCAACAGTTTGAGGGAATCCATGCGCATTGCCCATGTCGCGCCGCTCTATGAATCCGTCCCCCCGAGATTTTATGGCGGCACGGAGCGCATCGTCTATTATCTCACCGAAGCGCTGGTGGGACTGGGGCACGACGTGACGCTGTTCGCGAGCGGCGACAGCGAGACCTCGGCGCGGCTGGTGCCGGGCCGCGACCAGGCGATCCGCCTCGACCCGCGGCCGAAGAAATCGGAAATCGCTGCGCATCTGGCGATGCTTGCCGACGTGCGCGAGCGGGCCGACGAGTTCGACGTCATCCATTTCCATCTCAGCCATTTCGCGCATTTTCCGTTCTTCGAGCACATGTCGGGACGAACGGTGACGACGCCGCATGGCAGGCTCGACTATGTCGACCTGGCGCCGGCCTACAAGCGCTTCCCGCGCTTTCCGATGATCTCCATCTCGCACAGCCAGAAGCGGGGATTGCCCGACGCCAACTGGCTGGCGACGATCCATCACGGGATCCCGGTCGATGCCTATCAGCCCACGTATGACCCGTCACCCGAAGAGCCGTATCTAGCCTTTCTCGGGCGCCTTTCGCGCGACAAACGGCCGGACCGCGCGATCGAGATCGCGCGCCGGTCCGGATTGAAGCTGAAGCTGGCCGCCAAGATCGGCGATGACGACCGCGCCTATTTTCACGACGAGATCGAGACGCTCATCGACGGCGACCGCGTCGATTATGTCGGCGAGATCGCGGAAGACGAGAAGGCCGGCTTTCTCGGCAACGCCGCGGGCCTTCTGTTCCCCATCGACTGGCCGGAGCCGTTCGGCCTGGCTCCGATCGAGGCCATGGCTTGCGGCACGCCGGTGATCGCCTGGAACTGCGGCGCCCTGCCGGAGATCATCGACCAGGGCGTGACCGGCTTCGTCGTGGACACCGCCGATGAGGCCGTCGCTGCGATGCCCACCCTTCTCGAACTTGATCGACGGCGGGTGAGGGCGGCCTTCGAAAAGCGGTTTTCAGCCACCAGGATGGCACGCGACTATCTCGCCGCCTATATGCGCCTGATCGGCATCCGGGAGGCGAGAGCCTCCTGATCGGCATTGTCTTCGGGGGCGGGACAAAACGAAGAGGTGACGAATGACGCAACTCGACGAGCGAAAGCTCGATCCCGCGGTGGCCCTTGCCTCACTCGACGAGACGGCACCGCGGGAGCCGCATCGGCTGTTCGCGCTCAAACAGGGCGACTGTTTTGCCGTCACTGACGCCTATGGCGACATCAGGGGCGCCGGCGACGGTTTCTTTCGCGACGATACGCGCGTCCTCTCCGAATTTCGCCTGACGGTCGGCGGCAGACCGATGTCGCTGCTTGGCGCCTCGCTCAGTCAGGACAATGTGCTATTCACCAGCAACCTGACCAACCTGCCGATCCAGAGCGCCGCCGGCCGCGACATTCCGCAAGGCGCGATCCATATCGAGCGCGTCAGGCTGATCTGGCAGGATCGGCTGTTCGATCGCATTACGCTTTCCAACTACAGCCGCGAGCACTCGACCATTGCCGTCTCGTTGCATTTCGCCGCCGACTTCCGGGACATGTTCGAAGTGCGCGGCTCGACGCGGCCGAAGCGCGGAACGGTCCATGTCGCCAAGACCGACAAGGCGTCGGTGCTGCTCGGCTATGACGGTCTCGACGGGTTGCCGCGCCTGTCGGTGATTTCCTTCTCGCAAGCCCCTGACCGGTTGGGCGACAATCGCGCCGATTTCCTGATCGCGGTCACCAAGCGCAGCAGCAAAGTGCTTTATGTCGAAGTCGGTCCGGAGGTCGCCGACATACCCGGGCGCGACCGCTTCCGCGCCGCCGCGGCCCGCGCCCGTTTCGGCATGCGCGCCAAGCGCCGGCACGGCGCCACGGTGCACAGTTCCGGTCGCGTGTTCAACGATTGGGTCGAGCGCGCACGCGCCGATGTCGCGCTGCTCACCACCGAACTCTCGACCGGGCCTTATCCCTACGCAGGCATCCCGTGGTTCTCGACGGCCTTCGGCCGCGACGGCGTGATCTCGGGACTGCAGATGCTGTGGCTCAATCCAGGTCTCGCCCGCGGCGTGCTGGCGTTTCTGGCCGAGCATCAGGCGACGGAGACGTCGCCCTTCATCGATTCCCAGCCGGGCAAGATCATGCACGAGACCCGCAAGGGTGAGATGGCGGCGCTGCGCGAGCTTCCTTTCGGCCGCTACTATGGCGGCGTCGACACGACTCCGCTCTACATTCATCTCGCCTGTGCCTATGCGGACCGCACCGGCGACATGGCTTTCATCGACACGCTCTGGCCGTCGCTCAAGGCGGCCGCCGAATGGACGGAAGAGGCAAGCCGGGCGACAGGTTTCGTCACCTACCAGCGCGCGGCGGAGTCCGGGCTTGCCAATCAGGGCTGGAAGGACAGCATTGATTCCGTCTTCCATGCCGATGGCCGCATGCCCAAAGGGCCGATCGCGCTGGTCGAGGTGCAAGGCTATGTCTTTGCCGCTTACAGAGGCCTTGCGGCGCTCGCGCGCCGCCGCGGCGAATACGCCGAGGCCGAGCATTGGGAAAACCGCGCCGAGGAAATGCGGGTCGCCGTCGAGCGTGACTTCTGGGTGGACGATCTCAACTTTTACGCCATTGCCATCGACGGCGAAGGCCAACCCTGCAAGGTGCGGACGTCAAACGCCGGGCATCTGCTTTATGTCGGGCTGCCGCAGCCGGAGCGCGCCAAGATCGTCGCGGACCAGTTGCTGTCGGCTTCCTTCCATTCCGGATGGGGTCTGAGGACGCTCGCGGACGACGCGATCTTCTTCAACCCGATGTCATACCACAACGGCTCGATCTGGCCGCATGACACCGCGCTCTGCGGCGTCGGCCTAGCGCGTTACGGCGAGCGCGACAGCGTGGTGAGGCTGATGAGCGGCACTTTCGAGTCGGCCGTGCACTTCAACATGCGGCTGCCGGAATTGTTCTGCGGCTTCACCCGGTCGCCGGGCGAGGCGCCGATCGCCTATCCGGTCGCCTGCCTGCCTCAGGCGTGGTCGGCAGGTTCCACCTTTATGCTGATGCAAGCCTGCCTCGGCCTGGAAATCGATGGGTGGGAAGGCGAATTGCACGTCACGCGTCCAAGGCTGCCGATCGGTATCGACACGCTCACGCTCCGGCATCTCAGCGTCGGCGGCAAGTCCGTCGACCTCGCTTTCCAGCGGGTCGGCGACCGCGTCGTTGCATTCCTTTCCGACCGGCACGAGGGTCAGGTCCCGCTCATCGTTCGCACCTAAGCACGTTCAATATCCTGGAGAAAACTGCCCTAATTGGTTGTTTTTACTCAGTTCCAGGCGAAAAGCCGTTACGCGATTTTTTCCTGTGATTGCTCCAGAGCAGAATTCCGCAACTAGGCGTTCAACAATCGAAAAATGTCGGAACCGACGGCCGGTTTGCGCGTTTGCAAATTCGTACCGGTCTACCGCTCCGCAGCCGGCAAGAACGAAAAACAAAATAGCGGACAGCCGGAGGCAACCTGGCATTCAATGATACAATATGGCGTCGACCTTTGGTGGGTCCTTATTCTAGCAAGTCTCACACTTTCCGCTCTGGCGATCTTCATTTCAATATTCCGGCACCGCCGCCGGCATCCGAAGGACGTGAACACGTTCGCCTTGGGTGAGGATGTCGCCTCGGAAACCGCGCGCAAGGTGCTGCGCGAATTCGAGAAGAACGGACAGTCTGTCGATGCCGCCCTCGTCACCTGGTCGCCGGAGACGTTGCGCAAGATCCTCACCGAGGATCTGCCGGACGCACAGGTCATCGTCGTTTCCAATCGCGAGCCCTACATCCACAACGAGGACAAGAATGGCGATGTCGAACTCGTCGTGCCCGCGAGCGGACTGGTTTCGGCACTGGAGCCGATCACCCGCGCATGCGCGGGTACGTGGATCGCCTATGGCGGCGGCAGCGCCGACCACCTGGTGGTGGACGGGGACGACCGTGTGCAGGTGCCCCCTGGCAATCCCTCCTACACGCTGCGCCGGGTCTGGCTGACGGATGAGCAATATCAGGGTTACTATCTGGGCTTCGCCAATGAGGGCCTGTGGCCGCTCTGCCATATCGCCTTCACCCGCCCGACCTTTCGCGATTCCGACTGGGAAGCCTACGAAGCTGTCAACCGCAAATTTGCCGATACCGTGGTCGCCGAGGCGCGCAACAAGCGGCCGATCGTGCTGGTGCAGGATTATCACTTCGCGCTTTTGCCGCGCATGATTCGCGAGCGACTGCCAGAGGCGATCGTCATCACCTTCTGGCACATCCCATGGCCGAACTCCGAAGTGTTCAGCATCTGCCCGTGGCGCGAGCGCATCCTCGACGGCCTGCTCGGCAGCTCCATCATAGGGTTCCACACGCAATTCCATGCCAACAACTTCACCGAAAGCGTCGACCGCTTCATGGAGAGCCGGATCGAGCGCGCGGATGCCGCCGTGTCCTATGGCGGCCAGACGACCTTGGTGCATGCCTATCCGATCTCGATCGAATGGCCCGTCGAGTTGTTGAGGACCCTGCCTTCGGTCGAAGAATCCCGGCAGCACATCCGCGAGCGGTTCGGCATTCCGGCCGATGCCAAGCTCTGCGTCGGCGTCGAGCGGCTCGACTACACCAAGGGCATCCTCGACCGCTTCCACGCGCTGGAGGAGCTGTTCATTCGCCACCCTGAGACGATCGGCCAGGTGGTGTTCCTGCAGATCGCCGCGCCCAGCCGAGGCTCGCTGCCTGCCTACAAGCAGCTGCATGAGGAATGCCAGCGCTTAGCCGAGGAGCTCAACGAGCGTTACGGCAGCGAGAATTACCGTCCTGTGGTCCTGGTGGCCGCGCATCACTCCCAGAAGGACGTTTACGAAATCTACCGGGCGGCCGACATCTGTCTGGTCACCAGCCTGCATGACGGCATGAATCTCGTCGCCAAGGAATTCGTCGCCGCACGAGACGACGACCAAGGCGTGCTTCTGCTCAGCACCTTCGCCGGCGCATCGCGCGAGCTGCTGGAGGCGTTGATCGTCAACCCCTACGACGCGGCGATGATGAGCGAGTTCATGCTGCAGGCGCTGACCATGGGGCCGGAGGAGCAACGTGGGCGCATGCGGCGCATGCGCGAAATCGTCCGCGACAACAACGTCTATCGCTGGGCCGGCAGCATGCTGCTCGACGCGGCGCGGCTGAGGAAGCGCGACGAGCTCGACCGGGTCACCGCATTATCCGACCGATCGGTGAATGGCGACAATGTCGTCTCCATGTTCGAACGCAAGCAGGCAGTCGGGTTCCGATGAATATCCAGACAGATTTGACGCCGCGCCTTTCCGACGGCCGGTGGGCGCTCTTCCTCGACATTGACGGCACCTTGCTGGAGCATGCCGCCCATCCGGACAGCGTGTCGGTCAGCGACGGCCTGCGGCTCCTCCTGAGGACGATCGAACGGCGTCTGGACGGCGCGCTCGCCTTCATCACCGGCCGTTCGATTGCGGCCGTCGACGGACTGTTCGATCCCTTGAGGCTGCGGATCGCTGGCCTCTATGGGCTAGAGCACAGGCTGACGCCGAACGGTCAAATCGAGGCCGCCGACGAGCCGGCGGATATGGCAGCACTTGCCGACGAAATCGAGCTGGAGCTGGCCGGCAAAGCCGTCTATGTCGAACGCAAGGGCCCGGTCCTCGCCATTCACACAAGGGCGGCCCCGCATCTTCTGGCGCGCGCGACGGAACTGGTCGAGGCGGCACTTGCCCGCCTGCCGGAAGGGTACAGGGTCATCGCGGGTAACGCGGGGGTCGAACTGATGCCGCTCGAAGCCGCCAAAGGCGCGGCGATCCGGCGCTTCATGCAGCTCGATCCGTTCAGTGGCAGGCGCCCGGTGTTCCTTGGCGACGACACGTCCGACGAAAACGGTTTTGAGACCGTCAATGCCGCGGGCGGGATCTCGATCCGCGTGAAGCCGCAGGGCGAGACCGCGGCACGTTTCGCCATTGCCGACGTCGCCAGCGCGATCGCCTGGCTCGAAGCCAATTTCGGCGGCGGCGCCGAACAGGCGAGCCGCGGCGATCTCGTTGCCTAAAGCGTCTCATCGTTTCACGGAAACGGCGAGCCGCTCCCTTTGTTTGATGCAATTCCGGACGGAATACCGCTGCACACTTTTCCTGGAAAAACGGCCCCGCGAACGGGGCCGTATCATATTCGCCTACACTGACTGCCTACTTGCTGCCGCCGTTCTCCTTGACGCTGCTGCAGAACTCCGGATGGGTGTTGGTCGCGTTGGCGTTCTTGGCCTCGTCGGCACATGCGGTCATCATCGCCGTTTGATCCTCCGGCGATAGTGCCTTCCAAGCCTTCACGAAGGCGTCCTTGCTGACCATCGTCTTCATGCTGGAGTCGGTATAGAAAGGCTGCATCTTGGCCGGATCGTCGAGCGCCGAAGTACCAGTCTGTCCGGCGGCGAGCGCGGAGCCGGCAACCATCGAAAGCACCATCGCGCCGAAGCAGATCATCTTGACGTTCATGACATAGACCTCCTGTTTCTCCGGATCGTTCGAGAAACGATCATGTCGTCAACGGAAGGTTTGGATCAAAGTTCCTCTATTTCGTGCAACGCAGAAAAGGTTTTTCTGAACAAGCATACAAGCGAGAAACTTCTAATCACCCGCCGTTAAGTTTGGTTGTGCTGCTTCAGGATGCAATCATTAGTAGGAAATTCAGCTGCCTGGCCGAGAAAGCGCCATCAGTTCCTATCGACCGGTTTGGAGCGCATCCGCGAGACGGTCTCGCGCTCGGCGCGCTTGGAGCGCATCGGCGGCAGGCCGCGGTCGACAAGATCCATGTCCTCCAGCACCATGTCGCCCATGCGCTTGAAGGCGACATCGAGCGCGCCTGCGCGGTGGGCCGAACGCAGGAAGCCGGGCAGCGCGCGCACCGGATGGTTCTTCGCCAGCGGCTCCTCCGGAAAGACGTCGCTGGCGGCGAAAATATGGCCGCTCTTCACCGCCGCCATCAGCGCCGGGAAGTCGACGACGCCGGCGCGGCTGAGCAGGATGAAGGCGGCGCCCTTGCGCATCTTGGCGAAGGCGTCGGCACCGAGAAAACCCTGGTTCTCGCTGGTCACCGACGCGACGACGAAAACGAAGTCGCTTTCCGACAGCACCTTGTCGAGCGAAGACGGCTCGACGCCATGCTCGACCAGCACGGAAGGCGGCAGCCACGGATCATAAACCCTGGTGCGGGTGCGGAAGCCGGAGAGCAGGCGGTTGAGCGCGCGGCCGAGATCTCCGAAGCCGATGATGCCGACATCGGCACCGGAGAGGAGACGCGCGGTCTGGTTGCCGTCGCCGCCCCAAAGCTCCTTGCCCTGCCGGAAGGCGAGGTCGGCATCGACGATGCCGCGCGCCAGGTTGAGCGCCATGGCGAGGCCAAGCTCGGCAACAGGCTCGGCGAAGACCAGTCCGGTGGTGACGACGTGGATGCCGCGGGCAAACAGCGTCTCATAGGGCATGTTGTTGATGAGGTTGGTCTCGACATTGAAGATGCAGCGCAGCGCCTTCAATTTCTCCAGCGTTTCGGGCGCGATCGGCGGCTGGCCGACGATGTAGCGCGCTTGGGCAAGCACATCGGCTGGCAACTTCGCCACGCCTTCGGGCGTTGTCTCGACGATGCGATATTTCCTGCGAAACAGCGCCAGCTGCGGCGGCGTGAAGATCAGGTCGAGCGTGCGCGGTTCGGGTGCGCTGATGACCAGCGGCAAGGCTTTGGCGGACATGATTTTTCCTCCCGGCGCGATTGGATCGCGTCAATCACATCTGCGTTTTTTACGCCGGATGAAACGATTTACAACAGCGAAAAATCGATTTATCGGTTATATTAATGAGAGGGCAGGCGAATACCTGTCCTTAGGAGGAGGCTAATGGCGCAACAGGAAGCCCAGCAGCGGCGGCCGTCGATCCACGACGTGGCAAGCCATGCCGGCGTGTCGGCGGCAACCGTTTCCAAGGTGCTGTCCGGCGTCACCACGGTGAAGCCGGAAAACGCACAGCGCGTCCTCGATGCCGTCGAGCTTCTAGGCTACCGCGTCGATCCGCTCGCTTCCGACATGCGCAGGGCCAAGCGCCGCATCATCGGCGCCATCATGCCGGAGTTCGAAAGCGAGTTCTTCGGCCAGATGGTGAGCGAGCTCGAAGGCCTTGCCGAACAGCGCGGCTATACGCTCGTCGCCGCCTCCAGCCGTGAATCGGAACAGCGCGAGAAGGAAATCCTTGCCCGCATGCATGACTGGCGGGTCGCAGGCGTCGTGCTGGCGCCGGTGCGTAACGAGCATGGGCCGGCGGCCGCCTTCATGAAGGCCAACGGCATGACCGGCGTGCTGATCGACCGCGTGCTTGCCGACGATGCCTTCGATACGGTTTCAGCGGACAGCGCGGCGGCAAGTGCCGAAGTGGCGCGCGCGCTTGTCGGCCAGGGCCATCGCCATATCCTCGTCGTCGGCCTCGGCCAGCAGGCGGCGACGGTGCGCGCTCGCCTGGAAGGCTTTCGCAACACCGCACTCGAGCTTGCGCCCGACATTCGTATCGACGTCGTGCTCTGCGAAAGCGACGTCGAACCGCTGCGGAGGCTGCTGCGCGACTATTTCAGCAAGCGCGAGGCCGGCAACGACCGGCCGACGGCGGTCTATTCCCTCTTCCTCAAGGGCACGCTGGTAGCGCTGTCGGAATTCCGGCGGCGTGGCTGGCATTGCCCGAACGACATCTCGTTGGTCGGCTTCGACGATGCCGAATGGATGCAGGTGACCTGGCCGGCGATCGCCGCGGTGGTGCAGCCGGTGCGCGAGATCGCCGGCAACGCGATGGAGGTTTTGTTTCGCAGGATCGAAGGCGAGGGGGGGCCGCCAAGGGCGCGGCTCGAACCCTGCAAGGTGTTGATGCGGGAATCCGTTGGCTCGCCAGGCAGCGTCCCGCATTCCGGGGGAGGAGACCGACAATAGCCCCCATTGTCGACAGCGGAAGAATGGCGCCGGCCCTGGCCGAGGCATCCGGCGCAAACAACAAATGGAGGATGGAATGACATCGCTTTTCCCAAAGATAAATCGATTTACCATTGCCTTGGGCGTGGTTCTTGCCGTTTCGGCTATTGGCGCCGCCAAGGCGGAGGACGGCGAATACGGCGTGCTGATGAAGACCTTGGCCAATCCGTTCTGGGGCGCGATGGCGCAGGGCGTCGCCGACGGCGCCAAGGAAGCCGGCGTGAAATACTTCCAGCAGGCGGCCGAAAGCGACCAGGCGGCCGAGCCGCAGCTCAACCTCTGCAACACGATGCTCGAGCGCAAGCCGGTGGCGATGATCACCGCCGCCATCAACTCGACCAACCTCTTGCCCTGCCTGAAGTCGGCGCAGGACGCCGGCATCAAGATAGTCGACCTCGACAACAACCTCGACCAGGCGGTGCTCGACAAGGAGGGCGTCAAGGTCACCTTCCACATCGGTTCCGACAACGTCGCTGCCGGCGCGCAAGGGGCGGAATATCTCGTCTCCAAGCTCGGCAAGGACGCCAAGGGCCCGGTGCTGGTGATCGAGGGTCTTTCAGGCAACATCACCGGCGAGAAACGCGCCAAGGGCTTTGCCGACAAGTTGAAGGAACTGGCGCCCGGGCTGCAGATCGTCGCCTCGTTGCCGGGTGACTGGGATCGCGGCAAGGCGGCTTCGATCGCCACCGATACGCTGACCGCGCATCCCGATCTCGTCGCCATCTTCTGCGCCAATGACGGTATGGCGCTGGGCGCGGTGGAATCGGTCTACGCAGCCGGCAAGGGCCAGCAGGTGACGATGATCGGTGTCGACGGTAATGTCGATGCGGTGAAGTCGATCAAGGAAGGCCGCCTCAACGCTTCCGTCGCGCAGCTCCCCTATCTCGTCGGTAAGCAGGCGGTCGAGAACGTCAAGAAGGCGCTCGCCGGCGAGAAGGTCGAGGAAAGCATCGCCGTGCCCACCTTGGTGCTGACCAAGGACGTGCTCGACGCCGGCAAGGAGCCGATGCTGCAATATGTGAAGTGAGGGGATAGGCAGTAGGCAGTAGGCAGTAGGGGGTAGTAAGCGCTTCGGGCCGCTCGGATCGCTCCCATATTTTCCCTACTGCCTAAGCCCTACTGCCTACTGCCCGCTCTTAAAGGTGCAAAGACATGGCTTCTGAACAGCCCGGCTTCTGGGCTCGGGTGCAGCGCGCATCCGTCGAGCGGCTCCACATCAGACTGGAGTCACTGCTGGTGCTTGTGCTGCTAAGCGCGGCGATGGCGCTGCTGTCGCCTTTCTTCCTGTCGCTCAGCAATTTCCTCAATATCCTGCTGGCGACTTCGACGATCGGCGTGCTGGCGATCGCGGCCACCTTCGTCATCGGCTCGGGCGGGCTCGACCTTTCGCTCGGCTCGGTCATGGGGCTTGCGGGCGTCACGGGCGCCTTCGTCGCCGTCAATCTCGGCTGGCCATCGGTGTTCGCGGTGATCGCCTGCATCCTTGCCGGTGCGATCGCCGGCTACATCAACGGACAACTGGTCACCCGCGCCTTCGTGCCGGCCTTCATCGTGACGCTCGGCATGCTGGGTCTCGCGCGCGGGCTGGCGCTCGTCATTTCGCAGGGCAGGGCGATCTACGGCCTGCCGCCAGAAATCGTGTATATCGGGCAAGGAAGGCCCCTCGGCATTCCGATGCCGGTCATCATCTTCGTTCTCACCGCGATCGTGGCGCATGCGGTGCTCGCCTATACGCGCTTCGGCCGCCACACGCTGGCGCTCGGCGACAGCGAGGGTGCCGCCCGCGCCGCCGGCATCCGCGTCGAGCAGCATCGCCGCATCATCTACACGCTCTCCGGCGCGCTCGCCGGTCTTGCCGGTCTGCTCTTCACCGCCCGCGTCAATGCCGGCGATCCGACCGCCGGCATCAACTATGAGCTCACCGCCATCACAGCGGCGATCATCGGCGGCACCAATCTGTTCGGCGGCCGCGCCTCGATCCTCGGCACGATGATCGGCGCGCTGATCATGGGTGTGCTGCAGAACGGGCTGACGCTGCTTGCGGTGCAGTCCTATTACCAGCAGATGGCGATCGGCGCGGTGCTGATCCTCGCGGTCTTCATCGACCAGTACCAGGTGCGGAAGGAGTCGCGCGTATGACCCTGCTTTCGCTCCACAACATCCGCAAGAGCTTCGGCGCGGTCGACGTGCTGCACGGCGTCGACCTGTCGGTCGCTGCCGGTGAAGTGGTCGGGCTGGTCGGCGACAACGGGGCCGGCAAGTCGACGCTGATGAAGACCATAACCGGCATCTACCGCGCCGACACCGGCTCGATCGAGTTCGACGGCAAGGACATACTCGCCCTCGACCCCGGCCAGCGCCGCCGGCTCGGCATCGAGATGATCTACCAGGACCTGTCGCTTGCCAAACAACAGGACGTTGCTTCGAACATCTTCCTCGGCCGCGAGCCGACGAAAAGGCTGCTCGGTCTGTTTTCGGGTTTCGTCGACAAGGCCGAGATGGATCGCCAGGCGGCGCGCATGATCGAGCGGCTCGGCGCGCATCTGCCATCGATCAGCCGCTCCGTCGGCTCCTTTTCCGGCGGCCAGCAGCAGACGGTGGCGATAGCGCGGGCGCTCACCTTCAATCCGAAGCTCGTCATCATGGACGAGCCGACGGCGGCGCTCGCCGTGCGTGAGGTGCAGAGCGTGCTCGATCTCATCCGGCGGCTGAAGTCGGAAGGCATTGCCGTCATCCTGATCTCGCACCGGCTGAACGACGTGCTGTCGGTCACCGACCGCATCGTGGTACTGCGCCACGGAAGAGCGGATGCCGATCTCGTCACCGCCAGGACCAACATGAACGAAGTCGTCAGCCGCATCGTCGGCGGCGGCGATACGGCCGCAGCGGCGGCGCATGAGCAACGAGGCTGACATGAACACGTTCGGACTGCACACCTTCGCCATCGCCCCGGTCTGGGACCTCGCCCGCATCGAGCCGCAGATGGACAGGCTGAAGGAGCTCGGCATCGGCCTGATGGAGATCCCGCTGCTGCGCCCCGAGGAGATCGACACCAAGCGCACGCGCGGTTTCGCCAGTCACTATGGCGTCGAACTGATTCCGTCGCTCGGCTTGCCGCGCGCGCTCGACGTGGTCGAGCGGCCGGACGAGGCGCTCGACTTCCTGCAGCCGGCCTTCAAGGTCTGCAACGAGGTGGGCGCCGAAGCGCTCGGCGGCGTCACCTACGGCACCATCGGCAAGACCACCGGCCGCGCGCCGACGCAGAGGGAGATCGACGGCGTGTGCCGCTTCCTCGAACGCGCGGCGAAGTCCGCCAAGTCACGCAGTCTCAAGCTCGGCATCGAGCCGTGCAACCGCTACGAGACGCATTTGATCAACCGCGGCATCGACGCGGCGCGCATCATCGAGCGCATCGGCGCCGACAACATTTTCATCCATCTCGACACCTACCACATGCATATCGAGGAAGAGAGCTTTGCCGCGGGCTTCGAGGCGGCCGCGCCCTTCCTCGGCTATGTGCATGTGTCGGAGGCCAATCGCGGCGTGCCGGGGCGCGGCATGCTCAACTGGGCGGCCTGCATGAAGGCGATCGCCGACATCGGCTATGAGGGCGCAATCACACTCGAAAGCATGAACCATGTCGATGTCGATATCGCAGGGGGGCTCGCCGTGTGGCGCCCGGTGGCCGAAGACCCGCGCGACGTCATCGAAGTCGGCCTGCCGTTCCTACGCGAGGAAGCGCGTAAGGCGGGACTGACGCTGGGATAGGCGGCGGGCTTCTATAGGAGTGGCCGAAGCAAGCCTGGACGGTTTCGATTTACCGAACCAAATAGCTGGTGCAATGTGGGCTTCGGAGGATCGAAACCGTGCCATTCGCCAGCATAGGCGGCGTCACGCTGCACCACCGCTATATCGAAGCGACCGGTACTTCGCGTCCGATCATCTTCATCAATTCGCTTGGCACCGACTTCCGCATCTGGGACGACGTCGTCGCGCGTCTTGAAGGCGAAATGCCGATGCTCGTCTACGACAAGCGCGGCCACGGGCTTTCGGATATCGGCAGCGGCGTGCGTTCGATCGGCGACCATGTCGATGATCTGAGCGCGCTTGTCGATCACTTCGGTTTCGAAAAGGTGGTGCTCTGCGGCCTGTCCGTCGGCGGCATGATCGCGCAAGGGCTTTATGCTCGCCGACCGGAATGCGTCGAGGCGTTGATCCTGAGTGACACGGCGCACAAGATCGGCACCGCCGAGAGCTGGAACAGCCGCATCGCGACGGTCGAGCGCGACGGCATAGAGGCGATTGCCGATGGCGTGCTGAAAGTGTGGTTCACGCCGGATTTCCACGCCAATCGCGCCGCCGATCTGGCCGGCTGCCGCAACATGCTGACCAGGCAGGCGCTGCCCGGCTACATCGGCACATGCATAGCGGTGCGCGATGCCGATTTCACCGACAGCGCGCGGCGCATCGCGGCGCCGACGCTTTGCATCGTCGGCGACCAGGACGGCTCGACGCCGCCGGACCTTGTGCGCGCGCTTGCCGAGTTTATCCCAGCCGCGCGCTTCGAGGTTATCCGTGGCGCGGCGCATATTCCTTGCATCGAGCGGCCCGACGCGCTCGTCACCCTGATCCGCGACTTTGTCGCCTCGTTGCCTGAGGGAAAACACGCCCATGGATAACGACTCCAGAAATGAAAACCGATACCGGACTGGGGTCGAGGTGCGCCGCTCCGTGCTCGGCGATCAGCATGTCGACCGCGCCGAGGCCGCGACGACCGATTTCGACCTGCCGTTCCAGCAACTGATCACCGAGGCCGCCTGGGGAACGGTGTGGTCGCGCCCCGGCCTGACGAAGCGCGAGCGTTCGATCGTGACGCTGGCGCTGCTTGCGGCGCTCGGCCATGACGAGGAGGTGGCCATGCATGTGCGCGCCACCGCCAATACGGGCGCCTCGCGCGACGATATCCGCGAAGCCTTCCTGCATGTCGCGGTCTATGCCGGCGTGCCCGCGGCCAACCGCGCCTTCAAGATCGCCAAGGAGGTGTTCGCGCAGATGGACGGAGTCCCCCATGCCTGAACCTGGCTCCAACCGGACCCCGGAAACCGGTGCCTTCTACCAGCGCGACCGCCAATGGCACCCGCCGGCATTCACGCCTGCCTACAAGAGCTCGGTACTGCGCTCGCCGCAGAAGGCGCTGATCGCCTTCGACAACACGCTGTCGGAACTCACCGGCCCGGTGTTCGGCCATGCCATGCTCGGCGAGCTCGACAACGATCTGATCCACAATTTCGCCAGGCCTGGCGAGAGCGCCCTCGGCGAGCGCATCATCGTCCATGGCCGCGTGCTCGACGAACGCGGCAAGGGTGTGCCCGGCGTGCTGCTCGAATTCTGGCAGGCCAATGCCGGCGGCCGCTACCGCCACAAGAAGGACGGCTATCGCGCGCCGCTCGATCCGAATTTCGGCGGCTGCGGCCGAGCCATCACCGACGAGGACGGCTTCTATGCCTTTCGCACGGTCAGACCCGGACCCTATCCATGGCCGAACGGCCCAAACGACTGGCGCCCGGCGCATATCCACTTTTCCGTGTTCGGCCACGGCTTCGCGCAGCGGCTGATCACGCAGATGTATTTCGAAGGCGATCCGCTGATCTGGCGCTGCCCGATCGTCGGCGGCATTTCCAACAAGGCGGCCATCGAAGCGCTGATCGCCGCGCTGGACATGCAGTCGACGATCCCGATGGACGCGCTCGCCTACAAGTTCGACATCGTGCTGCGCGGGCGCCGCTCGACGCTGTTCGAGAACAGGCCGGGGGGCAATTGATGGCGCAGTCGCTCGACCGGCTGAAGGAAAGCCCTTCGCAGACCGCCGGACCCTATGTGCATATCGGGCTGACGCCGAATTTCTGCGGCATCGGCGGCGTCTATCCGGGCGACCTCGGCTCGACGATGGTCAACGACCAGACCAAGGGCGAGCGCATCGAGCTGCGCATCCGGGTGCTCGACGGCACCGGCACGCCACTCAAGGACGCACTGGCCGAGATTTGGCAGGCGGACGCCAACGGGCTCTACAATTCGCCGGCCGAATTACGCGGCGCCGCCGATCCGAATTTTTTGGGCTGGGGGCGGCAGCCGACCGACATGGAAACCGGAATCTGTCTGTTCCGGACGATCAAGCCTGGCCGCGTGCCGTTCCGCGACGGGCGCATGATGGCGCCGCACATCACGCTGTGGATCGTGGCGCGCGGCATCAATATCGGCCTCAACACGCGGCTTTATTTCTCGGACGAGGAAAAGGCCAATGCCGAGGACCCGATCCTGGCGCGCATCGAGCACCGCGTGCGGGTGCCGACGCTGATCGCCGAGCGCCAGGGCGACACCTACGTCTTCGATGTCCATCTGCAGGGCGAAAAGGAGACGGTCTTCTTCGACAGCTGACCGTGGCCGACATGACTGTTTCGCCCTTCGACCATCCGCTGCTTTCCGGCCTGCTCGGCGACGAAGAGGCAGCGAGGCATTTTTCCGTGGAAGCCGACATCGCCGCGATGCTCAACTTCGAGCGGGCGCTGGCTGAGGCGGAAGCCGAATGCGGCGTTATCCCGCGTGATGCCGAGGCGGCGATCGTCAAAGCGCTGGCCTCCTTCCGGCCGGACACGGCGAAGCTGCGCGCCGGCGTCGCCAAGGATGGCGTCGTCGTGCCGGAACTGGTGCGTCAGATCCGGGCGGTGGTTGGCGAGCCGCACGACGCATTCGCCCATTTCGGCGCGACCAGCCAGGATGTCGTCGACACCTCGCTGGTGCTGCGTCTCGGCCGGGCGATCGATCATATCGGCCTGCTGCTCAGCGAAAACATCGTGCGGCTCACCGGGCTCGAAGAGGAGTTCGGGGGCAGGGCGCTGATGGGGATGACGCGCATGCAGCCGGCAATCTCGATCCTGGTGGCGGACCGGATCGCTTCGTGGCGGGCGCCGCTCAAACCTCACCAGCAGCGCCTGAAGGAACAGTCCGGCCGGCTGCTTGTTGTGCAGTTTGGCGGCGCGGCCGGCACGCTCGACAAGCTCGGCGACAAAGCGCTGGCCGTGCGCGGGGCGCTCGCCGCCAGGCTCGGCCTTGGCGCCGCGCCACAATGGCATAGCCAGCGCGACGCACTCGCCGAGTTCGCCGGCTGGCTGTCGCTCGTCACCGGCAGCCTCGGCAAGTTCGGTCAGGACGTCGCGGTGATGGCGCAAGCCGGAACCGACATCAGGCTTTCCGGCGGCGGTGGCTCGTCGGCGATGCCGCACAAGCAGAATCCGGTGAAGGCGGAAACGCTGGTCGCGCTAGCCCGCTTCAACGCCACGCAACTTGCAGGCATCCACCAGGCGTTGGTGCATGAGCAGGAGCGCTCGGGCGCCGCCTGGACGCTGGAATGGCTGATCCTGCCGCAGATGGTGGTGGCGACGGCAGCGGCGCTCGGGCTTGCGGCCGAGCTTGTCGGGCAGATCGAGAGCCTTGGCCGCTGATGCGCACGCAGGTGGCCATCATCGGCTCAGGACCGTCCGGCCTGCTGCTCGGCCAATTGCTCGCCAGCATCGGCATCGAGACGGTCATCGTTGAGCGGTCGAGCCGCGAGCATGTGCTTGGCCGGGTGCGGGCGGGCGTGCTGGAGCAGGGCACGGTCGATCTGCTCGGCGAAGCGGGCGCTGCGGGGAGGCTCCATGCCGAGGGCCTGCCGCATTCCGGCATCTCGCTCGCCTTCGACGGGCGACTGCATCGCATCGACCTCACGGGCCTGACCGGGGGCAAGCATGTCACCGTCTACGGCCAGACCGAGGTGACGCATGATCTGATGGACAAACGCGAGGCGGCTGGTCTCGTCACCGTCTACGAGGCGGCGAATGTCGCGCTGCACGATTTTGACGGCGCATCTCCCTTCGTCACCTACGACAAGGACGGCGTCACGCATCGTATCGACTGCGATTTCATCGCCGGCTGCGACGGCTATCACGGCGTCAGCCGCCGTACGGTGCCGGAAGGCGCGCTGAAGACCTTCGAGCGGCAATATCCGTTCGGCTGGCTGGGCGTGCTGGCGGAAGTGCCGCCGGCCGACCATGAACTGATCTATGCCAATCACGGCCGCGGATTTGCGCTGTGCTCGATGCGTTCGCCGCGCCGCAGCCGCTACTATGTGCAGGTCCCCGCCGATGAGCACGTCGAGGCCTGGTCTGACGACCGCTTCTGGGAGGAGTTGCGCCGGCGCCTGCCGCCGCAAACCGCGGCTGCCGTCACCATCGGGCCGTCCTTCGAGAAGTCGATCGCGCCACTGCGCTCCTTCGTTGCCGAGCCGATGCGTTTCGGCCGGCTGTTCCTGGTCGGTGACGCCGCCCATATCGTGCCGCCTACCGGCGCCAAGGGCCTCAACCTCGCCGCCAGCGACGTGCGCTATCTCTTTGCCGGGCTTCGCGAATTCTATGGCGACAAATCCGAAGTCGGGCTCGACGCCTATTCAGCCAAGGCGCTGGCGCGAGTCTGGAAAGCCGTGCGCTTCTCCTGGTGGATGACGACGATCCTGCACCGTTTTCCGGAAACCGGCGAATTCGGCCAGCGCATCCAGGAAGCCGAGCTCGACTATCTGGTGCATTCCAAAGCGGCGTCCGCTGCGCTCGCCGAAAACTACGTCGGCTTGCCTTACTGATCGGCGGACGCGGTCACATCCGTTCCAGCGCTATCGCGATCCCCTGGCCAACGCCGATGCACATGGTGGCCAAAGCAAGCCTGCCGCCGCGCTCGCGAAGCTCCAGCGCTGCCGTGCCCGTGATGCGCGCGCCGGACATGCCGAGCGGATGGCCGAGCGCGATCGCCCCGCCATTTGGATTGACGTGCGCAGCATCTTCGGCGATGCCGAGCTGGCGCAACACGGCGATGCCTTGAGAGGCAAAGGCTTCGTTCAATTCGATGACGTCGAATTGCTCAGGCGTCAGGCCGAGGCGTGCGCAAAGTTTCTTCGTGGCGGGCGCCGGACCGATTCCCATGATGCGCGGCGCGACGCCGGCGACCGCACCGCCGAGGATGCGGGCGATCGGCGTCAGACCATACTTTTTTGCCGCTGCTTCCGAAGCCACGATTAGGGCGGCCGCACCGTCATTGACGCCGGAGGCGTTGCCGGCGGTCACCGAGCCGCCCTGACGAAACGGCGTCGGCAATTTGGCCAGCGCCTCGATGGTCGTGCCGGCGCGAGGATGCTCGTCCTTCGCCACGACGACAGGGTCACTTTTCTTCTGCGGGATGGTCACCGGCGTGATCTCCCTAGACAACCGGCCGTTGGCTTGCGCGGCGACGGCCTTGTTCTGGCTGCGTACGGCGAAAGCATCCTGGTCGGCTCTGCTGACGGAAAAATCCTCGGCGACGTTCTCGCCCGTCTCCGGCATGGAATCGACGCCATACTGTTTTCTCATCAGCGGGTTGACGAAGCGCCAGCCGATGGTGGTGTCGTGGATCTCGGCGTTGCGCGAGAATGCGGTGTCGGCCTTGGGCATCACAAAGGGCGCACGGCTCATCGACTCGACACCGCCGGCGATCATCAGCTCGGCTTCGCCGGCCTTGATGGCGCGCGCGGCGATGGTGACGGCGTCCATGCCGGAACCGCATAGACGATTGACCGTCGAGCCAGGGATGTCCTGGGGAAGGCCGGCAAGCAGCAGTGCCATGCGCGCCACGTTGCGGTTGTCCTCGCCGGCCTGGTTGGCGCAGCCATAGACGAGGTCATCGACGGCCGCCCAGTCGACGCCCGGGTTGCGCTCTACCAAGGCTTTCAGTGGGATGGCAGCGAGATCGTCCGCACGTACCGAGGACAGCGCGCCGCCGAAGCGGCCGATCGGCGTGCGGATGTAATCGCAGATAAAGGCGTCGGTCATTATGCGGCTTTCCCTTTGGCGGTCCCTTGATGCGCCGCCTTGGTGCGGGCCTGCAGGTCGCGCAATGTCTTCAGCTCGACTTCCGTCGGCGCCGGCGTCTCGTCAAGGGCCTCCGCGAACTTGACCGTCCAGCCACAAGTCGCCTGCACCTCTTCGCGCGTGACGCCGGGATGCAGCGACACGACGGTGAACTCCTTGGTCACCGGATCAGGCTTCCAGATGGCGAGATCGGTGATCAAAAGCGTCGGGCCGGCGGTGTCGATGCCGAGGCGCTTGCGATGATCGCCGCCCTCGCCATGGCCGAAGGAGGTGAAGAAGTCGATTGTCTCAACCATGCTGCGCTTCGACTGCGCCATGGTGATGTAGACCTCTCTCGACGAGGTGGCGATCTCCGGCGCGCCGCCGCCGCCGGGCAGCCGCGTCTTCGGATGCGCGTAGTCGCCGATGACGGTGGTGTTGATGTTGCCGAACTTGTCGAGCTGGGCGGCGCCGAGAAAGCCGATCGAGATGCGCCCGCCCTGCAGCCAGTAGCGGAACATCTCCGGCACCGCGACTGTGGTGACGGCCGTGTCGCACAATTCGCCGTCGCCGATCGACAGCGGCAGTACGTCGGGCGCCGTACCGATGGTGCCGCTCTCATAGATCAGCGTGATGTCGGGCGCATGCGTCAGCCGCGCGACGTTGCAGGCGGCCGACGGTGCGCCGATGCCGACGAAGCAGACATCGTCGTTCTTCAGTGCGCGGCTGGCGGCGATCGTCATCATCTCGTTTGGGGTAAAGCCCAGGTTTGGCGTGTCGCTCATGCAGCTTTCCTCAGATGCTCGACGCGGCCGGCAAAGTCTTCCGCCGTGCTTTCCAGGACGTTCTTCCGCATCCATGCCTGAAAGCGGTCGCGGTCGGCGGCGATCTCATCCCATTCGAGATAGGCGGCGTTGTCGCGTTCGTAATAGCCATGCGTATAGGAGGGATGCGAGCCGCCGGGCACGATCGCGATCGCCGCGATCGTCCAGCCCGGCAGCACGGTGAGGTTGGGGTGGAGATCGTCGAAATTGTCGACCACTTCCTCGACCGTCACCACCGCGCGCTTTGCCGCCAGCACCGCTTCCTTCTGGATGCCGACGATGCCTTCGACCAGCACGTTGCCTTTCCGATCCGCCTTCTGCGCATGGATGAAGGTGACATCGGGCCGGATCGCAGGGACTGCGGCAAGCACCTCTCCGGTAAAGGGGCAGGTGACGGACCTGATGTTCGGATTGACCGCGGCAAGGCCAGCGCCGCGATAGCCGCGGAACACCGCGCAGGGCAGGCCGGCCGCACCCGCCTCGTAGGCGTTGGCCATGCCGGCATGGCTGTGCTCTTCGACCTCGATCGCGCGCGGAAAGCCGTTCTCGATGGCGTCGCGGACGCGCCTGAGCAGGCCGACACCCGGATTGCCGAGATAGGAGAACACGATCTTGCTGGCCATGCCCATGCCGACCATCTGATCGTAGATCAGGTCGGGCGTCATGCGGATCAGGGTCAGATCGCGAAAACCCTGGCGGATCGCCTCGTGCGCTGCGGCGGTCGGGATCAGATGGGTGAAGCCCTCGAAGGCGACCGCGTCGCCATCATGCAAATTCGTCGCGACGGCGTCTTTCAGCGGCAGGAATTTGACCATCGTGGCGGCTCCGGGGATTCAATTTGCATTGCGAACACAAGTTTTCCATGGGCAATGCAGCGCGTCGAGGAATTCTTGTTCGCTTGATTTTGGCAAGTCTCTTGTCTTCTGCGATGCCGGCAAGCAGGCGAGGGGAGCGCGACGGTCGCAACAACGGCATTGACTCACCCGTCCACACCAAATATTGAACAGGACTATACAGGTTCATTGAACAGGTATCGATATGGCCCGTCGCGCGATGCAGCTCACCCCCGGCATAGGCAAGCCCGAGCAGATCGCGACGGTGCTGGAGCGCGAGATCCGCTCCGGCGTGCTCGGCTTCGGCGATCGCCTGCAGAGCGAGAACGAGCTTGTCCAGCGCTTCTCAGTCAGCCGCAACACGGTTCGCAAAGGATTGGAGGAGCTTTCCAATCGCGGGCTGATCACCACCAGGGTGGGTATCGGCTCCTTCGTCACCTTCGACGGCATGCCGGTCGATGACGCCATCGGCTGGTCGCGCGCGTTGGCCAATGCGGGCGCCAATGCCGAGACCCGGACGCTGCGGCTTGAGGTCATCGAGGATGCCGACCTCGCGGCCAGGCTCGGTGTCGAGAACACTTCCTTCATCGCCGTCGACCGCGTGCGCACCAATGCAGACGACGGTCACGCGATCTCGATCGAGCGCAGTCGCCTGCCGCTGTCGCCCGAGCTGGAAGAGGTGCCGCTGCGCGGGCTTCGCGAAGGCTCGCTGCACCAGACTTTGCGCGGCGCAGGACTGGTGCCCGACCATGGCGAGGAGTGGGTCGACATCGAGATGCTGAGCGCCGCGGACGCCGCCATCCTCGACTGCGCGCAGGGCACGCCTTTCCTCAGGACACGGCGGCTGACACGCGCCGCCGACGGGCGCGCCATCGAATTCGTCACCAGCCTGCTCAACCCGGCGCATTTCGCGCTGCATCTGGAATTTTGAGCATGGGCGCGGCCGATATGACCGACCGGGCAATGGGCGCGCTCATCGGCGGTGCGCTAGGCGATGCGCTGGGCATGCCGACGCAGCTTCTGTCACCCGCTCGTATTGCCGAGCTCTACGGCCACGTCGAGGATTTCGTCGCGCCATCCGCCGACCATCCGGTGTCGAAGGGGCTGCCGGCAGGGGCTATTACCGACGACACCGAGCAGGCAATGCTGCTCGGCCGCATCCTGGTCAGTTCCGGCGAGCGCTTCGACCACGGACGCTGGGTCAAGGCGCTGCTCGATTGGGAGCGGGACGTCAAGGCGCGCGGCAGCTACGACCTGCTTGGCCCATCGACCAAGCGCGCCATCGATGCGATCAATGAGGGCGTGCCGGCGGAAGAGGCGGGACGCGGCGGCGACACCAATGGCGCAGCCATGCGCATCGCCCCTGTCGGCATCATGATGCCACCGGAGCCGCTCGACGTGCTGGTCGCCAAGGTGGCCGAAACCTGCCGGGCCACGCATAACACCTCGATCGCCATTGCCTCCGCGGCCGCCGTCGCTGCCGCGGTCAGTCTCGGTGTATCGGGTGGCGACTGGCGCGCCGCGTCCGGCCATGCGGTCGCAGCGGCGAGACTCGGCGCCGCGCTCGGCCATTGGGTGACCGGCGGCGATATCGCTGCGCGCATCCTCTGGGCGCAGGAGCTGGTTCGCGGCAAAACCGAGAACGACGCAATCGGGCTGATCGTCGACCTGGTCGGTACCGGCGTCGCCAGCCAGGAATCGGTGCCGGCGGCATTCGCGGTGCTGGAGGTGGCGCAAGGCGATGCGTGGCAGGCAGCCGTCATTGCCGCCAATCTCGGTGGTGACACCGACACGATCGGCGCTATCGCCGCCGGCATGGCGGGCGCGTGCTCGGGCTTGTCGGGGTTGCCGCAGGATCGCGTCGCAAGGCTCACGGGCATCGATGTCGCGGAAGTCCGCACGCTGGCCAGCGATCTCGTCGCGGCGCGGACGGCAAAGGCCGGCTCGGGCAAGGAGGTTGCCTGATGAGCGGACGGCTCGTCCATGTCGGCAGCGCGGTGGTGGATTATGTCTACCGCATCGATGCGTTGCCTGCGCCCGGCACTGAAAAGACCGCGTCGAGCTACGCGCGGGTGGCCGGCGGCGGCTTCAACATGATGGTCGCGGCGAGCCGCACTGGCATGAAAGTGGTGTTCGGCGGGCAGCTCGGCACCGGACCCGACGGCGATTTGCTGCGCGCGGCATTTGCCGCCGAAGGCATCGAGACGCTGACGCCGCCGTCACCACTGATGGACAGCGGCAATTGCGTCGCCATGATCAGCAGCGACGCAGAGCGCACCTTCGTCTCATGGCCGGGCGCCGAAAGCGTGCTCACGCCAGGCATGATGAAGCCTGTCCAAGTCATTCCGGGCGATTGGATTTTCACCTCCGGCTACACGCTGAGCTATCCCCGCAGCCGCGATGCGCTCGCTGACTGGATCGAGGCACTGCCGGCGGACAGTCCATTGGTCTTCGACCCGACGCCGGTGATCGCGGAGATTCCGCGGCCGATCCTGGACAGGGTGTTGGCGCGCACCGCCTGGCTGAGCTGCAACGCGGACGAGGCCGCCGAAATTGCCGGCGCGGGCGATGCGCAGACCGTCGCCGTCCGCCTGCTCGCGCAGCATTGCCCCGAGGCTCAAGGCGTGGTCATCCGCGCCGGCGCGCGTGGCTGCCTGGTGCGGCTGGCGGAAGGCGGCACGCGTGCGATCCCCGGCTTCGCGGTCAACGCCGTCGACACCAATGGTGCCGGCGACACGCATATCGGAGCCTTCGTCAGCGCATTGTCGCGCGGCCTGTCGGCTTACGAAGCGGCCGGTTACGCGAACGCTGCCTCGGCCCTCTCCGTCACGCGTCATGGCGGCTCGTCAGCGCCAACGGACATAGAAATCCGGGAATTCCTCGCCCTTCACGATCGCGCGGTGACCGTGCGTGGCGAGGAGCAAGAGGCCACACCTTAACAAGCCCGCAAAGCGGGCAAACAATGAGAGGAAAACAACATGCGCATGCCCAGACTGACTGCTTTTGTGACGGCGGCCGCCGTCTTGGTTTCCGCATTTACGCTGGCCGCCCAGGCCGCCGAAGAAGTGCATGTGCTGAACTGGAAAGGCTACGGCGCCGACGAGCCGTGGGCGGTCGCCAATTTCGAGAAGGCGACCGGCTTCAAGGTGGTCAACGACTTCTTCAACTCCGAGCAGGAGATGCTGACGAAGCTCAGGACCAATCCAGGGCTCTACGACGTCGTCATGATCAACGCCGCCTTCAACGACCAGGCGATGGCCGGCAAGCTGATCCAACCGATCGACACATCGAAGCTCTCCAACTATGCCGACATCGCCAAGGACAAGGCCGGCTCGCCGATGCTGAACCACGACGGCAAGGTCTACGGCGTGCCGTGGGTCTGGGGCCTGACCGCGCTCGCGATCAACGAAAAATCCTTCGACAAGCCGCCGACGAGCATCGCCGAGATGTGGGATCCGGCGCATAAGGGCCGCGTCGTCATCCGCGACGACGCGGTCGAGGCGGTGCAGTTCGGCGCCATCGCATCTGGGCAGAACATCAACGACATCAAGGACATGGAAGCGGTCAGGGCGAAACTCACCTCGCTGATGCCGCAGATCAAGACCTTCTGGAGCTCGGAGAACGACTGGAACCAGATGGTCGCCTCCAACCAGATCGACATCGGCACCTATTGGAGCGGCTCGGCTGACCGCGCGAAGACGCATTTCAAGCTGCCGGTCTCGCTGGTCATCCCGCAGGAAGGCGCCGTCGCCTGGCTCGACGCCTTCTCAATTCCGGCCGGCTCGAAGAACGTCGCCGGCGCCGAAGCTTTCATCAACTACATGATCGACCCGAAATTCTACGTCGAATGGGTCACCAAGGTCGGCGCCCCGGTCTCGGCCAACACCAAGGCGGTCGAGGCTCTCCCTGAGGATGCTTTCAACCGCAAGGTCATGGGCAGCCCCGAGGTCGCCAAGCGCATCCAGTTCCAGGCGCCGGTCACCGACGAGCAGCGCGAGAAATACCTGGCGCTCTGGCAGGAACTGAAGGTCAACGTGAAATAGGCGGCTCGGGGAGGAGAGGCATCATGGCCGAGCAGCTCGCGACCGGTTCGCGCCGCGGACTGAAGCCCGCCCTGCCGCTTCTCCTTCCTGCCTATCTGTGGCTGACGGTGGCGATCTTCCTGCCACTGTCGGCCATGGCGTTCTTCTCCTTCATGACCGACCTGCCGCTGGCAGGGAAGGATTGGGCCTTCACGCTCGGCAACTATGCCGCCTTCTTCTCGCAGAGCCTCTACTCGACGCTGCTGTTCGCCTCCTTGCGGCTCGGGCTCGAGGTCACGCTGTGGTGCATCATCATCGGCTATCCGGCGGCCTATGTGCTGGCGAAGGTGCTCAAGGGCCGAAGCCGCGAGGCGATCTTCCTGCTCGTCATCCTGCCGTTCTGGTCGAACGGGCTGGTGCGCATCTTCTCCTGGGCGATGGTGCTGCGCGAGGGTGGCATCCTCGACACGGCGCTCAACGCTATGCTGCCGTTCAAGGTCAACATCGACCTGATGTATTCCTATCCGGCCGTCATCATCGGCCTCGTGCACTCCTACGTGCCCTACATGGTGCTGACCTGTTATCTCACGCTGCAGGCGATCGACGACTCGCTGATCGAGGCCGGGCGCTCGCTCGGCGCCTCGCGGCTGCAAGTGCTCAAGCGGGTGATCATCCCGCTGTCGATGCCCGGCCTTATCGCCGGCGCGGCGCTGATCTTCGTGCCGGTCGTCGGCTCCTTCATGGAGCCGCGCATCCTCGGCGGCCGCACCGGCACTTTCTACGGCACCGTCATCGAGGACCAGTTTGTCGCCGTCTTCAACTGGCCGCTGGGGGCGGCGCTTTCCTTCATTCTGCTCGCCGTGGTGCTGATCATTCTGGCGCTCGCGGCGCCCGTGTTGCGGAGGGCCGGCTGATGGCGTCGACACGCATCCTCGAATGGCTCGGCCGCTTCTATATCGTCCTGCTGCTCGCCTTCCTCTATCTGCCGATCATCATCATGGCGCTGATGTCGTTCAACGTCTCGCCCTTCTACCAGCTGCCGTTCGAGTGGACGACCGACTGGTATCAATCGCTCTGGCAGAACGACCAGCTGATCGCGGCGACCTGGAACAGCATCGAGATCGCTGTCATCACGACGATCATCTCAACGGTGCTGGGCTCGATGGCGTCGCTGGCGCTCTACCGCTATGAATTCCGCGGCAAGAAGCTGTTGCAGGCGCTGCTCTTCCCGCCGATCGCCATTCCGTGGCTGATTACCGGCACGGCGATGCTGATCTTCTTTTTCGGCATCGGCATCGGCCGCGGTCTGGTGGCGATCCTGCTCGGGCATGTCGCGCTGGCGCTGCCTTACGTCATCGTCGTCGTCTCCGCCCGGCTGCAGACCTTCGCGCCGGAGCTGGAGGAGGCGGCGCGCTCGCTCGGCGCCAACCAGTGGCAGGTCACCAACCGCGTGACGCTGCCCTGGATCATGCCCGGCGTGATCGCCGGCGGGCTGTTCGCCTTTGCTGTCTCCTTCGATCAGTTCGTCGTTTCGTACTTCCTGTCGACGCCCGGCCAGACGACGCTGCCGGTCGAAATCTACGCCGCGATCCGCAAGGGATTCACGCCCGAGATCAACGCGGTGTCGACGATCATCATCGTGGTGTCGATGACGCTGATGCTGCTCACGGCGCGCTTCTTCAAATTCGGCGGAGAAAAATAGATGGCAGGCGTCCAGGTAGCGAACGTCTCCCGCAGCTTTGGCGCGCACAAGGCGCTGGACGACGTCTCGATCGATTTTCCCGACGGCGGCTTCTACGCGCTGCTTGGGCCTTCGGGCAGCGGCAAGACCACGCTGCTGCGCCAAATCGCCGGCTTCGACTTTCCCGACACGGGCCGCATCGCCATCGGCGGTGAAAGCGTCGAGCGCGTGCCGGTCGAGAAGCGGCGCATCGGCATGGTGTTCCAGAACTATGCGCTGTTTCCGAACATGAGCGTCGCCGACAACGTCGCCTTTGGGCTTTCGGTGCGCGGCGAGCCGAAAACGACGATCGCCACGGAAGTGCAGCGCGCGCTCGACCTCGTGCAGCTCGGCAAGCTCGGCGGGCGCAAGCCTCATCAGCTCTCCGGCGGCCAGCGCCAGCGCGTGGCTCTGGCGCGCGCCATCGTCACCAAGCCGCGCGTGCTTCTGCTCGACGAGCCGCTCGGCGCGCTCGACAAGGCGCTGCGCGTCGACATGCAAATCGAGTTGAAGCGCATCCAGCGCGAGATCGGCATCACCACCATCTTCGTCACGCACGATCAGGAGGAGGCGCTGACGATGAGCGACCGCATCGGCATACTGCGCGACGGCCGGCTGGTGCAGGAAGGGCCGCCGGAAGAAATCTACGACAGGCCGCAAAGCGAGTTCGCCGCGACCTTTCTCGGCGACGCCAACATCTTTCGCGGTGATGCGACCGGCAACGGCATCCAGCTGCCGGATGGCACGACGATCGCCGCCGCCTCGGGGCCGTCGCCGGCGGCCGGCGCCAAGGCGAGCTGCGCCGTGCGGCCGGAACGCATCCAGATTTCGGCCGGTACGACGAGGCCTGATAAAGGCGACGCCAACATGCTCAAGGGGCAAGTCTCGAAACGCATCTTCGCCGGCAACAACAGCACCTATTTCGTCGAGCGTGATGGGCAGACGCTGAAAGTGATCGTCCAGAACACCGGCGCCGAGCGGCTGGCCGAGGGCCAAGACGTGGTGCTGCGCTGGTCGCCGGAAAGCACCGTGCTGATCGCGGCAAGCTGATCGACGCCGTCTGACGGTCATCAAGGCTGATGGGAAATGATGGTGCAGGCCTTGGCTGATATGCAAGCCATGGCGTTATATCCAGTCCTCGACGGGAGGAATGGATGGCCCGAATGGAGTTCGAGCCGGATGTAAAAGTTCGGGTCAGGGAATACAGGATCGGCTGTGTCGGCGCCGGCATGATCATGGCCGAATGCCATCTCGCTGCTTACCGCGAGGCTGGCTTTCCGGTTGTCGCACTCGCTTCGCGCACGCGGGCGAATGCCGAAAAGGTCGCCGCTCGCTGGGACATCGAGACCGTTCACGATGCGCCGGAACAGCTGATCGAGGACGATCGCGTCGAGATCGTCGACCTTGCCTTCCCGCCCGATCAGCAGCCGGCGCTGATCCGCTATGCGCTGAAGCAGCCGCACATCAAGGCGGTCCTGGCGCAGAAGCCGTTGGCGCTGTCGGTCGAAGAAGCGGTGAGGCTGCGCGACGAGGCGGCCGCTTCCGACAAGATCCTCTCGGTCAACCAGAACATGCGCTACGACCAGTCGATGCGCGTCCTGAAGCAGATCATCGACAGCGGGGCGCTGGGCGAGATCGTCTTTGCCGAGATCGACATGCATGCGATCCCGCATTGGCAAACCTTCCTTGCCGATTACGATCGGCTGACCCTCGCCAATATGAGCGTGCACCACCTCGACGTGCTGCGCTTTCTATTCGGCGATCCCGATGAGATCACCACACAGGCGCGCAAGGATCCGCGCACTGGGTTTGAGCATGTCGACGGCATCACCGTTTCCACGCTCAGATTTCCCTCCGGCGTACTCGCCGTGTCGCTGGAGGACGTCTGGTCAGGCCCGCGTGAGCAAGGTTATCAGGACGACCAGCACATCAACTGGCGCGTCGACGGCGCCAAGGGTGTTGCCAAGGGCACCATCGGCTGGCCAAAGGGCGTCGCATCGACGCTGACTTACGCCTCGACCGAGACGACCGGTGGAAAATGGGTCAACCCAAGCTGGGAGACGATGTGGTTCCCGCATGCATTCATCGGCGTCATGGAGCAATTGCAATACGCTCTGAAGACCGGCACGCCGCCGGCGCTGTCCGTCGCCGACAACGTCAAGACCATGGCGCTGGTCGAGGCTGGCTACCGCTCGATGGCGGAGGGCCGTACCATCAAGCTCTCCGAAGTCCGCGTCGACTGAGAAAACCAAAGGCACGACGGCAGAATCGCTTACCCGGAGGAGTTCACCTCATGATGCAGGCAGGTATCTTCACAGGCTATTTTCCCTACGAGGTCGAGGAAGTCGCCAGGCGAATCCGCGCGCTGGATTTCAATACCGTACAGCTCGACCTGCATTTCAAGGATATCGATCTCTCGGCCGGGCAGATCACCAGGAACAAGGCAAGGACGGTGCGCAACACGTTCCGCGACCACAATCTGCCGGTCTGCTGCGTGTCCGGCTACACGAACATCATTCATCCGGACAAAGCCGAGCGTGAGAAGCGGCTTGCCTATCTGAAGGAGATCATCCGCAATGCACGTGAATTCGGCAGCCCTTACGTGATCTCTGAGACCGGCACCTACAACACCGAGTCCGACTGGGTGCATCACCCGAAGAACAAGACCGAGGAAGGCTTCGAGGAATGCCGAAAGGTGATCTCGGATCTTGCGCAGACGGCTTACGACCACGGCGCGGTGTTCCTGCTCGAGACCTATGTCAACAACGTCGTCGGTTCGGTCGAGGAGACGGTCAGGATGTTCGCGCAGGTGGATCACCCAGGATTAGGCTTGTTGATGGATCCGACCAATTATTTCGAGGCGCACAATATCGACCGCATGGATCAGGTGCTGAACCAGGTCTTCGACACGCTGACCGACAAGATCAAAATCGCGCATGCCAAGGACGTGAAGCGCTCGGGCAGCGACAAGACGGAAAAGCATGCCGATATCGGCGACGCGGATGCGCATGAAGGGCTGACCTTCCGGGGCGTCGGCGAGATCGAATTGCCGGCGCCGGGGCTCGGCGCGCTCAACTACGACCTCTATCTCAGGCGGCTCAGCGAGAAGCACCCGAATATTCCGGTGATCATCGAGCATCTGACAGAAGACGACGTGCCGCGCGCCAAGACATTTCTGGACGGGAAATTCCGCGCCAACGGTCTTTGAGAGCCGGCGAGGGAAGCGACGATGACGACGGCCGCCGGGACGAAGCGCGACTACAGCCTTGTCGGCGAAAGCACCCGGCTTGCGATCGAGACCGGGCTCGCATCGGCCGAGTGGTATCACACCGACGTGCCGCGCAAGACCATGAAGGAGCTGATGCAGCGGTCCGACGGGCCGGCGATCCGCGATACCGTCATCTGGATCGCAGCGATCCTGGGCTCGGCCGCCGGCATCGTCTGGTTCTGGGGCACGTGGTGGGTGGTGCCGTTCCTGTTCGTCTACGGCGTGCTCTATGGCTCTTCGAGCGACTCGCGCTGGCACGAATGCGGCCACGGCACCGCCTTCCGCACGCGCTGGATGAACGACGTCGTCTACCAGATCGCCTCGTTCATGCTGATGCGCAATCCGGTGCAGTGGCGTTGGAGCCATGCCCGCCACCACACCGACACTATCATTGTCGGCCGCGACGCCGAGATCGCCGTGATGCGACCGCCGGACCTCTTGAAGGCGGCGCTTGCCTTCACCGGCGTCCTCGACTTCCGCTACTCGCTGCCGACACTGGTACGCCAGGCCTTCGGCAAGCTGTCGGATGACGAGACGAGCTACATCCCGGAGATGGAGCGGCACAAGGCGGTGGTCGCGGCGCGCTGGCACATGGTCGTGTATGCCGCGACGCTCGCTGTCGCGATCGCGCTTGGATCATGGATACCGCTGGTGCTGATCGGCCTGCCGCGCCTCTACGGCACCTGGCACATGGTGCTGACCGGCCTGCTGCAGCATATCGGCCTTGCCGACAATGTCATCGACCACCGGCTCAACTCGCGCACCGTCTACATGAATCCGATCAGCCGGTTCATCTACTGGAACATGAACTACCATGTGGAGCACCACATGTTCCCGATGGTGCCCTACCACGCGCTGCCGAAGCTGCACGAGCTGATCAAGCACGATTTGCCGGTGCCGAACCCGTCGATGTGGCACGCCTATCGCGAGGTGTGGCCGGTGCTGCTCAGGCAGCTGAAATACGAGGACTACTACCTCAAGCGCGAGCTGCCGCCGACGGCCAAGCCCTATCGCGGCGAATTTCACGAGCTCGATATGACGGCAGCGGCTGCCGAATAGGCGTCGCGCAGCAATCCGGAGAAAGACGATGGCGGAGTGGGTCGAAGCATGCGCGGTGGGCGACGTGGACGAGGAGGACGTGATCCGCTTCGACCACGGCGGCCGCACCTTCGCGATCTACCGCTCGCCCGACGACGAGTTCTTCGCCACCGACGGCTTTTGCACGCATGAAAAAGCGCATCTGGCCGATGGGCTGGTGATGGACGACATCATCGAATGCCCCAAGCACAATGGACGCTTCAACTACAAGACCGGTCAGGCCAAGGGCGCGCCGGTCTGCGTCAACCTCAAGACCTATCCGGTCAAAGTCGAGGCCGGCAAGGTGATGATCGAGATCGGCTGAGAGCCGTTAGCCACGTAGAACAGGAATATACCGATGAGCCGAAAGAGACCGACCGTCGCCGACCTGCGCGCCATGAAGGGCAAGCGGCAGCTGACCATGCTGCGCGTGCTGACGCTGGACGAAGCGGAGGCCGCCGAGCGCGCCGGCATCGACATCGTCTCGGTGCCGCCAGAGCTCGTGCTCAATCCGCAGTACCGTGATGCCGCACCCAGCCTTTTCACCATGCCGGGTGAAAATTTCTTCGAGATCGGCACGGCGGATGATTTCCTGCGCTGGTCGTTCCGGCTCTACAAGGCCGGCGCCGACGCCGTCTATTGCAGCGCCGGCTACGCCACGATCAAGCGCATGGCCGACGATGCGATTCCCGTCATCGGCCATGTCGGGCTCATTCCTTCCCGCGCGACCTGGACTGGCGGCTTCAAGGCGGTCGGCAAGACCGCCGATACGGCGATCAAAGTGTTCGAGGCGGTGAAGCAGCTGGAGGCGGCCGGCGCGATCGGGGCCGAGATCGAGGTGGTGCCGGTCGAGGTGGCGAAGGCGATCTCCGAACGCACCTCGCTGATCATGCTGTCGATGGGCGCGGGGACCGGCTGCGATGTCCAATACCTGTTTGCGGAAGACATTCTCGGCACCAATCGCGGCCACATGCCGCGCCATTCGAAGGTCTATCGCAACTTCGCCGCCGAATACGACCGGCTGCAGGCCGAGCGCATCGCGGCGTTTTCCGAATACGTCGCCGACGTCAACAGCGGCGCCTATCCGGAAGACAGGCACATCGTGCATATGGATCCGGACGAGCTCGCTCTTTTCATGAAGAGGGTGGACGGAAAGCTCTGAAAGAACAGCTTAATCCACCGTTAGGCCCGCCAGGTCCCGTCGGCGAGCGCGGCGTGGAGCGTGTCGGCATTGGGGCCGAGTGGCCGGTCTTCCTTGAGGGTCGGCACATGGGCGCGCACAGCCGCGTGGATCACACCGGTAGCGGGCGCCAGCGTGAGGCCTTCGCGCAGGTCGACCGCCTGCGCCGCCGCCATCAGCTCGAAGGCGATCAGGCGCCGCCACAGCACGATCATCTCGGCGCATTTGGCGACGGCAAGCGGCGTCTGCGTGGCGTGGTCTTCGACGCCCTCGGACACGGGCACGAAGTCGAGCATCACCGGATTGGCCTTGTGGCGGATGCCAGCCAGTATTGCCGTTACCGTCTTCTGCAGCGGCACGAAGCCGGCAGAGGCGCCGCCTACCGGCGACAGATATTTCGGCAGACCGTGGCGGGTTGAGCCGGTGATCTGGATGAAGCGGGCGGCGGACGCTGCCGCGCATTGGGCGATCGACAGCCCCAGCGTCTCGAACGCCAGCGCCAGCGATGCGGTGTGGAAATTGCCGGTCGACAGCACGAGTGAGTCTTCGACCAGCACCAGCGGGTTGTCGGCGGCGGCGTTGAGCTCGATTTCGACCGCGAGCCTGGCGTGATCGATCGCCTGGATCAGCGCGCCGTGGATCGAGGGCATGCAGCGGATCGACAGCGGATCCTGGATGGTCGTCGGCGCCGGCGCCTCATCGCGCGCCAGCAGATCGCGCAACGCCTTCGCCGCAACCTGCTGGCAGGCAGCAGGCCGCGCCAGGTGCAGGCGGGGATCGAGGATGGTGCGGTTGGCGCCCAGCGCCTCCATGGTGAGCGCACCGGCCTGTTGTTGCTGTTCCAACGCCGAGAGCGCATCGGTGAGCGCCAGCGCGCCGGCGCCGGTGGAGACGGCGGAAGCGTTGATCAGCGACAGGCCGTCCTTGGGTGCCAGGCTGACCGGGGCAAGGCGTGCCATCATCAGCGCCTTTGCCGAAGGCATGCGCCTGCTCTGATAGTCGGCATCGCCTTCGCCGATCAGCGTGTGGGCGATCGCCGTCATCAGCACCAGGTCGCCGGCGCCGATGGAGCCGAGCGAAGGCATCACCGGATGGACGCCGGCGTTGAGCACATCGACGAGCGCGGTGAAGACATGCGGCGAGAGACCGGAGCCGCCCGCCGAAAGCATGGCGATGCGGGCGAACATCGCCGCGCGTACGAGCTGGGTTGGCAATGCGTTTCCCACCGCGGCTCCGCGTCCGTCGAGAAGCTGGCGCTGGAACGCGCCGGCATCGCCTTCGACAGTCGTGCCGAGATTGGCGCCTAAGCCGGTGTTCAGCCCGTAGATCTGCTGACCGCCGGCGGCGGCCTCGTCGAGCACCTTGCGCGCCTTGCCCAGCCGTTCGATGACGGCGGGCGTGACCTCGACCTTTCCTGCATTGCGCGCGACGGCGGCCACGTCCTCGATGCTCACTCCGGCGCCGGTGAGAACGAGGGGGGTCATGCGAAGCGCAGCCTCTGGCCGATGCCCTTGTCCGCGGCCTTGGCCAGCATCGCCTTGCCGAGCGCGATGTCGGATAGCGACAGGCCGCGATGCCAGAGCAGGATCGTCTCGCCGTCGCTTTGGCGTCCGGCTTTGAGGCCAGCGGCGATCTGGCCGAGCTCGGCATGCAGCGTCGCCTCGCTCAGCCGCCCCGTCTCGACATGGGCGCGCAGCGAGCCGAACTTGCCGCCTTTGCACTGACCCCAGTCGTCGACGACGATCTTTTGCATGATCTCGGTGAGCGACAGCTCGACCGCGCTCATCGTGCCGTACGGCACGACCAGCGCGCCCCGCTTGATCCATTCGGTCTTGAGCAATGGTTGCGGCTCCGGCAGCCGCGAGGCCTCCACGACGATGTCCGCGCCTTCGACGCAGCTCTTCCAGTCGGCCACGGCCATGACCGGCTTGCCGAGGTCGGCGGCAAGCTTGGCGGCGAAAGCGTCGCGGCTTTCCGGCCGGCGCGAATGGACGCGGATCTCGTCGAAATCGAAGAGGTGATCCAGCAGGCGCACATTCCAGTAGGCAGTGCCGCGCGCGCCGATATGGCCGAGCACCTTGGATGACTTCTTCGCCAGATGCTTGGCGCCGATGGCGGTGACCGCGCCGGTGCGCATGTCGGTGATGACGGTGGCGTCGAGGATGGCGCGCGGCGTGCCGGTGCGCGGGTCGAAGAGGTTGAGGATGCCGAATTCGGACGGCAGACCGTGCAGGTAGTTGTCGACATAGTCGCCGACGACCTTCACGCCGGCCGCATCGAGCGGCGCCACATAGCCGCGCAGCACGTTGAAATGGCCGTGGAAGGACGGGTCGGGCTCGAGATGGACGCGCGGCTCGATCACCGTCTGGCCCTTGCCTTGCGCGATCAGCCCGGCTTCGACGGCGCCGATGATCTCGGCGTCGCTCATCGCCAGCGCCTCGATATCGAGAGCGTTGAGGTAGTCGATATAGATGGGCTTCATGCATTCCCCTCGGCCGGCCCGCGCTCATCCATAACAGGCGGAGGGCCGGCAAGGAAGTTTGTTGGATAAGTTCTGGACTGAACCGGATTAATGCTGTTCAACCAGCGCGTCATGACAAGCATTCCCGACAACGAGGCCGTGTCCCGGCCCGTGCAGATGGCGGCGCGCCAGGCGCGGCGCGTGGCGCTGATCGTCGCCGTCGCCTTCTTCATGCAGCTGCTCGACTCGACGATCATCTCGACGTCGCTGCCGCAGATGGGCCAGTCCTTCGGCGTGCCGGCCGTGGCGATGAGCATCGGCATTACCGCCTATATGCTGACCATGGCGGTGTTCGTGCCGCTGTCGGCCTGGCTCGCCGACCGTTTTGGCGCGCGCAACGTCTTCCTCGTCGCAATCGCCCTGTTCAGCCTGGCCTCGGTCGCCTGCGGCTTCTCGCAAAGCCTGACGCAGTTCGTCGCCGCCCGCATCGTGCAGGGCCTGGGCAGCGCCTTGATGACACCGGTCGGCCGCATCCTGGTGCTGCGCAACGCCGCCAAATCGGAATTGCTCAACGCCACGGCGCTGATCACCTGGCCGGCCTTGTTCGCTCCGGTGGTCGGCCCGGCGCTCGGCGGTTTCATCACCACCTATCTCTCCTGGCACTGGAACTTCTTCATCAACGTCCCGCTGGGGCTGACCGGATTGCTGCTGGTCGCCCGTTTCGTGCCGGGCGATCGCGACGCCGAGGCGACGCCGCTCGACTGGCCGGGCTTCCTCGTGACCTCGCTCGGCCTTGCGCTGATGCTCTATGGCCTGGAGCGTCTCGCGCAACCCGAGAACGGCACGCTGCCGACGGTCGGTCTGATCGCCGCCGGCGTCGTCATCGGCTGGTTCGCCGTCCGGCATTTGCTGCGCGCGCCGCATCCGCTGCTCGACCTTTCCGCCTTCAAGGTGCTGACTTTTGCGATATCGACGCTGTCGGCGGGCACGATCTTTCGCGTCGCGATCAATGCCACGCCGTTCCTGCTGCCGCTGCTGTTCCAGATCGGCTTCGGGATGCGGCCGGTCGATGCCGGCCTGCTGATCCTAGCCTAGTTCTTGGGCAATCTCGGCATGAAGGCGGTGACCACGCCGACGCTCAGGCGCTTCGGCTTCCGCCGCGTGCTGGTCGTCAACGGGCTGATCGCCTCGCTGGCGATCATGGCCTGCGGGGCGATCTCACCGCAAACGCCGCTGGGATTTGTGGTGGCGCTTATGCTGATCGCCGGTCTCACGCGCTCGATGCAGTTCACCGCGCTCAACACGCTTGCCTTCGCCGATATCGGCGGCGCGCAGCGCAGCTCGGCGGCGACGCTCTCCAGCATGCTGCAGCAGATATCGATGCTGTTCGGCGTGGCGATAGCGGCAGCGGTCCTCAACCTGTCGCGGATTGGCAGAGGCGGAGCTGCGCCAGACCTCGTCGACTTCAGAATCGCATTCGTCGCGATCGGCCTGATCGGGCTTGCAGCATCGTTGCGTTTCATGGTCCTGCCGCCTGCCGCCGGCGCCGAGGTTTCGGGCCACTCCGCAGACAACTGACATCGCGCGCCTGCAGCGTTTTGCAGGCGTAAATTTCGCCGGCCTCGCGGACTTCGAACGCGTTCTTCCGTGGGCTGAGCGATCCATGCAACGAAATTGCCAAAAGCGTAGGAGTTTCCGGCCATTGCGCCAGTTTCGGCAATCGATGCGTCCACTCGGCAAATAGTCGAACAGGCCTGGTCTTTGAACGCGGATTCATTTGACGAGCCGGTGTTGAGCCGATTAGCCTTTGCTTGGAATGGCGGTTCGCAAGAGCCAGGCCATCGGGGGCAAAAGCATAGCGATGAACGCCATCGGCCGGCTCAACTGGAGGCGCGTTAATCAGGAAGGCATCGTTTTTGCGATCGCCATCCTGCTGTTCGCCGCGGCCTCCATCGGGCTGCCCGGTTTCCTGACTGCCGACAACCTGGTCGCCATCGTCCGTTCGGTTTCCGTCCTGGGTATTCTGGCGCTTGGCATGGCCGTCGTCATCATCGGCCGCGGCATCGACCTGTCGGCGGTGGCGATCATGGCGATGTCGGTCGCCTGGTATCTGCAACTGCTCAACACCGGAACGTCCGATGGGCTGGCATTCGCCTATGTGCTCGCCGGCGTGCTCGCCATCGGACTGCTCAACGGTTTTCTGGTTGCCTACGCCGACGTGCCGGCGATCTTCGTCACGCTGGCGACCGGGTCCTTCGTCTTCGGCTATGTGCGTTCGCAATTGATCACGCAGGATGCCGTTCCGGTGCCCCAGGGTCATTGGGTGGAGCTGCTTGGCGGCTTGCGCTTCCTCGACGTTCCGGTCGAGGTCTTCGTCTTTGCCGGGCTTGCTTTCCTGGTCTTCCTGTTCCTGCGCTACACCAAATGGGGCCGCTTCATCTATTTCGCCGGCGACAACCCGGTCGCGGCGCGCAACATCGGCATTCCAGTGCGGCCGATGCTGGTGATGCGCTACGTGCTTTCGGCCGTGGTGGCGCTGATCGGCGGCCTGCTCACAGCCGCCAGCTTGCATTCGATCAACACGCGCGTGGTGAATTCGACCCTGCTCTACGACATCGTGCTGGTGGCGGTGATCGGCGGCATCGGGCTGTCGGGTGGACGGGGAGGGGTGCGCAACGTGCTGGTCGGGGCGGCGCTGATCGGCATCCTGCTCAATGCGATGACGATCATCGACATTCCGCTGCTTTACCAGAACCTCATCAAGGCGGCGATCCTGCTCGGCGCCATCGTCGTCGACGGCATCATCAATCCGCGCGACGAGCAGACCGCGCAGCAAGGCGACATTTAGAGCAGATGGGCTAGCCCATCCTGCTCTCGGGTACCCGGCCGGATCGTGCCGACCGGCCGGCAACAATCGAAACCAGAGGATGTGACATGAAACTGATCAGGACTTTGATGGCGGCGGCCACGGCGCTTGCCGTTTCAGCCTTCGTTGCTCCCAGCTTCGCCGCGGACGATCCGGGCCCGGCCGCCTATAGCAAGGCGCTCAACGGCAAGCGCGTCATGCTGGTGCCGCTGGCCATGGGCTTCGACCTGGCGCAGGGCTGGGCGCATTACCTCAAGAAGGAGGTCGAAGCCTGGGGCGGCACCTTCGAGACGCGCGACCCGAACTGGGTCGTCGACGCCGGCGCGCAGGCGATCACCGACGCCATCGCTTCCGACACCAGGCCCGACGTGCTGATCATCCACGCGCCGGACCTCAACTCCTACTCCAAGCTGATGAAGAAGGCGCAGGGCGCCGGCACCTATGTGCTGCTGGTCGACAATCCGGCGAACTTCCCGGCCGACGCTTTCGTCGGCAGTGACTGGGACAAGCTCGGCCAGCTCGAGGCGGAAGCGGCGATCAAGGGCTGCGGCGAGAACTCGTCGAAGAAGATCGGGCTGGTGCAGGGCGACCAAGCGAATTCCTCCAGCCTTTACCAGTATGCCGGCATCATGAAAGTGCTGGAGAAGCATCCCGACTTCCAGGTCGTCGCCAAGCCGGATTCCAATTGGGACGCGACCACCTCGCGCAACGTGACGACGACGATGCTGCAGCAGCATCCCGACATCTGCTCGATCATCGACTTCTGGGACGGCGACGCCACCGGGGCGTCCGCGGCGATCCGCGACGCCAAGCTCGACGGCAAGGTGTTTCTGGTTACCACCGGCGGCGGCGAAAAGACCGCTGACTGCGACAAGCTTCAGGACGGCACCTACGGCGCCGTGGTGATGACCGATCTCGCCCGCCAGTCGGGCGACATGAACGCCATCATCAAGTTCCTGCTGCAAAGCGGCCAGCCGGCCGGCACCTCGCATACCTACATCTACACGCTGGAGAAGGCGACGACCAAGGCAGACCTCAAGCCCGACAGTTGCTGGGACTTGAAAGCGTTGCAGGCCGAAGCGGCGGCGAAGTAAAGCCGCTGACCAAGCATCCCGCGAGGTGGCCAGACGTTCCGGCCACCTCCTTCTCTTGATCGACAGCAGCAGCCGATGAATTTTCGCGAACGCCTCCAGGCCTGGCGCTACAATCTCGTGCCCGATCATCTGATCGGCGAGATCCTGACCAAGCGCTGGACCGACAACGCCATACCCTTCCTGGCGCTGGTGGCGACGCTCGGCGTGTTCGGCTCGATCATTCCCGGATTCTTCAAACCCAGTTCGCTGCAGGAATCGACACGCCAGCTCGGCGAGTTTTCCCTGGTCGTCGTCGGCATGACCGTGGTGATGCTGGGCGGCGGCATCGATCTTTCGGTGGGCTCGATCTTCGCGCTGTCCTGTTTTTCCGCCGTCTATGTCTTCTTCATCCTCGAACAGTCGGTCTGGCTGGCGCTGGTCGCGGCGCTCGCCACCGGGCTCATTTTCGGCGCCATCAACGGTTACCTCGTGGGCTATCTGAGGCTGCGCGCCTTCCTCACCACGCTGGTCACCTTCATCTTCGGGCGAGCGCTGTTCGACATCCTGGTCAGCACCTATGCCGCGGACGTGCAGCTTTCCCAAGCCTCCTCCGATGTACTCGACTTCATCGGCGACGGCACATTCTGGGGGCTCTCGGTATCGGTGTGGCTGGCGATCATCCTTGCCGTCATCACCCATATCGCACTGACGCGTTCACGACCCGGATGGCATGTGCTGGCGGTGGGTGGCTCGCGCCGCTCGGCCCACAATGCCGGCATCCGCGTGCGCCGCACCGTCTTCATGACCTATGTCTTTTCGGGCTTCTGCTGCTCGATCGGCGGCTTCCTCATCGCATGCCGCCTGAGCGGCGCCGGGCCGGGGACCGGACTCAACCTGGAAATCATGGCGCTGACGGCGGCGGTGGTCGGCGGCGTCAGCCTCGGCGGCGGCCGCGGCTCGGTGGTCAAGGGCCTGATGGGCGCGATCATCGTGCTGACCATGACCAACGGCCTGATCCGGTTGGGCTACGGTACCGGCACCAACCAGATGGTGCTGGGCATCCTTTTGGCGGTCGCCGTCACCATCGACATCCGCTGGCTGAAGAACCGCCACAAGGTGCTGAACGAGGTCTATGTCGCGCCTGTCTATCTCAGGATGGGTGAGACACAATCGGCGGCACCCGGCTCCGGCACGCCCTACGAACTCGACAACCGTCTGTCGGGGGCCGACCATATCGGGCTTGGGGAGCTGGAAGGACCGGAGGACGTCATCCTCGACCGTGACGACCATCTTTACTGCGGCACGCGACATGGCGAGATCGTCCGCTTCTTCGCGCCCGACTACAAGCGTTCCGAGGTCTTCGCCCATATCGGCGGGTTCCCGCTCGGACTTGCTTTCGACAAATCAGGCAACCTGATCAGCTGCGTCGGCGCGATGGGGCTCTACTCCGTCTCGCCCGAGCGCGAGGTGAAACGGCTCTCGGCCGAGACGGGGCGATCCTGGACCTCGATCGTCGACGATGCGCGGCTGCGCGATCCGAACGATTGCGACGTCGCTCCAGACGGCCGCATCTATTTCACCGACTCGACCAAGCGCTATGACGCGCATGATTGGGCGCTGGACTCGATCGAGAACCGAGCCACGGGACGCCTGCTGGTCTATGACCCGACGGACGGATCGACCAAGACGCTGCTCGACGGCTACCGTTACACGAACGGCGTCTGCATCGCGCATGACGGCAAATCGCTGTTCTTCGCCGAGAGCTGGGCCTGCCGTGTGCACCGCTACTGGCTGGAGGGGCCGAAGGCCGGCACCGCCGAATGCGTCATCCGCGACATGCCGGGCTACCCCGACAATATCAACCGCGCCTCCGACGGCAATTACTGGATGGCCTGGCTCGGGATGCGCACGCCGAGCTTCGACCTGTCGCTGCGCCATCCCGACATGCGCAAGCGCATGACGCGGCGCCTGCCGCAGGACGAATGGCTGTTTCCAAACATCAACACCGGCGGCGTGGTGAAGTTCAACGAGAAGGGCGGCATCGTCGAGACGCTTGGGGATCTCTCCGGCGCCGCCCATCCGATGGTCACCTCGATGCGCGAGCACAAGGGCTATCTGTTCGTCGGCGGCATCCTCAACAATCGCGTCGGCCGTTACAGGATCGAAGGCGCCGACCCCAGCTGGACCGGCCCTGCCTCCTATTGGGGGACAAAACCATGATCCTCGATCCGGTGCTCGACATCTTCCGAGGCAAGGCGGTGACGATCCCGCCGCTCGACGGCGCCTTCCGGCCCAATACCAGGCTCGACGACGTGCCGGCCTTCACCGAACTGACGGAGGCCGACAATCTGCTCGTCGCCGACGACAGACTGCTCGCCTCCAGCGGCAATGCCATGTTCGCGATTGCTTCCAGCGGAGAGCTCTCCGTCGTCGAGACCTTTCCAGCGACAGTCACGGCACTCGCCACGTCGCCCGCCGGGGAGCTGACGGTCGGGCTCGAGACCGGCAAGCTGCTGATTGCCGGCAAGGAGGCTTTGCTGCCTGCCGAAGTCCGCTGCATCACGGTGCTTGCCTATGCAAGGGACGGCTCGCTGTGGCTGGCCAACGGCTCGTCCCGCCATGCGTCTTCGCAATGGGCCGCCGACCTGATGGAGCATGGGGCGTCCGGCTCGCTGTGGAAACGGGACGCGAGCGGCTCGGCGTTTCGCAAGATCGCCGGCGACATCGCCTTTCCCTATGGACTCCATCCGATCGGCGGCGACGTGCTGGTCAGCGAAAGCTGGCGCCACCAGCTGGTCCGTTTCGACGGTTCGAGCGGAAGCCGATCGACGGTGCTGGCGCATTTGCCTGGCTATCCTGCGCGGCTGTCGCCGTCCGGCGACGGTGGCGCCTGGCTGGCGCTGTTCGCGCCGCGCAACCGGCTGATCGAATTCGTTCTGCAGGAAAAACGTTACCGCGAGGAGATGATCGGACAGGTGCCGCCGGCCTACTGGATCGCACCGGCGCTCGCCTCCAACCGCAGCTTCCTCGAACCGCTGCAATGCGGCGGTATCCGCACGATGGGAATCCACAAGCCCTGGTCGCCCAGCCGCTCCTATGGGCTGGTGGCGAAGCTCGACAAGAATCTGCAGCCGCTGTTCAGCCTGCACAGCCGCGCCAACGGCACGCGCCACGGCATCTGCAGCGTGGCGGAAAAGGACGGCCGCCTGTTCGTCGCCTCCAAGGGTGGCGATTGTGTGCTGGCGCTCGAAGCGCTCGCAGGAGGTTTGTGATGGACCCGATCGTGCGGCTGGAGAACGTCACCAAGACCTATCGCGGCGTGCCGGCGGTGAAGAACGTCAGCTTCGATCTCAGGAAAGGCGAGATCCACGCGCTGCTCGGCGAGAACGGCGCCGGCAAGTCGACGCTGACCAAGATCATTGCCGGTGTGGTCGACGCGACCTCGGGCAAGATGTTCCACAAGGGCGTCGAGACCGCCTATGCCTCGCCGCATGCCGCGCTCGGAGCCGGCATCGCCATGGTGTTCCAGGAAACCAGCCTGGTGCCGTCGATGACGGTGGCGCAGAACCTCTATCTCGGCACGGAAAAGTTTCTCAATCGGCTGCGTGGCACCTACATTTCGGCGCAGCAGTTCCTGCAGTCCTTGAACTTCCCCGTCGATCCGAACGCCATGGTGGCCACACTTGGCGCCGCCAAGCGGCAGATGGTGGAGATCGCGCGCGCCGTCCACCACAATGCCGAGATCATCATCTTCGACGAGCCGACCGCGACACTGACGCCGGAGGAGAAGCGCCACTTCTTCGCGCTGATCCGCCGGCTGAAGGCGCGCGGCGTCTCCATCGTCTTCATCAGCCACGCACTGGAAGAGGCGCTGATGATCGCCGACCGCATCACCATCCTGCGCGACGGCGAACTGGTGATCACCGACGACACTGCCGCCTTCGACCGCGACAGGATCGTCGCCGCCATGGTCGGGCGCTCGCTGACGGGGCAGATCTACCGCCAGCGCGACGAGGCGAAGCTGCGCAAGGCGGGCCGAAAGGTGCTGTCCGTGCAGGACATTTCGATGGGCAACATCGTGCGCAACAATTCCTTCTCGATCTTCGAGGGGCAGATCACCGGCGTGTTCGGGCTGATCGGGTCCGGCCGCACCGAGACCTTCAAGATCGTGTCGGGCATCTACAAGCGCGATTTCCTGCGCGGCGGCGCGATCGAGCTCGACGACAGGCCCGTGCGCTATCTGGTGCCGGCCGAAGCGGTCGCCGACGGCATCGTCTACGTCACCGAGGACCGCAAGAGCGAAGGCATTTTCGAGACCATGGGCATTGCCGAGAACCTGTTTGGCGGGCTGTTGGCTGCCGGGCGCGAAAAGGCCTGGGTGATCAATGCGCAGGAGATGCGACAGCTTTCGGCCGAATGGACGAAGACGCTCAACATCCGGGCAATCAACGACAATGCGCGCGTGGTCGAGCTTTCCGGCGGCAACCAGCAGAAAGTCGTGATCGGCAAGGGGCTGGTGCAGAAACCGCGCATCGTCATCCTCGATGAGCCGACGCGCGGCGTCGACGTCGGCGCCATCGCCGAGATCCACCAGATCATCAACCGGCTGGCCGACGAGGGCCTCGCCGTCGTCGTCATCTCGTCCTACCTGCCCGAGATCATGAACCTTTCCGATCGCATCCTGGTCTGCCGCCAGGGCCGCATCGTGGAAGAGTTCTCGCCGGCGGAGGCGACGGAGGAGAAGATCATGTATGCGGCCGTGCATTAGGGTGTTGGCTGGTGGGCACTTCGACAATTGGCCGGGTCGTCCGTCATTTCGTCATCCACGGGCGGAGCAAGGAGCCAAGCGACGCGCAGGCCCTAAAATGACGACGCTGAGGTGCTTCGGCCAACCTCGCGGAAGCGTGTTGTTTCGAGCTAAAAACCGAGTCGGACAAACGGGTTAGCCGTCTATGTGCAGCGCTTGATTCAACAACCTCGCCAATCGATTCAAACGAAAGGACCACGCCATGGCAACCACAAGACTCCTGGGCGATGCCGAGGTGGAGAAGATTCCGGCGGTGAAGGCCGTATTCGACGATATCCGTGCGACACGGAAATCCGACTTCGTCAACAATTTCTGGCGCGGACTGGCCAACGATCCGGCGGCGCTGAAGCGGGTATGGGAGCAACTCAAGGCGGTGATGGTCGTCGATAGCGCCATCGATCCGCTGACCAAGGAGATGATCTATATTGCGGTCTCGACGGCCAATGGCTGTTCCTACTGCATCCACTCGCACACAGCCGCCGCCAGGGCCAAGGGCATGACCGATGCTCAGCACGGCGAGCTGGTGTCGATCATCGGGCTGGCCGGTCAGACCAATCATCTGGTCACGGCGATGCAGATTCCGCTCGATCCACAATTCGAGGTGAAGTGAACTTCCCCTTCTCCCCTTGTGGGAGAAGGTGTCGCCGAAGGCGACGGATGAGGGGTGTTCCAGATGGCACCAGCGTCTCACTCCGCTGGAACACCCTCATCCGTCTCGGCGCTGCGCGCCGATCCACCTTCTCCCACAAGGGGAGAAGGAGAGGGCGCGCTACACCGGCCGATAGACCTTCTCCGCCGTGTTCCAGAAAATATCCGCCTCGGCCTTAGGCCCGTGCCTGGCCACCGCCGCGCGGTGCGCCTTGATCAGCTCGCCGTGGCTGGTCCAGAGCTTCTCGATCGGGAAGTTCGAGCCGAACATCAGGCGATCGCTGCCGAGGATTTCGATCGCGTTGTCGACGATGTAGGCGATGAGTTCCGGGTCGTTGCGGTGCACGAAGGTGCCTAGTCCCGACAGCTTGGCATAGACATTGGGCGCCGCCGAGAGCTTGCGCAGACCTTCCTTCCACGCCTCGGTGATTTCCGGGTCCATCCCAGTCAGCATGCCGGCATGGGTGAGAATGAAGTTCGTTTCCGGGTTTTCGCCGACCAGCGTCAGTCCGTCTTTCATCTGCGCTGGGAAGAGCTGCAGGTCGAAGGACAGGCCATAGTCTTTCAATCGCGCCACATTGGCGCGCACTTTGGGGGCGATCACCTGGTCGGCTGACGAGGCGAAACGGAAGGCGGGTGTCTCATGCCAGTGGAGCTGCATGCGCACGCCGCGCAGCAGAGGATATTTTTTCAACCGATCGATCTGGTGGCGCACGTCATCCACCGTCATGTCGGCATAGCCGACGATGGCGTGCGGCCAGCCGGTTTCTTCCGCGGTCTTCTGCAGGAAGGCGACTTCCTTCTCGAAATCCTCCTTGGCCCAGTTGGTCTGGACATAGACGGCCTTTTCGACACCGGAACCCTTCTGGTCGTCGAGGAATTCCGCGATCGGATAGTCGCGACGGATCGGCTCGTAAGGGCCGAAGATGCGCGGCACCATCGGCCCAACCAGCCAGGGCTGGTCCTTCTGGTGCCAGATGTGGAAATGCGCGTCGATCGCTTTCTGCATCACGATACCCTTTTCCAGATGGTTTCGGCCGCCGGAGCAGGGCGGGCGAGCGACAGGATGAAGTCGGTCAGGCTTCTGACCGACGAGCCGTCGACCAGGTCGTCGAGCAGCGGCAGGATGGCGCGAAGTGCCGCCGTCGCCGGGCGAAAACGCGGGTCGCCGGCGAGCGGCGTCGCCAGCGACAGCCGGAAGGCGCGGGCACTGAGCCGCCGTATCGCGGTTTCGAGGTCGGCATGGTCGCCGCGCTCCAGCGCGTCCGAAAGGATCACCACCGCCGCGCCGCGCGCGAAGGCTGAAAAGCGCGGCACCGAAAGAAGGGCAAGCAAGGTCGGTCCCATGCGGGTGCCCCCGTCCCAGTCGTCGACGAGCGCCGCCGCGCGGGCCAGCGCTTGATCGCGGTCACGGGTGCGCAGCGCCGAGGTGATGCGCGTGAGCCGGGTGCCGAAGGTGAAGACTTCGGCGCGGTCGGCGCCTTGCACCGCGGCGTGCGCCAGCTTCAGATAATCGGCGGTGTGCAGCTTCATCGAGCCGGAGACATCGATGAGCAAGAGCAGCTTGCGCCGCACGGTCTGGCGGCGGCGCAGCAGCGGGGAAGGAATGTCGCCGTCGGCGCTGACAATTTCGCTGAGCGAGCGCCTGAGATCGAGCGTGCCGCGCGAGCGGGTGCGCGCGGTGCGGAAGGACCGGCGCGCGGGCAGGGCGGAAGCGAGCTTGCGGCGGAACGAGCTCAGGCCATCGGCGTCTTGCCGGAAATCGCGGCTGCTCAGTTGTTCGAGCGCCGAGGACAACTCGCCGCCTTTCTCTCTGCGGGTGGCTTGCTGTTCTTCCTCCCGCTTGCCGTGATCATCCTTGATGCGGGTTTCGTCGCCCTCTTCGCCTTCGATCGAAGGCTTGGCATCACCGTAGAAATAGCCGCGGAAATGCGCCTCGAATTCGCCGCGGCGGTCGGGCGAGGGTGCCAATGTCGCAAGGGCTGCTTCGCGGACGTCGTTCATCGAGCGCGGTCCGAGCAGCGTCACCGCCTGCATGAAGCTGGTGACCTGTTCGGGCGCAATGGCGAAGGCGTGGCGGCGCAATAGCCCGGCGAAGCCGAGGAAGGGTTCGGCGGCGCGAGGCAAGCTTTCGCCACGTCTCATTCTTTCGCACCCCCCTCTGTCCTGCCGGACATCTCCCTCGCAAGGGGGAAGATTGGCAGTTTCGACGCCTCGCTCGATCCTGCGACGTTGAAGATTAACGAAAGCCCGCGTGACCTCGGATCTCGCCCCTTGCGGGGGAGATGTCCGGCAGGACAGAGGGGGGTGCTGTCCCGCCAGCGTCGCGCAGTAGCTCCGGAGTATCGCGCCAGCGCGTTGCGATTGCTCATCACGCCAGCGCCTCCTCAACGATGTGGTCCAGCTCCAGCGCGATTGCGGCCATATCCTCCTCATCCTTGATCAGCACGCCGATCGCGCGGCGGAAGGCTTCCGGCCATGGGCTGCCGCCCTTTTCGAGGATGGTGGCGGCATTCGCCCATTCAACGGCCTCGGCAATGCCCGGCGGCTTGGCCAGCGGCCGCGCGCGGATCTCCTGCACGGCATTCGCCACCGCGCGCGCGGTCGCCTCGGCGACATCGCCGGCGCGCAGCATGATGATCTCGGCCTCCCGCGCCGCGTCGGGATAGCCGATCCAGTGATAGACGCAGCGCCGGCGCAGTGCCTCGGCTAGTTCCCGGGTCCGGTTCGAAGTTAGGATGACGATGGGCTGGGTCGCGGCGCGGATCGTGCCGCGCTCCGGAATGCTGATCTGGAAGTCGGAGAGGAATTCCAAGAGCAGCGCTTCGAACTCATGATCGGAACGGTCGATCTCGTCGACCAGAAGCACACGCTGCTCGGGCGCGCGCAGCACCTGCAGCAGCGGCCGCGCGATCAGGAAGCGGTCGTCATAAATGTCGATCTCGTGCTCGCCGGCATGGCGGATGGCGAGCAACTGGCGCTGATAGTTCCACTCGTAGAGAGCGTGCGCGGCGTCGATGCCTTCATAGCATTGCAGCCGCACCAGCTCGCGGCCGAGCAATTCGGCGATCGCCTTTGCGGCTTCAGTCTTGCCGACGCCCGGGGCGCCTTCGAGGAGCAGCGGCTTGCCCAAGCGGATCGCCAGAAAAATCGCGGTCGCAAGGCTGTCGTCGGCCAGATAGCGCCAAGCGGCGAGGCGCGCGGCAATCGCCTCCGGTGAAGCCGCGACCTCCACGGCATCGACGGGAGTCATCTTGCGCTCAGCCCGCGGCCTGCGCCTTCAGCGCGCGCAGGATGCGTTCCGGCGTGATCGGCAAAGTGTCGATGCGCACGCCGACCGCGTCGAAGACGGCATTGGCGACGGCGGGGATCTGCGGGTTGGCGCACATCTCGCCCGGACCCTTGGCGCCGAACGGGCCGTCGGCGGAAGGACGCTCCAGCACGATGATCTCGGTTTCGGCGAGATCGCCGGGGCCAGGCATCAGATACTGGTTGAAGTCGGTGCCGCCATGGTCGCGGCTCGGGTAATAAGGCTCGGTCGTCTCGTAGAGCGCGTGGCTGATGCCCATCCAGGAGCCGCCGACGAGTTGCTGCTCGACCATCTTCGGGTTGAGCGCGCGGCCGATCTCGAAGACGTTTTTCACCGTCAACACCGTCACTTCGCCGGTCTCGTCGTCGACCTCGACCTCGGCCACCGTGCAGGCGTGGGCGTAGCAGGTGGAGGGCTTCATCGCGCCGGTCTCTTTCTCCGGATAAGAGCGCGGGATCAAGAACATGCCGCGGCCGGAGATCGAGCGGCCATGCTTGAAATGCGCCGACAAGGCGACGTCGAAGATCGAGATCGATCTTTGCGGGGCACCCTTGACCAAAATGCTGCCCCGGCCGTCGGTCTCGAGGTCCGAGGCGTTCACTTCCAGCTCTTCCGCCGCCACTTCCAGCATCACCTGGCGGGCTTCCTTGGCGGCCTGGATGACGGCGTTGCCGGCGCGGTGCGTGCCGCGCGAGGCGAAGGTGCCCATGCAATGCGGGCCGGTGTCGGTGTCGGCGGTGTCGATGACGACGCGGTCGGTCGGCACGCCGATCGTCTCGGCGCAGATCTGCGCCATGATCTGCTTCATGCCCTGGCCGAGATCGACGCTGGAAAGCGTGACCATGAAATTGCCGGTCGGCGTCGAATGGACCAGCGCCTGGGTCGGGTCGCCGCCGAGATTCATGCCGGTCGGATAGTTGATCGCGGCGACGCCGCGTCCGCGCCGGATCGCCATCTCACGCTCCCTTCCTGTAGGAGGACATCGCCATGTATTTTTCCGCCACCGGCCAGTTGGCGGCGCGCGAGGCTTCCTGCATGCATTCGATCAGCGCTGCGCCCTCGGTCGGCTGGCGATGCGCCTTCATGTCGCCGTCGCGATAGGCATTGATGAAGCGGAATTCGAGCGGGTCCATGCCGATCAGTCGCGCCAGCTTGTCCATTTGCACCTCCAGCGCGAAGTCGCCGATGGTGACGCCGAAGCCGCGCATGGCGGACGAGGGGGTGCGGTTGGTGTAGACGCAGTAGGTGTCGATCCAGACGTTGGAGATCGTATAGGGCCCGGGATAGTGCGCGGCGCCCTTCTGCGCGCCATAGGGCGAATGGCGCGAGTAGGCGCCGGCATCGGTGTAGCCGGTCACCTTGCGCGCGACGATGCGGCCATCCTTCATGACGCCGTCCTTGATGACGACTTTTTCAGCCGCACGCGGCGAGGAGATCTGCATCTCCTCCTCGCGGCTGTAGATGAAGGAAACCGGGCGTCCGGTAAGCTTGGCGGCGAGGATGGCAATCGGCTCGACGATGACGTCGACCTTGCCGCCGAAGCCGCCGCCGACCGTGCCTCCGACGAAATGCAGCTTCGAGCCCGGCATCTGCAGGATGATCGAGGCATTGTCGAGGGTGAAGAACATTGCCTGCGTGTTGGTGTGGCAGGTGAAGCGGTCGTTGCCTTCGGGCGCCACCACGCAGCCGGTGGTCTCGGTCGGGGCGTGCTCGATCGGCGAGGACTGGTAGGTCTGCTCAAGAATGTGGTCGGCCTGGGCAAAGCCTGCCTCGACATCGCCGAAGCGCACTTTGCGGCACTCGCCGCTGTCATAGAGGTAGTAGTTCTGGCCGTGATATTCGTTGACGACCGGCGCGCCGGGCTTCAGCGCCTCCTCCATGTCGAACACGGCCGGCAGCACCTCGTAGTCGACCTTTACCTTGGACGCGGCTTCCTGCGCCGCGCGCTCGGTCTCGGCCAGCACCGCCGCCACGGCCTCGCCCTTCCAGCGCACCTTGCCGTCGGCAAGCACGCTTTCGTCCTCGGGACCGATCTGGATCAGGATCAGGATGGTGTAGACGTTGTGCGGCACATCCTTGGCGGTTAGCACCCTCACCACGCCCGAGTGCTTTTCGGCTTCGGATGTGTCGATCGAGCGGATGCGGGCATGGTGGTGCGGGCTGCGCACCATCTTCAGATGCAGCATGCCCGGGAAGTTGCGGTCGGCGAAATAGGCGGTCTTGCCGGTGACGTGTCCCGGCGAATCGAGCCGCGGCCGCGGCTGGCCGATCTCGTTGAGGCCGTCCTTGCGAACATCGGCGAAATAGTCCTTGCGCAGTTCCATGGCGATCCCTCAGGCGGCGTTCTGCGAGTCGGCGCGCGCTGCGGTCAGCACCGCCTGGATGATCGGCTCGTAGCCGGTGCAGCGGCAGATATTGCCGGAGAGCGCCTCGACCACGTCCTCACGGCTGGGGTTGGGTGTATGGTCGAGCAGCACCTTGGCGGCCATGATCATGCCCGGCGTGCAAAAACCGCATTGCGTGGCGAAGGCCTCGAGGAAAGCGCGCTGCAGCGGATGCAAGACGCCGCCTTCGGCGAGGCCGGCGGCGGTTTTGATGTCGGCGCCGCTGCAGGTTTCCGCCAGCGTCAGGCAGGAAAGCCTCAATTCGCCGTCGATGATCACGGAGCAGGAGCCGCAGGTGCCTTGGTGGCAGCCGCCTTTCGGCGAGGTATCGCCGATCTTGTCCCGCAGCGCATGGAGCAGCGTCGTGCCGCTCTCGATGAATTCGGCCTTTTCGGAGCCGTTGAGCGTGAACTGAACCGGGACCTTCGCCATTTTTCCTCCTTGCGCGCCTGCCCGGATGACCGGACAGACGCGCGTCCCCACGGACCTATTTTCGTGCTTGTCGTTGTCCCAAAACCGCTGCGCACTTTTTGGGCGACAAGCATTAGCTCAGCAACAGTCGCCCGAGATGGACCGGCAGAACCTCGGCGCGATACCAGGCGCTGGCGATCGGGTCGGTGATCGGTGTGATGCCTTCGCCCGCGGCGGCAAGCGCCGGCGCGATCTCTTCGGGCGTGAGCTTGCAACCGAGCAGCGCATTCTCAGCCGCCTTGGCGCGCATCGGCCGGTCCGCCATGCAGCCAAGCGCGATGCTTGCGGAGGTCACGCTGCCGCCGGCGGCGCGCTGCAGGAGCGCGGCAATGCTCAGCACCGAGATGCCCTTCGGCTTGACCCGCGACACTTTCAGGAAGCGGAAGCTCTCCGCACCAGGCAGGGTAAAAGCAACGGCGGTGACGATGGCGCGGCTGCTATCGCGGCCGGACAGAAAAGTCTCGATCGGCATCTCGCCGTCCTCGGTGACGATGGTGGCGTCCAGCGCCAGCAGCGCCACGGCGAAATCGCCGTAGGGAGCGGGGGCAAACAGATTGCCGCCGACGGTCGCCATGTTGCGGATCGCCGGCCCGCCGATGGCGCGCGCGGCCGGCGCGAGCGCGGCAAGCTCGGGATGGCGAGCGATCGCCACCATGGTGACGGAGGCGCCGAGCTTTACCTTGCCGCCGGAAACGGCGATCCGCGCAAGATCGGGATCGGCGGCGCGCACAAGGTTGGAGACGGAAACGTCGCCCTCGTTGGAGGCGCGAACCACCAGCGTGCCGCCACCGAGATAGCGGGTGCCGGACGCCTGCAGGGCCGCGTTGGCGTCCTTCACCGTCGGAAAAGTCTGCAGCGCAAGCGACATGGGACGCTCCCCGATTTAGCTGTTGCCGGCGAAATGGGTCTTCAGGGCATTGAAGCCGCCCTGGAAGACATTGGCGCCCATGCCTTCGGCCAGCTTGTCGGCTTCATCCGGTGCAGCATCGAAGCTCGCGGTCCATTCGGCATAGGTGCGGTTGCCATCGGTCACGCGCCGCAATTGCAGCGTTGCCTTGTGATTGCTGAGCGGCTGCGGCGTTTCGAGGATCGCGTAGCTGACCAGGAAATTCTCGTCGGAGAAGTCAAGCAGCTTCTCGCGCAGCCGCGCGCCGCTGACCAATTGGAAGTTTCGCACGCAGCCGATCGTCGTGGGGTCCTTGCCGTCCTCGATATGGCTTTCGACCATGCGCGGGTGCCAGCTCGGCAGGCCGTTGAAATCGCGGATGCGCGCCCAGACCTGCTCGATCGGCGCGTCGATGACGCTGGAAATGGTGACTTTCGCCATATGGTCGTTCCCTTGCCAAGATGGGAAGAAGGCTAGGACGGTCAGCCGGATTGCGCTTATCAACGCGTCTTGCGCGCCTATCAATCAGTCTGAAAAATGGCGCGCTTCAGTGGCTCAGCACATCGCCCGGGCCGCTTCGCGATAAAGCGTCGGCGGCACGCCGACGTGGTCGCGGAAAAAGCGTGAGAAATTGCCCTGCGTGGTGAAGCCGAGATTGCAGGCGACCGAGATCAGCGGTTCCTGCGACCACTGCAGCTGGCGCACAGCTTCCTCCATTCGCAGCGTGTTCCAATAGACGTTCGGCGTCAAATTGGTCTGTTCCTTGAACAGCGCGAAGAAATGCGGTCGGGACAGACCGACGCTGCGTGCCACGTCGTCGAAGGAGATGCGCTCGCAGACATTGGCCTTCATCAGCTGGATCGCCTTGCGGACGCGGAAATCGAGCATCGTGTTGACGCGAGCCCGCGCTGCCTGGGGCGCCGAAGCATCGGCCGCATCGAGCACACTGTCGATGAAGCGCTCGATCTCGTAGTTGGCGACATCGTCGATGCTTTCATTGTCGCTCAGATGATCGAGCAGGTTTGCCGCCGCCTGATGCAGCCACGGCTCCAACGTGATTGCCGCCTGCGCGAACAGCGGCGCCGACGAGGGCAGATCACGGCGCCGGCGAGCCCAGTCGGGATCGATGTAGAAGGCGAGGAACAGGCCGGGCCTGCCGTCATGAGAAAGGGCGTGGCTGTGGGGCTGAAACGAGTTGATGCCGGCGGCGGTGGTCGGTCCGAGCCGCACCGTCTCGCGGCCGATCGTCATTTCACCGGCAGTGCCTTCCAGCCAGATGATGAGATGCGCCTCGCCATGGGCATGGGTGACGAAGTCGTTGGCGACATTCAGGACAGAGACATGTCCGAACCGGCCCCAATAGAGCCTGATCGCGTCCGTCATGGGTATACTTCCTCCCGCAGGCGACTGGCCTCCCTTCGCCTGCCGTGGGATTTTGCGGCCGGCCTCCGGCCTCCGTCAAGGCGCGGCGGAACGACGGGTGCTTCGCGTCGTCGGTCCCCGCCGATTTTCAGACTGAACGATAGGAGCGTCCCCTTCTCCGCTTGTTTTGGGAGAAGGGAAGGTTGCGCCTTAGTCGCTGCGCCGGAAGTTGCGGATGCGGTCGAACAGCACGGCGAGGATGATCGCGCCGCCGATGAACGTGCCTTGCCAGAAGGCGTTGATGCCGAGCAGGCCTAGGCTGTTGCGGATTACTTCGATCAGTGCGGCGCCGACGACGGCACCCAGAGCCGTCCCGACGCCGCCGGCGAGGTTGGCGCCGCCGATGACGGTGGCGGCGATTACCTGGAGTTCCATGCCGGTGCCGATATTGGTGGTGACGGCGCCGAGCCAGCCGGTCTGGATGATGCCGGCGAGACCGGCGGAAAGCGCCGAGATCATATAGACCGCGACCTTGATCTGGCGCACCGGAACACCGGTCAGCGTCGCCGCGTGCTCATTGCCGCCGATGGCGAAGATATGCCGGCCGAACTTGGTCCAGCGCAGGGTGAAGCCCGTAAGCAGCGCCAGAAGGATCATGTAGAGCACCGGGTTGGCGATGCCGAACACCCAGGCGCCGCCGCCCAGAGCGAGCAGCTTGTCGTGATCCGGTCCAAATTGGAAAACGACGGTGTTGTTGGAGGCGACCATGGCGAGGCTGCGGGCGACCGAGAGCATGCCGAGCGTCACCACGAAAGGCGGGAAGTCGAGATAGGCGATAAGGACGCCGTTAAAGGCACCGATAATGAGTGCGGTGGCAATCGAGACGCCAATGCCGATGACGATGCCGTAACCGGCATGCATCGTAACGGCAAGCACCATCGAGCACAGGCACAGCACCGAGCCGACCGACAGGTCGATGCCACCGGTGATGATGACGAAGGTCATGCCGAGCGCGATGATTGCAACGAAGGTGACGTTGCGGGTGATGTTGAAGATGTTCTTCGACGTGGCGAAGGAATCCGTGGCAAGGGACAGGAAGAGGCAGGCAAGGACGACCGCGATAACCACCCAGAAGGTCTGGCTGGACAGCATGCGCGACAGGAAGGTGTGCTGCTTCTGCGCGATCGTCTGGTCAAGTGTGACTGCCATTATCGACCCTTCCTGCCAAAGGTGAAGCGCGCCAGTGGCGCGAGTTCCGGATCAGTGCTGTCATGCCACCTGTTCGATGGCCCCGGTGATCAGCCCCGTGACTTCCTCGGGCGAGCTCGAAGCGATTTTCTTGTCGGCGACCTTGCGGCCGCGCCGCATGACGATGACGCGGTCGGCGACGTCGAAAACGTCGGGCATGCGGTGGCTGATCAGCACGACGGCGATGCCCTGATCGCGCAAATGGCGGATCAGGTTCAGCACTTCGGCGACCTGCCGGACCGAGATCGCCGCAGTCGGCTCGTCCATCAGCACGATCTTGGCCTGCGACAGCATGGTGCGGGCGATCGCCACCGCCTGGCGCTGACCGCCCGACATCTGTTTGACGAGGTCTCGCGGCCGCGTCTCGGATTTCAGTTCGGCGAAGAGCTGGCCGGCGCGCCTGTACATCGCGGCATAGTCGAGAATGCGGAGCGGGCCGATGCCGCGGCGGAGTTCCCGGCCGAGATAGACATTGGCGGCGGCCGTCAGATTGTTGCAGAGCGCCAGGTCCTGGTGGACGATCTCTATGCCGTGCTGGCGGGCCTCGGCCGGCTTGTGCAGGATCAACTCCTTGTCGTCCATGCGCATCGTGCCATGGCTTGGGCGAAAGTTGCCGGCGATCATCTTGACCAGCGTCGACTTGCCGGCGCCGTTGTCGCCCATCAGGCCGACGACCTCGCCGGCCTGCAGCGTGAACGAGACGTCGTTCACCGCCTGGATGGCGCCGAAATGCTTCGAGATGTTGGCGAGTTCGAGAACCGACACCAGCCTTAAGCCTCCCCGTTTCCGTTCCACGGGCGCCGTCATCGATGCCGGCGCCGCATGGGCCTCGCACGTCCAACTCCTCCCGAGCGGGTGCGATCAGTGCATTTAGGCAAAAGCCAGCATGGGCGTCAATCAACTGTCGGGCGATTAATTTCGGATCTCGTCGAAAAATCGGTTTTGTAGGACAAATAGGAATTGACGTTGGCTGCGAGCCGTTATTAGTTAGGGTCGGAGGAAGGGCTTGTCCTCGCAAGACCGCCGCCCGATGGAGGCGGTTGGCGGGGTTTGGTCAGGATCCGGCAAGGCCAGCGTTCATCGAGCTGGAAACGGATCGGCAAATGCTTATCGGACCGGTTTAAGACACGAGCATTCAAGGCGATTGCCGTGTCCCTTGCATCCGGGCCGATCGGTGTGGCGGACACGTCGTGTCCGTCTGTTTTCAAGGGAGGAGATGATATGAGGAAATCACTTTTGCTCGCCGCCGTCGCCGCCATGGCGTTGGGCGCCGGGCCGGCTTTGGCCAAGAAACAGCTCGTCATTGTCGTGAAGGGTCTCGACAACCCGTTCTTCGAAGCCATCCACCAGGGGTGCGAGAAATGGAACAAGGAAAACGCCAGTTCCGAATATGAATGCTTCTACACCGGTCCGGCATCGACCTCGGACGAGGCCGGCGAAGCCCAGATCGTGCAGGACATGCTGAGCAAGCCGGATACGGCGGCGATGGCGATCTCGCCGTCCAATGCGCCGCTGATCGCGCAGACGATCAAGAGCGCCAATCCGTCGATCCCGATCATGACGGTCGACGCGGACCTGACCAAGGAAGATGCGGCGCTGCGCAAGACCTATCTCGGCACCGACAACTATCTGATGGGCAAGCGCATCGGCGAATACATCAAGAAGGCCAAGCCGAATGGCGGCACGATCTGCACCATCGAGGGCAATGCCGCGGCCGACAACATCCTGCGCCGCGCGCAGGGCATGCGCGATGCGCTGTCGGGCAAGGAAGGTCTGCCGGCGTTGAAGGGCGAAGGCGGCTGGACCGAAGTGGCCGGCTGCCCGGTGTTCACCAATGACGACGGTGCCAAGGGCGTTCAGGCGATGACCGACATCCTCGCCGCCAATCCGAAGCTCGACGCATTCGGCATCATGGGCGGCTGGCCGCTGTTCGGCGCTCCGCAGCCCTATCGCGACCTGTTCAAGCCGATGGCCGAGAAGATCGCCAAAAACGAGTTCGCCATCGGCGCCGCGGATACCATCGGCGACGAAGTGGCGATCGCCAAGGACGGGCTGGTGACCGCGCTGGTCGGCCAGCGGCCGTTCGAAATGGGCTACAAGGCGCCTTCGGTGATGCTCGACCTCATCGGCGGCAAGAAAGTCGACGATCCGGTCTTCACCGGCCTCGACGAATGCACCAAGGATACGGTCGACACCTGCATCCAGAAGTAAGCTTCGATAGCTGGGGCGCCCCTCGTGGGCGCCCCTTCACCCTTTTTCCGCTTGGACCATGAACGCGGCCTTTGCCTCCGGTAACAGGCGAGGGCCTTCGTGCGCCCGAAATTTCTTGGCGGATGATTGCGGGCGGCCTGCCCGCGACGGGAGGCACCGGGACGCGGATGCCACGAGAAAAGTCAGGGAAGCGCCTGGCCGAACCGGTTCAGCCGGCTACGATCCGCAGGCCCGAGGCGACACGGATCGCCGGCCTCAGTGTGCATGCCTCGCTGGCGGGCGAGATCGGCCTCAGGATCGTGCGTGGCGACTACCCTCCCGGCACCATCCTGCCCAACGAAGCCAAATGGTCGGAAACCTTCAACGTCAGCCGCTCGGCAGTGCGCGAGGCGATCAAGATGCTGATGGCCAAGAGCCTGCTCTCCTCGCGGCCGAAGATCGGCAGTTGGGTCGAGCCAAGGGAGCGGTGGAACCTGCTCGACCGCGACGTGCTCGCCTGGTACGCCACGTCGCCCGACCGCGAAGTGTTCCTGAGGACGGTGCAGGAGTTCCGCCACATCATCGAACCGGAGGCGGCCGCCTTCGCGGCGACGCGGCGCTCCGACGAGCAGATGATCGAGATCAGCCAGGCCTGCCGCGAGATGGGGGAGGCGATGCATTTCCAGGAGCGCACGCGTGCCGATACGCGCTTCCATATCGCCATCCTGCGCGCTTCGGGCAACGAGCTTTTGGTGCCGCTCGGCGTGCTGATCGAGTCGGCGCTCGACCATCTCTTCGTCTTCGTCACGCGCGAACACAGCGACCAGCGGCGGGCCCAGTCCCTGCACGAGGCGATCGAGCGGAACATCCGCCTGCAGCGCCCCGCCGCCGCGAGAAGCGCGGTGCACAAGCTGCTCGCCAACACCGACGAGGTGATCGGGCGGTCGCGGCGGTGAGGACTCGTCCGGCGGGCGTCAGATCTTCTGCTTCACGCCGTCCTTCGACGGCATCAGGTCGACGCCGTTGAGCTTGCCGACATGGGTCGCCAGCATCGGCACATACTGGTCGGCCGGTCCGGCGGCGAAAGCGGTCGCGAACGAGTTCTTGGTGGCGTTGCCCAGCGGGTTGGCAATGCCGGCAGCGCCTGCCATCGATTCCAGATAGGTCAAATCCTTGAAGGCATTGGCGATGGAGAATTTATGCGCGTCGCGATCGCCCTCCAGCGTCCAGCGCATGAAGGTCTGATAGAAACCGCAATCCATGCGACCGTTGCGGATCACACTGTCGAAGCGCGGCGGCGAGATGCCGACCTTCTGCGCCAAGGCGAGCGCCTCCGAATAGATCGCCGCGTAACCCAGCGAGATGAAATTGTTGAGCAGCTTCATGCGGTGGCCGTCCCCGGTGTCTCCGATATGGACTATGCGGCCGGCCCAGGTCTCGATCACCGGCTTCAGCCTGGCGAACACCGCGTCGGGCGCGCCGACCATGGCGTCGAGCGTGCCTTCCCAGGCCTCCTTCGGCGTGCGGCTGAGCGGCGCGTCGACATAGTCGACGCCGAGCGCCTTGAGCTCGGCGGCGAGCGCCATGGTGGAGACAGGGTCGGATGTCGAGCAGTCGACCACCACGGCGCCTTTTCTCAATCCTTCCTTCAGTCCGCCGGGGCCACGTATGATCGCCTCCACCTCGCGCGAGCCGGTGACGCAGATGAAGACGATGTCGGACGCCGCCGCCACCTCGCGAGAAGTCGATGCTTCTTTGGCGCCGCGGCCGATCAGGTCTTCCGCCGGCTTGCGGTTCTTGCGGCCAAGGAAGGTCAGCGGATAGCCCTTGTCGACGATGTTCTTGGCGATGCCGTGCCCCATCAGGCCGAGGCCGATGAAACCGATGTTTTCGCGGGCAGCGGTGGTGGTCATGTCGTTTCGTTCCTGTTTTTTTGATGGTCGGCGCCGGCCGGACCGGCCGGCGAGCGATTGCTGGAGAAGGTTTTCGCGGATCGCGGTTGGCAGGCGATTGCGGAATACCATATTGTCTGACAATACACATAATTCTCGTGCAATGTGGAGAGCAAAATGACGAAGCGGATCATGTTCACCGGCGGCAGCGGCAAGGCCGGCCGCCATGTAGTCCAGTACCTGGTCGAGCATGGCTGCCAGGTGCTCAACATCGACACCAAGCCGCTCGACAACTCGAAGGTGCGCACGCTGATCACCGACATCACCGACAGCGGCCAGGTGTTCAATGCGCTGTCGAGCTATGCGGGGCTGCACGAGTTCGATCCGTCGCTGCGGGCGCAGCCAGTCGATGCCGTGGTGCATTTCGCCGCCATCCCGCGCATCATGATCACGCCCGACAACGAGGTGTTCCGCATCAACGCGATGGGCACCTACAACGTCATCGAGGCGGCTGTGAAGCTCGGCATCCGCAAGGTGATCATCGCTTCCAGCGAGACGACCTACGGCCTGGTCTTCGCCAACGAACCGCGCAACCCGACGCATTTCCCGCTCGACGAGGACTACGACGTCGACCCGATGGACAGCTACGCGCTGTCGAAGATCGTCAACGAGAAGACGGCGCGCGCCTTCGCGCTGCGCAGCGGTTTCGACATCTATGCGCTGCGCATCGGCAACGTCATCGAGCCGCATGAATATGCGCTGTTCCCAAAATGGTTCGCCGATCCGGGTTTCCGCAAGCGTATCGCCTGGAGCTATATCGATGCCCGCGATCTTGGCCAGATCACCTTGCGCGCCATCGAGAAGGACGGATTGGGCTATCAGGTGTTCAACGCCGCCAACGACGACACCTCGTCCGACCTACCGACGGCGGAGCTGCTGAAGCGTTTCTATCCGGGCGTGCCGGTGAAAGCCGAGCTCGGTGAATTCGAGACGCTGCTGTCGAACCGCAAAGCTCGGGAGGTGCTCGGCTTCCGCTCCGAACACAGCTGGCGCAAATACGTCAAGAGTGCGTGAAGGGAGCCAAGCCCCGGCTGAGCTGTGCACATCCCGGCATCTTGCGGCAAAGCCAGCCTTGCCGTGCTTGACAGCTTCTGAAAACCGGACTTTCTGGATATATGCGGGACGCAAAGCCGAACAACGAAAAAAGGGCGACGAGAGTGGCATCCGCCGATCGTATGGCGGGCGTTCGTCGGCCGGATGCGCCGCGCATCCCGGGCGCCAGCGTGCATACGTCGCTGGCCAGCGAAATCGGCCTCCGGATCGTACGCGGCGACTATCCGCCTGGCACCATCCTGCCCAACGAAGCAAAATGGTCGGAGACTTTCGACGTCAGCCGTTCCGCGGTGCGCGAGGCGATCAAGATGCTGATGGCCAAGAGCCTTCTGGCGTCGCGGCCAAAGATCGGCAGCTGGGTGGAGCCGAAGGAGCGCTGGAACCTGCTCGACCGCGACGTGCTCGCCTGGTACGCGACCTCGCCGGATCGCGAGGTCTTCCTGAAGACGGTGCAGGAATTCCGCCATATCATCGAGCCGGAGGCGGCCGCTTTCGCGGCGATGCGGCGCACTGACGAGCAGATGGCCGAGATCAGCCAAACGTGCCGCGAGATGGGCGAGGCGACCAGCCTGCAGGAACGCACGCGCGCCGACACGCGCTTCCACCTCGCCATTCTGCGGGCCTCGGGCAACGATCTCCTGGTGCCGCTCGGCGTCCTGATCGAATCCGCTTTCGACCACCTCTTCGCCTATACGACACGCGAGCTGGACGACCTGCAGCACGCCCAGAAACTGCACGAAGCGATCGAGAGGAACATCCGGCTGCAGCGGCCGGATGCGGCGCGCAACGCCGTGCGCAAGCTGCTTGCCAATACCGACGACGTCATCCGTTCGCGCTGAGGCTCGCCGGGATTCAGGTCAGGCCTCAATCCTGCTTTTCGCGCCCGAAGGCGACGCGCAACTCGTCCTTGGCCTTTTCCAGCACCCGCTTACGCTCCTCCGGCAGATTCCTGCCGGCGCGGTTGATGTAGAAATTCAGCATCGACATCGCGGAGCGGAACGGCTCCGCCTTGCGGCGGTGGCTGTGCTCGGCCGAGCGCTTCAACGAAGCGGCGATCTTCCTGGCATCGTCGGATTCGAAGACATGCTCCTCGAGATCCAGCGCATCGCTGTGTTTGGTCACTTCGGCCGACCATTTCTTCCTGGCGGTCATGGTGAAGCTCCTTCCTGGGGCACAACTCCCCTCAGGCACAACTCGGGGCAGCATGGCCGGTTCCAAGTTTCTGGAGCCACGGATTTGCCGGTCGTGGCGCTGCTCGATGCGGGAAATGGGCAGATAGTGGTCCGGACTGCCGACGCGGGAACATTAATAGGAAATGCCTTGACGATAACCTCCGGAAGCGCGGCAAACAGCCCCGGCATCGACAGTAGCTATGCATGGATGCGGCTTGCCGTTTCGGTGCTGCTGGCGACGATAGGCGGCGCCGGCATGTGGGCGGTGGTCGTCGTCCTGCCCGCCGTCCAGGCCGAGTTTGGCGTCGATCGCGCGGCAGCCTCGATGCCTTACACCGCGACGATGGTCGGCTTTGCCGCCGGCAATGCGCTGGTCGGACGCGCCATCGACCGCATGGGCTACTGGATACCGGCGCTTGCCTCCGCGCTGGCGCTCAGCGCGGGCTTTCTTCTTGCCTCGCTCACCACGTCGATCCTGATATTCACCCTCGTCCAGGGGCTTTTGATCGGCGTAGGCACGTCGGCGATCTTCGGACCGCTGATCGCCGACGTCTCGCACTGGTTCAATCGCCGCCGTGGCGTCGCGGTGACCGCGGCCGCCTCCGGCAGCTACCTTGCCGGCGCTGTCTGGCCAACCGTCATGCCCTATGTCATGCAAAGCGGGGGCTGGCGGTTCACCTATGCAACGATCGGGGTGATCTGCCTTGTGACCATGGTGCCGCTGGTGCTGATGCTGCGGCGCCGCGCGCCGCGCGAGGTGGCTCAAGGCTCGCCGGGCAGCCGGCCGGTTCACCCGATATCGCTGTCGCCGCCAGCGCTGCAAATGCTTCTGGTCGTTGCCGGATTCGGCTGCTGCATGGCGATGGCTATGCCGCAGGTGCATATCGTCGCCTACTGCATGGATCTCGGCTACGGCGTCGCGCGCGGCGCCGACATGCTGTCGATCATGCTGGCGGCGGGTGTCGTAAGCCGCATCGGCTCGGGCTTTCTCGCCGACCGCATCGGCGCGGTGAAGACGCTGCTCATTGGCTCGGCGCTGCAGTGCCTGTCACTGCTCTTCTACATTCCCTTCGACGGGCTTGCCTCTCTCTATGTGGTCTCGCTGGTGTTCGGCCTGTCGCAAGGCGGCATCGTTCCCTGCTATGCGATCATAGTGCGCGACTACATGCCGGCAAAGGAAGCCGGACAGCGCGTCGGCATCGTCATGATGGCAACGATCTTCGGCATGGCGGTCGGCGGCTGGATGTCGGGCTGGATCTACGATCTCACCGGCTCCTATGCCGCGGCGTTCCTCAACGGCATCGCCTGGAATCTGGTCAATCTCACGGCCGTCCTGCTCCTCATGTGGAAGGCGAGGCGGAGCGCCGAAGCGCTGGCTTGATATCCGTCAGGTGGCTGGGACAGCCTGACCATCGCTTGACAAGAGCCATCGCCTGCGCGACCCAGATCGGATGGGACGGGCTGCGGGATGTTGGCTAAGATGTTGACGGTCGGCCCGCTGCCGCGCCGCTTACGCGCAGAAAGGGCAGGGTTGTGACAAAGCCCCGCTCACGCCGCGGCGGGGGTCGCCCGACCATCGCCGACGTGGCGCTCAAGGCGGGTGTGGGCGCCATTACCGTGTCGCGCGCCCTGCGCGAGCCTGGGCGGGTTTCGGAAGATCTGCGCCGCCAGATACAGGCCGCTGTCGACGAGCTCGGCTATGTGCCGGATCCCAATGCGCGGGCGCTGGCCTCGGCGCGCGCGGAAGTCTTCGGCGTGCTGGTGCCATCGCTCACCAACAACGTCTTTGCCGAAGTGGTGCGCGGCATCTATGACAGCCTCTCCGATGGTCCGTTCCGCATTCAGCTCGGCAACACGCACTACTCGGGTCTGGAGGAAGAGCGGCTGCTGCAGGTGTTTGCCCTGCAGCGCCCGGCGGCACTGATCGTTGCCGGTATCGACCAGACGCCGCAGTCGCGAAAACTGCTGGAGACGGCCGGCTGCCCGGTGGTGCAAGTCATGGAAACCGGACCGGATCCGATCGATATGCTCGTCGGCTTCTCGCATTTCGACGGCGGCCGGGCGGCCACCGAGCATCTGATCGAAGCGGGCTACAGGCGGATCGGCTTCATCGGCGCGCGCATGGATCCGCGCTCGCAGCGACGCCTTGCCGGCTATCGCGCGGCGATGGAGGCGGCCGGCCTGTTCGACCCCCGTCTGGTCACCACCACGCCGCTGTTGTCCAGCGTGACGCTCGGGCGCGAGCTTCTGCGCGATGCATTGGCCAAGATGCCGGCGCTCGATGGCGTCTTCTGCAACAATGACGATATTGCGCTCGGCGTTCTGTTCGAATGCCACCGCGCCGCGATCGCAGTGCCGAAGACGATCGGCATCGTCGGCTTCAACGATCTCGACATGATGCAGGCGGCCTTTCCGTCGGTCACCAGCGTTCGCACGCATCGCTATGAAATCGGCCGCCGGGCGGTGGCGATGGCGCTTGCCGCGATCGCCGGCCAAAGGCCGCAGCAGCGGGTCGTCGACCTCGGTTTCGAGCTCATACGCCGAGAGAGCACCATTCGCTGAAACACGCAGAGGCGACTGTGCAAATGCCGGTTTACAGCCTTTAATGGTAGCGCTACCATTTTTATATGAAGTCTGTTTATTATACATAAGCAACAGCTCATGCTTGTTTATTATGTATAATATGATAGTTTCATGAGCCGCCTGGAGGGAATGGGAGAGGGAAAGGAGGGACGGCCGTAAGCCGCCTCGCAAACGTATCGGATTGGCAGGAGGGTGCCGTCCGACCGCCACATATTCAACAAGCAGAACTGCAACTGGGAGGAATACCGATGATCAAGTCACTTGCTGGCGGCGTCATTGCCGCCACTGCATTCGTCATGCTGAGTTCTTCGGCGATAGCCGGTCCGGAAATCGTCAAAGGACCGTCCGCCGAGCCCGACTGCTTCGCGCCGTGGGCGGCCGACACGCAGTTCTTCAAATATCCGAAGAAGGATGGGCCGTACCGTATCGCGCTCGCCAACGGCTATATCGCCAACACTTGGCGCATCCAGATGATCCAGACGGCCAAGGCCTATGCCGCGCAGCCGGACGTTGCCAAGAAACTCAAGGAATTCAAGGTGGTATCGACCGGCGAGGATGTGCCGGCGCAGATTTCGGCGATCAACAACTTCATCGACTCCGGCTTCGACGCGATCGTCGTCAACGCCCAGAATCCGACGGCGTTCGGGCCGGTCATCAAGCGCGCCAAGGAAGCCGGCGTCATTCTCGTCGCTTTCGACAACATCCTCGACACCAAGGACGCCATCAACGTCAACGTCGACCAGAAAGGCCTCGGCGAGTTGTGGGGCAAGTGGCTGGTCGCGCATGTGCCGAATGGCGGGAAAGTGCTCGAGGTGCGCGGCGTTGCCGGTACCTCCGTCGACACCGACCGGCACAACGGTATCCACGAGGTGCTCGACGGGTCCGGCAAGAAGTGGGATGTCACCGAGGTCGTGGGCAAGTGGGATGACGGCGTGGCGCAAAAGGCCACCGCCGACGCCATCGCCACCAGCGGACCATTCGACGGCATCACGGGACAGGGCGGCGACACCGGCATCGTGCAGGCGATGATCGACGCCAAGCATCCGTTCGTGCCGTTCGGCGGCGAAACGGAAAATGGCTTCCGCAAATTCTGCGCGGCGCATGCGGGAGATGGGTTGAAATGTTCGTCGGCCGGCACCGGCCCGGCCCAGGTCGCGGTCGCCATCAAGACGGCGATTGCCGCTCTCGAAGGCAATGTCGTGCCGCAGTCGGTGAAACTGCCGCTGGCTATCGTCGAGGACCCGAACTTCAAGGCGGGACAGGATTTCTTCCCGGACCAGTCCGACAATTTCTTCGTCGGCAATTCCTTCCCGACCTGCGGCATCAATTTCACCGCACAGGAAATCATGGGCCAGACCAAGGAAAACAAGTAGCCTTATCCTGTCGGCGCCGCGGGATGATCGCGGCGCCGGCTCTCGATGCCAATCGCGAACTGGCCTGGGAGGGCTGATGGACGGCGCGGCTCCGCTCTTCCGCATGGAAGGCATATCCAAGCGCTATGGCGGCGTGCGGGCCTTGGAAAAGGCCGACCTCACGGTCACGGCCGGCAGCATCCACGCAATCCTCGGCGAAAACGGCGCCGGCAAATCGACTTTGATCAAGGTCATGGCCGGTGTCGTCGCGCCGGACGAAGGTACCATGACCCTGGACGGCCGCGAGGTGACATTTGCATCGCCGGCCGCCGCGAACCAGGCAGGCATCGTCTGCATCTTCCAGGAGCTGTCGCTCATTCCGGAGCTCAGCGTCGCCGACAACATTGTCATTTCCGGTCCGCCGAAACGCTTCGGCATGATTGATCGCAAGGCGCAGCGGCGGATCGCGGAAGAGGCGCTTGCCCGCGCGGGCGCCTCCGATATCCACCCGCTGGCGCTGATCAAGGATCTGCCGCTCTCGCGCCGGCAGATGGTCGAGATCGCCAAGGCGCTGGCCAGGAAGCCGCGCATCCTGATCCTCGACGAAGCGACCTCGGCGCTGACCGCCGCGGATGTCGCGAAGATCTTCGAGGTGCTGAAGCGGCTGCGCGAGGAAGGGCTGGCGCTGCTCTACATCTCGCATCGCATGAATGAGATCGCCGAGCTGGCCGACCAGTGCACGGTGTTCCGCAACGGCCGCAATGTCGCCAGCTATAAAGCTGGGTCCAAGAGCGACAACGAAGTCGTCGAGCTGATGATCGGCCGGGAATACAGCCACATCTTTCCGCCGAAGCCGACCAGGCCTCGGTACGGCGCGGCTCAGGTGCTGGAGGCGCGGAATCTGACATGGGGGGACCGGCTGGACAACATCTCGTTCTCGATCGGTGCCGGCGAGGTCGTCGGGTTGGGCGGGCTGGACGGCCAGGGCCAACGCGAGCTGCTGCTTGCGTTCTTCGGCGTGTTGCGGGGTCTTTCCGGGCAGATCCTGGTCGACGGCAAGCCGGTCTCGATTGCCAGTCCCGCAGCTGCGAGCGACGACCGCATCGGCATGGCGCTGATCCCGGAGGACCGCAAGACGGAAGGGCTGATGCTGCCGATGACGGTGCGCGAGAACCTGTCCTTCGCGGCACTTGACCGGCTGTCCAAGGCCGGCGTCATCGACCGCGCCGCCGAGCAGCGGCTGATCGACGACATGGTCGGGCTGCTGGCGATCAAGACCGCGGGCCTCGACATTCCGGTCGGCGCGCTTTCCGGAGGCAACCAGCAGAAGGTGGTGATCGCCAAATGGCTGATGCGGCAGCCGCGTATCATTCTGCTCAACGATCCGACGCGTGGCATCGATGTCGGCACGAAACAGGAGCTTTATCAGCTGATGCGCAAGCTGGCCGACGCGGGCGCCGCGATCCTGTTCTATTCCACCGACTATGACGAACTGATCGGTTGCTGCGATCGCGTGCTGGTGCTCTACGACGGCACCATCAAAAGAGTACTTGCCGGCGCCGAGATCACCGAGCATGCGCTGATCGCCAGCGCGCTGAATATCCACAGCGGAAGTGACCGGCCATCGCAGGGAGAGGGCGCGTGAAGGATTGGCGCTATTGGCTGGCCGAACAGCGCGGAACATTGCTCGCTTTCGGCATCTTTATCGTCATGTTCGCGATCTACAGCGCGAACCACCCGGCCGGCTTCACCGCCAATGTCGTGCAGACGGCGGCAAACAAGGGTGTCCTGCTTGCTTTTGTCGCCATGGCGCAGACGCTCGTGGTGATCACCGCCGGCATCGATCTCTCGGTCGGCATGATCTTCACGCTGACCAACTGCATGGCTTCCTGGCTGGTGCTCGGCACCGGGCTCGAAACGGCGTTCGGGGTGGTGGCCGTGCTCGGCACCGGGCTTGTCTGCGGGGCGATCAACGGCGCCATCGTGATCTATGGACGCCTGCAGCCGATCGTCGCCACGATCGCCACGGGTGCCGTCTATTTCGGGCTGGCGCTGCTTTTGCGACCGGTTCCCGGCGGCTCGGTCAATGAAGACCTCGCCGACTTTCTGACCGGGCGCTTCTTCGGCATAGTGCCGGCCAGCCTACTGGCGCTGTTCGTCGTCGTGCTGGTCGTCTGGGTACCGTTCAGCCGCTCCGAACTCGGTCGCGCGGCTTACGCTGCCGGCTCGTCCGAGACGGCAGCCTATATGTCGGGCGTACCGATCCGCAGGGGCAAGTTCCTTGCGTATACGCTGGCCGGCCTGCTTGCCGCGATCGGCGGGCTGTTCCTCACCTTCTTCACCTATACGGGCGAAGCCGCCTATGCCAGCGGCAATGCCTACACGCTGTTCTCCATCGCGGCCGTCGTGCTCGGTGGCGTTTCTTTGTTTGGCGGCAAAGGCAGCGCCATCGGCGCGATTTTCGGCGCGCTCGCCTTCCGCACCATCGGCGACCTCCTGTTCGTCTTCGATTTCGATCCGCTCTGGCAGCCGCTGTTCCAGGGCATTATCCTGTTGATCGCGGTCAGCCTCGGCGCGTTCGCGCTGTTCAGGGTGCGCAACCGGCTGGAGTGGTTCCTGTGAGCGAAACGACGCTTGGCGGCATCGCCAGCCGCATGCCGAAATTCATCCGCCGCGCCGATCCGGCGGTTGCGACCGCCTTTGCATGCATCGTGATCCTGCTTCTGGTGGGCAGTCTCTATTCGCGCAGTTTTCTCTCGCCGGAATATCTCCTGCAGCAACTGAAGGTGGCCTCGTTCCTCGGCGTGATCGCCACCGGCATGATGCTGGTCATCCTGCTCGGGCAGATCGACCTGTCGGTGCCGTGGTCGGTGGCGACCGGCGCCATGATGGCTTGTGCCGCCGCTGCCTACGGACCGGTCGGTGTTGCCCTTGCCATCCCGTTCGGCATCCTGTGTGGGGTGGCGATCGGCATCGTGAACGGCATCGGCGTCGCATATCTGCGCATTCCCTCGATGATCATCACCTTGGCCACCAACGCCGTCGCGCAAGGGCTGATGGTGGTCTATACGGGCGGGTTCTCGCCGCAGGATTCGGCGACGGCGGCAATGCGTTACCTCGCAACCGGTTTTACCATTTCGGGGGTCCCCAACGCCGTGATCATCTGGGCGCTGATAGGAGCGGCCATGGTCTTCGTGCTGACCCGCACCAGCTTCGGCCGCGCCGTCTACGGTATCGGCAATCGCGAGCGGGCCGCCTATCTTTCCGGCATCGACACCCGTCGTGTGGTGATGATTGCCTTTGCCGTGTCCGGCGGACTCTCGGCCTTCGGCGGCGTGCTTCTGGCAGGCTACGCCTCGAAGGCCGCGCAGTCGATGGGCGATGCCTATCTCCTGCCGTCGATCGCCGCGGTGGTGCTGGGCGGCACCTCGATCCTCGGCGGACGCGGCTCCTATCTCGGCACCGTCGCCGGCGTGATCCTGATCACGCTGCTGCAGTCGATCCTGTCCGTCATGCAGATGCCGGAGGCGGGGCGGCAGATCATCTACGGCCTCGTGATCGTCGCCATGCTTTTGCTCTACGGCCGCGCGCCGGCAAGTCGCTGATCTTGGATGAAGGATTGGCAAGGCCACAACCATCGGAGGCTCGATTGAACGACATCCGATCAGCGCCGGCCATCGTCGGGATGGGAGTTGCCGGCTGCGGCAAGACGGTCGTCGGCGAGGCGCTGGCCGAGGCGTTGGGCGCTGTCTTCATCGAAGGCGACCGGTTGCATCCGCCGGAAAACGTGGCACGCATGGCGCGCGGCGAGCCGCTGACGGACGCATTGCGCGAGAGCTGGCTCGACGCCATCGGCGAGCGCATCGCGGCTTCCGTCGCCGACGGACGGAAGGCCGTGGCGGCCTGCTCGGCGCTGAAGCGCAGCTACCGCGACAGGCTGCGCCGCTTTTGCCCGGGGATCGTCTTCCTCTATCTCAAAATCGATCGTGAGACGGCCTGGCACCGGGTCGCTGGCCGCAAAGGCCATTTCATGCCGGCAAGCCTGGTCGACAGCCAGTTCGCGACGCTGGAAGAGCCTGGCCCGGATGAGTTCGCCGTGACGGTGGATGCGACGCGGACCGTGGCCGCGATCGTGAAGGAAGTCCTTGGCTAATTTAGAACGTCAGCAATCGAATTTGCTTCAAGCGGCGTCGCCGCCGATCGCAGGTTGATCCTGTCGCCCGGTGAGCCGATTGGCGCCGGACCAGGCCATCATCTGATCGGGGTATAATTTGATCGCTTCCAGCAGACGGTCGCGCTTGAGCAGGATGTAGCCCGCCAGCAGGACGAGGTTCTTTGCCGTCACGTCCTTTGCCGGCGAGGACGCGGATCGAGCGGCGTTGGGCTTCAGCTCGGGGCTGACGATCGCGCGGTACTCGCGAAAGGGCACGGTCTCCAAGGTCGACATGGCAAACAGCGCTGCACCTGCGCGCGCCGCGAAATTCGCTGGCGCCGAGGCAAGGTGAGTCCAGCCATGCTCGCCCATGGCAAGCTCCGTGAAGGTGGAGCCCGCGTAGATGGTGTTGGTCATCAGCACGACGCCGTTCTCCTTCAGCGCCTTCTGGATGCGCGCCGTGACCTGGTAGGCGTCGGCGCGCTCGAAGACCATGCGGCTTTTCAGGAAGCGGTTTTCGACCTCGACCAGTGGCCTGTTGATCACATGCAGGCCGAATTTGCTTTCCGAAAAGCCATGGAAAGTGACGCTCACCTGGTGCGCCCCGATGCCGGCTTCGAAGAGGGCGCGCTTACCGATGATGGTCTGGGCGATGAACTGATCGCACCAGACGATGGCGCCGCGGCCGCGCTGCAAGGCCTCGCGCAAGCCGTCGAGCCCTTCCAGCCGGATAGAGGGCGACCAGAGGCGAGGGACGAGATGAGCGGCGAGCATCAGGCGGCGGCGATGCGCGGCGGCGAGATGGCCCCTGAAAAGGCTTTGCGTGTCGACGTCATCGCCAAGCACCGCTTTGATCGCGACATCATAGCGCGCGAATTCCCTGCGAAAATGGCGCTTGCGCCGAAGCGTCGAAACCCGATCGCAGATCGGCGCCCACCAGGCGACGGGCAGCAGCGCCGCCACGCCGAGATAGAACAAGGACAGCAGGCTTTCCCGCAGATCCCTGTTGGAGAAGCGGCGCAATTTGCCGGGGCGAACGAGCTTGCGGCTGAAGAAGCGGACGGTTTCGTCGCGCTCCGGCACCAACACGTCGGCGATGATCTCGGTATGATAGACGTTTGGAGATGAAGGTTGCCGGCTGGCCCTGCGGGAATTGCCTAGCCAAGGCAGCCTCATGCGTCAGGTACCCCCAAACCTTGTTCCATCCGTCAGCCGCTTTACTGCGTCTGTCGAGGAGAGACAACCAAACGGTATGGCGCCGCGGCTGAGTGGTCAGATCTGCGAAGTGAGTTCGGCCGGGAAATCGTCGTTGTCGGCGTCTCGCATGGCGGCGAGACTGCGATTGTCGAGCACCTCGGCGATCGCCTGGCGCACTTCCAGCATCATATGGCGGACCTGGCACGTCGCCTCGTCACAATCCTCGCAGCGCTGGTATTGCGTGCGGCTCGCGCAAGGGATCGGCGCCAGCGGACCATCGAGCACGCGCACGACATGGCCGATCTTGATCTCGGAGGCGGGCCTGGCCAGGCGATAGCCGCCTTCCTTGCCCTTGCGGCTTTGCACGAAACCGGCATTGCGCAATTCGCCGAGGATCGCGTCCAGGAATTTCTTCGGGATGTTGTTGGCGACCGCTATGTCATTGACGAATGCAAGCTGACCAGCCGGCAGGCTGGCAAGATGCACGAGGGCCTTGAGGCCGTATTTGCCTTTTTTGGTCAGCATGCCCGATTCAGTTCATCAAACCCCAATCGCCCTGCATCTGGCGGTTGTTTGTGTGCAAATCATGACAGTTCGGCTGTGCAGCGTATTTTGGCACAACAATTCGCCCGCACAGGTGTAGGCACAAACGCGTTGATTCTTCGTAACGTTTTCACACTGGTTGTGGGATTTCCCCGACAAAACGATGCCAGCGCCAGACATACAGAAAGCCGGCAAAAGCCGGCTCTCCTGCTTCCTATGATTGTGGATCAGCGACTGCCGTAGGCCTGGTCGAGCAAGCCGCCGGCCGCGAAATGCTCTTTCTGCACATTGTCCCAGCCGCCGAACACCTCGTCCACCGTCAACAGGCGGACGTCGGGAAATTCGGCCTTGTATTTCGCCGCGACGGCAGCGTCGCGAGCCCGCAGGCCGTTGCGGGCGGCAATGTCCTGGCCCTCGGGCGAATAGAGGAAATCGAGATAGGTCTTGGCGAGATCGCGGCTGCCGTGCTCGTCGGCGACCTTGTCGACGATCGCCACCGGAAATTCGGCCAACAGGCTGACCGAAGGCGTGACCTGTTCGAACTTGTCGTCACCATATTCCTTGCGGATGCCGCGCGTCTCCGACTCGAAGGTGATCAGCACGTCGCCGATCTCGCGCTGCACGAAAGTGGTGGTGGCGGCGCGGCCACCGGTGTCGAAGATCGGCACGTTGTTGAACAGCTTGGTGATGAACTCCTTCACCTTAGCGTCATCGCCCTTGAAGGCTTCCTTGGCGTAGGCGGTGGCGGCCAGATAAGTGTAGCGCGCATTTCCGGAAGTCTTCGGATTAGGGAAGATCACCTGCACATCGTCGCGCACCAAATCGTTCCAGTCCTTGATGTGCTTGGGATTGCCGGCGCGGACCAGGAAGGACGGCAGCGAATAGAAGGGCGAGGCGTTGTCAGGGAAACTTTTCTGCCAATCGGCGGAGACGAGGCCCTTCTTGACCAGAAAATCGACATCGGTGACCTGGTTGAAGGTGACGACATCGGCCGCCAGGCCTTCGGCAATGGCGCGCGCCTGAGCCGAGGTTCCGGCATGCGACTGATCGACGGTCACGCCGGGATGCTTGGCAACGAAGGCCTTGTTGATATCGGCAAACAATTCGCGGCCAACGTCATAGGAGGCATTCAACAGCTTGTCGGCCGACCAGGCCTGGGAGGATGCCAGGACGAGCCCGGCGACAGTGGCGATGCCAATCAATAAGTGCTTCATGGAAATCTCCTTCGGAATGATCGGAACTATGGTGCGACGATAAAAAGGAAAGCCGAGTCCGACGAGGCACGCACTCCGGGAGCCGTTCGGGCAGCTGGAAAATATCCCGCCCGAATAGCGGTTTGGTAGGATTTTCTTCCAACCCGATTCAGGCGGCGGCGCCGCCGCGCGCTGGGGGAAATGGCAAGCGCAAGATACGTCAGGAGGCCGGGAAAAGCTTCCAGCGCCGCGGCCTGAAGGCCACCCGGCTCTTCTGTGCCGCTGGATGGTCGACCGGCAGCTCGATCTCGACGCGCTGGCGTTCGCCGCCGACCTCGAGCTCGACCCGCCTGGTGCCGGCGACGCGCCGGCTGGCGGCGACCGTGCCGGCGATGCAGCCGCTGCAGCCGTCGAGGAGTTCGACATCGTGCGGGCGGAAATAAAGCAGTGCCTCGCCGGATGGCGCGTGCGGCGCCTGCAGGCCGATCGGCCGGTCGGCGATCCAGACCTCGCCATTGTCGACCTTGACCGGCAGCGAGCTCGACTCGCCGATGAAGCTGTAGACGAAAGGCGAGTTTGGCGTGTCGTAGATATCGTCGGCGGTGCCGACCTGCTCGATGCGGCCCTGGCTCATGACGACGACACGGTCGGCGAGCTCGAGCGCCTCTTCCTGGTCGTGGGTGACGAAGACCGTGGTGTGGCCGGTGGCGTCGTGGATCTCGCGCAGCCAGCGCCGCAACTCGCGACGCACCTGCGCGTCGAGCGCGCCGAACGGCTCGTCGAGCAAAAGCACCTTGGGCTCGATCGCCATGGCGCGGGCCAAAGCGACGCGTTGGCGCTGGCCGCCGGAAAGCTGTGCCGGATAGCGTTTTTCCAACCCCGACAGCTGGACGAGGTCTAGGAGTTCGGAGGCGCGGCGGCGGATCTCCTGCGCCGGGGGACGCGCGGCGCCGTGGCGGACCTTCAAGCCGAAGCCGATATTGTCGGCAACCGTCATGTGGCGGAACAGCGCGTAATGCTGAAAGACGAAGCCGACATTGCGCTCCTGGATCGACTTCTGAGAGGCGTCTTCGTCGCCGAAGAAGATGGCACCCTTGGTCGGCCGCTCCAGGCCGGCGATCAGGCGGAGAAGCGTCGTCTTGCCGGAACCGGATGGCCCAAGCAGCGCGATGAGCTCGCCCGACCTGATGTCGAGCGACACGTCGTGGAGCGCCGGAAACCGCTCGAACTCCTTGCGCACGTTGACAACGCGAACTTCCATACAAATCCCTCAGTCAGTTGATGCATGTCGTTGCCCCAAAACCGCTACACACTTTTGGGCGACATGCACCTTAGTGTCCGCGCGTCGCGGCGATCTCGGCGCCGTAACGCATCTCGAGAAGCGTTTTCAAGACCAGCGTCACCAGAGCCAGGCCGGCAAGCAGCGAAGCGACCGCAAAGGCACCGACGGCGTTGTACTCATTGTAGAGAATTTCCACATGCAGCGGCATGGTGTTGGTAAGGCCGCGTATGTGGCCCGACACCACCGATACCGCGCCGAACTCGCCCATGGCGCGGGCATTGCAGAGAAGCACGCCGTAGAGCAGGCCCCATTTGACGTTGGGCAGCGTCACATACCAGAAGGTCTGCCAGCCATTGGCGCCGAGCGAAAGGGCGGCCTCCTCGTCGCCATTGCCTTGTTCCTGCATCAGCGGGATCAGTTCGCGGGCGACGAAGGGGAAGGTGACGAACACGGTGGCCAGAACGATACCCGGCACGGCGAACAGGATGACGATGCCGTGCGCCTTCAGCCAGGCGCCGAGCAGGCCTTGCGCGCCGAAGAGGAGCACGTAGACCAGGCCGGAAATCACCGGCGACACCGAGAAGGGCAGGTCGATCAGCGTGGTCAGGAACGCCTTGCCCTTGAACTCGAACTTGGCGATCGCCCAGGCGGCCGAGATGCCGAAAATGACGTTGAGCGGCACCGAGATCGCCGCCACGAGCAGGGTCAGGCGGATCGCCGATCGCGTGTCGGGGCTGGCAAGCGCCTCCGTGTAGGCACCAATGCCCTTGGCGAGCGCCTCGTGGAAGACGACGATCAGCGGCAGAAGCAGGAAGACGGCGACGAAGGCGAAGGCGATTGCCATCAGCACGGCTTTCACAGGCCGGCTTTCGGTCACCGCCGCCGACTGGCTTTCGTGCAGCGGCTCATAGGATTTGATCTCGGGATCAGCCATAGCGCTTACGGCTCCATGTCTGCACGAGATTGACGACCAGAAGCATCACGAAGGACAGCGCCAGCATGATCGCCGCGATCGCGGTCGCCGCCTCGTAATTGTATTCCTCGAGCCTGATCACGATCAGAAGCGGTGCGATCTCGGACTTGAAGGGCAGATTGCCGGCAATGAAGATCACGGAGCCGTATTCGCCGACGCCGCGGGCGAAAGCGAGCGAGAAGCCGGTGATGATGGCCGGCGCCAGACCCGGGAAGAGCACACGGGTGATGATCTGGAAGCGGTTGGCGCCAAGCGTGGCGGCGGCTTCCTCGACCTCCTTGTCAAGCTCCTCCATGATCGGCTGTACCGTGCGCACGACGAAAGGCAGGCCGATGAACACCAGCGCGATGACGATGCCGAGCGGCGTGTAGGCGACCTTGATGCCGAGCGGCATCAGAAGCTGGCCGATCCAGCCATTCGGCGCATAGAGCGTGGTAAGCGCGATACCGGCGACCGCGGTAGGCAGCGCGAAGGGCAGATCGACCATCGCATCGGCGATGCGGCGGCCCGGGAAACGGTAGCGGACCAGCACCCACGCGACGACCGTGCCGAACACGACATTGACCACGGCGGCAATGAAGGCGGTGCCGAAGCTGATCCTCAGCGCGTTGAGGGTGCGCCGGTCGACGGCGATCGCCCAGAAATCGGTCCAGCCGAGCGCGGCCGAACGCCAGACCAGACCCGAAAGCGGGATGAGGATGATGAGCGTGAGGTAGGCAAGCGAGAAGCCGAGCGTCAATCCGAAGCCCGGAATGACGCTCGGCTGTCTGAACCGCCACCCCGCCTTAGCGGGTGCTGTGGTCATGCTGTTCTGGATCGTCCCTTCTATTCAAACCAGAATGGCTTTGCGCAGTCGCATTCGGCCGGTAGCCCAAGGCTCACCGCCGTCCGGCCTCACTGGGCCGGCTTGTAGATCTGGTCGAATATACCACCGTCGCCGAAATGGTAAGGCTGCGCTTTCTTCCAGCCGCCGAATTGCGGGTCGTCGATGGTGACAAGCTTGATTGCCGGCAGCTTGGCAAGGTCCTCGGCCGGCACCAGGTCGGGCTTGGCCGGACGATAGTGGTTCTTGGCGATCAAGGTCTGCCCCTCCTTGGAGTAGAGCCAGCCGAGGTAAGCTTCGGCGATCTTGCGCGTGCCCTTGGCGTCGACATTGGCATCGACCACGGCGACTGGCGGCTCGGCCAGGATCGAGGTCGGCGGATAGATGATGTCGAAATTGTTGGCGCCGAATTCGTCGAGCGCGAGATAGGCTTCGTTCTCCCAAGCGATCAGCACGTCGCCCAGCCCCTTCTGCGCGAAGGTCACCGTCGAGCCACGGGCGCCGGTGTCGAGCACCGGGACGTTCGCATAGAGCTTGCCGACGAATTCCTTGGTCTTGGCTTCGTCGTTGCCGTCATTGGCGTTGGCATAGGCCCAGGCGGCAAGATAGTTCCAGCGCGCGCCGCCGGAAGTCTTCGGGTTGGGCGTGATCACCTGGACGCCGTCCTTCACCAGATCGTTCCAGTCGTGGATGCCCTTGGGATTGCCCTTGCGCACCAGGAAGATGATGGTCGAAGTGTAGGGCGCGGAATTATTCTCGAATTTTTTGCGCCAGTCCGGATTGATCTTCTTCGTTTTGGAGGCGATGGCGTTGATGTCGCCTTCGAGCGCGAGCGTCACGACATCGGCGTCGAGGCCGTCGATCACGGCACGGGCCTGCGCGCCCGATCCGCCATGCGATTGCTGGATGGCGACGGTTTCGCCGGTTTCCGCCTTCCAGTGCGCGGCGAAGGCCTCGTCATAGGCCTTGTAGAGTTCACGTGTCGGATCGTAGGACACGTTGAGAATAGTCGTGTCGGCAAACGCGAAACCGAGCGTGCCGAACTGGACAGATGTGGCGACCAGCGCGCCGAGCAGTTTCCTGAAATGAGGATTGGTCATTTCCGCCTCCGTTGAACTGCTGCGAACTCTAGCGAGTTTATAGAAATTAGATGCATTGAATGTTGCCTTTTTCGCCGCCTTGCAGAAATTTCTCGCCGAGCGGCGGCCAATCGAGGAAATAACTTCCTCAATTGGCGGGCGTGGTTCATCGTCAGCGGGCCTAATTAGAAGCGATAGGGGGCAGGACAAGCCCCACGCCTAAAGCATGTCTCCCGAAAGTGGGAACCGGTTTCGGGACAAAGACATGCGTAAAATCAAAAGCTAAAGCGCATGGAGCGAATCCGAACGATCGCGACGCGCCTAGTTGGCGGTCACCGGGAAATCGAAGCGGCGTTTTGGAAATGGTTCGCCGACAAGCGTGAAATGCCACCATTCGCGGGCGTAGTTGCGGAAGCCGGCGGCGAGCATGGCGGCGACCAGCATCTTGCGGTTGGCGGCCGCTTCGGCGGCGAGAGGGCGGTGGGCCGTCTCGCTCGCCGGATCGAAACAGTCGAAGCCGGTGCCGAAATCGAATGTGCCGGTATTGGCTGCGCCGCAAGCGGGGTGAATGGCGCTTTTCTTGTCCATAGCGGTGATGGCGAGGTCGACGGTCGAGCCGCGCGAATGGCTGGAGAGTTCGCCGACGTAACCCTTGGCGATGAGATCGCCCCGCCCGATCGTCGGATACCATCGCGGGTCAGGCGGGCCGCCCTGTTTTGTCCATTCGCGCATGTCGGCGACGGCCCGCGCCGGGCGGTAGCAGTCGAAGACGACGAGAGTCAGACCCTTGGGGCCAATAGCTTTCTGAACACTGGAGAGCGCCCTTGCGGCCTTTTCGGTCAGGATGCAGACCGGTGCGTCATAGCCGTCGACCCTGCGGTGCAGGAAGTTTTCTCGGCCAGCATAGCGGACGTCTTGGCGAATGGATCGATCGACGTCGGCGAGCCTGACGAAGCCGGCGGGCAGGGGATCGGCGTGGGCGGGGGAGGAGATCGCGGTCAGGGAAGCTGCGAGGATCGCAGTTGCTCTCAGCGAAGGTTGGCGCGAGGCACCGGACATCGGGCGAGAAATTCCGTGAGCCGAAGGCCTAAGAAGCGCAATGAGCTGAATCGCTTGCAGCCTTCTATTCAACGAAAACCTTCACGCTGGCCGCGCGGCCGGCGGCGTCGATCACCGTCAGCGTCGAGTAGCCGGTGCCGTCGGGCTGCCAGGTCGCGGTGCGGCGGCGATCTATGCCGGCAAGCGGCTTGCCGTTGGCGAGCCATCGGAACGGCGCGCGGCCGCCCTGAAGCTTCAGCACAAGCGGCGTGGCGTCTGCCGAGTTGGTGCCGAGATCGACGCGGGCGCCGTCCGGCGGGAAGATGATGGTGGGTGCCGGCTCGGTCGGCGTTGCCTGCACCAGCCCGTCCGACCCGGCGCCGAAGCGGGCGAGCGTCACCGGCAATTCCTCGCGCTTGGGATTGAAGACGCCCGGCGGTCGGCCTGGCAGCGGCACGCCGGCGAGACCGGAGCGGACAAAGCCCTCGAACAGGATCGGCGCCGCCGAGACGTAGCCCGACACGCCAGGGATCGGGCTGGCGTCGGCGCGGCCGACCCACACACCCAGCACGTAGCGGCCGTCGAAGCCGACCGACCAGGCATCGCGATAGCCGTAGGAGGTGCCGGTCTTGTAGGCGATACCGCGCTGCATGGCGCCTTCGGGTGGCTTCACACCGGACAGGATGTCGTCGATCTGCCAGGCGGCCTGGTCGTCGAGAATGGTGGCGGTGGTGCGCTCGGCATCGGCCGGTTCGGTGCCGTCATGCAGCGTGTGCATCTTGCCGCCATTGGCAAGGCCCGTATAGAGCTGCACCAGGTCGCGTAATGTCACGCCGGCGCCGCCGAGCCCGATCGCCAAGCCCGGCGCCTCGTTGAGCGGCAGGACCAGGTTGACGCCAGCCTGACGGAAACGCGCGGTCAGCCTTGTCGGGCCGACCGCATCGAGCACCCGGATCGCCGGCACGTTGAGCGAAAGCTGCAGCGCCTGGCGGATCGAGACGTCGCCCTGGTAGCCCATGTCGAAATTCTTCGGCCGATAGCCACCGAAATCGGCCGGGCTGTCCTCGATGATAGTCTCCTGCGCCACCAGGCCTTGCTCGAAGGCGAGCCCGTAGATGAAGGGCTTCAGTGTCGAGCCGGGTGAACGCACCACCTTGGTCATGTCGATCCAGCCGGAACGGCTGGCGTCGAAGAAATCGGCGGAGCCGACCTCGCCGAGAATGTCGCCGGTGCGGGCATCGGCCATCACCATCGCGATGGAAAGCTTGGGCCCGAGCTTTCTGGCGGCCTCCCTTGCCACCTGCTCAAGCCCTTGCTGGACGCTTCTGCGGATGGTGAGCTGCAGCGGCTTGCCGGGTTCCGCCTTGGGCAGCATGGCGTAGGAAGCATGCGCGGCCAGCGCCGGCAGTTTTCGGCGCAGACCTGAGACATCGTCGAGCGCCGCACGCGCGGCCTCTCTTTCGTTGAGCAGGCCGGCGGAAACCATGCGGGTGAGCACACGGTCGCGTGCTGCATGGGCGATGTCGAGGTTGCGGTCGGGCCGGCGTTTTTCGGGCAGTTGCGGCAGTGCGACGAGGAGGGCAGATTCCGAAACGGTCAGCCGCTTCGGCTCCTTGCCGAAATAGGCGAGCGAGGCGGCGCGCACGCCTTCGAGATTGCCGCCATAGGGCGCCAGCGTCAGATAGCGTTCGAGGATCTCCTGCTTGGAAAGCCTCTGCTCGATCTGGATGGCGCGAAGGATCTGCTTGAGCTTGGAGCCGAGGCTGCGGCTGTCGCGCGGCTCGATCAGACGGGCAAGCTGCATCGACAGGGTCGAGCCGCCCGAGACGATACGGCCGCTGGTGACGAACTGGCCGGCGGCGCGGCAGAGCGCCAGAACGTCGACACCACGGTGATCCCAGAAGCGCTTGTCCTCATAGGCGACCAGCATGTCGACGAACTCTTTGTCGATCTGGTCGAGGCGGGTTTCGAGCCGCCAATAGCCGTCGGGCGTCGCGAAGGCCCGCAACAGCTGGCCGTCGCGATCCTGCACCTCGGTCGAGACCGTCAGCGTCGCTGGCAGCGGCGGCGGAAAGGCGCGGTCGAGTTCCCAGAGGGCGGCTGCGGCGATTGCTGCAAACCCAGCGAGTGAAGCTGCGGCGATGCCTGCTTGACGGAGAAATTTCTTGGAGAGCATGGCGCTGCCCCTCAACCGCCTGCCGGCACCTTCTCCCCGTATAGTGACGGGGAGAAGGGGGCTATCCGCGACGTCGGCTTCGGCCCTGCGACTTTGGCGATTGGCGAAAACCTCGACGCAAGCCCCTTTCTCCCCGTCACTATACGGGGAGAAATGTCCGGCAGGACAATGAGGGGCAGCGCCATCGCTATGTCTATCAAGGCGCTTACTCCGCCTTGACCTCCATCATGCCGGAGGCGGTGCGGGCCGAGTATTGCGGCCGATACATGTCCTCCACCGTCGCCGCCGGATGGGCATAGGTGCCGGGCGTCACGGCGCGCACGACATAGGCCAGCGTGATGTTGCGGTCGCCGTCGCCTTCGTTCGGGTTGAAGGCGGCAACGAAACGGTCGTCGCGGAACTCCAGATGCGCGGCGTCGGTCTGCGCCAGCCAGGAGAAGTTCGACAATTGCGCGCTGGAAACCAGGCTCGGGTTGTCGATCTCGAAGCCGGCCGGCAACAGATCGGTCACCAGAACGCGCGAAGGCCAGTTGTTCTGCTCATAGACCTTGAGCACGACGACATAGCGCTCGTTCTGCTTGGCCTCGGTGACGTTGGCCTCCGTGCCGTCGAGCCTGTAGTAGGTGCGATCGATGGTGAAGCCGTCGCCGCCGGCCGGCAGCGGTTCCACCGGTGCCGCCACCGCGGTTACCACCGCCTGCAGCGGCATCGTGCCGGTGTTGCCGATGGTGAGCGGGCTGCCCTCCAGATCGCTGCCGGAGATACGGTCGGAATAGCCGCCGGAATGCGGCGCGCCGTTGATGGAAAGCGTGATGGAATCATTGCCTTCCTTCAGCGCTCGGGCGGCAAGCAGCATCCAGGCCTCGTCCTGCGTGCTCGTCCAGCGGGCATCGGCGCGTTCCCTGGCGACCAGCCTGATCAGCTGCGGTACGATGCTCGGCACAGGCTTCGATTCCGCCGCCAGCGCCAACATCGCCGCGCCATCGCGCAGCGGCGAGCCGTAGTCGGAGCGGTAATAGTCGTACTCGGTGCTTGCCTGGGCCAGCCGCAGCGCCGCCTGGAACGTCGCCTCCGAACGCTGTGTGTCGCCGTAGAGCGCGAGGCTGGCCGCGAGCTGCGCGACCGCCATCGGGCTCGAGAAGGCTTCGAGCTGCGTGTCGGCATAATAGCGGAGGTCGCCGATCGAGGCCTTCTTGTTGCGGGCCAGCACATAGAGCGCGTAGGCGATCTCACTGCCGCGATCCTGGACGTCCTGGTCGTAGCCGAGCGAGTTCTGCAGGTTGTTCAACGCCTGGTTCATCGCCTGGGCCGGCACGTCGTATTTCTGCTCGCGCGCCCGGGTCAGGAATTCACTGACATAGGCGTCGAGCCAGAGATCGCCGGAGCCCGGACCCCAGAGGCCGAAGCTGCCGCTCGACGCCTGATAGCTCAGCACCTTGTAGACGGCGTCCTGGATGCGGCCGTGCAGTTCGCGATCGTTCTCCATGCCGATGCTTTTGGCCATGTCGTTGACATAGAGCAGCGGCATGGCGCGGCTGGTGGTCTGCTCGGCGCAGCCATAAGGATAGCGGTCGAGGCTCATCAACAGCGAGGGCACGTCGAAGGCGGCGGCTTGCGAAACGCCGACGCTGACCGAGGCGCCGTCGAGCACGCTTGCCGCGAGCAGCTCCTTGTCGATGCGCAGCGAACCGCCTTTGGGCTTCAGGTCGACCACCATGCGATTGGTGACCGGGAGCTGGGCCGGACGCACCGGCAGGTAGAGCGTCTGCTCGACCTCGGCGCCGCTGTCATGGGCGAGCTTGACGGTGATCGAGGCGTCACCTGCCGTCTGCGCGATCAGCGGGATTGAGAGCGACTGCCGCTTGCCTTGGGCAAGCGTGAGCTTTTCGGGCAAGGGCTTGTCGCCGGTCGAGAGATCGCCGGTCGTGATGACCGACAGCTTGTAGTCGCCGACGGGGCCGTCGGTGTCGGCGATGTCGAGGCGCATGGTCGCGGCATCGCCGGGTGCCAGGAATCGCGGCAGGCCGGCGGTGATAACCACCGGATCGCGCACGATGACGTCAGTCTGGGCATGGCCGACCGCCTCCTTGGTCCAGGCGACAGCCATGACCCGCACGGTGCCGTTGAACTGCGGGATGTCGAAGTCGACCCGTGCCTTGCCGTTGGCATCGAGCTCGACCGGACCGGAGAAGAAGGCGACCAGCTTCTCGGTCGGCGGGCTGCCTTGCGACTGCATGTTGGCGCCGTCGCCGCCGGTTCGCAACTTGCCGGTGGTGCCGAGCGAGCCGTCGATCAGGCGGCCGTAGAGGTCGCGGATCTCGAGACCCAGCATGCGCTGGCCGAAGAACCAGTCCTCCGGATCGGGCGCCTTGTAATTGGTGAGGTTGAGGATGCCAACGTCGACGGCCGCCACCATCACATAGGCGTTGGTTCCGGGTTGCGCGCCGTTGACGGCAACCGGGATCGACAACTGCTGACGCGGCGCGGTCTTTTCAGGGGGCGTCAGCGCAACAGTGAGCTTCTTCGAGCCGGGATCGACGGTCAGCCATTTGACGCCGATGGCGCGCGCCGGCATGCGTGATTGCTCGGCATCGCCCGGCCGGAACAACGTCGCCGTGACATAGGCGCCGGCGCCCCAATCATCGCCGACCGGGATGTCGACCGTGCTGCCGCCGGCCGGCACCGAGGCGGTGACGGTCTTCAAGAGCTTTTCGGCGCCGATGGTGATCAGCAGTTCGCCGGCGAAATGCGGCGAAATCTTCAGCTTGGCGACCTCGCCGGCGGCATAAGTGTCTTTGTCGAGGGCGATCTCCAGGCCGTCCGGGGTCTCGGTAGTGGTCGAAGCGACATACCAGCCGGCGTCGAACTCATAGCTGGTCGCCGGACCCTCCGGGTCGGCCGTCTCGACCTCCAGCCGGTAGCGGCCCCAGTCGACCGGAAGCGACACGGTCGCCTCGCCGTCGGCCTTGATGTCGATCTGGCCGTTGGCGACGGCCTTGGTGAGGTTCACTGCTTCATAATTCCAGGAATTGTTCGAGCGGTACCATTGGTAGTTGCGCTCGACCTTGACCAGCGACCACTGGGCGCCTTTCAGCTCTTCGCGCTTGCCGTTCGGATCGACGGCGATGATGCTGAACTTCGCGGTTCCGCCTTGCGGCACCTCGCCGCCTTCGAAGTCCGGACGGATACCGATCATCTCCTTTTCCGGATGAACGGCGATGTCGAGCGAGCGCTCGACGGCGCGGCCGCCGGCTTCGCGCATGCGCACGGTCACCTTGGCGTTGATCAGCTTGGTGGTCGAGGGCAACTGGTCGATCGAGACCGGGAAGGTCGCCTTGCCGTCGTCGCCGACGACGGGAAGATTGGCGAGCGGCGTCACCGTGGGTTCGGCCGACTGCTCGTCGGCGAGACCGAAGGTGAAGTCCTTGAACCGGTCCCAGCTGTCCGTGGTCGACAGGGTCATCTCGCCTTCGAGCGCGAGGCCGGCGGCCGGCGCGCCATAGAGGAAGCGGCCGTCGACGCTGACATTGGCTGTCTCGCCCTGAGCGATCTCCTTCTTGTCGGCGGTCAGGTCGAACTCGATGCGATCCGGCACGAAGTCCTCGACCAGGAACATCTGGCTCGCCACCGGCGACTGCTTGGGATCGGTGTAGATCGATACCGTCCAGGTGCCTCGCATGGCGTTCGGCTCTAGCGGCAGGTCGACGGCATGGCCGCCGGCGGAGACGCCGTCGCTGACGATGCGGCGGTTCTCGACGCCGTCGGGACGGGTGAAGATGAAGGTGAGCGGCAGGTTCTCGACCGCCTTGCCGGCACCGTCGCGGGCAAGCGCCGCGACATGGACGTCCTCGCCGGCACGGTAGATGCCGCGCTCGGTCCAGGCATAGACGTCGAGCGCGCCGGGCGCGGCACGCCCGGCAACGCCGCGATCCGACAGATCGAAGCCAGCGCGGCCCATGTCGAGGAAGACGAAGTCGTTGTCGCCCTGCTTGGCCATCAGCACGGCCGGCACCATGCCGCCTTCGCCGCGGGTGAGGCCCGGGTTGAACACGGCGTGGCCTTCGGCGTCGGAAGTCGCGGTGCCGAGAATCTCGTTGTTCTTGGCAAGCAGCGTCAGTTCGGCGCCGGCGATCGGCTTGGCGGAGCCGAGCGAGCGGGCAAAGACATTGAGGCCGTCCTGGCCGGTATAGGTGGACAGACCGATGTCGGAAACGACGAGCCACTGGGTGGCGCGCGACCCATACTCGTCGCTCTTGTCGTCGACTGGCTGGGCGGTCAGCACATAGACACCGGGCTTGCGCTGCGGGATCGCCTCGTCGACCGGGAAGGAGGTAGTGACCTCCTTGTTGAGGTCGTTGGCGATATCGAGCGTGCCTTCCCAGACGGGCTCGCCCATCTGGTCGGAAATGGTGGAAATGTCATAGCCGTCGAGCTGATGCAGGAACTGATAGCCGGACAGTAGCTGCGCCAGCGACCGGTCGCCGATGCGATAGAGCTTCATCTTGGCAGCGTTCATGTTGACGGTGACGACCGGGATGCCGCGACGGGCGCCGGCCGGCAGCACGAAGCTGTCGCCGGTGAAGCGGGCGGACGGGGCGCGGTCCTGGACATAGATCGACAGCACGACCGGGGCGGCGATCGTCTCGCCGATCGCGGCCGGCAGGCCGGCGCGGAAGGTCACGTCATAATGCTGGCCGTGCTCCAGCCCTTCGACGCAGATCTGCTTGTCCTTGGCCTCGACGGCTTTGGGGGCGGCGTTGTCGACGGTGATGAACTGCGAATAGTCGACGCCGGTCTTGACCAGTTCCTCGGAGAACTGCGCGCAGATGCGTGGTGAAGAGGAATCGGCGTCGACAGAATGGTCGATGACCCGGAATCCCTTGCGCGCCTTGAGGTCGGCATAGTCGGCCTGGACGGATGGCGAGTTCACCAGCGCGAGGCTCGCCTCATAGGCCTGGATCGCCGGCCGAAAAAGGTCGCGCTTGTCGAGGCCGGCGGCCAGCAGGGCCAAGGCTTCGGCTCGGGTCTTTGCCGTGCGCACCAGCTTATAGGCGTTGAAGGCGGCCGAGGTGATGTTTGCCGGCAAGGTCGAGGGTTCGGGGGTGTTGGCAGCCGGCTGCACGCCTAGCGTCTCACGCGCCAGCGCCAGCCAGAGCGCGCCGTCGTCCGGCAGGACGGAAAGGGCCGCCTGGTATTTCTGCATGGCCAGACGATGGTCGCCGGTCAGCGCCGCCTGCTCGGCCGCGGCCTGGAGCGCCGCCAAGCCCTCGGTCGGCTTGTCATAGGCCGGGTCGGTCAGCTTGTTGCGGAACTGCTGCGCCTGGTCGGCCATCCAGCTGGGGAAGAAGGCGAGCGCCGGCGGGGCGCCGATGTCGGGATCGCCGTCGACATTGGCGATCTTGCCGGCGACTGCGCCGCTGAACGGTTTGAGCTGGTTATAGTCGGATTTGAGAAAGCACCATTTGGCCTTGGTGTTGTAGGTGAAGGCGCGGCAGGCAGGGTCGCCGAGGCATGTGGTCTTGCATTGGTCGAGGCTGACATTCTGGTCGGACCTGAGGTCGAAACCGAAATAGTCGGAATTGTCGGTCGTCACGATTCGCCTGGCTTCGGCCGCAACTGCTGCACCACTCAAGGCGAAAAAGAGAAGGAGAAGGATAGAGAGACCACGAGCCGCGCGCATTGCCACATCACCCTCCAGACATTGCCAGCGTCCGGGCATGATCAAGCATCAAACGGGCTTGTCAACGCCGGAACGCGGCAGGTTTTTTCCACCTGCCAACGGTTTCCATGCCGGCCAAAGGCCGGTATTTCGACAGAGCCTCTATGAGAAGGATCACACTTTCTTGCGAAGATGCAAAAGGTGTGAATTCCAAGCCCGGTCTATTTAAGACAATTGGATTATGGCCCCTTTACGAGCGTTTCAGAACTTCATTCCAATTTTAGATTTGTCGACTAGGTTGTCTTAATGCCGGCGCATGAAACGCAGATGTCAGGAGGGATCGCGCCAGGGCGCGGGCTTCCGCGCGCCCTGCTTTTGGCGCTTGTCTGCTCGGCCATCCTCGCCGGTGAAGCACGGACGGCGGCCGCTTTCGAGATTTTCGGCATCAAGCTCTGGGGTTCGTCCAAGGACGAGGATGCCGATATCGTCGATCCTCTGCGCTATTCGGTGACGATCGATGCACCGGATGCCGACAAGGACCTGGCCGAGAGGCTGGAGAATGCCTCGGCGCTCAAAAGCGACGAAGAGCATCCGGTATCAGGGTCGCTCGGCCTGATGGCCAAGGCGCGCAGCGACCGGGAACAGCTCGTTGCCGCCCTTTACGCCGACGCCCGCTACGAAGGCGTGGTCACAATCACCATCCAGGGCAAGTCGATAGACGAACTGCCGCCGGATGCCGAGTTCAAGGGACCGCAGCCCATTCCGGTGGTCGTCAGCGTTGCGGCCGGTCCTAAATTCACGCTGGGCAACATCATGCTGAAAGGCGACGCGGCGGGCCTGGCGAGCGCCGATTTCGGCCTGATCGCAGGCGGCGATGCAGGATCGGGCGCGGTGCTCAAGGCTGAAGCGGCGATCGTACGCGCCTTGAAGGAAGAGGGCAGGCCGCTCGCCAAGGTGACGGATCGCGAGATCGTCGCCGATCACGCCACCGCGACGCTCGACGTCACGCTGACGGTGGCGGCCGGCCCAGTTGCCGGCTATGGCGACACGACGGTCGAGGGCACCGAGAAGGTCGATCGCGATTTCACCGAATACATGACCGGGCTGAAGCGGGGTCAGCAATATTCGCCGCAAGAGATTGACGATGCCCGCGATCGCCTGCTCGGGCTCGAGGTCTTCAACAGCGTGACCATCAAGGAAGGCGACAACCTCGACGCCCAAGGCAATATTCCCATGGACGTCCAGGTCAGCGAGCGCAAGCCGCGCTTTTTCGGCATCGGCGGCACGTTTTCGAATACGGAAGGGCTGGGACTGGAGGGCTATTGGGGCCACCGCAACCTGTTCGGCCAGGCGGAGAAGCTGCGTATCGACGGCTCCATCAGCGGCATCGGCAGCAACAGCCTTTCCGCGCTCAACTACAATGCCGGCATCATGTTCGAGAAGCCGGGCGTGCTCGGGCCGACATCGAAGTTCTTCACCGGCATCAAGACGGTATTCGAGCACCCCGACGCCTACGACCATTTCTCGGTCAAGGGCAATATCGGCGTCTCCTACGATCTCGACAAAAGGCAGCGGGTCTCCGCCGAATTCGCCCTCGACTATTCGCGGATCACCGACGCCTTCGGCAAGCACACCTACCTGATCGCCAGCGTTCCGCTGCAATATGTCTATGACAGCCGCGACAACAAGCTCAACCCGACCAGGGGTTTTCGGGCGCTCGCCTACGCCGAGCCGAGCTACGATATCCTGAACGGTGCGACCTTCCTCAAGCTGAAGGGCGAAGGCTCCGCCTACCAATCGCTCGACACGGCAAGCAGATTTGTGCTCGCCGAACGCGCCGCCATCGGTTCGATCGTCGGCACCGGCCTCCAGAACGTGCCCGCCGACCGGCGCTTCTATTCCGGCGGCGGCGGTTCGGTGCGCGGCTATGCCTATCAGGGCATCGGCCCGAAGGACATCGACGGCCAGCCGATCGGCGGCCTGTCTTTCTTCGAAACCTCGGTCGAGATGCGCATAGCAATTACGGACACGATCGGCATCGTGCCCTTCGTCGATGCCGGCACGGTGTCAACGAAATCCTTCCCCGATTTCGCGGACGTCAAGGTCGGCGCCGGCGTCGGCCTGCGCTATCTCACCCCGTTCGGGCCGCTGCGCGTCGATGCGGCCTTGCCGCTCAACCGCGATCCGAGCGATCCGCATTTCGGCATTTATGCCGGCATCGGTCAGGCGTTCTGACGATGAAGATATTCTGGCGTATCCTTCGCATCTGCCTTTACGCGCTGCTCCTGTTGCTGGTGGTGGCGATCGGCGTGCTCGTCGTTCTGACCGGGACCGAAGGCGGCCGGCAAAATCTCGCCGGCATGATTTCGAAAATGGCCTCCACCGAGGACCGCAAGGTCACCGTCAGCGGCATCGAAGGCATATGGTCCGGCGCGTTGCGGGTCGATCATGTCGTGCTGGAGGATCGCGCCGGACCCTGGCTGGTGGCGCGCAAGGTGGCGCTCGACTGGTCGCCGACGGCGCTCTTGTCACGCAATTTCAACGCCGATCGGATCGCCGCCGAGCGCATCGAGCTGGCGCGGCTGCCGCAAGCCGGCCAGCGGGCTTCTCAGGGCGGTTCGAACAGCCTGCCGGTTTCGGTCGATGTCAAGCAGATCGACCTGCCCGAGATCGCGCTCGGGCAGCAGCTTGCCGGCAGCGGCATTGCCGAACTTGCCGCCAAGGGTTCGCTGAAAGCCGACGCATCGCCGTTGGCGATCGAGACGGTGCTCAACGTCGCCCGCCACGATGGCAAGCAAGGCAATGTCGACGCCAAGGTCCATTTCGCGCCGGCCGACAATAAGCTCGACCTCGATCTCAAGGCGTCGGAGCCGGCGGGCGGGATCATCGCCAACCTGCTCAAGCTGCCCGATGCGCCACCCGTCGACATCGTCGTTTCCGGTACCGGGCCGCTCGCCAATTGGAGCGGCATCGGCACCTTCGTCGTCGACCGCCAGATCATCACCCAGCTCACCGGGCGCCATCAGCTCAGCGACAAGGGCCACTATATCGAAGCCAAGGGCGACGGCGAATTCGAGCGCTTCCTGCCGGAAAAGTTCAAGTCGCTGTTCGCAGGCAAGACGAGCTTCGACATCGCCGGCACGGCGTCCACGGCCGGTGGGGTCGATATCGAGCGCGCCACTATAGAGAGCGACACCGTGCATGGCACGGCGACCGGCAATGTCGATCCGAAAGGCGCCAGCGACCTTGCCGTCGAGCTTTCAGCCAAGGGCAAGCCAGTCACCATCGATGTCGGCAATAGCGCCGTGCCGATCCTGATCGCGGTCCAGAAGGCGACCGCACGCGCCTTTGGCGATGGCAAGGCGCCGATGGTCGATGTCGGCACCTCGCTGGCCTCGATCGCTGTCGGCGGCACGCAGCTCAACAATGTGACGGGAGAGATCCATTCCGATGGCTTCGATGTCGAGACCCTTGGTGGTCCGGTCAGCGTCAAGCTCGCCGCCGCCGGCCTGAAAACCGACGTGGCGACGCTGGCGCCGCTGGTGACGGGCAAGCTCGCCGCCGATCTTTCAGGCACGGTCAGCCGCGATAACGTGACCATCGACAAGGGCACGTTGCGCAGCGATGCGCTCAATGCGGCGCTGACGGCCGGTGTCTCGCTCGCCGATCTGTCGATGACGCTGAAGATGAACGCCGACGCCGTATCGACGGCGCTGCCGCCGCAGATCAGCTCGCTGCTTGGCGAGCGGGTGAAATTCTCGGCCACCGCGACCCGCGATCCGCAAGGCGCGTTCGCGGCCAATTCGCTGGAGATTACCTCCGGCTCGCTCAGCGCCAGCGGCACCGGCAGCATGCAAGGCTCGGACATTCAGGCCAACGTCAAGGGCGCGCTGGGCGACGTCTCGCCGCTGTCGTCGCTTGCCGGCACGCCGCTCGCCGGCGGGATCAATTTCGCGCTGACCGCGAGCGGGCCGCGCTGGGCGCCGGACTTTTCGATTTCAGCCGACAGCGCCAGCCTGACGGCGGCTGGCCGGACGGTGAAGGACATCAAGCTCTCCACGAAGGGCAAGGCCGACATCGCCAACCCTTCGGCCGATGTTTCACTGACGGGCAGCGTGGAGGAGCAGCCGCTCGACATCAGCGCCTCGCTGGTGACCGCCGACGGCAAGCGCTCGATCAGGGGGCTCAGCCTGGCGCTCGGCGACAACAAGGTTTCGGGCGATCTCGCGCTCGACGATCAGTATCTGCCGCTCGGCACGCTGACGCTTGCGGTTCCCAATATCGGGCCGCTGGCGGCCCTCGGCGGGCAATCGGCGACCGGCGATGTCAACGGCACGATCGCCTTCGCCAAGGATGGCGGGGCTCCGACCGTCACCGTCAACGCGGCAAGCACCTCGATCGCGCGCGGCGACCTGGCGGCAAAGACCATTACCGTCAACGCGCTGATCGCCAACTATCTCAAGGGACCGGCGATCGCGGGCACGATCAAGGCCGACAGCGTGACTTCCGGGAGCACGGTGATCAGCGGCATCGGCATCGATCTGAAGCGCGACGGCGATTGGACCAACTTTGCCGGCGGCGCGACGGCGTCGGGCATTCCGGCCACCGCCGCCGGCCGCGTGAAGATCGCCGGCGGCAAGACCAGCGTCGAGATCGCGTCCGGCGAAGCGACCGTGCGCGGCATCGAGGCGGCGATCGCCGAGCCGTCGAGCCTTTCGATCGCCAACGGCGTCACCACCGTCGAGAAGCTCGCACTCAATCTCGGCGGCGGCACGGCGACCGTTTCAGGCAGTGCTGGTCAGATCCTCGACCTGACCGCCAATTTGGCCAATCTGACGGCGGCGCTCGCCAATGATTTCATGCCTGGCCTCGATGCGGCTGGAACGCTGGAGGGCACGGCGCATGTCACGGGTCCGTCGGCCAACCCCGATGTCCGGTTCAATGCCAAGCTCGCCAGTGCGGAGACCGCCCAGACCCGTCAGATCGGGCTTGGGCCGCTCGATCTCGACGCCGCTGGCAGCGTCTCGACGTCGGGCGGCCTCGTCGTCGACCGAGCGACGCTTTCCGGCGACAAGATCTCGGGCAGGGCCGCCGGCACCATCAATCCGAACGGCGCCAGCGATTTCTCGCTCGACCTCAACTCGAACGGCCCGAGTCTGCCGCTCAAATTCGGCACCGCCGCAAGCCCCGTCGATCTGGAATTGCAGACCGTTTCGGTGAAGGCCGCGGGGCAAGACGCGACGCCGCGCCTCGATATCTCGGCCACACTGCCCTCCGTTACGGCCAACCACATCAAGGTGGAGGGCTTGGCGTTGGCGCTGCATTCCGACGGGTTCGACGTCAAGAGCCGGACAGGCCCCGTCTCCGGTATGGTCGCGGCCGACAAGATCGATCTCGACAACCCAACGGTTGCGCCGCTGGTCGCCGGCAAGGTCACGGCGAAAGTCGCCGGCAGCCTTGCTCCCGACGCGATCACCATCAATAGCGGCTCGGCGACCAGCGGCGCGGTCGACGGCGCCTTCAATGGCAGAGTGTCGTTTGCCGACGGCTCCGTCGGTTTGACGGTCAAGGCGGACGTGCTTTCGGCGGCGTTGCCGGCGGTGGTGCGCGGCGTGCTTGCCGAGCGCACGCAGCTTAGTGCCACGACACAGCGCGACGCCAAGGGCAACGTCAGCGTCGGTCCGGTGAAAGTCGCATCGGGAGCGTTCACCGCAGACGGGCAGGCGAGCATCGCCGACAACACGCTGAGCGCCGCCATCAAGGGCGCGCTGGCGGATATTTCTCTGCTGTCGAAGGACGCCAAGGGCGCTATCACCTTCGCGCTCAATGCGCAGGGCGCGCCTGCGGCGCCGGACCTGTCCGTGACGGTGAACAGCGACCGGCTTTCGGTGGCGGCGCGCGAGATCACCGGGCTGAAGCTGATCGCGACCGGCAAGGCCGATGCTGCCAATCCGGCGGCCAATGTGCAACTGACCGGCAATGTCGCCGGGCAGCCGCTGCAGGGCAGCGCGGTGCTTGCCACCACCAACGGCAAGAGCGCGATCAACGGGCTTCTGCTGTCGCTGGGATCAAGCAAGATCTCCGGCGATCTGGCGCTCGACCAGGCTTTCGTGCCGGTGGGCACCGTGTCACTCGACCTGCCCGACATCGGGCCGCTGGCGGCGCTGGCACTGGAAAAGGCGGAAGGCGACGTGCGCGGCACGATCGCATTCGCGAAAACCGACAGCGGACCGAATGTCACCGTCAAGGCGAACACGGCGGCGATCAAGCGCGGCGACCTCTCGGCCAAGAACGTCGCCGTCGATGCCCAGATCGCAAACTATCTCGCGGCGCCCGTCATTTCCGGCACGATCCGCGCCGAGAGCGTGATCTCGGGCGGCACCGCCGTCACCGGCATCGACGTTGGCTTGAAGCGCGACGGCGACTGGACGGGCTTTTCCGGAGGCGCCACCGTGAAGAACATTCCGGCGAGGGCGGCTGGCCGGGTGAAAATGGCGAACGGCACGACGACCATCGAGCTCGCGTCGGGCCAGGCGACGGTGCAAGGCATCAAGGCCGCGATCGCGCAGGCCTCGACCGTGACCATAGCCAACGGCGCGACGACGCTCGACCGGCTGGTGCTCAATTTCGGCGGCGGCACGGCAACCGTGACGGGCAAGGTCGCCCAGACGCTCGACATCAACGCCAATCTGGCCAGGGTGCCGGTTTCGCTCGCCAACAGTTTTTCGCCCGGCCTCGATGCGGCAGGCTCGATCTCGGGCACGGTGAAGGTGTCCGGCGCGCCGGCCATGCCGGCGGTCGCCTTCAAGATCGACGCTTCGGGGGTGCAGACCTCGCAAACGCGCGGCGCCGGACTCGGCGGCATCAACGTCGCGTCGTCCGGAACCTTTGCCGGCAACAAGCTCGCCTTCGATGCCGCCATCAGCGACAGCGCTGGCCTTGGGCTGAAGGGCGGCGGCACGGTGACGACGGCAGGTGGGCCCACATTGGCGCTCGACTTCAACGGCAAGGTGCCGTTTTCTTTCCTTGCCGCCAAGCTTGCAGCGCAAGGCCTGGCGCTCAATGGCACCGCCAATGTCGACGTGCAGGTGCGCGGTCCCGCATCGTCGCCGGTGATCAGCGGCAAAGTCACGACATCCGGCGCACGCCTTATCGACGCCCGTTCCGGGCTTGCGGTCAACGACATCGCGGCCGACGTCTCGATCGGCGGCGGCGTTGCCAGGATCAATCGCCTGACCGGCACTTTGTCGACGCGCGGCAGCCTTTCGGCCAGCGGCACGGTCGGCATTGCCCCGGCGCAAGGCTTCCCGGCCGATCTGTCGATAAAACTCACCGATGGCCGCTATACCGACGGCAGGGTGGTGACCGCGAATCTCGGCGGCGACCTGACCATCAAGGGGCCGCTCGTTTCGGCGCCGGTGATCGCCGGCACCATCAATCTGGCGAGGACGGTCATCACCGTTCCGGAAAAGCTGCCGGGCTCGCTCTCGGCGCTCGACGTCAAGCATAAGAATGCGCCGCGTGCGGTGCGGGCGCAGGACAGGGCGCTGAACCCGCCGACGTCGAGCGGCAGCGGCAAGGGCGGCAGCGGGCTTACCCTCGACGTGACGGTCAACGCGCCGAACCAGATCTTCATCCAGGGCAGGGGCCTGGACGCCGAACTCGGCGGATCACTCAAGCTGACTGGCCCGGCGTCCGCACCGCAAGCGGTCGGCACCTTCACGCTGCAGCGCGGGCGGCTGACGATCCTGGCCAAGCGGCTGACCTTCACCGAAGGCACGGTTGGCTTCCAGGGTTCGCTGGTGCCTTACCTCAACATGACGGCGACCACGACGACGAGCAGCGCCACCGTCACAATTGTCGTTACGGGTGAAGCGACCAATCCGAAGTTCACTTTCTCCTCCGTGCCCGCGCTGCCTCAAGACGAGGTCCTGGCACAGCTCATCTTCGGTCAATCCATGTCCAAACTGTCACCGCTGCAGATCGCGCAACTGGCGCAAGCCGCCGCGCAGCTCGCAGGGGTCGGCGGCTCGACCTCACTGCTCGAGAACCTGCAAAGCGCCATCGGCGTCGACAATCTCGACGTGACGACGGACGAAAAAGGCGGTACCGCGGTTTCCGCCGGCAAGTACCTCAACGACCGCACCTATGTAACGATCCAGAAGGGCGACAAACCAGGCTCCGGCAAGGCGACGATCGACCTCAATGTCGGGCGCGGGGTGAAGCTTCGCGGCGAAGCCAACGACGCGGGCGAAGCCAAGGGCGGCGTCTTTTACGAACGCGAATATTGACCACGCGGCGCATGCCCTCGGCGGGCCAGAGAGGACTTTTGCCGCGTGCGCGAGGCCCTTATCCGCCTAAAATGTCTTGATTTAATCCGCTCGTCGATTTTTTCAGAAATGTGCGGTGCACTAACAAATTTGCGTCATGACTGTCGTTATCGCGCGAACCGGCCTCATTCCAAAGTTGCACATTCGCCACCATGTTCCCAGTCCACACCGTGTTTTGACATCACGGTCCGGATGCGGAATGTTAAAAGGCAGAAAGCCAAACAATGGGAGTTAGTCATGGCAATCTACAAAAGTAACGGTGACCGCGTTCCGGACCACATCCTGGCAATGGCCGAACAGGCCAAGTCGGGCGAGGTGGACCGCCGTGAATTCCTGGCCTTGGCCACCGTCTTCGGCGCGTCGACGGCAATGGCCTACGGCATGCTCGGCCTCGCCGCTCCGACGCCGGCCAAGGCCGAGGACGTGCAAGGCAAGAAGGGCGGCGTGCTGAAGGTCGCCATGTCGATCAAGGATCCGAAGGATCCGCGTACCGCGGACTGGTCAGAGATTGCCAACGCCGAGCGCCAGGCGCTCGAGCCATTGGTTAAGTACACGAAAGAGTACACTTTCGCGCCATACCTGCTGGCAAGCTGGGACATCAACGACGACGCCACCGAATACACGCTGCATGTGCGGCCGGGCGTCGAATGGAACAACGGCGACAAGTTCACCGCCGACGACGTCATCTACAATTTCACCCGCTGGGCCGACAAGGGAGCGGAAGGCAACTCAATGCCGGGTCGCCTCGGCAGCCTGGTCGACGACAAGACCAAGAAGCTGCGTGACGGCTCCGTCGTCAAGGTCGACGACATGACGGTCAAGCTCAAGCTGAGCAAGCCCGACATCGCCATTATCCCGAACCTGTGCGACTATCCGGCACTGGTCGTGCACAAAACCTTCGACGAGAAGGGCGCCAACTTCAAGAACTGCCCGATCGGCACCGGCCCGTTCGAGCTCGTCTCCTACGATGTCGGCCAGAAGGTGGTCTATAAGCGTCGCGAGACCGGCAAGTGGTGGCAGGGCGAGGCTTTCCTCGATGGCGTCGAGTTCATCGATTACGGCACCGATCCGGCGGCGACGGTTTCGGCCTTCGAATCCGGCGAAGTCCAGACCAACCACGAAACGACCGCCGACTACATCAAGATCATCGCTGATGTCGGCGCGCCCGTTTCGGAAGTGGTGACCGCCGCCACCGTAGTGTCGCGCTTCAACGTCACCCACAAGCCCTATGACAACCAGAAGGTTCGTCAGGCGATGTTGCTTGCCGTCGACAACGCCACCGTGCTGCAGCTCGGCTACGGCAATGCCGGCACGCCGGCAGAAAACCACCACGTTGCGCCGATCCATCCGGAGTATGTCAAGCTGCCGGAGGTAAAACGCGATATCGCCAAGGCCAAGCAGATGCTGACGGAAGCCGGCGTGATGGATTTCGAGCACGAGCTGATCAGCAACGACGAGGACTACCACAAGAACACCACGGACGCGATCGCCGCGCAGCTGCGCGAGGCCGGCATCAAGGTGAAGCGCACCGTGCTGCCGAGCTCGACCTTCTGGAACGACTGGACGAAATATCCGTTCTCGGAAACCAACTGGAACATGCGCCCGCTGGGCATCCAGGTCATCGCCATCGCCTATCGCTCCGGCGAGGCCTGGAACGAGACGGCCTACGCCAATCCGGACTTCGACAAGAAGGTGAACGAGGCGCTCGGGATCGCCGATGCCGAGAAGCGCAAGGTGGTGATGAAGGATATCGAGCAGACCCTGCAGGATTCCGGCATCATCATCCAGCCGTACTGGCGCAAGCTCTACATCAACATCAAGCCCGAGGTGAAGAACCACTCGATGCACCCCACCTACGAGCACGACTTCGGCAAGGTCTGGCTCGATCAGGCGTGATCCTTTGCGATGAATACGAGGGGCGCCAGCCCCTCGTATTTGCAGCTTCGTCGCCGTTGCGTATTGTGCAGCGGTGGCGGGGCCTCACAATGTTTCCGACATAGGGTTGAACGTATCTGACCCCAACCCGGCCGGCAGGGGGGCACGCATGTTCTCATTCATCGCCAGACGCATCGGCACTATCCTGCTCACGATGCTGTGCCTGACGCTGGTCGTCTTCTTCCTCGTCAATCTCGAACCCAATCTGAAGAAACTGGCGATCAGCCAGACCGAGATGCATACTTCGGCCGACCAGCTCGAAAGCTGGCTGGTCAACCATGGCTACCGGCAGAACTTCTTTTCGCGCTACGGCCAGTGGCTGGGCATCCTGCCGAAGCAGCCGATAACGGATCCGGCGACCGGAAAGACGACGCAACGCTTCACTTTTTGCAATGACCCGACCGTGCCGACCTTCTCCGGAGTGCTCGAAGGCGATTTCGGCTGTTCGACCAAATTCAAGACGACGGTCGCGGCCAAGCTCTTCCCGGCGCTCGGCGCGACCGGCGTACTGATGTTCTGGGTGCTGGCGCTCATGGTGCCGGTTTCGCTGCTGATCGGCATCCTGGCAGGGATGCGCGAAGGCTCGCGCACCGACCGGACGTTGTCCGTCGCCTCGATCGCCTCGACGGCGACGCCCGAATATGTGTCGGGCGTCATCTTTACCGTCATCTTCGCGTCGTGGCTCGGCTGGCTGAACGGCTCGGCCGCCTCCGCCAGCCAGGGCATCACCTTCTACAATTTCACCCTGCCGGTGATCACGCTGGCGATCTACGGCACCGGCTATATCGCGCGCATGACGCGCGCCTCGATGGTCGAGGTGATGACGCAGCAATATATCCGCACCGCGCGCCTCAAAGGCCTGTCGTTCAGCGGCGTGGTGGTCAAGCATGCGCTGCGCAACGCGCTGATTGCGCCCTTCACCGTCATCATGCTGCAGTTCCCGTGGCTGCTCACCGGCGTCGTCATCGTCGAGGTGATGTTCCGCTACCAGGGTTTTGGCTACACGCTGGTCGAGGCCGCGGGCAACAACGATATCGACCTTCTGCTCGGCTGCTCGCTGGTCTCGGTGTTCATCGTGCTGATCACGCAGCTCATCTCCGATGTCGGTTACGCGTTCCTCAATCCGCGCATCAGGGTTCAATAGGGGGCAGGGCGGATGCAGACCGAATATATCAGCGCCTTCGATGTCGTGGTCGGCGTGCTCTGGCGCTTCTGGCCGGTGTGGGTCGCCCTCGTCGTGGTGATGGGCGTCAGCTTTGCTTACAAGAAGAAGCTCGGCCTCTACGGCCAGCTCTTCGACAGCGGCGTCGGCATCGCCGGCGTCGGCATCTGCCTGTTCTGGCTGTTCACGGCAATCTTCGCCTCGACCATCTCGCCCTTCGATCCGCTGGCGCAGGTGTCGATCATGAAGGACACGCTGCCCGGCGCGATCGAGCCGACCTCGAAGCTCGTCTATTATTTCGGCGGCGACAAGCTTGCCCGCGACGTGTTCTCGCGCATGGTCTACGGCAGCCAGATCGTGCTGATCATCGCGCCGGCCGCGACCGGCTTCGCGCTGATGGTCGGCATCACGCTCGGCCTGCCGGCCGGTTATTACGGCGGCAAGATCGACACGGTGCTGTCGTTCCTCGCCAATCTGGTGCTGGCCTTCCCGGTGATCCTTTTGTTCTACCTCCTGGTGACGCCGGGCATCATGGACACGCCGATCCCCTATGCGATGGCCGGACTGTTCTTCCTGTTCCCGATCATCTTCTTCTGCGTGCTGTTCTGGACCCGCTACAAGAACCGGCCGGACCGCCTCTACATCCTGCTCGGCGTCACGCTTGTCGTCGGCGGCTGGATCTATGCGGGCCTGGTCTTCGATAAGGACCCGCTGAAGATCGTGCACATCGATCCCAACCAGCTCAACATCTTCGTGGCGGTGGTGTTCGCGTCCAGTCCCGGTGTGTTCCGCATCGTGCGCGGGCTGACCATGGACATCAAGACGCGCGACTATGTGGCGGCGGCGCAGACGCGCGGTGAATCGCCCTGGTACATCATGCTATGGGAAATCCTGCCCAACGCACGCGGACCGCTGATCGTCGATGCCTGCTTGCGTATCGGCTACACGACGATCCTGCTCGGCACGCTTGGCTATTTCGGCCTGGGCCTGGCGCCTGAAAGTCCCGACTGGGGGACCGCGATCAAGGATGCGAGCCGGCTGCTGCGCTCCTTCATCCATCCGGCGCTGCCGCCGACGATCGCGCTGATGTCGTTCGTGCTGGGGCTGAACCTTCTGGCGGACTCGCTGCGCGAACAGTCGATGAAGGATTGATGGCAGGGCCTTAGGCCCTAGTTGCCCGGAGCATGATCCCCGAACCGAAGGTCAGCGTAGCAAAAAGGTGGTACCCTGGTTTTCGGACAAGATCATGCTCTAACAAAAGACCAAGGATTGGAGCGACCCATGAACGAGGCAGTTCGAGATCCGGCCAAGCCCTCCAACGGGCCAATCATCGAGATCGAGAACCTGTCGATCTCCTTCTTCACCCGCAAGGGCGAGATCCCGGCGGTGATGGACTTTTCCTGCACGGTCATGCCCGGTGAGGCGATGGGCATCGTCGGTGAATCCGGCTGCGGCAAGTCCACCGTGTCGCTCGGCATCATGCGGGATCTCTCCAACATCGGAAAGATCGTCGGCGGGCGGATCAAGTTCCAGGGCAGGGACATGGGCGAGATGCCCGAGGAGGAGCTTCGCGCTATCCGCGGCAACAAGATCGCCATGATCTACCAGGAGCCGATGGCGAGCCTCAATCCGGCAATGAAGATCGGCCAGCAATTGATGGAAGTGCCGCTGATCCACGACAAGGTGTCGAAGGACGAGGCCTACAAAAGAGCGCTCGACATGGTGCGCGCGGTGAAGCTGCCGGACCCGGAGCGCATGATGCGCTCCTATCCGCATCAGCTTTCCGGCGGCCAGCAGCAGCGCATCGTCATCGCCATGGCGCTCTTGTCGAAGCCGGCGCTGCTTTTGCTCGACGAGCCGACGACGGCACTCGACGTCACAGTCGAGGCCGGCATCGTGGAATTGGTCAAGGGGCTCGGCGAGAAGTTCGGCACCTCGATGATTTTCGTGTCGCACAATCTCGGCCTCATCCTCGAGACCTGCGACAAGATCACGGTGATGTATTCGGGCGAGGCGGTCGAGACCGGCAAGATCGAGGACGTCTTCGACCGGATGCGCCACCCCTATACGCAAGGGCTGTTCCGCTCAATCCCACTGCCAGGCGCCGACAAGAATTCGCGACCGCTGATCTCCATTCCCGGGCAGTTGCCGCTGCCGCATGAGCGGCCGAGGGGCTGCAATTTCGGGCCGCGCTGCCACCATTTCGTCGAGGGCGTCTGCAACGCCGCCGAAATCCCGATGGTTCCGGTGGAAGGGCATGAAGGCCATTTCTCGCGCTGTGTGCGCTTCAACGAGATCGACTGGGAGGCGTTGCCGCCTGGCGCCAAGAAGGTCAACGAAAAGGTCGAGCCCGGCGCGCCGGTGCTCAAGATCGACGACCTCAAGAAATACTACAAGGTCGGCGGCAGCGAGGTGTTCGGCTCCAGCGAAGGCCGCGTCGTCAAGGCCAACGAGACGATTTCGTTCACCGCGCGCGAATCCGAGACGGTCGCGATCGTCGGCGAGTCCGGCTGCGGGAAGTCGACGCTCGCCAAGGTGCTTCTGGGGCTCGAGACCGCGAGCTCGGGGACGGTGACGCTGGGCAACAAAGAGATTCAGTCGACCGGCATCGAGAGCCGCAATGTCGAGACCGTGTCTTCGATCCAGATGGTATTCCAGAACCCGTTCGACACGCTGAACCCCAGCCATACGGTAGGCTCGCAGATCATCCGCACGCTGGAGAAGTTCAACGTCGGCAGGACGGTGGCCGAGCGGCGCAAGCGCATGCTGGAGCTGCTCGACCTGGTGAAGCTGCCGCGGGCCTTCGAGACCCGCAAGCCACGCCAGCTCTCTGGCGGCCAGAAGCAGCGCATCGGCGTGGCGCGCGCCTTCGCCGGCGACGCCAAGGTGGTGGTGGCCGACGAGCCGGTCTCGGCGCTCGACGTCTCGGTGCAGGCGGCGGTGACCGAGCTTTTGATGGACATCCAGCGCAAGAACAAGACGACGATGCTGTTCATCAGCCACGACCTGTCGGTGGTGCGCTATATCGCCGACCGCGTCGTGGTCATGTATCTCGGCTACATCGTCGAACAGGGCACGACGGATCAGATATTTTCGCCGCCCTACCATCCCTATACCGAAGCGCTGCTCTCGGCGATCCCGATCGCCGACACCAGCGTGGTCAAGAAGCACATCGTGCTCGAAGGCGACATCCCGTCGGCAATGAACCCGCCGACCGGCTGTCCGTTCCAGACACGCTGCGGCTACAAGAAGCTGGTGCCGGACAATCTGTGCGAGACCAAGGTACCGCCGATAAAGAATCTCGGCGACGGCCATATGAGCCTGTGCTGGCTGGCCGACGATGTGCTGGCCAAGATGGAGCCGGTCATCAAATTCGACAAGGAGCACGCCGCGCATGAGGGCGTGCCGGATGACGCGCCGCACGGCGCTGGTCCGGGCTTTGCCGGTACACCTCCGAAGCGTCCGCGCGGAAAGAAGCCGAAGCCGAACTAATTTAAGGGCGTGGCGCCGACATCAGTTCCGCGCCACGGTTAGCTTCCGCACTGCCGCAACTGCGTGGCGTAGTCGCGGGCCATCTGGTCGGTGGCGCGCGCGTAGTTCTGTACGCCGGCGTCGCCGCGATTGCCGCGGCCGTAGGCCGACCAGCCGAGATAGTAGGCGAGATAGAGATTGTAGGTGTCGTTGCGGGCGACGCCGAAGGTGTCGGCGGTCTTGGAATGATACCAGCCGACGAAATCGATGGCATCGGCGAAACGGCTGCGGTGCGCTCCCCAGTTGCCGGTCTCCATCTGATATTGTGACCAGGTGCCGTCGAGCGCCTGCGAGTAGCCCGCGGCAGTGGAGACGTGCTTCCAGGGAATGAAGCCGAGCAGCTTGGTGCGCGGCGGCCGGGCATTGCTCTTGAAGCCGGACTCCTTGCGCACCGTCGCCATCAGCACCGGGACGGGAATGCCGTATTTCCGCTCGGTGCGTTCGGCGGCGGACTGCCAGTTGTCGAACCAGCCGTCGTTCTGGTCGAAGACGGCACAGACATTGTTGATATGGCTGGGCGCCGTCGCGCAGGCCGAAAGCGCCAGCAGCACAAAGACAGCGACAATTTTACTAAAACTCGACCTAGGCATCGGAAGACGAATAGGCCGAAATCATAAAAGGAGTCTTTCGAGCTTCCTTAACGCCGGCCGTAGCGCGCCGATCTTTGGCTCTATCGATATTTCGTCCGGATGCGTCGCATTTCTCTCCATCGATTTTGAAAAATGCCGCCTTGGCTAAAATCACGCCGGCAAATGGCGAATTCCTGACAGCCCATGGGCCACGTCGGCGTTCTGATGCGCGCATGACCGAACCAAGACGAAAACGCGGCGCCGAGCGAACCAGCAACCGGGGGCTATCCACCATTCCGCAGTTGCCACTAAGGCGCGTGACGAATCCCTACCCGCCGATGGCTCTGCTTTCGGCTGACCAGATCGAAGCCATCCATCAGGCGTCGATGCACATCCTGGAAAATTTCGGCATCGAGGTGATGAGCAAGAGGGCGCTCGCCCTGTTCGAACGCGCCGGCGCCAAGGTCGATCACAGCTCGATGAATGTGCGCGTCGATCGCGGCATGGTCGACGGGGCGCTGAAGACGACGCGTGCCAGCTACACGCTTAGGCCGCGCAACCCGGCGCGCGCCATTCATCTCGGCGGCAACACCATCAACTTCACGCTGGTCGCCGGGCCGCCCAATGTGCACGACATGGAGCGCGGCCGCCGTGCCGGCAACCTCGCCGACTATTGCGACCTCATCCGACTGGCGCAGCATTTCAACTGCATCCACATGCTCGGCAACCAGGTCTGCGCGCCGATCGAGCTACCGGCGAATTCGCGTCATCTCGACACCTATTTCGCCAACCTGACGCTGACCGACAAATGCTTCCATGTCTCGGCGATCGGCCGGGGCAGGGCGCTGGACGGCATCGAGATGATGGCGATTGCGCGCGGACTGACACTGGAGCAGTTGGGCGAGGATCCCGGCGTCACCACCATCATCTCGGTCAACTCGCCGCGCCGCTTCGACGAGATGATGGCCGAAGGGCTGATGGCCATGGTCGAGTTCGGCCAGTCGGTGGCAGTGACGCCGTTCACGCTGATGGGCGCGATGAGCCCGGTGACGCTCGCCGGCGCGTTGGCGCAGCAGAACGCCGAAGCACTGTTCGGCATCGTGCTGACGCAACTCGTGCGGCCGGGCGCGCCGGTGATGTACGGCGCCTTCACCTCCAATGTCGACATGAAGTCCGGCGCACCGGCCTTCGGCACGCCGGAGAACACAAAAGCAAACATCGCCTCGGGGCAATTGGCGCGGCGCTACAATCTGCCGTACCGCACGACGCCCGGCTCCGCCTCCAATGCCGCCGACGCGCAAGGCGCGTACGAGACGCTGATGGCGTTGTGGGGCGCTGTGCTCGGCCATGGCAATCTCGTCTACCACGCCGCAGGTTGGCAGGAGGGCGGGCTGACGGCGTCGTTCGAGAAGCTCATCATCGACGTCGAGATGGTGCAGCACATGATGGAATTCCTGCGGCCGATCGTGGTCGACGAGGGCGAGTTGGCCGTTGAAGCGCTAGGCGCCGTGCCGACGGGCGGCCATTTTTTCGGCGAGCCGCACACGCTGGAGCGCTATGCCACCGCCTTCTACCAGCCGATGCTTTCCAACTGGCAAAATTACGAAGCCTGGCAGGAGGCCGGCGCGCTCGACGCGACGGCCCGCGCGACGCGGCTATGGAAGAAAGCGCTGGAGGAATATGTCCAGCCGGCCATGGATCCTGGCGTGCGCGAGGCCCTCGAAGCCTATGTCGCGCGCCGCAAGGAAGCGATCGGGCAGGGCGAGCCGTGATGGTTTTGGAATGCTGGCGCCGCCCCTCATCCGCCCGTCCTCCGCAGCAGCTGCGCTGCAGCCGCCGAGGGTGGACCGGCATCTTCTCCCCATGAACGACGGGGAGAAGGGAAGCGCTCTAGCGCTGGTGCCCCCTCTCCCCGTAAGGGTGAGGGGCAGCGCCGACTTTGAAGAGAGATAACTGCCTCCCAACCTGAATCTACTCATTCATCCAACTCACTGAAATGACGAGAAGAACCCATGAAATCGCATGCAAAGGTCGTGGTCATCGGCGGCGGTGTCGTCGGATGCTCGGTGCTGTTCCATCTCGCCCGCCACGGCTGGACCGACGTCGTGCTTCTGGAGCGCGATGAGCTGACTTCGGGCTCGACCTGGCACGCGGCCGGCGGCATGCACACCATCAATGGCGACCCCAACGTCGCCAAGCTGCAGAAATACACGATCTCGCTCTACAAGGAGATCGAGGAGCTTTCCGGCCAGGCGACCGGCGTGCATCTGACCGGCGGCGTGCTTTTGGCCGCGACCGAGGCGCGGCTCGACTGGCTGCGCGGCGTCGTCTCCAAAGGCCGTTATCTCGGCATCGATCTCGAAGTGATCTCGCCGAACGAAGCGGCCGAGCTGATGCCGCTGCTCGACCCGAAACAATTCGTCGGCGCGGTGCGCAACAAGGAGGACGGCCATCTCGACCCGTCCGGCGTGACGCATGCTTACGCCAAGGCCGCGCGCAAGCTCGGCGCCGAGGTCGAGCGCTTCACCAAGGTCGAGGACATCGTGCGCCGGCCGGATGGGTTGTGGCGCGTCATTACCAACAAGGGCGAGGTGATTTGCGAGCATGTGGTGAATGCCGGCGGACTGTGGGCGCGTGAGGTCGGCCGCATGGTCGGGCTGGAGCTGCCGGTGCTGGCGATGGAGCACATGTACCTGATTACCGAGGACATGCCGGAGGTCGCCGACTGGAACAGGAAGACCGGCACGGAGATCATCCATGCGGTCGACTTCGACGGCGAGCTCTATCTGCGCCAGGAGCGCGGCGGCATGCTGATGGGCACCTATGAGAAGGCGAACAAGCCGTGGTCCGAATTCCAGACGCCTTGGAATTTCGGCCATGAGCTGCTGGAACCGGACATCGACCGCATCGCGCCTTCGCTGGAGGTCGGCTTCCGCCATTTCCCGGCCTTCCAGAAGACCGGCATCAAGCAGATCATCAACGGCCCCTTCACCTTCGCGCCGGACGGCAATCCGCTGGTCGGGCCGGTGCGCGGCCTTCCGGGCTTCTGGGTTGCCTGCGGCGTCATGGCGGGCTTCAGCCAAGGCGGCGGCGTCGGGCTGGCGCTCTCCAACTGGATGATCGAGGGCGATCCCGGCGCCGACATCTGGGCGATGGACGTGGCGCGCTACGGCGACTGGGCGACGATGGCCTACACCAATGCCAAGGTGCGCGAGAACTATTCGCGGCGCTTCTCGATCCGTTTCCCGAACGAGGAACTGCCCGCGGGGCGTCCGCTCAAGACGTCACCGGTCTATGACACGCTGTCGGCCAAGGGCGCGCAGTGGGGCGTCGCCTACGGGCTGGAAGTGCCGTTGTGGTACGCGCCCGAAGGCGTCAAGGACGAGTTCTCGTGGCGGCGTTCGAGCGACTTCGACCATGTCGCGAGCGAGGTTGCGGCCGTCCGTGGCAGCGTCGGCCTGTCGGAGATTTCGAGCTTCGCCAAATACAGGGTGACGGGCGAAGGCGCCGCAGCCTGGCTCGACCGCATGCTCGCCTGCAAGCTGCCCAAGCCCGGCCGCATGACGCTGGCGCCGATGCTGAAGCAGGACGGCAAGCTGATCGGAGATTTCACGCTCGCCAATGTCGAAGATGGCGAATGGTTCATCGCCGGCTCAGGCATCGCCGAGCAGTACCACATGCGCTGGTTCGAGGCGCATCTGCCCAAGGACGGCTCGGTGCGCGTCGAGGCGCTGGGGCAGAAGCTCACCGGACTCGCCATCGCCGGGCCGAAGGCGAGGGAGGTGCTGGCCAAGGTCACCCGCGCCGACGTCAACAATGCTGCCTTCCCCTTCATGGCGGTCGCCAGGATGGATATCGGCATGGCGCCGTGTCTCGTCGGCCGCGTGAGCTATACGGGCGATCTCGGCTACGAGATCTGGGTGGAGCCGGAATATCAGCGCGCCGCCTACCAGGCGCTGATCAAGGCAGGCGAGGAACTCGGGATCGGGCTGTTCGGCTCGCGCGCGCTCAACGCGCTCAGGCTGGAGAAGAATTACGGCTCATGGGCGCGCGAGTACCGGCCGATCTATGGGCCGGTCGAGGCTGGGCTCGACCGTTTCGTCGATTATGGCAAGGAGGCCGATTTCATCGGCAAGGAAGCGGCGCTCGCCGAACGCAAGCAGGGCGGCAAGCTCCGATTGCGCGCCTTCATCGTCGAGGCTCACGATGCCGATGTCATCGGCGACGAGGCGATCTGGCATGACGGCGTCGTGCGTGGCTGGGTTACCTCGGGCGGCTATGCTCACCATTCGAAGAAATCGGTCGCAATGGGTTATGTGCCGAAGGAGATCGCCGACACGCCGGACGGCTTCGAGATCGAAATCCTGGGCAAGCGCCATGCGGCGCGCATTCAGGCAGCGCCGCTGTTCGACGCCAATTTCGAACGGATGCGCGCCTGAGACCGGGCGCGCATCTTGCCATCACGTGTTGGCGCTGTCGCGATTGTCCAGCGCGAAGGAGCCCGGGCCGGCAAAGAACAGATAGAGGAAGACGAAGCAGAACAGGATGGCTGCGTCGCCGCCATTGTTGGCTGGGAAGAAGTTGCGCGGCATGTGCGCCATGAAATAGGCAACCGCCATCTCACCGCTGAGCAGGAACGCCACCGGGCGCGTGAAGAGCCCCAGTGCGAGCAGGACGCCGCCGGCAAACTCGAGAATCCCGGACGTCAGCGCAAGCCCGGTCAGGGCCTCGGCATGGGCGCCGGGAGGAAAATTGAACAGTTTCTGGGTGCCGTGCTCGATGAACTGCAACGCAGTCATGATGCGAAGCACGCCCAGCACCTGCGGACGGTATTCGGCAAGGCTTTCGAAAAGCTTCATGCGAAACTCCATTTACCCCCGGGGCCGGCCATAAATTATCGCCCGGCAATGGACCACTCACTTCCCTTGGCCTGCCATCAACAATCGGTGAGTGGAATGGTTTCACTCTCTCGTTTTTTGTTCTCGCTATGGTTGCATTTCTGTCCCTCTGGTTGTATTGACATGCCGGTGATCAAACCATGCGAGTTTTCTGTGCCATGAAGAAAATCGTCGTCAGCCTATTCGTACTCCTTGCAGGTACCAGCTTCGCCATGGCCGGCGACGCCGGCTGCGATGCCTTCAAATGGCCGGTCACACGCGAGCAGGCCCTGTTTCCGGAAGCGCCGGCCGCGCAGTCCGGCGCTGCCTTGACAGTCGGACAAGCGGTGGATTTGTCACTCGCGGCGGTCGACACGATCAGCTTTGAGGTGCCGCCGCAACGCGCACCGGCAGCCGGCTCGTTCGGTGCGACGGCAAGCGTGACCGTGCCACCGGAGGGCGAGCTCCAGTTCAGCCTGTCCGATGAAGCCTGGATCGATGTCGTGCAGGACGGCCATTCCGTGAAGTCGACGGGTTTCAGCGGCGTGAAGACCTGTCCGGGAATTCGCAAGAGCGTGCGCTTCAAACTTTCCGCCGGTCCGGCTACCGTGCAGCTCAGCGGCGCCAAGAAGGCCGATCTCAAAGTGGCGGTGCTGACGCCGGAGTGAGCCGGCGCCAACTGATCGAACGGAACTGATTTGCGCCTATCGCCCAGGCGCCAGCAGCGCGAAATGCGCGCCTTGCGGATCCTGGCATTGGACGACCCACTGCGCGCTCGGCACTTCCATCGGTCCCATCAGGACTTTGCCGCCATTGTCGGTGACGCGCTTGGCCGCGGCATCAATGGCATCGACGTTGAAATAGAACAGCCAGACCGGCACCGGAATCTGCGACGGCTTGTTCATCATGCCGCCGCCCGATTCCGGCCCTGCGGTGAAGGTCTTGTAGATGCCCATCTCGCCCATGTCGAACTCGCCGGCGCTCTCCCAGCCGAACTGGCCCGCATAGAAGTCGAACGCCGCTTTCCAGTCCGAGGTGTAGAGTTCGTGCCAGCCGATATGGCCGGGCGTGATGGCAGGCACCGGCGGCTGCTCAGGCTGGTTGGGCTGCAGGAACATGAAGGTCGCGCCCTGCGGGTCGGCAACCACGGCGAAGCGGCCGACTTCCGGGATGTCATCCGGCGGGCGATGGACGGTGCCGCCGGCCTCCTGCAGCGCCTTCGTCGAGGCGTCCACATCCTTGGTGTAGATGTAGCCGAGCCAGGCGGGCGGCATGCCCATCTTGGCGGCATCCTCCGGCATGGTCATCAACCCGCCGACGCCGCGCACGGCCGAATTCATCACGATATAGCGAGGCATGCCCGGCGCTTTCGCAAAGGGCTCAGCCTTCCAGCCGACGACGGCGGTATAGAAGGCCTCGGCGGCGTCGAGGTCGGTGGTCATCAGTTCGTACCAGAAGAAGGGTTTTGGGGAATTCGGCATGGTCGGTCTCCTCACCGGTTCAGGCAGCGATCGCGGTCCGATCCATCCTAGGACGATCTCGGCGACAGAAATCCGACATCTGGACCAGAAATCGCAAACGGCAAGGCGCCACAAATGCATGTCGCCCAAAAGTGCGCGCGGTTTTGGGCCGCACGACATGCATCAAAACAAAGATTTAAAGCGCGTCGCCGAATCCGTTTCCGCGCGACGCGGTTTGGTCCGCAATCTTGCGCGCCGCGCGGTTTTCGACTTTGCTGGCGTCAAAGAGGGGCTGTTTTCCATGCGTCGAATGTCGCTCACGCCCGAGCTCGTCGCTCTGTGCCACCGGGAGGAGGTCGATCCGGGCCCGAGCGGGGAATGGACACAGTTGAACGACGACGATTTCCGGGCGCTTGCCTTGCGCCTGTCGGGCGAAGCCGACGAGGGGCCGCTCTGGGTGTTCGCCTATGGCTCGTTGATCTGGAAGCCGGCCTTCGAGTCCGTCGAGCAGTGGCGCGCCTCGGCCCATGGCTGGCATCGGTCCTTCTGCCTGGACCTTGTGCGCTGGAGAGGCAGCGCCGAGCAGCCGGGGCTGATGATGGCGCTCGAGCGCGGCGGGTGCTGCGACGGCGTGATCTACCGTCTGCCCGATGGCGAGAAGCCGGCCCAGATCGAGAGGCTGCTGCGGCGTGAAATCGACGATCACGAGGCTGTCAGCTCCGTCAGGTGGGTTCCGGTACGCACGGCACAAGGATCGTTGCGGGCGCTGGGCTTCTGGGTTGGAGTGACGGGCAGGGGGACGTCGCTCAGGCAGCCACTCGAGAGGGTAGCAAAGATACTGGCACGCGCCTGCGGCCATGTCGGCTCCGGCGCCGAGTATCTCTACAACACCGTCAGCCACCTCGAGACATTCGGCATCCATGACCGCAATCTGTGGCGACTGCAGCAGCTGGTCGCCGACGAGATCAGATCGCTCCATGGCCACAGGATCGCAAGCGGCGAACCGTCGGAGACAGCAGTCTCTGCTATAATATGACTACGATTATCAAGTTTTTATCCAGCCATTACAGTGACTTGGCAGAAAATTGACCAATTGATAAAAAAATAAAACGTGCTAGCCTTCCCCAAAACAAGACAAGGGGAACTGGAATGGCGACTGGTCATTTCATCGAAGGCATCGCCGGCGGCCGGCTGTCGGCCGAGCAATATGCCGACAATTTTTCCGACCTGCATCCGCCGCTCGATCATCACGAGGCGCTGGTCGAGGCGGATCGCTGCTACTTCTGCTACGACGCGCCGTGCATGAATGCGTGCCCGACCTCGATCGACATACCGATGTTCATCCGGCAGATCGCGACCGGCAATCCGCTGGGCTCGGCAAAGACCATCTTCGACCAGAACATCCTCGGCGGCATGTGCGCCCGCGTCTGCCCGACCGAGACGCTCTGCGAAGAGGTCTGCGTGCGCGAGGTGGCGGAAGGCAAGCCGGTGCAGATCGGCCGGCTGCAGCGCTATGCGACCGACGTCGCGATGGACGAGGACAAGCAGTTCTACAAGCGCGCCGAACCGACCGGAAAAACAGTCGCCGTGGTCGGCGCCGGACCTTCGGGTCTCGCGGCGGCGCATGGTCTCGCCCGTCACGGTCATGACGTCACCATCCTCGAAGCGCGGCCGAAGGCCGGCGGTCTCAACGAATACGGCATCGCCGCCTATAAGAGCGTCGACGATTTCGCCCAGGCGGAAGTCGACTATGTCACCGCTATCGGCGGCATCGACATCCAGAACGGCAAGGCGCTCGGCCGCGACTTCCAACTGGCCGACCTGATCCGCAACTACGACGCTGTGTTCCTCGGCCTTGGGCTTGGCGGCGTCAATGCGCTCAGAGCCGACGGCGAGGACGCCGACGGCGTCGCCAACGCCGTCGAGTTCATCGCCGAGCTCAGGCAGGCGAGCGATCTTGGTAGCCTGCCGGTTGGTCGGCGCGTCGTGGTCATCGGCGGCGGCATGACGGCGATCGACGCCGCGGTGCAGTCGAAGCTGCTCGGCGCCGAGGAGGTGACGATCTGCTACCGGCGCGGGCAGGAGCACATGAACGCCTCCGGTTTCGAACAGGATCTGGCCGCCGCCAATGGCGTTACCATCCGCCACTGGCTGCAGCCGAAGCGCGTCATCGCCGAGAACGGCAAGGTGTCGGCGATCGAGCTCGAATATACCGCGATCGATGGCGACAAGCTTGCCGGCACCGGCGAACGGCTGACACTTGCCGCCGATCAGGTGTTCAAAGCGATCGGCCAGAGTTTCACGCCGGCGGTGCTCAACGGCAGCGTCGCATCGATCGAGATCGAGGGCGGCCGCATCAAGGTCGACGCGGAAGGCCGCACCTCGCTGGCGAAAGTCTGGGCAGGCGGCGACTGCATCTTCGGTGGCGACGACCTGACGGTCTCGGCCGTGGCTCAAGGGCGCGACGCCGCCGAATCCATCCACCGGGCGCTGACCTCTAACGGGAGGGCATGAGCATGGCAGACATCCGCAACACCTTCGTCGGCATCAAGTCGCCCAATCCGTTCTGGCTGGCCTCGGCGCCCCCGACTGACAAGGCCTACAATGTCGAGCGCGCCTTCAAGGCCGGCTGGGGCGGCGTGGTCTGGAAGACGCTGGGCGAGGAGGGGCCGCCTGTCGTCAACGTCAACGGCCCGCGCTACGGCGCGATCTGGGGCGCCGACCGCCGCCTGCTCGGCTTGAACAATATCGAGCTGATCACCGACCGCGACCTGCAGACCAATCTGCGCGAGATGAAGCAGGTGAAGATGAATTGGCCGGACCGGGCGCTGGTTGCCTCGATCATGGTGCCGTGCGTCGAGGAAAGCTGGAAGGCGATCCTGCCGCTAGTCGAGGAGACCGGCGCGGACGGTATCGAGCTCAATTTCGGTTGCCCGCATGGCATGAGCGAGCGCGGCATGGGCTCGGCTGTGGGCCAAGTGCCGGAATATATCGAGATGGTGGTGCGCTGGTGCAAGCAGTACACGCGCATGCCCGTCATCACCAAGCTGACGCCGAACATCACCGATATCCGCAAGCCGGCCCGCGCGGCCAAGGCCGGCGGCACCGACGCGGTGTCGCTGATCAACACCATCAATTCGATTACGGGCGTCGACCTCGACAGTTTCGCGCCGCAGCCGACCATCGACGGCAAGGGCTCGCATGGCGGCTATTGCGGCCCGGCTGTCAAGCCGATCGCCATGAACATGGTGGCCGAGATCGCGCGCGATCCGGAGACTCGCGGCCTGCCGATCTCCGGCATCGGCGGCATCACCACCTGGCGGGACGCCGCCGAATTCATGGCGCTCGGCGCAGGCAATGTGCAGGTCTGCACGGCGGCGATGACCTATGGCTTCAAGATCGTGCAGGAAATGATCGCGGGCCTTGAGAACTGGATGGACGAGAAAGGCCACGCCTCGCTCTCCGACATCATCGGCCGCGCCACGCCCAACGTCACCGACTGGCAGTATCTCAACCTCAACTATGTCGCCAAGGCGCATATCGACCAGGATGCCTGCATCAAGTGCGGGCGCTGCCACATCGCCTGCGAGGATACCTCGCATCAGGCGATCACCAGCATGGTCGACGGTGTCAGGCATTTCGAGGTGATCGAGGCGGAATGCGTCGGCTGCAATCTTTGCGTCAATGTCTGCCCGGTGGAAGGCTGCATCACGATGGAGCCGCTGGCCGCCGGTTCGGTGGATCAGCGCACGGGCAAGCCGGTGTCGCCGGTCTACGCCAACTGGACGACGCATCCGAACAATCCGATGGCCAAGGTGGCGGCGGAGTAGGGGAGACCGCCAACCGAACAAAAAACGGCGCCTTCCGACGCCGTTTTTTGTTGGTGTTGTTGCGGATAAAAATTATCCATGATAAATATTATCCATGAATAGGAATGGCAAACCATGAAGCTGGGAGAGGGCGTCGAAGCGGCGATCCACTGCGCCGCCATGCTTGCCGGCGTCGACGGCAACAGCACCATGTCGGGCGCCGCCATGGCCGAGGCTTTCGGCCTGTCGCCGAGCTATCTCTTGAAGCATCTCAATCAACTTACGACGGCGCGCATCTTGGAATCGGTGCCGGGACCTGCCGGCGGCTATCGGCTGGCGCGGCCGGCCGAGCGCATCACGCTGCTCGATATCGTGCTTGCGGTCGAGGGCAGGGAGCCTGCCTTTCGTTGCGGTGAGATCCGCCAGCGCGGCCCTGTCAAGCTCGACGCCTCGGCCTATGTGAAGCCCTGCGGCATCAATGCCGCGATGCTGAAGGCCGAGCGCGCCTATCGGGCAGCGCTCGCCGAAGTGAAGCTGTCCGACATCGTGGCCGAATACGCTGCCGAAGGCGATCCGCGATCCTATGCCGCGAGCTGCGCCTTCGTCGAGCGCCACCAGCGGCAGCAGAAATCCGCTTCATCCAAGCAGATCTAGACCCACCTCCAAACCCACCCAAGAACCTGGAAGGAAAGACAATGAAACAGAGGCTGCAGTTCTTCGCCAAGGCGCCGGAGATCATGAAGGCGGTCATGGCGCTCAACAAAGCCGTCGAGGAGTGTGGGCTGGAGGCAAGCCTGATGCACCTCGTCAAGCTCAGGGCTTCGCAGATCAATGGCTGTTCCTATTGCGTCGAGATGCATAGCCGCGAAGCGAGGCTGGACGGCGAGACCGAGACCCGACTCTATCTGGTCGCGGCCTGGAGGGAATCGCCGCTGTTTTCCGAGCGCGAGCGCGCCGCGTTGGCCTGGACTGAAAAGGTAACGAACATTTCCGACAACGGCGTTCCGGACGATCTCTACGCCAGCACGCTGGAGCAGTTCTCGGAAGAGGAACTGGTCAAGCTGACGGTGGTGATCGGCATGATCAACACCTGGAACCGGCTCTGCGTGTCCTTCCACGCCATTCATCCGATGCCGACCGCCAAGGCCGCGTGAACATTTGTCGCCGCGCGGGTCTTGTAAGAGGTCCGCGCGTTTTCATTTGCGAGATCAATGACATGTTCGAGAATTTTCAGAACGAGATTCTGTTTGCCGCCCGCCTGCTGCTTGGCGGCGCCTTCGTCTTTGCCGGCCTGCGCAACATCCAGAACAGGATCTTGCTTATCCCGATAATGAGGGCGCGCGGTGTGCCGCAGGCGGGCCTGGCATTGTGGCTGGGTATCGTCCTGCAAGCCGCCGCCGGACTGCTGTTGATTGGCGGCTTATGGACGGCGCTGGGGGCAGCCTGCCTGATCCTGTTCCTCATCGTCGCAACACCTATGTTCCACAATTTCTGGGACCATCAGGGTCCGGATCGCGCTTCTCGTATCAACGGCTTCGTCGGCAATGTCGCTTTAGCCGGAGAGTTCTTGGCGTTGATCGCGCATTCTGTTTGATCTCGGTCGCCGAATTTGGCGCAATTGATGCCGCCGCGTTAATCGCTCCGTCGCGATTGCCTTGTATTAGCAAATGCAGGTTCGCCACTCGGAGCGTTCATGGAGCAGAGCTGGACTGCATTCTGGACACGCGTTTCGGAAGCTTTCCATCAGGCGCTGTTTCCGTTCCGGGCTGTCGCCCAAGTCCTTGGCGGGCATCCGAGCGACATTCAGATATGGTGTTTCCTGTGCGGCGTCTTCTTCCTGACGGTGGTCGCCATACAGACCTATGGCGACATCGTGCTCAGGCGACGCGGCGTCCTTGCCACCGGCAAGGTGGTCCGCATCGACAAATCCAGCGACGGGCCGGATACGCCGATCATCGAATTCGCCGACCGGCTGGGCAAGACATGGCGGTTCACGTCCTATTTGCCGGTCAACGGAACGACCGGGAATGTCGGCGCGCCAGTCGAGGTGATGTACGACCCGCTTCGCCCGAAGCGGGCGCGCGAAGTGGGCCGCCCGCTGATGAAGGCGGTCCACCTGGTTGTCTGGTATGCGGTTGTTGCGGGGCTGATGGCACTCGCCTTCTTGCCCGGCCTCATTTCCAATTGACCCATTCGCCGCTCACGCGGCAAAGCGCAGGCCGCCGTCGCAGGTCAGCACCTGGCCGGTCATGAAGCCGTTGGAGACCAGGAAGGCGATCGCGTCGGCAACGTCCTCGGCGCGGCCGATGCGGCCGACCGGCGTCTTGCCGGCATATTCGGCAAACACCGCCTGCCGCTGTTCGCCCGGCAGAAAATCCCACCAGGGCGTATCGATGACGCCGGGCGCCACGACGTTGACGCGCAGCGGCTTCAGCTCGACGGCCAGGATCGGCGCCACTGTGAGCAGCATGCCGTTGATGGCGCCGATGCCGGCGACGCCGGGCGCGGCGAGCTGCGCAGAGACGGCCGAAATGAAGGTGGCCGACCCGGCCCTGTTCAAGGTCGGCAGGGCCGCCTGCAGACAGGCCAACTGCGGCCTGATCTTCTCGTCGACGCCGCTGCCGATGTCGGCAAGGTCGAGGGTCGCGAACGGCCCAAGCCCCTTGCCGCCGCTCGCGGCCAGAACGAGATGATCGAACGGTCCGAGGCCATCGAAGAACTGCCGGACTTGATCCGGCTTGGTCGCGTCGAAAGCGGCCTTGCCGACGGTGCCGCCAAGGCTCGCCCAGGCGTTCTTCAGCTTCTCCTCGTCGCGGCCGGTGATCGTCACTTTCATCGTCGGGCTGACCAGCCGTTTGGCCGTTGCAAGGCCGATGCCGGACGAGCCGCCGATGATCACGCAATGTTCGATGTTCTCGCTCATGAATTTTGTTCCTTGGACGTCGTGGAAGATTGTCCGGTCAGTTCGAGGCTGAGCGCCCGCAACTGGCGGCGGGCTTTTTCGTCATAGGCCTGGGCATCGGCGCGGGATTCACGCTGGCCGTCGAAATAGAGGCCGCTGCGGCCTTCGAGCGCCGGCGACGCCGCGAGGTTGAGGATCGCGTCGGCGCCGGTCTCGACCGAACTCCATGGCGTTACGCCGGCCTGCCGGACCATGGTCGTGTCCATGTAGCTTGCGGGATGGAGGGCGTTGACGGTGACGCCGGTGCCTTTCAACTGTTCGGCCAGATCGATGGTGAACAGGATCTGCGCCAGCTTGCTCTGGCAATAGGCGCGCACGCCGCTATAGCCATGTGTTAGCATGACATCGGAGAAGTCGATCGCCTGCTGGCCGGCCGAGGCGACATTGACGATGCGCGCCGGGGCGCTTGCCTTGAGCAACGGCAGCAGCTCCGACGTCAGCAGGAAGCCGGCGAGATAGTTGACGGCAAAGCGCAGCTCATAGCCATCGGCGCTCGCCTGCCTTTTCGCACCCTGGCCGCCGGTGCCGACACCGGCATTGTTGATCAAAACATCGAGCCGGTCGGTCCTTTTGCGCACGGCTTCGGCGAGGCGGCGCACCTCGGCGAGCGAAGAAAGGTCGGCCACGAGAAATTCGGCCTTGCCGCCCTTCGCCTCGATGGCGGCGACTGTCGCCTTGCCGCGGGCTTGGTCGCGGCCATGTACCAGCACACGAGCGCCGGCGGCGCCGAGCCTTTCGGCGACCACGCGGCCGACGCCGTCGGTCGAGCCGGTGACGAGAATGGTCTTGTTCTTGAGTTCCATGTTCAGAGCCTCCTTGTGTTGCTCTGAACGCAAGATGGGGCGCGGCGCGCATTCCAAACAGTTCAAACTTTATCCTGGTATCAGTACTGCTATAATAGCTTCATGGATGCCGTGACCCATTCCCCCGAGGACAGCCGCCGCCGCGAGCTCGGTGCTTTCCTGCGCTCGCGCCGCGAGAGGCTGTCGCCTGCCGAGATTGGCATTGCGACCGGCGCCAGGCGGCGCACGCCCGGGCTGAGGCGGGAGGAAGTGGCGATGATCGCCGGCGTCGGCACAACCTGGTACACCTGGCTGGAGCAGGGCAGGGACGTGCGGCCCTCGGTCGAAGTGCTGACTGCGCTCTGCGAAGCGTTGCGTCTCGATCCCGTCGAGAAGCGGCATCTCTTCATCCTCGCCGGTCGCCAGCAGCAGGAGCGTCGCGTGGCGGCGCCCGAAAAAGTCGACGGGACGCTGCTGCACATGCTGCAAAGCCTCGTTCTGCAGCCGGCCTATGTGGTTGGCCGGCGCTGGGACGTGCTGGCCTGGAATGACGCCGCGGCGGCGGTGTTCGGCGACTATGGCCTGCTGGAGGGCGACGCCCGCAACATCGTCCATCTGGTGTTCACCAGCCCGCATCATCGCCGGCTGCTGGTCGACTGGGAAGAGCTTGCGCGTGTGGTGCTCGCCTCATTCCGTGCCGAAAGCGCGAAATATGTCGGCGATCCGGATTTCGAGCGGCTGATCGCGCTGATGATGCGCTCGAGCCCGGAGTTCCGCGATTGGTGGCCGCGGCGGGACGTGGCACGAAGGTTGACGGGGGTGAAGCACGTCCGCCACCCCACCGCCGGCGCGATGGCCTTCGAGCATATGAGCCTGTCGATCGACGATGGCTCGGACATGCGGCTGATCGTTTACACGCCGCTCGCCGAGCAGAACTCGATCGCCAAATTGAAGAAGTTGCTCGAAGCGCAGCCAGTCGAGCGCCGCAGCGCCTGATCGAACGGAGATCAGCCCTTCGGCTTCAGCCCTTCGAGGAACAACTGCTCGAGGAACCGTGCTGCGTCCTCGAAGCGGCCATCGCCGCCGCGATCGGGTCCCAGCACGGCGCGCACCTGGACGTCGAAATCGGCATAGTGCTGCGTCGTCGCCCAGATCGCGAAGATCAGATGCCACGGATCGGTGCGGGCGATCTTGCCGGCGCGCATCCAGCCTTTGATGACAGCGGCCTTCTCGTCGACCAGCGTTTTCAGCTCGCCCTCGAGCATCGGCATGATGCGCGGCGCGCCTTGCAGGATCTCGTTGGCGAAGAGGCGGCTTTCGCGCGGGAAGTCGCGCGCCATTTCGAGCTTGCGGCGGATGTAGCTCCTGAGCTCGGTCATCGGATCGCCGATGTCGTCGAGCTCTCTGAGCGGCGCCAGCCAGGTATCCAGGAGCCGCTGCATCAGCGTCTCGTGGATGTCTTCCTTGCGGCGGAAGTAGTAGAGAAGGTTCGGCTTCGACATGCCGGCGGCCTCGGCGATCTGGTCGATGGTCGAACCGCGAAAGCCGTTGGCGGAGAAGACTTCGAGCGCGGCTTCCAGGATGAGTTCGCGCTTTTCCAGCTGGATGCGGGTGCGGCGTGGAGTCGAGCCTTCCATCGTGTCCGTCATCCTTGCCAGCCGCTAGAGCAATTCCAGGAAAAGTGCGCAGCGGTTTTCCGTCCGGAATTGCGTAAAAACAAAAAAGTTGGAGCAGGCCAGCGGTTCTATCAAACGCTGGACTGCTCCAGCGCGCGGTCCCACTGGACCAATTCTCTGGACCAGTTTTTCTCCGAGCCGTGGAGCGCGCTTTTGATGCCGCATTTCCGTTAGTAGTCCCTTGACCGCCGACAGGGCGGTGCTAACGTTTGTCCAATCGGTCAAAAATTTGCGTAGCACGAAAACGCAACGAAGACCAAGCCTTGGGAAGACCAAGCGTTAGCGCACCGAAACAGGTTACAAGGGGAAATCTTGGTCATGTCCAACCGGCTGAAAGTCACGCCGAACGATCTCAGCGCATTCTGGATGCCGTTCACGGCAAACCGGCAGTTCAAGCAGGCGCCGCGCATGTTCGTGTCCGCCAAGGACATGCATTACACGACGAGCGACGGTCGCAAGGTGCTCGACGGCACCGCCGGCCTCTGGTGCGTGAACGCCGGCCATTGCCGGCCGAAGATCACCGAAGCGATCCAGAGCCAGGCGGCGGAGCTAGACTATGCGCCGGCCTTCCAGATGGGCCATCCGATCGTGTTCGAGCTGGCGAACCGCCTGGTCGACATCGCGCCGAAGGGCATGGACCACGTCTTCTTCACCAATTCCGGTTCTGAATCGGTCGAGACCGCGCTGAAGATGGCGATCGCCTATCATCGTGTCAGGGGCGAAGGTTCGCGCACCCGCCTGATCGGTCGCGAGCGCGGCTATCACGGCGTCAATTTCGGCGGCATCTCGGTCGGCGGCATCGTCAGCAATCGCAAGATGTTCGGCACGCTGCTCGGCGGCGTCGACCATCTGCCGCACACCCATCTTCCGGAGAAGAACGCCTTCTCGAAGGGCGTGCCTGAGCATGGCGCGGAACTGGCGAACGATCTCGAACGTCTCATCGCGCTGCATGACGCCTCGACCATCGCGGCCGTCATCGTCGAGCCGGTCGCGGGCTCGACCGGCGTCATCCTGCCGCCGAAGGGCTATCTGCAGAAGCTGCGCGAGATCTGCACCAAGCACGGCATCGTTTTGATCTTCGACGAGGTCATTACCGGTTTCGGCCGCCTCGGCGCACCGTTCGCGGCGGACTATTTCGGCGTCACGCCGGACATTATGACCACGGCCAAGGGCGTGTCCAACGGCGTCATCCCGATGGGCGCGGTGTTCGTCAAGAAGGAGATTCACGACGCCTTCATGACCGGCCCCGAGCACATGATCGAGTTCTTCCACGGCTACACCTATTCGGGCAATCCGATCGCCTGCGCCGCGGCTCTCGGCACTTTAGACACCTACAAGGAAGAGGGTTTGCTGACCCGCGGCGAGGAACTCTCGTCCTATTGGGAAGATGCGCTGCACTCGCTGAAGGGCGAGCCGCATGTCATCGACATCCGCAATATCGGCCTGATCGGGGCGATCGAGCTGGCGCCGATCGCCGGCAGCCCGACCAAGCGAGCCTTCTCGGCCTTCGTCAAGGCGTTCGAGCGCGGCGCGCTGATCCGCACCACCGGTGACATCATCGCGCTGTCGCCGCCGCTGATCATCACCAAGGGCCAGATTAACGAACTGATCGACCATGTCAGGGACGTTCTGCGCTCGATAGACTAAACTGCTTCAACCGGTCGGGCGGCGTCGGGAACCGCCGCCTGACGGTGACATGAAATGAGAGGACTTTGAATGGCCGCCCCCGGCGAGAATCTGCGAGTGAATTCAGACCGTTTGTGGGATTCCATAATGGAGATGGCGAAGATTGGTCCCGGCATTGCCGGCGGCAACAATCGCCAGACGCTCACCGATTCCGACAGAGAGGGCCGCGAGCTGTTCAAGTCCTGGTGCGACGAGGCCGGGCTCACCATGGGCGTGGACCAGATGGGCACCATGTTCATGACGCGCGCCGGCACCGATCCGGACGCGCTGCCCGTCTATGTCGGCTCCCATCTCGATACCCAGCCGACCGGCGGCAAATATGACGGCGTGCTCGGCGTGCTGTCGGGCCTGGAGGTCGTGCGCTCGCTCAATGATCTCGGTATTAAGACCAAGCACCCGATCGTCGTCACCAACTGGACAAATGAGGAAGGTGCGCGTTTCGCGCCGGCAATGCTCGCCTCCGGCGTGTTCGCCGGCGTGCATAGCCAGGATTACGCCTATGCCCGCAAGGATCTCGACGGCCTGACCTTCGGCGACGAGCTAAAGCGGATCGGCTGGGTCGGCGACGAGAAGGTCGGCGCGCGCAAGATGCACGCCTATTTCGAATATCACATCGAGCAGGGGCCGATCCTCGAAGCCGAGAACAAGCAGATCGGCGTGGTGACCCATTGCCAGGGCCTGTGGTGGCTGGAGTTCACGCTGACCGGCCGAGAGGCGCACACCGGATCGACGCCAATGAACATGCGCGTCAATGCAGGGCTCGCCATGGCGCGCATCCTGGAGATGGTGCAGACGGTCGCCATGGAGAACCAGCCCGGCGCAGTCGGCGGGGTGGGGCAGGTGAAGTTCTCGCCCAATTCCCGCAACGTGCTGCCGGGCACGGTGATCTTCACCGTCGATATCCGCTCGCCGGACCAGGCGAAGCTCGACGGCATGCGGGCCCGCATCGAGAAGGAGGCGCCGAAGATCTGCGAGCCTCTCGGCGTCAAATGCTCGGTCGAGGCGGTCGGCCATTTCGATCCGGTGACCTTCGATCCGACGCTGGTCGGCCGCGTGCGCACCGCCGCCGAAAAGCTGGGCTACAGCCACATGAACATCATTTCAGGCGCCGGCCACGACGCCTGCTGGGCGGCCAAGGTCGCGCCGGCGACCATGGTGATGTGCCCTTGCGTCGGCGGACTAAGCCACAACGAAGCCGAGGACATCTCCAAGGAATGGGCGGCGGCGGGCGCCGACGTGCTGTTCCACGCGGTGGTCGAAACTGCGGGAATCGTCGAATGATCGACTAGACCAATCACCTCGCAAAACACCGCTCGCAAAGAAGCGCGAAAGATCAGGGGAACAAGAGAATGACCAAAGTCATCAAGAACGGCACCATCGTCACGGCTGACCGCACGTGGAAGGCCGACGTGGTGTTCAGCCACGGCAAGATCATCGCCATCGGCTCGGACCTGCACGGCGACCACGAGTTCGATGCCACGGGCTGCTACGTCATGCCGGGCGGCATCGATCCGCACACCCACCTCGAAATGCCGTTCATGGGTACCTATTCGGCCGACGATTTCGAATCCGGCACGCGCGCGGCGCTTTCCGGCGGCACGACCATGGTCGTCGATTTCTGCCTGCCGGCGCCGCAGCAGTCGCTGCTCGAAGCCCTGCAGATGTGGGACAACAAGACCTCGAAGGCGTCCTGCGACTATTCCTTCCACATGGCGATCACCTGGTGGGGCAAGCAGGTGTTCGACGAGATGGCGACCGTCGTCGACAGGGGCATCACCTCGTTCAAGCACTTCATGGCCTATAAGGGCGCGCTGATGGTCGACGACGACGAGATGTATGCGTCGTTCCAGCGCTGCGCCGATCTCGGCGCGCTGCCGCTGGTGCACGCCGAGAATGGCGACGTGGTTGCGGCCCTCTCGCAAAAACTGCTTGCCGCCGGCAACAACGGGCCCGAGGGCCATGCTTATTCGCGTCCGCCCGAGGTGGAGGGCGAAGCCACAAATCGCGCCATCATGATCGCCGACATGGCCGGCGTGCCGCTCTATGTCGTGCATGTCTCCTGCGAGCAGAGCCACGAAGCCATCCGCCGCGCCCGCCAGAAGGGCATGCGCGTCTTCGGCGAGCCGCTGATCCAGCATCTGACGCTCGACGAGACCGAATATTTCAACAAGGACTGGGACCATGCGGCGCGCCGCGTGATGAGCCCGCCCTTCCGCAGCAAATGGCATCAGGATTCGCTGTGGGCAGGCCTGCAGGCCGGCTCGCTGCAGGTGGTGGCGACCGACCACTGTTCCTTCACCACCAAGCAGAAGCGCAACGGTGTCGGAGACTTTACCAAGATTCCGAACGGCACCGGCGGCCTCGAGGACCGTTTGCCCATACTGTGGACAACCGGCGTCAACACCGGCCGGCTGACGATGAACGAGTTCGTCGCGGTGACCTCGACCAACATCGCCAAGATCCTCAACATGTATCCGAAGAAGGGCGCGATCGTCGAAGGCGCGGATGCCGACATCGTTGTCTGGGACCCAAAGCGCAAGAAGACGATCTCGGCCAAGAAGCAGCAGTCGGTGATCGACTACAACGTCTTCGAAGGTTTCGAGGTGACCGGCCTGCCGCGCTTCGTCTTCTCGCGCGGCGAGCTGTCGATCGAGGAGTCGGACGTCAAGGCCAAGATCGGCCATGGCGAATTCGTCGCCCGCGAGCCGAACGCTGCGGTCAACCGGGCGCTGTCGACCTGGAAGGAGATTTCCGCGCCACGCAAGGTGGAACGGTCCGGCATTCCGGCGACGGGAGTTTAAGCGTGCGGGCTCTCTATCTTGCTATCGCGGCTGCCTCGCTGATGACCGCAGGCTCGGCCTGTGCTGCCGGAATCGACCTCAGCAAGCCTTACGGCGACAAGTATGGCTGTATCAACAGAAACGGTCAGGAAGTCGCCGCCGATCAGATGCTGCTTCTGACCGACAAGGAGCTGATCACCGCGGCCAGCGCCTGCACCTTCAGCGACAAGCAGATGCAGGCCGATGGTTCGCTTGTGGTGACAGCAAAATGTGAGGCGGAAGGCGAAGAGGGGCAGGCACCGATCAAGTTCACCATCAAGCGCAGCAAAAAGAATGCGAAGAAACTGGTGGTGACCGGCGAGGACGGTACCGTGATGGGCGAAGTCTCCCGGTGCAAATAGCGACGAGAGTGATCCCTTCGGCCTCAGGCGACCAAGGCATCCAGTTCCGGCAGCAGGACGACGCTTTCCTGCTCGTTGGGATCGGTGCGGGCAATGACCGCCGAAGAGGGCGCACCGCTGAGATTTGCGGGCAAATGCGGCACGCCGGCCGGGATGTAGAAGAGATCGCCGGCCTTGACGACGATGTGGTGCTCGAGCCGGTCGCCGTACCAGGTATGAACCTCGCCGGAGAGCACATAGATCGCCGTCTCGTGGTTCTCATGCATATGCGCCTTGGCGCGGGCGCCCGGCGGCATGGTCAAGAGATGCATGCAGATGCCGGAAGAGCCGACGGTCTCGGCGGCGATGCCGGCGAAGTAGCTCAGCCCCTGCTTGCCTTCATAGGTGCTTTCAGGGCGAATAAGATGACAAGTGGGTTTAGGCGACATAGGCAAGCCTCCGGGCGGCCTCGATCTGTTGGGACAGGACGAGTGGAAAGCAACATAAACGTAAAATCAACCGGATTCCGGCCTGCGCGGCATCGGCTGCGAAAGGCAGGCTGCAGCCAATGAGCGGACAGTCGCCAGCCGTCGTTTCGGCAAGCAAGCTCGGCCTCACCTTCCAGACCAATGACGGTCCGGTGCAGGCTGTGTCCAATGTCGATCTCACCATCAACAAGGGCGAATTCGTCTCCTTCATCGGCCCCTCCGGCTGCGGCAAGACGACGTTGCTGCGCGTCATCGCCGACCTGGAGAAGCCAACCTCGGGAACGATCTCCATCAACGGGATTTCGCCGGAGCAGGCGCGCGAGAAGCGCGCTTACGGCTATGTCTTCCAGGCGGCGGCGCTGTTCCCGTGGCGCACGATCGAGCGCAACGTGGCGCTGCCGCTGGAGATCATCGGCCTCAGCCAGGCCGAGCAGGCGGAGCGCATCAAGCGCACCATGGAGCTGGTCAACCTCTCCGGCTTTGAGAAGAAATATCCCTGGCAGCTTTCCGGCGGCATGCAGCAGCGCGCCTCGATCGCGCGCGCCCTCGCCTTCGATGCCGATTTGCTTCTGATGGACGAGCCGTTCGGCGCGCTCGACGAGATCGTGCGCGACCATCTGAACGAGCAACTCCTCGAGCTCTGGGACCGGACCAACAAGACGATCTGCTTCGTCACCCATTCGATCCCCGAGGCCGTGTATCTGTCGACGCGCATCGTGGTGATGTCGCCGCGGCCGGGCCGCGTCACCGACATCATCGAATCGACGCTGCCGAGGAAGCGGCCGCTCGATATCCGCGAGACGCCGGAATTCCTGGCGATCGCCGCGCGCGTGCGCGACGGGTTGAGGGCAGGGCACAGCTATGAGGATTGAGCGCGCGGAGCGAGCGGCTGAGCGTGGCTTCGTCATCCTAGGGCGGAGCGACGCGAAGCGGAGCGCAGACCCTAGTATCCATGCCGCGACCTCGGCCGAAGGGTCAAAGCGGCGAAGAATGGCCACCAAATGCCGCGCGGCGCAGGGAGCCCTATTCTGCACCGCTGCGAAGCTGAAAAGTAACGGCATGGATCCTAGGGTCTGCGCTGCGTCGCTTCGCTCCTTGCTCCGCCCTAGGATGACGAACAACACGCCGCGCCGCGCTCTATCGCTGAGACGAGGGGAGCGCTAGATGGACTCCTTCCGTTCCAAGATCGTCCCGGTCACCACCATCCTCGCTGGCGTGGTGGTGATCTGGTATGTCTTCGCCGTCATCCTCAACGCGCCGTTCCAGCGCGATCTCGACCAGCGGGCCAACCAGACCCCCGGCACCGTCGAATTCATCGGCAAGACGCTGTCGCAGCCGAAGCCGACGCTGCCGGCGCCGCATCAGGTGGCGGTGAACTTCTTCGAGAACACATTCCTGCGCAGCGTCACCTCGAACCGCAGCCTGATCTACAACGCCTGGGTCACGCTGTCCTCGACGCTGCTCGGCTTCGCCTTCGGCACAGCGCTCGGCATCGTCATCGCGGTCGGCATCGTGCATGTGACGACGCTCGACCGCAGCCTGATGCCGTGGATCATCGCCTCGCAGACCATTCCGATCCTGGCGGTGGCGCCGATGATCATCGTGGTGCTGGCGGCTATCGGCATCACCGGGCTGATCCCCAAGGCGCTGATCTCGACCTATCTCTCCTTCTTCCCTGTCGCCGTCGGCATGGTGAAAGGCTTGCGCTCGCCCGAGATCATGCATCTCGACCTGATGCACACCTACAATGCCAGCGCCTCGCAGACCTTCTGGAAGCTGCGCGTGCCGGCCTCGGTGCCGTTCCTGTTCACCTCGATGAAGGTGGCGGTGGCGGCGAGCCTGGTCGGCGCCATCGTCGGCGAGTTGCCGACAGGCGCCGTCGCCGGTATCGGCGCCAAGCTGCTCTCCGGCGCCTATTACAGCCAGACCATCGACATATGGTCGGCGCTGGTCGCAGGCTCGGTGGTTGCCGCACTTCTGGTCATGGTTGTCGGCATCGCCGGCCGCCTCGTCGACCGCACCATGGGCGGGAGGCCGGCATGACCTGGCTGAAACCGTCCTGGCAATCGGTGCTGGCGATCCTCTTTTGCCTCATTGCCTTCGCGCTTGGCGCAATGTCGAAACCGGAAGCGGCCGCGCTCGCGCAGCCCACGGCAACGATCGCCTACCCGTATATGGGCACGAAGGGGCTGATCCTCGGCTTGCTGCTGATCGCGGCGCTGGTCTCGGCGGTCAGGCTCGCGCCTGTCGTCGAGGCTGCGATCCTGTTCATTGGCGCCCATGTCGCCGCCTGGCTTCTGATCGAAGGCATCGCCGGTTTCGAGGGCACGGCGTTGGCGCCCTATTTCCTGGCTCTTGCCGCGGCCTGGCTGCTCGCCTGGCGCTGCGCGGCCCTGTTATCCTCCCTGCGGCCCGCTGCGAGTGGGGCGAAGGCTGGATTGCGCCTGATCATCCCGGCGATCTTTGGGGCCTGGATCCTGATCATCTGGGAAGCGGTGACACGCGGCGCCGGTATCCCCTTCATTCTGCTGCCGCCGCCGAGCGCCATCGGCGCGCGCATTGCCAACGCGCTGCCGATCCTGGGGGAGGATGTGCGGCAGACGATCTTCAAGGCGGTTCTGGTCGGCTACGTCGTCGGCAACCTCGCCGGCTTCGTCGTCGCCATCCTTGCCGACCGCGTGCCGTTCCTCAGGCGCGGGCTGCTGCCGATCGGCAACATGGTTTCGGCGCTGCCGATCATCGGCGTCGCGCCGATCATGGTGATGTGGTTCGGCTTCGACTGGCCGTCCAAGGCGGCGGTGGTCATCATCATGACCTTCTTCCCGATGCTGGTGAACACGGTCGCCGGGCTTGCCGCCTCTGGGCACATGGAACGCGACCTGATGCGCACTTATGCTTCGGGTTATTGGCCGACTTTGCTGAAGCTCAGGCTGCCGGCGGCGATGCCGTTCATCTTCAACGCGCTGAAGATCAACTCTACGCTGGCGCTGATCGGCGCCATCGTCGCGGAGTTCTTCGGCACGCCGGTCGTCGGCATGGGATTCCGCATTTCTACCGAAGTCGGACGGATGAACATCGACATGGTTTGGGCCGAAATCGCAGTTGCAGCACTTGCGGGTTCGGTCTTTTATGGCGTGGTCGCTCTTATCGAGAGAGCCGTCACGTTTTGGCATCCCTCTGTCCGTGGTGGATAGGGGCGGTGGGTTTGGGTGCTAACTTCAGAGGGTAAAAATATGAAAAGACTGGTAATTTCTGCTCTAGCCGGCGCGATGTCGCTGGCCGCTTTCCAGGCTATGGCCGCCGACAAGGTGACGCTGCAGCTGAAATGGGTCACGCAGGCGCAGTTCGCCGGCTACTATGTCGCCAAGGCCAAGGGCTTCTATGATGCCGAGGGCCTCGATGTCGACATCAAGCCGGGTGGTCCGGACATCGCGCCGGAGCAGGTGATCGCCGGCGGCGGCGCCGATGTCATCGTCGACTGGATGGGTGGCGCGCTGGCGGCTCGCGAAAAGGGCGTGCCGCTGGTCAACATCGCGCAGCCGTTCAAGAAGGCCGGCATGGAGCTGGTCTGCCCGAAGGATGGCCCGATCAAGACCGAAGCCGACTTCAAGGGTCATACGCTCGGCGTCTGGTTCTTCGGCAACGAATATCCGTTCTACGCCTGGATGAACAAGCTCGGCCTGAAGACCGACGGTGGCAAGGACGGCGTCACCGTGCTGAAGCAGAGCTTCGACGTGCAGCCGCTGATCCAGAAGCAGGCGGACTGCATCTCGGTCATGACCTATAACGAGTACTGGCAGCTGATCGACGCCGGCTACAAGCCGGAGCAGCTCACCGTCTTCAACTACTCGGCCATGGGCAACGACCTGCTCGAGGACGGGCTCTACGCGCTTGAGGACAAGCTGAAGGACCCGGCCTTCGAGGACAAGATGGTGCGCTTCGTGCGCGCCTCGATGAAGGGCTGGAAATATGCCGTCGACAATTCGGACGAAGCGGCCGGAATCGTCATGGACAACGGCGGCCAGGACGAGAACCACCAGAAGCGCATGATGGGCGAAGTCGCCAAGCTGATCGACAATGCCGACGGCAAGCTCGATCCGGCAACTTACGAGCGCACCGCCAAGGCGCTGCTCGACCAGAAGATCATCGCCAAGGAGCCTTCGGGCGCCTACACGACCGCGATCACCGACAAGGCGATCAAGTAAAGGTCAGGCCTCTGCAACGGAGTTGAAAGGGGGCGGGCGACGACCGCCCCTTTTTGTTGGCGCCGGTAAAATATGCGTGCGCGGGGATACAAAGCGCCGGCCAACCGTTGCTGTAAGTGCATCCGCGCGCCGGGGGGCCGTGACGGACGCGTCAGTCAAACGGAGGTCTTCCAATGCGCATCCAATCCTTGCCGCTGCTTTCGGCGCTAGCGGTTTCGACCGCCTTCCTGCTCGCATCGCCGGTCATGGCCGACACGATGAAATTCAAGGCGACGCTCGATGGTGGCCAGCAGAACCCGCCTGTCACGACCAAGGGCAAGGGAACTGCCACACTCACATTCAATACCGCCAACAAGAAGCTCAGCTGGAACGTCAAATATTCCGGCCTCAGCGGGCCTGCGTCGGCCGCTCACATTCACGGTCCGGCGGCAAAGGGCGAAAACGCGGATCCCGTAATCCCGTTCAAGAAGCTCAAGAGCCCAATCAAGGGCTCGGCGACGCTGACGGATGCCCAGGCCACCGACCTGGAGGCCGGCAAATATTATGTCAATATCCACACCGCCGCCAACCCGGACGGCGAGATCCGCGGGCAGATCGAGAAGGCAACGGGCGGAACGATGTAGCCAAACGTCCCTACGCTGTGACGAGGCGGGTGACCCGTCTCTTTCGGCCTGATCACGACTTGTCGCGGATCTGCGTCAGCGTGCGGGTCGGCGTGATCGCCTCGGGATCGAGCCTGATCTCGACGATCGCGGGCTTGCCGCTGGCGCGTGCGCGTTCGAAGGCGGCAGCGAAGTCCCCGGTCTTTTCGACCGTCTCGCCATGGCCGCCGTAGGCGCGGGCGAGAGCGGCGAAGTCCGGGTTCTTGAGGTCGGTGGCGACGACGCGGTTCGGATATTCCCGCTCCTGATGCATGCGGATCGTGCCGTAGATGCCGTTGTTGACCACCACCACGATGATCGGCAGGTCGTACTGGACGGCGGTCGCGAATTCCTGCCCGTTCATCAGGAAGCAGCCGTCGCCGGCAAAGGCGACCACGGTGCGATCCGGGAACAACGCCTTGGCGGCAACGGCCGCCGGTGTGCCGTAGCCCATCGAGCCAGAGGTCGGGGCGGCCTGCGTGGCGAAGCGGCGGAAGCGGTGGAAGCGGTGCACCCAGATAGCGTAATTACCGGCGCCGTTGGTGAGGATGGTCTCCTCCGGCAGCGCCTTTTCCAGATAGTTCATGATCGGCCCCATCTGGACGGCGCCAGGACCGGTCTCAGGCGGTGTCGACCATTCGAGATAGGCGGCGTGAGCTTTCGCCGTTTCTTCCCCCCACGAAGGCGTGCCGGCCGGCTTGCGCTTGGCAAAAGCCGCGACGAAAGCCGAGGGCGAGGCGTTGATCGCCAGTGTCGGGCGGTAGACGCGGCCTAGCTCGCCGGCGTCGGCATGAACATGCACCAGCGCCTGGTCGGGGTAGGGGCTTTTGAGCAGCGTGTAATCGGAAGAAGGCATCTCGCCCATGCGGCCGCCGATCAGCAGCACGACATCGGCCTGCTTGATCTGTGCCGCCAGCTTGGGGTTGATGCCGATGCCGACGTCCCCGGCATAGTTCGGGTGCAAATGGTCGAACAGCATCTGGCGACGGAAGGAACAGCCGACAGGCAGCGACCATACCTCGGCGATCGTGCGCATATGCGCCACCGCTTCCTCATTCCAGCGCGTGCCGCCGAGGATGACAAATGGGCGCTTCGCGTTGCTCAACAGCATTTCAAGCGCGTCGAGCTCGGCCTCGCCGGGACGCGTCTCGATCGGCGTGTGCGGAAGCGCTTCCGGCGCCTCGACCTCGCTGGTCAGCATGTCCTCGGGCAGCGAGATGACGACAGGGCCGGGCCTGCCTGACGTCGCGACCGCAAAGGCGCGGGTGACGAATTCCGGGATGCGCGACGCATCGTCGATCTCGACCACCCATTTGGCGATGTCGCCGAAGAAGCGCTTGTAGTCGACCTCCTGAAAAGCCTCGCGCTCCTTGGCGTGGCTGGCGACCTGACCGATGAATAGGATCAGCGGCACCGAATCCTGCATGGCGATGTGGATGCCGGCGGAAGCGTTGGTGGCACCCGGGCCGCGGGTGACAAAGCAGATGCCGGGCTTGCCGGTCAGGCGCCCCTGACAGTCGGCCATCATCGCGGCACCCCCTTCCTGGCGGCAGACGATGGTGCGGATCGAAGAGTCGTGCAGCGCGTCGAGCACAGCCAGATAGGATTCGCCGGGCACGCAGAAGATGCGGTCGGTGCCGTTCGCTTCGAGCGCCTCGACGATCAGTTGTCCGCCGGTCTTCATTTTGCTGATCTCTCCAGTTCGGCAAGGATTTCTGCAGTGTGCTCGCCAAGACGCGGCGAGGGGCGCTCGTAGACGAGCGGCGTGCCCGACATCACCATCGGCGCGCGCACGGAAGGCAGCAAATTGCCGTGCCCGTCGTCGAGGTCGAGCCGCATGCCGCGCGCGATCGTCTGCGGATCGGCGAACATCTGGCCGATCGTGTTGATGGGGCTTGCCGGAACGCCGGCCGCTTCGAGCTTGGCCAGCAGCGGATCGCGTTCCCAAGTGCTTAGCGTCTCGATGATCAGCTCGCGCAGCCTGGCGCGATTGGCGACGCGGGCGGGGTTGGTGGCGAAGTCCGGGTTGGCGGGCAAGTCGGTCAGGCCAACTACCGCACAGAACTTGCCGAACTGGCCGTCATTGCCGACCGCGAGAATGATGTGGCCGTCTCTCACCGGCAGCACCTCGTAAGGCGCGATGTTCATATGCGCATTGCCCATCTGCACCGGCGACTTGCCGGAAACGAGATAGTTGAGGTTCTGGTTACCGAGCGCCGAGATCTGGCTGTCGTAGAGCGCCATGTCGATGTGCTGGCCTTCGCCGGTCTTCTCGGCATGGCGCAGCGCCGCCTGGATGGCGATGACGGAATAGAGGCCGGTGAACAGGTCGGAGATGGCGACGCCAGCCTTCTGCGGCTCGCGGCCGGCCTCGCCGGTGATCGACATCATGCCGGCCATCGCCTGGATGATGAAATCGTAGCCGGCGCGTGGCGCATACGGGCCATCCTGGCCGAAGCCGGTGATCGAGCAATAGACGAGGCGCGGGTTGGTCTTCTTCAGGCTCTCATAGTCGAGGCCGTATTTCCTGAGGCCTCCGAGCTTGAAGTTCTCGATCAGCACGTCGGCCGTGGCGACGAGGCGGCGCAGCGTATCGGCGCCCTCGGGCTTGGAGAAATCGATGGCGATCGAGCGCTTGCCGCGATTGCAGGAATGGTAATAGGCCGCCGAAAGGTTCTCGCCGTCATGGCTCATGACGAAGGGCGGGCCCCATTTGCGGGTGTCGTCGCCGCCGTCCGGGCTCTCGACCTTGATGACATCGGCGCCGAGGTCGGCGAGCAACTGCCCGGCCCAGGGTCCCGCCAGGATGCGGGCCAGTTCGATAACGCGGATGCCTTTCAGCGGAGGTTCAGCCATGGATCACCGTGAATGGGGTCGAAAGCGCAGCGTCTATCAATAGCCGCTGCCGCTGTCACGGCCCATACACTGGGCCAATTGCCGCTAGGATTTCAGCACGCGATCTGCCCAGGCGGCGAAATCGTTCATGACGATGTCGCGGTTCACCTCGTTCAGGCTTTCGTGACGCGTCTCCGCGTAAACCTTTGAAACCAGATTCGAAAAGCCCATTCGGTCCATGCGCCGGGCGAGGTGGCTAACCGCCTTGCCGTGCTCCGAGGCGGGATCCTTCTCGCCGCCGACCAGGTTGACGGGAAGGTCGCGCCGCACGCCGGCAAAGCTGGAATCCTTGCCGGCGTAAAGCGCCATCTCGACCACATCGCGCCACATCGAGATGGAGGCATCCCAGCCGCAGAGCGGATCGGCGATGTATTTGTCGATCTCGACCGGATCGCGCGACAGCCAGTCGAACAAGGTCCGATGGTTGGGCACGGCCTTGCCCCAGGCCTGGAAGGTCAGCTTGGGCAGAAGGCGCGACGGCACGTCTGATCCCAGCCGCAACCGTTCCCATCCGAGAATGCCCAGCGCCAGCTGGCCGAGCAGACCTTGCGAAAAATTGCCGTTCCAGATCGCGGCGGCATGGACGCGCCGCGAGTGGCGGAGCACGAAGTTCAGCGCGATCGAGGCACCGAGCGAATGGCCGAAGACGATAACCGGCAGCTCCGGATGCTCGGCGGCGATCAGATCGTGGACCGCGCCGACGTCGGCAATCACCTTGGCGATACCGTCGGCATCGCCGAACCTGCCGAGCGGCGCGTCGGGCGCCTTGGTCGCGCCATGACCGCGATGGTCATGGGCGTAAACATGAAAGCCGCGTTCGGCGAGGAAATCGGCAAAGCGGGCGTAACGCGCCGCATGCTCGGCCAGGCCGTGATTGATCTGGATGACGGTGCGCGGAGATGTCCGCGCTTGTCTCACATAGAGGTTGAGGTCGGCCCCGGTCGGTGAGGCCAGCCTGGTCTGCTTGTCGAATGGCATGTCTCGCTCCCTTCGCGACTGATGGGCGAGGGTTTCGACGGCGTCAAGAGAGCGCGATCCTTTCGACCGGATCGGACGCGCCCATCGCTCTCCTGGGGATTATTTTCGCGCGGCGAAAAAGATCGTAATTCTGACACTTCGCCTGTTCTAGTGTGACGAATTCAATACGGTTCAATGATCGCCGGGAGAGCGGGAATGCGGGCTTGGGCATTGTGGGGTTCGGTCGTTCTGGCTCTGGTTGGCGCCGGCGAAGCGCGGGCCGATGTGAAGATGAGCGGCACCTTCGTGGCCGACAGCGCCTGTCCTGCGACGCAAGCCATCAAGAGCGGCAAGAATCCCGGCGACGTGTCCACTCAAACAGGACAGAGCTACCAGCTTCTGGCCGGCAACAAGGACGAACCCACCCACTACCTCATCCAGGTTCCGGGCGCCGATCCGGAACGGCGTTGGGTGAAGATCAACTGCGGCCATGTCACCGGCGGCAGCGCCGCGGCCGCACCGGCACCCGCCGGCCAGGCCAAGCCGTCGCAGCCCGCCTCCGGCAAGCCTGAATATGTCTTCGCGCTGAGCTGGCAGCCCGCCTTCTGCGAGACCAAGGGCAGCAAGCCCGAATGCAAGGCACAGAATCCCAGCGAGTTCGATGCTTCCCACTTCACCCTGCATGGGCTGTGGCCGCAGCCGAACGGCAATTTCTATTGCCAAGTGTCGGCCGGCGACAAAGCCAACGACAACCCCGCGCATTGGGGAGACCTGCCGCCCGTCAATCTCGATGCCAGCACGCGCGCCGAACTCGACCAGGTTATGCCGGGCACGGCTTCCAAGCTCGAACGCCATGAGTGGATCAAGCACGGCACCTGCTACGGCAAAAGCCAGCAGGACTATTTCTCCGACGCGCTCAATCTGATGCGCGCGGTGAATGCCTCGCCGGTGCGCGACCTCTTCACCAAGAACATCGGCAAGCAGTTGACGTCGCAACAGATCCGAGACGCCTTCGACAAGGCCTTCGGCGCCGGCGCCGGCGACCGGGTGCGCGTTTCCTGCCTGGTCGATCCGTCCGGCGGCCGGCGGCTGATCGGCGAGCTGACGCTCGGCCTCTCCGGCCCGATCGGTCCCGAGAGCAAGCTCGCCGACCTGCTCATGGCCTCGGCGCCGACGGGCAAGGCCGGTTGCCCAAAGGGCACGGTCGACGCGATCGGGTTTCAGTAAGAGCCCGGCAGCCGGGTTTGGCTGCCGAAGTCAGGCGGTCTTCGGAGCTGCCTGTCGGCTGTTGGCGTCGCTGCCCGGCTCGCCGACCACCCTGTCGCGGCCGCTCGACTTGGCCTTGTAGAGGCGCTGGTCGGCCAATGCGAAAATGTCGGCCAGGCAGCGCGTCGTCTCGCCGACCGTCGAGACGCCGGCGCTGACGGTTATGTTGAAACGGCTGGTATGGCCTGAGGTCTTGACTGCGTTCCTGATGCTTTCGCCGAGCAGCTTTGCCAGCGAATGCGGCCGAGGGCACAGGATCGCGAACTCCTCGCCACCGATCCTGAACACCTGGTCCTCGCTTCCGACAGTCTCGATCAGCAGGGCGGTTATCGATTTCAGCACCTTGTCGCCCTCGGCATGGCCGAACCGGTCGTTGATCGATTTGAAATGGTCGACATCGACGATCAGCAGGCTGAGCGGCTTGGCGGTCCGGATGCACGCCGCGACAGCCGCCTCGCCGTCGGCATCGAAGCTGCCGCGATGCAGCAGTCCTGTCAGGCCGTCGCGGCCGACATGCTTGACCAGCGCCTCGTAGCGTTCGCGATAGGTGAGGGTGTCGAAAATGTCGGAGAGGCCGCGCGGCAGGGTAATCTCGTGGTCTTCCACCCACTTGAGGTAGGCGACAAGCATGCCGCTGTAGACGAGTGCCGCCGCCATCTTGGCGAACCAGCCGCCGAAGAAGACCTCGATCGGCGCACCGGCGACGAAATGCAGCGCGGTGAAGAAGCCGGCCTGGTCGAATGTCAGCACGCAGGCGACCGAAGCCAGGATGCGTGCAAAAGGCTTGTGGCGCAGATAGGCGCCGAGCTTTTCGTAGAGCAGGATGATCAAAATGGCGTCGAGGAAGAGCAGCGAGGTGCCCCACGCCATCAGCCAGCCCATCTCGTCGATGAAGCCGATATCCGGCATCTTGCCGTCGGGAAGCGGCGAGATCGCGTGCAAACGCAGGACGAGCACGAGAGCGATCATCAGCGCATTGCCGAGCAGCAGGCCGTAGATGGGCTGGCGCACGGTCGCCGCGTCCTCCTTCATGTAGAGCAGGAGCAGCATCACCAATTTGCCGGAGAACATCACGGCGGAGCCTGGCGAGACCATGCCGAAGGGCAGCGCGACATAGAAGGTGCTGGCGAGGTAGGTTTCGAGGAAATGCATGACGCCGAGCGCGCAGATGAACACGCCGAGCCCGATGCGGCGCCGGAAGCGGAAGAGCGTCACCATGGCGCCGAAGTACAGGACCGCTTCGGCAAGCAGCAAGGAACCGTTCAGCACGTCGTCGACCCGATCTCTCCCGAAAATCGCGGCCTTGCCGCAATTTCCCAACCTTCTTTGTTCTGAAGGGGAATGGTTAACCGCTGCTTTCACCGGCTCGGGCCGTGCAAGGATTTGATCGACTGCGCATGGCTGCCTCCAGCCCGGCGAAAGCCTCAGGAAGGTCCGGCGTGCCGAAAGCGATTGCCGTTCGGCGCTGCATCGCCTACATAGCGCGCAACCCCCATCCAATGTGACACCTCAGTTTCCAGGGAAAGCGCGCGTGGCTCGCCAGTTCATCTATCACATGTCCGGCCTGTCGAAGGCCTACGGCACCAAGAAGGTGCTCGACAACATCCACCTGTCCTTCTACCCGGACGCCAAGATCGGCATTCTCGGCCCCAACGGTTCGGGTAAGTCGACGATCCTGCGCATCATGGCCGGGCTCGACAAGGAGTATCAGGGCGAGGCGTGGCTGGCCGAGGGAGCGACCGTGGGCTACCTCGCGCAGGAGCCGCAGCTCGACGCCAGCAAGACCGTGCGTGAAAACGTCATGGACGGCGTCGCCAGGAAGACCGCCATCATCGAGCGCTACAACGAGCTGATGATGAACTATTCCGACGAGACGGCCGACGAGTCGGCGAAGCTGCAGGACGAGATGGATCGCCTCAACCTTTGGGATCTCGAGCAGCAGGTCGAGATGGCGATGGATGCGCTGCAGTGTCCGCCGGCCGATTCCGAGGTGACCAACCTGTCGGGCGGCGAGCGCCGCCGCGTGGCGCTGTGCCGCCTCCTGCTCGAACAGCCCGACCTTCTGCTGCTCGACGAGCCGACCAACCATCTCGACGCCGAGACCACGCAATGGCTGGAAAAGCACCTGCGCGATTATCCGGGCTCGGTGCTGATCATCACCCACGACCGCTACTTCCTCGACAATGTCACCGGCTGGATCCTCGAGCTCGACCGCGGCCGCGGCATTCCCTACGAGGGCAACTACACCAAGTATCTCGACGCCAAGGCCAAGCGCCTGATCCAGGAGGGCCGCGAGGACGACGCCCGCCAGAAGGCGATCTGGCGCGAGCGCGAATGGATCCAGTCCTCGCCGAAGGCGCGCCAGACCAAGTCCAAGGCGCGTATCAAGGCCTATGAGGAGCTGGTCGAGCAGTCGCAGAGCCGCAAGCCCACCGACACGCAGATCGTCATTCCGTCGAGCGAACGCCTCGGCAATGTCGTCATCGAGGTCGAGGGCCTCAACAAGGGTTTTGGCGACGAGCTTCTGATCGAGGACCTGTCGTTCAAACTGCCGCCGGGCGGCATCGTCGGTGTCATCGGCCCGAACGGCGCCGGCAAGACGACGCTGTTCAAGATGATCACCGGCCAGGAAAAACCGGATGCGGGCTCGATCCGCATCGGCGAGACCGTGAGGCTCGGCTATGTCGACCAGAGCCGCGACGCGCTCGACGCGAACAAGACGGTGTGGGAAGAGATCTCCGGCGGCGCCGAGGTCATCAAGCTCGGCAAGCACGAGGTCAACAGCCGCGCCTACTGTTCGTCCTTCAACTTCCGCGGCGGCGACCAGCAGCAGAAGGTCGGCAACCTCTCGGGCGGCCAGCGCAACCGCGTGCATCTGGCCAAGATGTTGAAGGGCGGCGGCAATGTGCTGCTGCTCGACGAACCGACCAACGACCTCGACACCGAGACGCTGAGCGCGCTGGAAGACGCGCTCGAAGCCTATGCCGGCTGCGCCGTCATCATCAGCCACGACCGCATGTTCCTCGACCGCATGGCGACCCACATGCTCGCCTTCGAGGGCGATGCGCATGTCGAATGGTTCGAAGGCAACTTCGAGGAATATGAGAAGGACAAGCTTCGCCGCCTGGGCGCGGAAGCGGCAACCCCGCACCGCATGACGCACAAGCGGCTGACAAGGTAGGACAGTCCACGGGCGGCGAACAAATACGAGGTTCTGAAATGGCTGACTGGTCCGCCGCCCAATATCTGAAGTTCGAGGATGAGCGCACGCGGCCCGCGCGGGACTTGGCGGCTCAAGTTCCCGTCGACTTTCCGCGCCGCGTCGTCGATATCGGCTGCGGTCCGGGCAACTCTACCGAGCTTCTAGTCGAGCGCTGGCCGGATGCCGAAGTCCGCGGCTTCGACACTTCGCCGGACATGATCGAGAAGGCGCGGGCGCGGCTGCCCAACGTCAATTTCGAACTTGCGGATGCTTCCATCTGGCAGCCGGAGAAGCCGGTCGACGTGATCTTCGCCAATGCGGTCTTCCAGTGGCTGCCGGGGCATCCGGCGGTGTTCCAGCGGCTGATGGGACTGCTCGCGCCCGGCGGCGCCCTCGCCATCCAGATGCCCGACAATCTCGGCGAACCCTCGCATCAGCTGATGCGCGACACGGCGGCCGAGATGCCGTTCTCGGCGAAGCTGAAGGGCGCCGCGCGCGCGCCGCTGCCGCCGGTTTCCTTCTACTACGATCTCCTGTCGCCGCTCGCGGATCGGGTTGATATCTGGCACACGATCTACAACCACCCGCTGGCCGATGCTGAAGCAATCGTGGAGTGGGTCAAGTCAACGGGGCTGAAGCCCTTCCTCGATCCGCTCGACGCGGACGAGAAGAAGACTTTCCTCGAAAGCTATACCGCCAAGATCGCAAGGGCCTATCCGAAGATGGCGAACGGCAAGGTGCTGCTGCGCTTCCCGCGCATCTTCATCATCGCCAAGCGCGCCTGAGCGCGTCCGGTCAACTCATCGCGATAGCCGCGCGCAGCAGAGATTTAAGCTGGCATAAACCGGCCAAATGCGACAAGGGTGGCCCGCCCCGCTTCGGCACCAACAGGCTGCGCCTCGGACGGATTGGACATGCATCGCGTCATCATCAGCGGCATCGGCGCCGAAATCCCCGAGCCCGTCATCACCAATGAAGAGCTGGTCGGAAGCTTCAACAGCTGGGTCGATACCGAAAATGCCCGTCGTGTCGTCACCGGTGAGACGCTGCTGCAGAAGTCGGACAGCGATTTCATTGTCCATGCATCGGGCGTGCAGACCCGCCATGTGATCGAGCGCGAAGGCATCCTCGATCCCGCCCGCATGGCGCCACGGATTCCGGCGCGGCCGGATGACGCGCTGTCGCTCCAGGCGGAGTTCGGCATCGCATCCGCCAAGAAAGCGATCGCTCATGCCGGCGTGAAAGCGTCGGATATCGATCTGGTGATCTGCTCGGCCTCGCATCACCAGCGGCCTTATCCGGCGATCGCCATCGAGATGCAGGAGGCGCTGGGCACCAAGGGCGCCGGCTTCGACATGGGGCTGGGCTGCTCTTCCGCCGCGGCGGCGCTGCACATCGCGGTCAACCTGGTCAGGGCAGGGGCGCACAAGCGCATCCTGGTGTCGACGCCGGAAATCATCACCGGTCATCTCAATTTCCGCGACCGGCAGACGCATTTCATCTTCGGCGACGCCTCCGTCGCGATGATCGTCGAAGGGCTCAACCAAGGCGAGAAGCGGCCGGGGCGCTTCGAGGTGCTCGACACGCGCACCTGGACGCAGATGTCGAACAACATCCGCACCAATCTCGGCTACCACACCCGCACTGCACAGGACGATCCCTACCAGATCAAGCTCGAAGGCAATCTGATCAAGCAGGTCGGCAACAAGGTGTTCAAGGAAGTCACCGTCGCGGGCCATAAATTCATCGTCGAGTTCCTGGCCGAGCATGGCCTGACGCCGCAAGGCATCCGCCGCTTCTGGCTGCATCAGGCCAATGCGCGCATGAACGCGATGATCCTGAAGCTCGCCTTCGGCCACGATGTCGACCATGACCGCGCGCCGATGGTGCTGGAGCGGCTCGGCAACACGGCTGGCGCCGGAGCGATCGTGGCGCTGTCGGAGAATCACGCCGACATGAAGGCCGGCGATTTCGGCCTGCTCTGCGCCTTCGGCGCCGGCTATTCGATCGGTGGCGCGCTGCTCAGGATGCTCTGAAAACCACGTCAGGCGGGCGCGAAGGGCACCAGCATCGGCACGCGCCTGGCATAGTCGTCATAGGCGGGGCCGAGTTCGCCGCGCAGGAAGCTCTCTTCCAGTCGCGCCTTGACGACGATGCCGACAAGCAGAAGGCCGGCGCCGGCGATGCCCCAGACCGTGCCCTTCGCGGCCATGGTGGCCAGGATCGACAGCAGCAGGCCGGTGTAGATCGGGTGGCGGACCAGCCGATAGGGACCGGTCTCGACCACGCGATGATCGGCCTTGGCGGTGATGGTGCCGGACCACAGCCTGCCGAGATGCAGGCGCGCCCACCAGGCGAAGGCGATGCCGATGGCGATCAGGGCGACACAGATCCACGCCTCGGCAAGCGTCGGCGTCCACAGCCGCAGCCTGCCGGCATAGCCGTGCGCCGGCAGGAACAGCAGGATGGTGCCGGCGAGCCACAGTACCCGATATTGCGCCTCAGCCCTGAAGCCTGCGCGCTTTTGCGCGGGGTCGGCCCAGAAGGAGGCCAAAGCCCAGGATACGATCCAAGCCAGCCACAAGGCAGCGATTGCGGGTCCGGGATGCATGATCAACCTTTCGTCTTGGCGCCGCCATGAAAGCGACGCCGCGGGGCGAAAGATAGTGGCGGCCAGTAAGAACGTCATGATCGCAAGGCGAGCGGCGGACAGACGCCGCTCCTATTCGCTCGAACAGCTAAACATCCACTGTACGCCAAAGGCATCGACGAGCATCCCGAAGCTCGTCCCCCAATATCGACGCGCCAGAGGCACGGTGATCCCGCCGCCCTCGGCCATGTTACCGAACAGCGCCCGCATCGTGATGAGGTCGTCGAACTCCAACATCAGCGCCGAGCCTTTCATGGGCTCGGCGTCGTCATTGTCGGATGCGTGAAAAAGGATGCCCGGCCCCTCGAACCGGGCATGCAGCACTTTCCCTCGCATGGCCTCGGTTCGCACGGGCATATTGTTTTCACCCCAGCGCAGCAGGACTGTTCCCCGGCCGAGGCCGCACCGTTCGTAGAAGGCGAGAGCCTCCTCGCAGTTGGTCGTGAAGAACAGCGAGGGAGAAAACCGCATCCCTTGCCCCTGCTTCTGAACCGTGGTCGTCATGCGGCGGCCATCGCCGCCGCGACCAGGGCCTCGCCTGAATATTGCCGGCCGCCGATACCCCAGCCGCCGTCGGGTGCATTGAGAATGTTGATCCAGGTGTTTTCGGGCCTGTGACCCGGCTCACAAAGGTCGCCGACGATTTTGGCGGCGGCGGTGATGAATGCCTCGCGTGCCTCAACGGAAGCCAGGCCGATGTTCGGCAGTTTCAGCTCCACCATGACGACAGGCCGGTTGGCACCGCCCGCATGAATGCGATGATTAGGCAGGACATGGACCGTTCCGCCGACGATTGCAGCGAAAAATGAATTCCCGGTGGCTCCGGAGGCCTCAATGAGCGCGGCGCTCAGGCGGGGCACGATTTCGCGCTCTCCAGCTGCTGTCAGCACGCCTTCGGGCGCGGTCACGGTGATCGGCACGATGGGTTTCCCTTGCTTGCTGCGGATGGCCCCGACGGCACTAGTGCTTTGCGCTTGTCAGGTTACGTATTGATTGATACGTTACTTCAAATCGGCAAGTCAATAGGTTTCGTATCGATCACTATGGAAAATTTCGAGAAGTCACGCGGCGGCAGGCCGCGCGCATTCGACCCGGAGGTTGCGCTCGACGCCGCGATGCATTTGTTCTGGGAGCATGGCTATGAAGCGACCTCGCTTGCCATGCTGCGCGAGGCCATGGGCCTGACGCCGCCGCAGATCTACAACGCCTTCACCGACAAGGAGACGCTGTTCCGTCGGGCGCTGGCGCGCTACCACGAAAGGGAGATCGGGTTTGCGCTCGACGCGCTTAGCGCGCCGGTGCCGGTCAAGGAGGCGATCCGTTTGCTGCTGATGGGCGCGGCAGAGGCCTACACCCGGCCGGGCAAGCCCGGCGGCTGTCTTTTCATCAGCGGTGCGCTGGCGACCTCGCCGCAGGCGCAAGCCATCGCGGACGAGCTCAAGACATATCGCAAGGCGACCGAAGCGGCGATCTCGGCTCGACTGGCCAAGGGCCAAGAGGCCGGCGAATTGCCGGCGAATCTGTCCGTCGAGCGATTGGCCAAATACCTGACCGGTGTCATGCACGGAATGTCGATCCAGGCGCGCGACGGCGCTTCGGCGGAAGACCTCAGGGCTTTGGCCGAGATCGCTCTTGCCGCCTGGGCAGCCGAAGTGCGAAAAGCGGCCGACTCAAATGGCGGAACCGATGCCGGACCTGTTCTCCACGATTGAAACACCCGTCGAGATCGTGCCGGGCCGCAAGCTCGCGGCGATGGCCGCGGCGCTTTACACGGCGCCTTCCGATCATTTCGAGACAAGACGGGTGGAGCAATTGCGGCTCGGCTTCGACGGCATCGAGGGCGATTTCCATGCCGGCGCGACGCGGCGTTCGGGCGGGCGCGAGCCTTGGTATCCGCGTGGCACCGAGATGCGCAACGAGCGGCAGTTGTCTCTGGTCGCCGCCGACGAGCTGGCCATTGTCGCCGAGCGCATGGGCATCGCGGAGATCAAGCCGGAGTGGATCGGCGCCAACCTGCTGATCGAAGGCGTGCCGCATCTTTCCATGTTGCCGGCGGGATCGCTGCTGTTTTTCAAGAGCGGCGTGACCGTAAAGGTCGACTCCCAGAACGGGCCCTGCCGCTTCTCCGGTCGCTCGGTGGCCGAGCATGCCGGCATGACTGACCCCGAGGCTGGGGCATTGCTGTTTCCGAAAGCAGCCAAGCGCCTGCGCGGTCTCGTCGCCTGGGTCGAGAAGCCGGGCATCATCAGGACAGGCGAGGAGATATCGGTGCGGGTGCCGGAGCAGTGGATCTATCGCGCCTAAAGCGCATCGCGCTGAAACGGATTCAGGCGACGTGCTTCAAGTCTTTGTTTTGATGCATGCCGTTCTCCCAAAACCGCTGCGCACTTTGGGCGACATGCATTAGTAGCGCACCGGGCTCGACCAGGCCGGATCGTCGTGCTTGTTCCAATAGAGTGCCATCAGACGCTCAGTGATCACGCCGACCTTGCCGCCGGCGACAGGCGCGCCGTCGATCGTCGTGACGGGCATGATGCCGCCGGCAGTCGAGGTGATGAAGACTTCGTCGGCTGTCTTGAGCGCGGCCACGCTGACATCCGCCGCCACCGCGGAGAGTCCCGCCTCGGCGCACAACTCAAACACGGTGCGGCGCGTGATGCCGGGCAGAACGCCGATGGCGGGCGTCGACAGTTTGCCCGCCTTGACGCAGAACACGTTAAAGCCCGGACCTTCGGCGACGTTGCCGTTGAAGTCGAGGATCAGCGCGGTGTCGGCACGGCGGTCATAGGCGTCGTAGAGCCCACGCACCAGATCCAGCCAATGGTAGTTCTTGATCGAGGGATCGATCGAGGTAGGTGGAATACGGACCTTGTCGCTGATCGCGACATGCAAGCCGCGACGCAGCTGCTCGGCATTGGCGACGGAGCCGAAGGGGACGGCAAAAGCCATGAACCGGTTGACCGCCTGACGCGGATCGCGACTGAAGGTCGGCGATACGCCGCGCGTACACAGCATCTCGACATAGGCTGCTCGATGGCCGGACAGCGCAACGCAGTTGTGAAGGATTTCGGCGACGCCGTCGCGGTCGAACGGGATCGCCATGCGGAGCTTTTCCAACCCGCCGAAGAAACGCTCGAGATGCAGATCGAGACGGAAAAAGTGACCATCCCAAACATGGACCGTGTCGTAGGTGGCGTCGGAGTGCAGAAAGCCCCAGTCGAGCACCGAGACCTTGGCCTGCGACATCGGCAGGTATTGTCCATCGAGGTAAGCTACCCCGTCAGGATAGGCGTGCGGGTCGACGTGACGATCTGAAAGAATGGGCAGCGGCGCGGCGGGCTTGGAGGCGGCCTGGCTCATTTCATTCCTCGTTCGTCGTTACGGGAGGGCAGGCTAGCGTCTGGCCCCGAATGAAGTAGAGCCAGGCCGCCGGCGCTGCTTGGCCGATCAGGTGGCTACGCGGCCTCACTCGCCCTCGTCCTCCTCTTCCAACAAGCGCGTTGCGCGCCAGCGGGTGAGCACCTCATTGGTCTGCTCGATGACAAAGAAGCGCGCCGAGTCCCGATCATAGCCTTCGGCCAGCAGCTTCTCGTAGTCGGTATGGGCGTGGCGCACATGGGCGATGGTTGCCAGCCAGACCGCGATCGTCGGCGGCAAGGTCTTCATATGCACGGCGCCGGCATCGGCGCGGATCTTTTCCATGTCGGCATAGGGGGCGAGCGGCAACAGCGCGGTCAGCGCCTTGGCAATGGCGCGGCGGCGGCCGGTCGGCGCGCTCATTTCTCGTCGCGCCCGGCAATGGCCGCTTCCGGGAAGGCGTCGATCGAAGCATAGTAGGGCTTGACGTCGATGGCCGGCGTGCCATCGAGCACGTCGATGGCATCGATCTCGATCCGGCCTTCCTCGATATCGAGCGCGACGAGCTTCGCGACATGCAGTCCGACGGGGTTTGGCCGGGCAGGGGAGCGCAGCGAGAAAACGCCTTTCGGTTCAGCGGCATGGCGCGGTTTCTGCACAATCAGATTCCGCGGCGCATGATCGAGCCAGGACAGGATGACGATGTGGCTGGCGCGGTCGAGATTCTGCAGCCCCGGACGATAGCGCTCGTCGATCAGGATGGCTGCCGTCCGTCCGGTGTCGCGGGCGGCGCGCATGTTCTTCGGACAGTCCTCACGGCTCGTCCAGGGCGAGACTATGCGGCCGATGAAGACGACATGGCCGTCGGGCGGCATATCCGCCGGATCGGTTTCAAGGAGCTTCTCACCCTCGCGTGTCTCGAACATCGCCTTCGTCCGCTCAATCGTTTGCGGCGCGCGGATCACGGCTGCGCCATTTTCTTGTCCGGAAGCGACATAGTGCTTGCCAGAGTTTCAAATTCGACATAAACATATCTTTATATCTTTCAGCGAGAACTCGTTCATGCATGTTACGCTCGACACGATGGTAGATACATTGAAGGCGGCAGCAGAATCCAGCCGCCTGCGCATCTTGGTGCTGCTGTCGCGTGGGGATCTCACAGTCTCCGACCTCACTGAAATCCTCGGCCAGTCGCAGCCGCGCGTCTCGCGACATCTGAAGCTCCTGCTCGACGCGGGGCTGATCGGCCGCTACCAGGAAGGGTCCTGGGCCTTCTTCAGGCTGTCGGACACGGACAGCTCGCGCGATTTCGTGCAGCGTCTGGTTTCTGGCGTGCGCGAGGCCGATGCGCAGGTGGTGCGCGATCTGGAGCGGCTGACCGCGGTCAAGCGCAAGCGGCAGGACCGGGCCGCCGAGTATTTTTCCGTGAACGCCGCGAGCTGGGACCGCATTCGCTCGCTGCACGTGCCCGATCGCGCGGTGGAAGCCGCATTGCTCAAGCTCGTCGGCAAACGCCCGTTCCAGTCGATGCTCGACCTCGGTACCGGTACGGGCAGGCTGCTGGAAATCTTCGCGCCGCTTTACAGGCGCGGCGTCGGCATCGACATGTCGCGCGAGATGCTGACGGTGGCGCGCGCCAATCTCGACAGAGCGGGGGTCGCCAATGCGCAGGTACGCCAGGGCGACATCTTTTCGCCGCCCGTCGAGCGCAACGCCTTCGATCTCGTCACCATCCACCAGGTGTTGCACTATCTCGACGATCCGGCACGGGCCATCGGCGAGGCGGCGAGGCTGCTGCGTCCGGCGGGCAGGTTGGTCATCGTCGACTTCGCGCCCCACAATCTGGAGTTCCTGCGCGACCAGCACGCCCATATGCGGCTCGGCTTCTCGGACCGGCAGATCGCCGACTGGTTCGAGGAGGCAGGGCTCGATCTCGAGGACAGCCAGGAATTCGAGCCGCGCGGCCAGGCCGAGGCAAAACTCACCGTCAAGCTCTGGCTCGGCCGCGATCGCCGGCTGCTGATCGCCGACCCGTCCAATGATGCGCTACCAGCAAGGGAAACAGCCTGATGAACCAATTCCGCTTTTCCCGCCGCCCCGACATTGGCGACAAGGTCCGGGTCTCGTTCGAGTTCTTCCCGCCGAAGACGGACGAGATGGAGGCAAGGTTGTGGGACACTGTCACCCGGCTGGAGCCGCTCAAGCCGAGATTCGTCTCGGTGACCTACGGCGCCGGCGGCTCGACGCGGGAGCGCACGGCGCGGACGGTGAAGCGCATCCTCAACGAGACGACGCTGACGCCGGCGGCGCATATGACCTGTGTCGATGCGGCCCGCCATCAGGTCGACGCCGTCATCCGGGAATTCGCCGGCTTCGGCGTGACCCGTTTCGTCGCCCTGCGCGGCGACCCGGCGGCGGGCGTGGGAACCGCGTACCGCCCGCATCCCGATGGCTATGCGAACGGCGCCGAACTGGTCGGAGCGCTGAAGAGCGTCGGCGATTTCGACATCTCGGTTTCGGCCTATCCGGAAAAGCATCCGGAAAGCCCGGATTTCGCCACCGACATCGACATGCTGAAGCGCAAGGTCGACAATGGAGCGACGCGGGCGATCACCCAGTTCTTCTTCGACAACGATCTCTACGAGCGCTATGTCGAACGGGCGCGCCGCGCTGGCATCTATATTCCGATCGTGCCCGGCATCCTGCCGGTGCATAATTTCACGCAGGTCGCCAATTTCTCCTCGCGCTGCGGCGCGCTGGTGCCGACCTGGCTGGCCGAGCGCTTCGAGGGACTGGAGAACGATGCGCAGACGCATGCGCTGGTGGCGTCAGCCGTGGCGGCCGAGCAGGTGCACGATCTCGTCGAACGCGGCGTCGGCGATTTTCACTTCTACACGATGAACCGCGCAGATCTGGTCTTTGCCGTCTGCCACATGATCGGCATCCGCTCGCATGAATCGGAGGCGGCTGGGTCAGCCGCAGCCTGAATGGAAAAGGCCGGGTGGAACCCCGGCCTTTTCGAATTGATTTGGACTATTTGCGGTGCTGGTCTTCCCGGCTTCGGCGGGTCAGGGAAGAACGCCTATGATAAGGGCGCCGATGAATGCAAACGCAGCACAGATCATCAATGCGTTGATTGGCCTCGTCAGTCCCATGTCATAGCCTCCTCTTAAGAGCTATGGCCGGAATCTAGAGTCATTTGGGTCACAGGCAAGCGGAAAATATGCTGCATTGCGACGTGATTGTGGAATTTGCGACCGCCGATTTGTCGTTAGCCGTTGAAACTCTTCGGCAAAAATCGATCCAAAAGTTGTGAAAAAATTATGGCGAAGCCGTGGCATGGCACCGCTACCATCGGCCGAACAGGCGGCCATCGATGGTGATTAGGCCGAGTCCGATCAGTGCCATGCCGCCGATCTCGAAGGCCGCCAACCTCTCGCCAAGGAACAGGAATCCAAGCAGCACGGCGCTGACCGGCACGATCAAAGTGACCAGCGAGGCGTTGGTGGCGCCGGCCGAGGCGACGAGGTTGAAATAGAGGATGTAGGCAAAGGCGGTCGAAAGCAGCGCCAGTCCCAGCACCGCGGCCCAGACCGGCGGCGAGGCCGAAAACAGTTCGGCCGGACCGTAGGCAACGAGCACGACGGGGATCATGATGATGGTCGACGCGGTCAGCTGCCCGGTGGCGATGACCGGCGAGGGGACGCCCTTGAAGCGGCGCGCGATCATCAGGGCGACCGCGTAGGACAAAGAGGCGCCGATCAGCGCGAACTTCGCCCAGACCGGCCCGCCGAGGCCGGCAATCAAGCCCGGGCCGATCATCACCGCCGTCCCCGCAACGCCAAGCGCGATGCCGGCCAGCTTGTTCCATGACAGCTTTTCGTCCGTGGTGAGCGCATTGGCCAGAATCAGCGTCCAGAACGGTGTCGTGGCGTTGAGCACGGAGGCAACGCCGGCGCCGAGCTCGGTCTGGCCGGCGAAGATCAGCGAGAAGGGAACGACGTTGTTGGTCAGCGCCAGCAGGAAGAACAGGCCGCCATAGGGAAAGGCGAAGCGCAAAGACGGACCGCGAACCGCCAGATAGAGCTGAAGCGCCGCCGCGGCGATCGCGACGCGAAACAGCACCAGCGCCAGCGGATGGATCTCGGACACGGCGATGCGGGCAAAGAAGAACGAGCCGCCCCAGATCGCGCCGAGCAAAAGCAGCTGAGCCCAGTCCTTGAGCGTCATCGGTCCGCGCGTCGCCGCGGCGCCAGCCGTAATCGTCATCTCGTCAACCCTCCCAGGCCGGTCGCAAATCTCAGTCCGGCCGGACAGCTCCAACCGATAGACGGTCTGGCGGCAAGGGCCACCCGAAACCTGACCAATGGTTTAGCGTGGCTCAAAGTGTGCGGCCGGCCGCGCGTGAAGGCGAGACACAGAACTGTTTTCTTTGGCGGCTAGCTAGGATTAATTGTGCGCGGCCAGATCAAGGATTCGTCCATGCAGCGATTCGAAAATGCCCGCGAGGCGGCGCTGGCGCTTCGCCCGGACGATCCGGTCTACTGCTTCCGCCCGCAAGTGCTGAAGGCCGATGCCTTGCAGTTCATGGGAATGTTTCCCGGCAAGACCGCCTATGCGGTGAAGACCAATGGCGAGCAGATCGTGCTGAGGACGCTGGTCGAGGCCGGCGTCAGCGCCTTCGACGTCGCCTCGCCCGGCGAGTTCGCCGCCGTGCGCGCCGTCTCGCCGAATGCCGAGATGCTCTACATGCATCCGGTCAAGGCGCAGTCGGACATCAAGCTGGCGCTGGAGAAATATGGCATCAGGGTGATTTCGCTCGACCATGAGGACGAGATCACCAAGCTGACGCGCGTGGTGCGCGCGCTCGATATCGACCCCGGCGCGCTCACCGTGTTCGTGCGCATCCAGACCAAGGGGCACGCCGCCTATGAGCTGTCGAAGAAGTTCGGTGCCGGGCCTGCCAATGCGGTCGAGCTTGCCGAGCGGCTCAACCGCACCGGCTACAACGTCGGCCTTTGCTTTCATGTCGGCAGTCAGATCGAGGATCCCGACACTTATGAGCGGGCGCTGGCCTCGGCCGACTGGGTGCGCAACCGGCTGACCTTCGACATTGCCGGGCTCGACGTCGGCGGCGGCTTTCCCGCCGAATACGGCCACGACCCCAACCGCAGGCACATCGAGATGCCGTCGCTCGGCCAGCTGATGTCGCGGCTGGCCGGCGACCTCAAGGAATATCAGTTCGACGAGATGCCGCTGGTCGCCGAGCCCGGCCGCGTGATCGTGGCGCGCTGCCTGTCGCTGATCGTGCGCGTGCTCTTGCGCAAGGGCAAAAGGCTCTACATCAATGACGGCATCTGGGCGTCGCTCTCCGATTCATGGACCGGCAAGATCACGCTGCCGGCGCGCTTCATCCCCGACCCCGCGATCCGCACGCGCAACGGCAGCGAGAAGACCATCGTGCCGTTCAAGGTCTGCGGCGCGACCTGCGATTCCGTCGACATCCTGTCCAGGCCGTTCTGGCTGCCGGAAACGGTCGACACCGGCGACTGGATCGAGATCGGCCATATCGGCGCCTATTCGCTGTCGCTGAGGACCCGCTTCAACGGCTTCTTTCCCGATACGTTTGTGGAAGTGACGACACCTTTCGACGAAGGCGATGCGCCGCAGGGGTTTGCGAGCCTGGAGACGATGGCGAATTAGGCAACTCCGCCGCTGGCCTGGATGTTCTCGCCGGTAAGCCAGCGGGCTGCGTCGCTGGCCAGGAAGACTGCAACATCGGCAACATCGCGTGGCGCGCCTATCCGGCCGAACGGCGACATGCCGGCGGCCACCGCGCGATCGCGCTGCGGCAGCAGGTCGGTGTCGGTGAAGCCCGGCGACAGCGCATTCACGGTGACGCCGCGCGGCCCTAGCTCGCGCGAGAGCACGCGAACGAACTGTTCGACCGCACCTTTGCTGCCGAGATAGAGCGCCGTCTGTGTGAAGAACATCTTGGTGCCGCCGGTCGAGACGGCGATGATGCGACCGCCGTCGCGAACACGCTTGGCCGCTTCCTGAAGCGTGAAGAACGTGCCCTTGGCGTTGGTGCCGAAGACGAGGTCGAAATCGACCTCGGTAGCTTCGGCGAGCGGCTTGATGACGGCGACACCGACGTTGGCAACGACAATGTCGATGGCGCCCATTTGGTCCTCGGTTTCGTCGAATAGCCTGCGGATATCGGCTGGAATGGAAATATCGGCCTGAATTGCCGCCGCTTTGCCGCCGTTGGCCGAAATGGCGGCCACCACGTCATCGGCGGCTTTCCTGTTGCCGACATAGTTGACGACGACCGAAGCGCCTTTGGCGGCGAGGCCCTCGGCAATGGCACGGCCGATGCCGCGTGAACTGCCGGTAATGATTGCGGTTTTGCCCTGCAGCGATTGAGACATGGTCGATTTCCTTCAGCTCTTCACGGCTGCGCCGATGTGAACGGTTGAGAAATAGCGACATGCAATTGATCGGATAATTACCTATTATCTGACTGCCTTGTTAATCTAGGAACACATAATGCGCGGGTCCGAATTCACCGAGCTCAAAGCGTTCGCGGCCATCGTGGAAGAGGGCAGTTTCGTACGTGCGGCCGCGCGGTTGCGGGTATCGCCGCCGGCGCTCAGCCAATCGATCCGACTGTTGGAGGCGCGGATCGGCGTGAGATTGCTCAACCGCACGACGCGCAGTGTCTCGCCGACCGTGGCTGGCGAGACACTGTTCGCGCGCCTTGGTGTTGCGTTCGGAGAGCTGGATGACGCTATCGCCGAGGTGCAGGCCGCGCGTGACAGTCCGGCCGGTTCGCTGCGCATCAATGCTCCGCGCATCGCCGCGATGCGCTTCATCGCGCCGATCCTTGGCGATTTCCAGCGCGCCTATCCCGACGTCGCGCTGACAGTCATCGTCGATGACCTGTTGAGCGACATTGTCGAGGGTCGTTTCGACGCCGGAATCCGCCTTGGCGAGCGGCTGGAAAAAGACATGGTCGCGGTGAAGCTGAGCGACGATCTGCAAATGGCAGCCGTGGCTGCTCCTGCTTATCTGGAGGGCCGCGCAATCCCACGTCATCCACAGGACCTGCACCGGCACCGCTGCATCAACTTCCAATGGCCCGGCGGCGGCAACATCTACCGATGGGAGTTTTCGCGAGGCAAGCGATCGCTGGAAATCGCGGTCGAGGGAAGTCTTACCGTCAATGATACGGAGCTGATGCTCAAGGCGGCACTGGATGGGGCCGGTGTGGCCTATATGATGGATTATCAGGTCCAGCCATGGATCGAGAGGGGCAGGCTGGTCCGCTTTCTCGAAACCTGGTCGCCCCGCTTTCCGGGTTTCTATCTATACCATCCGAGCCGCCGCCTCGTGCCGCCGGCGTTGCGTGCATTCATCGATTTCGTTCGGTCGAGGCGAGGTTAGCGGAATCGCCCCGCCATTCACAATTTCGCCAGCAGCTCCGGCGTCGGCCAGCCGTCCACCGGAAGGCCGAGCCGCATCTGCTCCTTGCGGATCGCTTCGCGCGTGTTGGTTCCCAGAATGCCGTCGACGGTGCCGACATCGTAGCCCTTGGCTTCGAGCTTGGTCTGCAGCGCCTTCATCTGGTCGCCGTTGAGGCCGGGCTCCGGCGTGCGGGGGTCGAATTGCGGCGCGCCGGCAAACCGCGTCGCGAGCACCGCCGCGGTGAGCGCGTAGGTGAAGGACTGGTTCCACTCCAGATAGACGTCGAAATTGTCGTAGGTCAGGAAGGCAGGCCCCTTGCGGCCCATCGGCAAGGCCAGTCCGGCCTTCAAGCCGTTATCGACCAGCGGCGTGCCGTCCGGATTGGTGACGCCCCACGCGGCCCACTGTGACAACGGCAGCTTGTTGGTGCGGCCGGTCTGGTCCCACGGCATCTCGTCCGGAACGCGCACCTCCTCGACCCAGGGCTGGTCGCGCTTCCAGCCGCGCGACACGATCTTGTCGGCCGTGGTCATGATGACGTCCGGCGCGCTGGTCCTGAGATCGACCTTGCCGTCACCGTCGCCGTCGACACCGCGGGCGAGATAGTCGGTGGGCAGGATCTGCGTCTGGCCGATCTCGCCGGCCCAGGCGCCCTTGACGTCGGCCGGCAGCACGCCGCGGTCGATCAAGGTCAATAGCGGTATCAACTGCGGCCGGAAGAGCTGAGGCCGGCGGCAATCGTGCGAGAGCGTGACCAGCGCATCGAGCGTATGGAAATCGCCCTGAACGGCGCCGAAATCGGTCTCAAGTCCCCAGAAAGCGGTGATGACGGCCGGCTGGACGCCGAACTCTGTTTCGGCGCGCGCGAAGACGTCGGCATATTTCTTCAGGTTGGCCGCGCCCTGCTTCAGGCGGTAGCCGGAGATCATGCGGTTCGAGAATTCGGTGAAGGTCTGGGTGAACACACCTTGAGCGCGGTCGCGCGCCAGCACCTTCTGGTCGATCGTGGCGTCTTCCAGCGCATCCAGGCCAACGTCGCCGACGCCGGCCGCCTTGGCTTCGGCCGCGACGCCCTGTTTCCAGGTGTCGAAATCGCCGCCGCATTCCTGCGCCGCCACAGGCCAGGCCAGAGCGCCGAGAACCAGCGCCGCCAAGATATCAACGCGCAATCGCATCGCTTCCCTTTCGAGACCGCCGCATGACCGCCAGCACCCGGCCGGGTCTGAATAGGATCACGCGTAGATTTCAAAGCCCAGGAGCGCCATTCGGCACCCTGGCGGGGTGCGCCGGTGCGCATCACCAGCGGTTGCACCTATCGCCGCCCGCCGTGTCGAAAAGCAGGCACGGGGGCCGATGTCAACGGGTGTTCTGCCGCAGCCACTTGTTCCAGGCGGCTTCCGAGCCGTTGAAAACGTTGATGTCGGACTTGCCAGTCATGCCAGGCACGATGCCGGTGCCGGTGTACTGCCAGAAGGTGAAGGGGTGGCTGCCATACTTCTGGCGCGGATGGCCGGCGACCGAGCGCAGCCAGTAGGGATAACCGCGGAACGTCGCCAATTCATTGTCGTCGAAGAAGTCGAGCGAGGTGTAGATGATCGGCTTCTTGCCGTAATGGTGCTCGACGATCTCGAGAAAGGTGGTCATCTCGGCGCGCACGGTCGCGGGATCTGGGCGCAGCCTGCAGGTCGGCGACTTCGGGTTCCATTCCATGTCGAGCACCGGCGGCATTGCCGACGCATCTCTTGGAACGTTGGCGATGAACCATCTCGCCTGGGTGGCGGCCGGCGTGCAGAAATAGAAGAAATGATAGGCCGCGCGCGGGATTCCGGCGGCCTTGGTGCGTGCCCAGTGTTCGTTGAAATAGTCATCGAACCGGTCGCCGCCCTCGGTCGCCTTGATGAAGGCGAAGGAAATACCGTTGGCCTTGGCCGTCGGCCAGTCGACCGAGGTCTGGTATTTGGAGACGTCGGTGCCGTGTATGGCATAGTTCCATGGCGCGCCGCTGTCCCATTCATGCGGCTTGGAATCTTCGAAGCGCGGCGCGCGCACCGCGACTGCCTGCGACGACGGTGACAGCGGCGAAAGATCGTCGACGGTCGAGCAGGCGCCCAACAGCGTAAGCATCAGGATGGCCGCAAGACGGCGCATGGTATCCCCCGAGCCGGGATCAGCCGGCCGCTGATGGGGTCCTTCACTGATGGTGGTCGCTTGCGCGGGCCCCCTCCGGACGATCACCCCACAGGACCGCCCTTCTTTCATGCATGTCGGTGTCCCAAAGCAGCTTGGCGCTTTCGGGCATCATCCCTCCGTGATCGCCGAACATGGTTGATAATCCATTGACGGCGCTCGATATCGGTCGTGATTTTGCGGAAGCAATGGCGGCAAATCGATGACATAAAAGCGAGCCGGAAATCCAAGGGGCGGGAAAAAGATGCGGACTGTCGTGAAATTCATCAAGTGGCTGCTGGGCCTCGTAGTGCTGGCGATGGTCGCGCTCTTCGCCTGGCTTTATCTTGCGCCGCCCGAATTGATCCGCGTCGGCTCCGGCTATTCGGCCAAGATCGTCTGCTCGAACGTGTTCATCGCCGGCCGCGACCCGAATGAAGTGCTGGCGGTCGACGTTCAGGCGCCGGGCCATCCGCTGCTTCGCCTGATGAAGGTTTCGGTCGACAAGGAAAGAGGGCTGGTTTCGGCTGGTCTGTTCCGGGTGCTGGGCAAGAGCGTCGCCGTCGAGCGCGACGGAGTCGGCTGCGCGTCGGTTCCCGACGGCGACACCGGCAAGGCAAGGCAGGCCGTCCTGCATGTGGCGCCGGCCGCTCCGACGACGCAGCCAGATACGCTCTGGCCCGATGGCGATCGTGTGGATGCGTCACAAAATCCAGAGGCTTCAAAGATCATCGACGATGTCGCCATGGCCGGGACCGGCATGCGTGCGGTCGTGGTGGTGAAAAACGGCCGTATCGTCGCGGAACGCTATGGCGACGGCTTTTCGGCCAAGACGCCGCTGCTCGGATGGTCGATGACCAAGACGGTGAATGCGGCGATCGTCGGCACGCTGGTGAAGAACGGCAAGATGGCGCTCGACAACAAGGGCCTGTTCGCGCCGTGGAAGGCCGACGGGCGGGCGGCGATCAGCCTCGCCGACATGATGGCGATGTCGAGCGGGTTGGAGTTCAACGAGGACTATGGCGACGTCGCCGACGTGACGCGCATGCTCTATCTCGAGCCGGACATGGCGGGCTTCGCGGACGGCAAACCGCTCAGCGGCGAGGTCGGCAAGGTGTTTTCCTATTCGAGCGGCACGGCGGTCATGCTGTCGCGCCTCTGGCAGGACGCGATCGGCGACAAGGCGAAGGCACTGGCATGGCCGCGGACCGCGCTGTTCGAGCCGCTCGGCATGCACAGCGCCGTGCTCGAGACCGACGAGCAGGGCACTTTCGTCGGCTCGTCCTATCTCTACGCCACGGCGCATGACTGGGCGCGCTTCGGCCAGTTCCTGCTGCAGGGCGGCGTCTGGAACGGCGCACAGATTCTGCCGGCTGGCTTCGTCGATTGGATGCGGCAACCCGCGCCGGCATCGAAAGTCTACGGCAAGGGCCAGGTCTGGATCGAGGGTCCGGGCGACGAGGGTAGTCCCGGCGCTGGCGCCGCGGCCGGCCTGCCCAAAGACACCTATTGGATGGAAGGCCATGACGGCCAGACAGTGGCCATCATCCCATCGGAGCAATTGGTGGTGGTGCGTCTTGGGCTGACGCCGGCCAAGCTCGGCTACCGGCCGCAGACGATGGTGGCCGCATTGGTGAAAGCCCTGCATCAGTGACTGGCTATTTTCGGGGGCCGATCACGCCAAGCCAGGCGTAGCCGCGATAAAGCGTTCTGAAATGGAAGGTTGCGCCGATCCGTTCGGATTCCGATACAAGGACGTCGCGCAGCGGGGCGCGCGGCTCGACATGGAATTTCCGCAGCCAGCCGCGCAGCAAGGTCCTGAACCAGCGCGGCAGGCCTTCCTGCTGGCCGAAATCGACGACATGCAGCGAACCGCCGGGTGCAAGCGCGGCGAGCGCCGCCGAAACCGTGTTTTCCCAACCGGGGATCATCGACAGCGAATAGGATACGAAGACGCGGTCGAAACGCGCGGTGCCGAAAAGCGCTTTCGCGTCGAAATCCGTGGCGTCGCCGCGCGCCAGGTCGACCCTTGCCGCAAGTCCTTCGCGGGCCATTGCGGCCTTGGCCGTTTCCAGCATTTCGGCCGAGATATCGAGGCCGAAGAAGCGGGCGTCCGGATAGCAGCGGGCGGCGAGCACGATGTTGCGGCCGGTGCCGCAGCCGAGCTCGAGCACGGTGCCGCCTGGCGGCACGTCGAGCCCGCCAATCAGCCGGTCGCGGCCGAGCAGGTAGTATTTACGGGTGAGGTCGTAGATGTGGCGCTGCCAGCGATAGACGCCATCCATCAGCTCGGCATGGCTGGCCGGCAGCTCCGTCGTGCTCATGCGGCGCGCTTCACGTAGAGATGGAAGCCGCCATAGATTGCCGAGCGGTCCTTGGCCGAGAATTCGCGCGAGGCCTGGCTGTCATAGTGCCACTGGTCGAGCAGGGAGTTGGAGACGCGGCCGGGCAGCAGGCTGGGCTCGGCCGCGGTGCGGAAGATCACGCGCGCGCCAACCGAGGCCGTGCGGGTGATCTCGGTCCACAGATCGTTGAGCAGGTCGTCTGTCATCCAGTCCTGCGCGTCGAGCAGGACGAAACGGTCGACCGAGCCCGCATCCTTGCCGGCCAGGAATTTGATCAGGTTGGCATGATGGATGGCGACGCGATCGATGTTGGCGCGGATCGTCTCGTAATTGCGCTTTTCCAGATAGGCGGGAAGCGCAGCCTCGCCGGGTTCCGGGTAGCGGCGGGCAAATGCCTGCCAGGCAAAATAGTTGTTCTTCAGCGGGAAATCGCAGGCGAGCTTTTCCAGCCGTGCTTTCAGGACACTCGCCATCGAGCCGTCGCCAGAGGTAATCAGCGAATCGTACTGTGCCGGCGGGATGCCGAGGCCGAACAGCGAGGCCTTGCGCGACGTCGCCCAGCGCAGGAGCTTCTTGTCGAAGATCGGCGCCAACTCCTCGTTGAAGAAGCGACGCTGCTCGCCGATGTTTTCGGCCTTCATGATGCCGGCCGGATCGACGCCGAACAGCTTGCCGACGCGGTGGCCTATGGCGATGAACAGGCCAAGCAAGCCGGTCTGATAGAAGTTGCGGTCGAAGACCGAGATGCGGCGCTTGCCGCGCCAGTTCCTGCGTTCCCAGTAGTGGCGGCTGACCGGATCGAGATGCGGCGCGATGAAACGGTCGTAGGCTTGCGAATTGTGGCTGGTGTCGGCGGCGCCGAAGAAGCGGAACAGGTCGCCCTGCGACGGCAGATGGCGAACCGCTTCCAGCTTCATGCGGTTCAGCGCGATGTGCGCGGCGTTGAGGTCGACGGCGTCGACCCGGGCCGGCGAGCGGGTCAGGTAAGCCAGAATGTTGCAGCCGCCTGACGCGATTGTGACGATGCGATGGCCGGCGCCGAGCTGCATGGCCTCGATGTCGACGTCCGGGTCCTCCCAGATCTGCGGATAGACGAGGCCGGAAAACAGGAAGGCGAAAAGCCGCTCGGAAATACCGTCCTTCGACAATGCCCGGTTCTGGTAGACCGCTTTTCCGACTTCCTTGCCGCGCCGAAAAACGAGTTCTCCCGAAACATCCGACATGGCAAGGTGATTCCCCGTTTGCGTTGGCGCAAGCGGGTAGCGCAGCGTCATGACAGACAGGTGACAGCCTGTTGACGTTAAGTTTACGCTTCCCTCACGCCTTGCCGAATCCGCCGGGCGTCGGCGTGACGACGATGACGGCCTCGCCGGCATCGAGCGTGGTCTGGTCGCAGGCCTTCAGCACATCGACCGACCCATCGTTGCGCCTGATCTTGGTCGAGCCGGCCTCGCCGTCGCCGCCGCCGTTCAGACCTTGGGGCGGGCGGTTGCGGTGCGAGGAGAGGATCGCGCATTCCATTTTTTCAAGGAAGCGGATGGTGCGCTCGGTGCCGTCTCCGGCGTTCCACTTGCCCTTGCCGCCGGAGCCCCCGCGGATGTGGAAATCCTCCAGCACGACCGGGAAGCGCAGTTCCAGCACCTCGGGGTCGCTGAGCCGCGAATTGGTCATGTGCGTGTGGACGCCGGAGGTGCCGGCGAAGCCGCGGCCCGAATTCATCCGGCCGGCAGGCGAGCCCGAGCAGATCGTCTCGTAGTACTGGTATTGCTTGTTGCCGAAGGTGAGGTTGTTCATCGTGCCTTGCGCGTTGGCCATCGCGCCCATGGCGCCGAAGAGGGCATTGGTGACGTGCTGCGACGTCTCGACATTGCCGGCGACGACGGCGGCAGGGTAGGACGGTTTGAGCATGCAGCCGTCGGGAATGACGATGTTGATCGGCCGCAAACATCCGGCATTCATTGGGATCATGTCCTCGACCATGACGCGGAAGGCGTAGAGCACGGCGGCCCGGGCGACCGGCTCCGGCGCGTTGAAATTGTTCTTCTCGACCTTCGAGGTGCCGGTGAAGTCGACCGTCGCCTCGCGCTTTTCCCGGTCGACGGTAATCCTGACCTTGATCACCTGGCCGGTGTCGGTCGGGTATTCGTAGTCGGAGCTGTCGGGCAGCCGTTCCAGCACGCGGCGCACGCTCTCGGCGGCATTGTCCTGGACATGACCCATATAGGCCTCGACGACATCGAGGCCGAAATGCGCGACCATCTTGCGCAGCTCCGCCACGCCCTTTTCGTTGGCGGCGATCTGCGCCTTGAGGTCGGCGATGTTCTGGGCGGGATTGCGGGCAGGGTAGGGATGGTCGGTCAGCAGCGTTTCCAGCTCCTTCTCGCGGAAACGGCCGCGATCGACGATGCGGAAATTGTCGAACAGCACGCCTTCCTCGTCGACGGTGGTAGCCAAAGGCGTCATCGAGCCGGGCGCCGTGCCGCCGACATCGGCGTGGTGGCCGCGGGAAGCCGCCCAGAACAGGATTTCCTTGCGCGCATCATCGAACACCGGCGTCACCACGGTGATATCGGGCAAATGCGTGCCGCCATTGTAAGGCGCGTTGAGCGCGAAGACGTCGCCCGGATGGATGTCGCCCGAGTTCAGGCGGATGACGGTTTCGACCGAGCGGTCCATGGACCCGAGATGCACCGGCATGTGCGGCGCGTTGGCGACCAGCGCGCCGCTGCGGTCGAACACGGCGCAGGAAAAGTCCAGCCGTTCCTTGATGTTGACCGAATAGGCGGTGTTCTGCAGCGTCACGCCCATCTGCTCGGCGATCGACATGAAAAGGTTGTTGAAGACCTCCAGCATAACCGGATCGGCTTCGGTGCCGAGCGCCGCTTGCCGGCGCTTCCTTTCGACACGACGCAGGAGCACATGGTTCCTGGCCGTGATCTCGGCCTGCCAGCCCGGCTCGACGACGATGGTCTGGTTCGGCTCGATGACGAGCGCGGGGCCGGCCACCTTATGGCCGAGCTTCAGATCCTCGCGCCGGAAAATGCCGGCATCGCGCCAGGCACCGTCGGCGAAGAATTGCCGATTCTGCCAGGGACTTGCCGTTCTGTCTTCGAGTTCTGATTCGCTTTCTCCGCGTCTGTCGGTTCCGGCATCACTGCCTTCGACGCCGACCGCCTCGACGATCATCGGCTTGTTCTCGTAGACGAAGCCGAACTGTGCCTTGTGGGCTGCCTCGAAATCGCCTCTCGCCCGGAAGATCGAGCCATGCTCGAAATTCACCGGCAGCGCCGTGTCCGTGCCGTCATAGCGGATTTGCAGGATCGGCTTGGAGGCGATGGCGGCTTCCGCAATGCCTTGCGCGGCAAGCTCGGCGATGACGTCTTGGCGCAGTGCCGCAATCAGGTCCTCGATAGAGGAGCGGGACTCTTCGGCGAGTGGTTTGAGCAAGGCCTGCTGGCGCGAGGCGAAAACCGTTGACAGCCCGATGCCGTAAGCCGAAAGCAGGCCCGAGAATGGGTGGATGAGCACCGCTTCCATGCCGAGCGCATCGGCGACCAGGCAGGCATGCTGGCCGCCGGCGCCGCCAAAGCAGTTCAAGAGGTATTCGGTGACATCGTAGCCGCGCTGCACCGAGATCTTCTTGATGGCGTTAGCCATGTTCTCGACGGCGATGGTGACGAAGCCCTCAGCTACCGCTTCCGGCGAGCGCCCATCGCCGATCTCGGCGGCCAAAGCCATGAATTTTTCGCGCACGGCGTCGACGTCGAGCGGCTGGTTCTGGCTGGGGCCGAAGATCGCCGGGAAGACATCGGGCTGCAGCTTGCCGAGCATGACATTGGCGTCGGTGACGGCGAGCGGCCCACCACGTCGGTACGCGGCAGGCCCGGGATTGGCGCCGGCGGAGTCAGGGCCGACGCGGAAGCGGCCGGCCTCGTAATGCAGGATCGAGCCGCCGCCGGCCGCGACGGTGTGGATGCGCATCATAGGCGCGCGGATGCGCACTCCGGCGACTTCGGTGTCGAACGCGCGCTCGTATTCGCCGTCATAATGGGCGACGTCGGTCGAGGTGCCACCCATGTCGAAGCCGATGACCTTGTCGAAGCCGGCAAGCTTCGCCGTCTCGACCATGCCGACGACGCCGCCGGCCGGGCCGGACAAAAGCGCATCCTTGCCCTGGAACATGTCGGCGGCTGTCAGCCCGCCCGACGACATCATGAACATCAGGCGGGGGCCGGCACCCAACTCTCCCGCAACCTTCTGCACGTAGCGCGACAGGATCGGCGACAGATAGGCATCGACCACCGTGGTGTCGCCGCGGCCGACCAGCTTGATGAGCGGCGAGACCTCGTGGCTGACCGAGATCTGGCTGAAGCCGATCTTGCGGCAGACCTTGGCCACGGCCTTTTCGTGGTCCGGATATTTCCAGGCATGCATGAAGACGATGGCGACCGCGTCGATGCCGTCGGCCTTGGCCTGCTCGATCGCCGGGCGGCAGGCGGCAATGTCAAGCAGGTGCTCGACATTGCCGTCGGCGCGCACGCGCTCGTCGATCTCGATGACGCGCTCGTAGAGCTGCTCCGGCAGGATGATTTCCTTGGCGAAAATATCGGGCCGCGCCTGATAGGCGATGCGCAGCGCGTCGCGAAAACCCTTGGTGATGAGCAGGAGCATGCGGTCGCCCTTGCGCTCGAGCAGCGCGTTGGTGGCGACAGTGGTACCCATCTTGACGTCGCCGATCCGGTCCGCGGGAATGGCGCTGCCGGATTTAAGCCCAAGCAGATCGCGGATGCCCTGGATGGCGGCATCGGCATACGCTTCAGGGTTCTCAGACAGAAGCTTGCGCGGATGCAATTGGCCTTGCGGATCGCGGCCGATGATGTCGGTGAAGGTGCCGCCCCGGTCGATCCAGAAATCCCATTTCTCGTTGGCTGCGGCGTCCGACATCCGATTATCCAATGTATGCGAGCTAAAGCCTTGTTAGTTCGCCTTTTTAGCCCCGGCAATCGCCCGTTGATGTTACATACCGAAACGCAACGTTACGAAACCGCGGGCTGCTTGATGCATTTCTTCTGCGACCCGTTCACCGAAACGTGAACGTTTACCGAAGGAGAGATACCATGAAGAAGCTCATTCTAGCGTCTGTTTCGGCGCTCGCCCTGATGGGGGTCGCGGCATGTAGCAACAGTGGTACCGGTACAGACAACACAACCACCCAGAGCACCAATCCGCCGGCTGCTGAACAGCCGATGAAGCCGGCTACGCCTGATGCTACAAAGCCCGCCGAACCGGCTCCGGCAAAACCTGCTGCACCCGCGCAGTAAACGTCAATCCGCTCAAATCGGGAAGGCCGGCCAAGTGCCGGCCTTTCTTTTTTTGTCTTTGTCGGGACTGCGGCCAGCAATCGGCGGACCTGCGGCATCGTCCCTGCTTGATAGCGGTGGCCGGTTCGCACTAAGAAGCCGGCATGTCGATTTGGGACCGCCTCGGCGACTTCATCGCTCGTGTTTCGTCGTCGGCGTCCTCGGGCGTCGCCGATGTCGTCGAGGCCGTGCGGACAGTGTTCTCCGGCGACGCGGACCTACGCCGGCGCGTTGCCTTCTCCGTGGCGATGATCGCGCTCTCGGCCAAGATGGCCAAGGCCGACGGCATCGTTACCCAGGATGAAGTGCGCGCCTTCCAGGAAATCTTCGAGGTGCCGCCGAGCGAAACGCGCAACGTGGCGCGTCTCTACGACCTCGCCAAGCGTGACGTTGCCGGGTTCGAGATCTATGCCCAGCGCATGGCGCAGCTTTGCGGTTCCGGTCATCCGAATTGCATGATGCTGGAGGACATACTCGACGGGCTGTTCCACATCGCCAAGGCGGACGGGCTGATCCACGAGCGGGAAGGGCAATTCCTGCATCGCATCGCCGAGATTTTCCGGATCGACGAGGCGCATTACCAGGCGATCCTGTCGCGTCACGTCAATCTCGGTGCCGCAGATCCTTATGTCGTTCTCGGCATCGAGCGCGGCAAGCCGTTCGAGGAGGTCAGGAAGCGCTACCGCAAGCTGATCTCCGACAATCACCCGGACAGGCTGATCGCCCGCGGGCTGCCGCAGGAGTTCATCAAGATCGCCACGACAAGGGTCGCCGCGATCAATGCCGCCTATGAGATGATCGAACGGGGTCTCAGGCACGTATGAGCGGTTTCCTGCCCGACCAGCCGGGTGCCGAGGTCAGGGTGTCGCCGAATTTCGGCCCGCGACGCGAGACGTTCAGGCCCGACATGATCGTGCTGCACTATACCGGCATGGCAACAGGCGCCGGCGCCGAGGCTTGGCTGTGCGATCCGGCAAGCGAGGTGTCCTCGCACTATCTTGTCCATGAGGACGGCCGGATCGTGCAGATGGTGCGCGAGAGCGACCGCGCCTGGCATGCCGGCAAGAGCTCGTGGTTCGGGCGCACCGACATCAACTCCTGCTCGGTCGGTATCGAGATCGTCAATCCGGGGCATTCGCTCGGCTACAAAGCCTTTCCGAAGCGGCAGATCGATGCCGTCATCAGCCTGTGCGCGGGGATCACCGACCGGCATTCCATTGCACCGCAAAGGGTGCTGGCACACTCTGATGTGGCGCCGGGGCGCAAGGTCGACCCGGGCGAGAAGTTTCCCTGGAAAGCGCTTTTCGCGGCCGGCGTCGGCCATCTCGTTCCCGCGGCTCCGATCAGGCAGGGAGCGGCGCTGAAGGCGGGTGACACCGGCGCCGAGATCGAGGCGCTGCAGTCGATGCTGGCGCTCTATGGTTATGGCGTCGAGATAACGGGGGTCTTCGATCGCCAGACGGAAATCGTCGTGGCGGCGTTTCAGCGGCATTTCCGGAGGCGGCTCGTCGATGGCGTGGCGGATAGCTCGACGATCCGCACGCTGCAACGGTTGCTGGCTGCCGTAAAGGCAACCAAATCCAAATAGTCTGGCTAGGCTGTCTAAATTACAATTTGTCATACAAAGTGAATTGCCTCGCCTTCATTGGCGCCAAATCGCTCTCCAAACGCATCTCCCGCAAGTTGTCGGATATCTATCCCGCAAAGATGCTCCGATGTTGAATTGGCCAAGCTGCGCGAAGTTCTTCGTGCGGTTCTAACAGAACAGGACTACATGCAGAGATTGACCGTTTTAGCGGCAGCCGTTGCTGCCGGAGTGATGACTTTTTCCTTCAGCCCAGCGAACAGCTCGCCATTGAGCCTGCGGGCGGCCGACAACGGGTTCGCGGCAGCGCCCGTAGCGCAGAAGGCAGCCTCGGACACCAAAACCTCAAAAACCAAGAACGTCGCCCAGGCAAAAGTGCCGAAAGCAGCCCCAGCGCGGTCGGCGAAATCAACGGTCAAACGCAGTGCAAGGCGCGGCAGGCAAACGATCGATCTGACGGCGACAGCCTCCATCCGTCCCGAAAAGACCACCCTGTCGTCGTCCGCTCCGGGCGACGGCCAGTATTCGGCGATCATCGCCCGTTATGCGGCGAGCTATGGCGTTCCGGTGTCGCTCGCCAAGGCCGTCATCAAGATCGAAAGCAATTACCGCCCGAACATGGTCGGCAGCGCGGGCGAGATCGGCCTGATGCAGATCAAGCCGGCGACGGCGCGGATGATGGGCTATACGGGTTCGGTCAAGGGACTGTTCGATCCCGACACCAACATCAGATACGGCATGAAGTACCTCGCCATGGCGCAAGGCCTCGGCGGCGGCACGACCTGCGGCACGATCCTCAAATACAATGCCGGCCATGGTGCGACGCGGATGAATCCGGTTTCAGCCGCCTATTGCAGCAAGGTGAAGGTGCAGATGGCGGCGGTCGGCTCGCCTGCCTAAAAGCGGCGACAGCTGCTTTTTCGTTTGCGTTTTCAGGTGCGAACCCCTTTATACGCGCTTGCCAGCTGGCCGGGCGGCCGCGCCCGCGAGAGCCGAAAGGCTGCGGGTGAGGAAAGTCCGGGCTCCATGGAGACACGGTGCCGGCTAATGGCCGGCGGGGGAAACCCCAGGGAAAGTGCCACAGAAAGCAAACCGCCGCGGCATTTGCCGCGGCAAGGGTGAAAGGGTGGGGTAAGGGCCCACCGCGCGACTGGCAACAGGAGCGGCACGGCAAACCCCACCGGGAGCAAGACCGAATAGGGGCGGTGCGAAGGGAAACCTTCGAGGGCTGTTTCCGGCCCACCGCCCGGGTAGGTTGCGTGAGGCGTGTGGCAACACGCGCCCAAGATGAATGGCCGCCACGTTCTCGCGCCGCAAGGCGCGAGGGCCATACAGAACCCGGCTTACAGGCCAGCTGGCATTTTCCGACATTGCGATTGTTGCGCGAAATCAGAAGCTTGTGCCAGCCGGTGCCGCTTTCGATTCACCTTTGGGCGCGGTGCCGTCTCCACTGCTCGCACCATGCTTCCCTTGAAAGTGGTGCGATTAAATCGTACCTTGCTCGAAAGCATAGGAGCGCGTCATGGGCCAGGTCGACAAACGCAGCATCACGCTTTCGCCCGAACTGGCGCAGGCAGTCGACGACGTGGTCGCCGCCGGCGAGTACGCTTCGGCAAGCGAGGTGATCCGGGATGCGCTCAGGCAATGGAAGGACCGGCGCGACCTGCTCGGCTATACTGTCGAGGAACTGCGCAAGCTGGTGCAAGAAGGGATCGACAGCGGGCCGGGCCGGCTCGTGTCGATGGATGAGATAAAGGCTGAAGCGCGCAGGCGCTGGAAGTCAAGCGGAGCGGCATGAGCTCTCTGCCCATCGTTCGAGCCGCGCAGGCTGAAGAAGACCTGATCGCCATCTCGCTTTACGTCGCAGCCGACAATGAAGCTGCAGCGGATCGTCTGCTCGATCGCATCGAAGGGCGCTGGCGACAATTGGCCGCCTGTCCCTTATCCGGCCCTCCTCGTGACGACATCGCGCCGGGCATTCGCCATCTTATCGTCGGCGAGTATTTGACCCTGTACCGCGTCAGCGGCGACGCGATCGAATCCTTCGTGTACTCCATGGCAGGCGCCAGATCGGAGCCGACGATCTGGCGCCGTGATAACCTTAGCTGCTGATCTTATCCAACGACGCCTCGATCGCCTGCCACAATACCTCCACCGGCTCGCAGCCGATAGCCAGCCTTACGAAGCCAGGCGGCACGGCGTCTCCGCGCTTCGAGCGCCGTTCGGCCGATGTATGCACGCCGCCAAACGAAGTCGCCGATTCAATCAGGGCGCAATTGTCGATGAAATCCTCGGCCTTTTGCTCCGAGGCCAGTTCGAACGAGATGAGGAAGCCGAAGCGTTCCATCTGCGCTCGCGCCAGATTGTGCGAGGGGTCGCCCTCGAGGCCTGGAAAGCGCAGGCCGCTCACGGCGCGATGCCCCTTGAGACGACGAGCGATCGTTTCCGCCGAAGAGCACATGCGGTCGAAGCGCACCTCCAATGTTTCGAGGCCGCGATGCACGAGCCAGGCCTCGAACGGGCCGGGGATGCCGCCGGCCGTCTCGCGCCAATCCTTGACCCTTGCGACAATATCCGGATCGCGGCTGGCGACATGGCCGAACAGCACATCCGAGTGACCATTGATTGCCTTGGTGTCGGCCGACACGACGATATCGGCGCCGAGGTCGAGCGGGCGCTGGCCGAAGGGCGTCATCGTGGTGTTGTCGACGATGAGGAGCGCGCCTTGCTCGTGGGCGGCCTCGGCGACGGCGGCGATGTCGCAGATGTCGAGCCGCGGATTGGACGGGGTTTCAACGAAGACCAGCCGGTAGCCGGCGAAACCGCCGTCTAACATGTTAGACGTCGCTCTCACGTCATAGGGGACGCCGAGCGGTTTCAGGAAACGCTCCGCCAGCGCGCGTGTCGTGTGGTAGCCGTCCGAGGGCAGGAGGATGCGGTCGCCCGATTTGACGAGCGCGAAAAATGCCGCCGAAATCGCCGCCATTCCCGATGGAAAGGCGACGCATTGCGCATCTTCCAGATGGCCAAGCACATGCTCGACAGCATGCCAGGTCGGATTGCTGAAGCGGCCATATTGATCGAAGCCGGTCGCGTCGCCCGGCGAATGAAAGATCGAGGCCATGATCAGCGGCAAGGGGATCGGATCGCCCTTGGCGAAATCGCCGCTGCGCAGATGGGCAAGTGTCGCGGCGCGTGACTTCGCGGTTTCGGACATGGGCTCATTCCTTCGCTGAACAGAGGTTCGACGCTAGGCGCGCCGGCTGTTCCCAGCAAGCCGCGTCTTTTTGGGCCAGATCGTTCTAAACGCTTCGTTAGGCTTAATGGACGATAAAGACGGGACGTGCCGTCAGCCTGCTCCTTCTAGTTGTGACGCATGCGTTTGTGATGCCTCTTCCCGTTGACGCCCATAGTGCCCCATGATATCCCATTCGCATCATCAAGCCTTCGTTCCGCGTCAGGGTGAAGCGTGCGCCAATCGGGCAGTCGCGGCGGCTGCGCGTTTGCCGGTTTTCGCCTTGGTGAATGAAGCGATTTATCGCGAGGCGATGCGCGGCGGCGGCGCGGAGAAAAACATGGGAAGGGGTGCGGCGGGGACAGCGGCCGTAACATGTAGTGGACCGATTTCTGTCGAACGCAGTGAACAGGATCGATGCGAAGGGGCGGGTGTCCGTCCCGGCGCATTTCCGCGCGGTCGTGCAGAAACGTGGCTATGCGGAGCTCTATGCGCTACGCTGCCTGGATCTTCCGGCGATGGACGTCGGCGGGCTCGATCTGCTCGACCGCTACGAGCAGCGGATCGCGATCGAGGATCCCTTCCTGCAGACGGCGGACGATATGTCGTTCTTCTGCCATGGCGACGGGACGTTCCTGAAACTCGACCAGGACGGCCGCATCACGATGACCGATTTCATCCGCGAGCACACGGGCATCTCGAACGAGGTGGCGTTTGTCGGCCGCGGCAATTTCTTTCAGGTCTGGGAACCGGGCCGGCTTGCCGCTTATGGCGCGCAGGCGCGGGCCAGGCTTTTGCAGCTTCGGCAGGGGACGAAGCCTGGGGAGCGACCGGAATGATGGCTGGCCACGGCGATGATCCTCACGCCGTTGGCGGACTGGTCCGTCACATTCCGGTCCTCCTTGCCGAAGTGCTGGAGGCGCTTCAGCCCAAGGCCGGCGAGACGATCATCGACGGGACGTTCGGCGCTGGCGGCTACACCGGCGCCATCCTCGAGCGCGGCGCCTCGGTCGTGGCCATCGACCGCGACCCGGATACGATCGCCGCTGGCCGGGCTCTGGAGCGGCGGGCCGGCGGCAGGCTCAAGCTCGTGCAGGCGCCGTTCTCGACGCTGGACGAACAGGTCGATAGCGCTGACGGCGTCGTGCTCGACATCGGCGTTTCTTCCATGCAGCTCGACCAGGCCGAGCGCGGCTTTTCCTTTCGCGCCGACGGGCCGCTCGACATGCGCATGGCGCAGGTCGGCCTGAGCGCCGCCGACGTCGTCAACACATTCAAGGCGGGTGACCTTGCCCGCATCTTCGGTTTTCTCGGCGAGGAGCGGCATGCCGGCCGCATCGCCCGCATGATCGAGGGCCGGCGCGAGAAGCGGCCTTTCGAGCGCACGCTTGACCTCGCGGACGCCATCGCCACCCATATCGGCCGAGCGCCGAAGGACAAGATCCATCCGGCCACACGCGTCTTCCAGGCGCTGCGCATCTTCGTCAACGACGAGCTTGGCGAGCTGGCGAGCGCGCTGTTTGCCGCCGAGCGCGTGCTCAGGCCCGGCGGGCGGCTTGCGGTGGTCACCTTCCACTCGCTGGAGGACCGCATCGTCAAGCGCTTCATCGCCGATCGCGCCGATGCGGCATCGGGCTCGCGCCACATGCCCGACGCGCCGGCGCGGCTGGCGACCTTCCGCAGATCCGGCGGCGGGGTCACGCCGGGAGAGGCCGAGATCGCCGCCAATCCGCGGGCACGCTCGGCCAGGCTGCGCGCGGCAATCCGTACCGACGTGCCGGCGCGCGCCGGCGATTTTTCGATTTTCGGTCTTCCAAAGCTTCCCGCCGTCGAGCGGCCGGGGGAGAGGTAAGCACGTGTTTCGTACCAGCGACATAGTCCTGATCGCCGTCATGGTCTCGGCGGCGGCGTTGACCTACAAGACCAAGCGTGAAGCCGAGGACCAGCTGGCGGCGGTGCAGAAGATCCAGGCACAGATCCGCTACGAGGAAGACACGATCGATCTCCTGAAGGCCGACTGGAGCCTGCTCACCCAGCCGGCGCGGCTGCAGAAGCTTGCCGAAATCTACAAGTCGCAGCTTGGGCTCGAGCCGCTCAATGCCCACCAGATCGGCGGCCTCGACGACGTGCCCGTGAAGCCGGTCAACATCGAGGACCTGTCCTCGCAGCGGCTTGGCGGCATGGCCGACAATTCCGGCAAAGGGCCCTCGGGCGGCAAGGATCCTGTGGTGACGGGGAGCACCGTTCAATGATCAGCAGGCTTCCAAGGATCGGTAACCTCTTGAAACGTCGAAAGAAGGTGGCTGAGGAGGGCTCGATCGTCGTCGACGCCGCCCGCAAGGCGACCGGTGGCAAGGCCAGAACCCGCATCGTCATGACGATGGCGGTGTTCTTCACCATTTATTCGACGATTGCCGGCCGGCTGGTCTATCTCGGCTTGCAGAATCCGGATACTTCGGGCGGCCCGCAGAGCCGGGTGACCGCTTCACGGCCGGATATCGTCGATCGCAACGGCGAGGTGCTGGCGACCGACATCAAGACCGCATCGCTGTTCGCCGAGCCGCGCCGCATCGTCGATGCCGACGAGGCGATCGAAAAGCTCTCGACGGTGCTTCCCGAGATCGACTATGAGCAGACCTATCATAAGCTGAAGAGCGGCGCCGGCTTCGTCTGGCTGCAGCGGCAACTGACGCCGAAGCAGCAGGCCGACATCATGGCGCTCGGCATACCAGGGCTCGGCTTCCGCACCGAAAAGCGCCGCTTCTATCCGAGCGGCGAGACGTCTTCCTACGTTGTCGGGCTCACCAACATCGACAATCAGGGCATCTCCGGCATGGAGAAATATATCGACGACCAGGGTCTGACCGACCTCCAGGCGTCGGGACTGGCGGTGGCCAGAGACCTGAAGCCGGTGAAGCTGTCGATCGACCTGCGCGTCCAGCACGTGGTGCGCGACGAGGTAGCGACCGGCATGGAGCGGTTCCACGCGATAGCTGCGGGTGCGGTCGTCCTCAACATCAAGACCGGCGAAGTGCTGGCCATGGCCTCGGTGCCGGATTTCGATCCCAACAATCCCTACAACGCTCAGGACAAGGACCGGCTGAACCGCATGTCGGCCGGCCTCTACGAGATGGGCTCAACCTTCAAGAGCTTCACCACCGGCATGGCGCTCGATTCCGGCAAGGTGACGCTGGAGAGCCGCTTCGACGCGTCGCGTCCGATCAGGATCGGCCGCCAGACCATCCATGACTTCCACAGCAAGGGCCGAGTGCTTTCGGTGCCTGAAGTGTTCATTTATTCGTCCAACATCGGCTCGGCCAAGGAAGCCGAGGCCGTCGGCATCGAAGGGCATCGCGAGTTTCTGCATCGGCTTGGCGTGCTCGAAAAGATGCAGACGGAATTGCCGGAAGTGGCGCGCCCGACCGAACCGAAAGTCTGGAAACAGGTCAATTCGATCACCATCGCCTTCGGCCATGGCGTCTCGACGACGCCGCTGCAGACCGCCGTCGGCTGCGCCGCACTGATGAGTGGCTACCTTATCGAGCCGACTTTTCTGCCGCGTACGGCGGAAGAGGCAATGCAGGTAGCCAAGAAGGTGGTCAAGGAAAAGACCGTGGAAGGGATGCGCTATCTCTACGCGCTCAACGCCGAGAAGGGTTCGGGCAAGAACGCCAGGGTTCCGGGCTACCGCGTCGGCGGCAAGACCGGCACAGCGGAGAAGGTCGTCAACGGACGCTACTCGAAGGAAAAGAACTTCAATGCCTTCGTCGCCGCTTTCCCGATGGACGATCCACAATATATCGTGCTGACGATCGCCGACGAGCCGAAGCCGGAAAAGCCCGGCATGGGGGCCACCGCCGCCTCGAACGCGGGCATCATGGCAGCCAACATCATCAGGCGTGCGGCTTCCATGCTTGGCGTGAAGCCAGATTTCAGCCATGAAAATGGTGCAACGCTGGTTTCCTATCAGTGATTCTTGGGGCGCGCCGGCAACTGCGCGCTATTTTGTTGCGATGAACGGGACTCGATGCACCTGAAAGATCTAGCCGGTATCCTGCCTGTCGAGGGGACAGCTTCCCGCGATCTGGAGGTTACCGGAATTTCCTCCGATTCCCGCCAGGTAAGACCGGGCGTCGTCTTCTTCGCGCTTGCCGGCAGCAAGGCCGATGGCGCGGCCTACGCGGCTGACGCCGCCGGCCGCGGTGCCGCCGCGATCGTCGCCGGCCGCGGCAACGCGATCTCAGGACTGCCGATCCCGGTCCTTGCTGTGGACGATCCACGCCGGGCATTGGCGCTGAGCGCCGCGCGCTTCTTCGGCAAGCAACCCGGGACAATGGTCGCCGTCACCGGCACCAGCGGCAAGACGTCGGTTGCCGCGTTCACCCGTCAGATCTGGGAGCAGGCGGGTTTTGCCGCCGCGTCGATCGGGACGACGGGCGTGGTGGCGCCAGGGCGCAACGAGTATGGTTCTCTGACCACGCCGGATCCGGTGGCGCTGCACCAGTTGCTCAAGGAACTGGCGGACGCAGGGGTGACGCACGCCTCGATGGAGGCTTCCAGCCATGGTCTCGACCAGCGCCGTCTCGACGGGGTCAAGCTTGCCGCCGGCGGCTTCACCAATCTCGGCCGCGACCACATGGACTACCATCCGACGGTCGAGGACTATCATCGCGCCAAGCTGCGGCTGTTCGACACGCTGCTGCCGAAGGGCGCGCCGGCAGTGATCTTCGCCGACGATCCCTGGTCGGAGCCGACGATTCATGCCGCGCGAACAGCTGGCCTGAACGTGCTGACCGTCGGCCGCCATGGCGAATTCCTCACGCTCAAGCGCGTCGAGCATGAGCGGCGGCGCCAGCGTGCCGAGGTCGAGGCCGACGGCTTGCTTTACGAGATCGACCTGCCGCTGGCCGGCGATTTCCAGATCGCCAATGCGCTGGTTTCGGCCGGTCTTGCGATCTCGACTGGAACATCGACCGGCAAAGCCTTGGCAGCATTGGAGAAACTGAAAGGCGCACCGGGCCGGCTCGACCTTGTCGGCACGACGGCAGCCGGCGCTCCGGTCTATGTCGACTACGCGCATAAGCCCGACGCGCTGGAGAACGTGCTCTCTTCGGTGCGCCCCTTCACCACGGGCCGCGTCGTCGTCGTGTTCGGCTGCGGCGGCGATCGAGACCGCGGCAAGCGTCCGATCATGGGCGAGATCGCCACCCGGCTCGCCGACGTCGTTATCGTCACCGACGACAATCCGCGCACCGAAATTCCGGAAACCATTCGCGCGGCAATCCTTGCCGCGGCACCCGGCGCCATCGAGATCGGCGACCGCCGCAAGGCGATACATGAGGCGGTCGCCATGCTTCATGCCGGCGACACGCTGATCGTTGCCGGCAAGGGGCATGAAGAAGGCCAGACGATCGGCACCGAGACTTTCCACTTCTCCGATCATGAGGAAGTGCGCGAGGCGCTCCAGGAGCGCGTCGCATGAGCTTGCTCTGGACGTCGGAGGCACTCGTCGAGGCCATGGGAGGTCGGCCGATAGGCTCGCTGCCGGCAGGCATCACCGGCATCTCCATCGACAGTCGCAGCCTCGAGCCCGGGAACGCCTTCTTCGCCATCAAGGGCGAGACGATGGACGGCCACGATTTCGCGACCGCGGCGGTGAAGGCGGGTGCTGCCGTGCTGGTCGTCGCCGAGGGCAAGCTGCCGTCGCTCGGAAGGCTTACGGCACCGATGATCGTGGTACAGGACGTGCTCGCAGCCCTTGAAAAGCTCGGCGTTGCGGCTCGCGCGCGGTCAAGGTCCAAGATCATCGCGGTGACCGGTTCCGCCGGCAAGACGACGACCAAGGAAGCGCTGCGCCATGTGCTGTCTGCCGTCGGCAAAGTGCATGCCTCCGCGCAATCGTTCAACAACCACTGGGGCGTGCCGCTGACCTTGGCGCGCATGCCGCAAGACTGCGACTACGCGGTTTTCGAGATCGGGATGAACCATCCGGGCGAGATCAGGCCGCTCGTCAGGATGGTCAGGCCGCATGTCGCGATCGTGACGCTGATTGCCGCCGCGCATCTCGGCTTCTTCAAGAATCTCGACGAAATCGCCATGGCCAAGGCCGAGATTTTCGAGGGCATAGAGCCCGGCGGCGCAGCACTGCTCAACCGCGACGATCCGCGCTGGAAGCTGCTCGGGAAAATGGCGAGAGAGGCCGGCGTCGAGCATGTCTTTGGCTTCGGCGAAAACGTCCGCTCGGCCTTCCGCCTTGTCGGCTGCGAGCTTCATGCCGACCATTCCGACATCGCCGTCAAAATCGGCAAGAAGGACGTGACGGCCCGTGTCGGGGCGCCTGGCCGACACATCGTACAGAATGTGCTTGCCGTGTTGGGGGCCGCGCAACTGGTCGGCGCCAACCTCGACAAGGTGGCAGCAGCGCTTGCCGACCTCTCGGCCGAGCGCGGGCGCGGCAGGCGCCACATATTGCGTCATCCGAACGGCCCGATCACGCTGATCGACGAGAGCTACAATGCCAACCCGGCGTCGATGGCGGCAGCCATGGCTCTGCTCAACGCCACGCCTGTCTCAGGCGAGGGCAGGCGCATCGCCGTGCTTGGCGACATGCTGGAGCTCGGCGGCCATTCGGCGAAACTCCATGCAGCGCTGGCCGAGCTCATCGTCGGTACCGGGACGCGCAACGTCTTTCTCGGCGGTCCGGAGATGCGGGCGTTGGCCGACGTTCTGCCCTCCGATGTCGAAACCGAATACCGGTCAGGCGCGGAAGAGCTGAAACCGGTCGTGATGTCGGCAATCAGGCCGGGCGACGTGGTCATGGTCAAGTCGTCGAAAGGCATCGGATTTTCAAAGCTGGTCGAGGCATTGCTCGGCAAATTTCCGGCGGAAGCCACAACCATCGAACCGACCTGAGGTCGGGATCCGGGGGACGGATGCTCACTTTACTCGTTGATTTCGCGGACAAGATCTCGGCCTTCAATGTCTTCCGCTACATCACTTTTCGCACCGGCGGCGCGCTGATCACGTCGGCGCTGATCGTCTTCATATTCGGGCCGACGATCATCAATTCGCTGCGGCTTCGCCAAGGCAAGGGCCAGCCGATCCGAGCCGACGGACCGCAGACGCATTTCAAGAAGGCGGGAACGCCGACCATGGGCGGGCTGATGATCCTGTCCGGCATCATCGGCTCCTCGCTCTTGTGGGCGAACCTCTCCAGCATCTATGTCTGGGTGGTGCTTCTGGTCACCGTCGGCTTCGGCTCGATCGGCTTTTACGACGACTATCTCAAGGTCACCAAGCAGTCGCATCTGGGCTTTTCCGGCAAGGCGCGGCTGGCGATCGAATTCGTCGTCGCCGGCATCGCCGCCTGGGTGATCATGCATAATGGCCAGGCGCCGTTTTCGTCCTCGCTGACCTTCCCCTTCGCCAAGGAATTCCTCATCAATCTCGGCTGGTTCTTCGTGCCGTTCTCCTGCTTCGTCATCGTCGGCGCGGGCAATGCGGTGAACCTGACCGACGGCCTCGACGGCCTGGCGATCGTGCCGATCATGATCGCGGCGGCATCCTTCGGCGTCATCGCCTATCTTTCCGGCAATGCGGTCTTCGCTGAATACCTGCAGATCCACTTCGTTCCCGGCACCGGCGAGCTCGCCGTCGTGCTCGGCGCGGTGATCGGCGCCGGCCTCGGCTTCCTGTGGTTCAACGCCCCGCCGGCCGCGATCTTCATGGGCGATACCGGCTCGCTGGCGATGGGTGGTCTGATCGGCACCATCGCGGTCGCCACCAAGCACGAGATCGTGCTGGTCATCGTCGGCGGCCTGTTCGTGGTCGAGATCCTGTCGGTCATCATCCAGGTTGGCTACTTCAAGATGACCGGCAAGCGCGTCTTCCTGATGGCGCCGATCCATCACCATTTCGAAAAGCTGGGCTGGACCGAGAGCCAGGTGGTGATCCGCTTCTGGATCATCGCCGTCATCCTGGCGCTGGTCGGCCTCTCCACCCTCAAGCTCAGATAGGATACCGCTTGATCGCCGCCGCTTCCTTCGCAGGCAAACGCGTTTCGCTCTTCGGGCTCGGCGGTTCGGGGATTGCCACCGCGCATGCGCTGATCGCCGGCGGCGCCGAGATCCTCGCCTGGGACGACAATCCCGACAGCGTCGCCAAGGCGGCCGCCGCCGGCATTGCGACCGGCGACCTGCGCGCCGCAGACTGGCAGCGCTTCGCAGCCTTCGTCTTGTCCCCCGGCGTGCCGCTCACGCATCCGAAGCCGCATTGGGCGGTGGAGCTGGCGCGCGGCGCCGGCGTCGAGGTGATCGGCGACATCGAGCTGTTCTGCCGCGAGCGCATCCAGCGCGCGCCGACCGCACCCTTCATCGCAATCACCGGCACCAACGGCAAGTCTACGACCACGGCGCTGACGGCGCACATACTGAAATCGGCCGGACGTGATACCCAAATGGGCGGCAATATCGGCCGCGCCGTCATGACGCTCGATCCACCGGAACCCGAGCGGCACTATGTGGTGGAGTGCTCCTCCTACCAGATCGATCTCGCGCCCTCGATCAATCCGACTGCCGGTATCCTGCTCAACCTAACGCCCGATCATCTCGACCGTCACGGCACGATGGCGCATTACGCCTCGATCAAGGAAAGGCTGGTCGCCGGCAGCGACGCCGCGATCATCGGCGTCGACGATTCCTGGTGCGCCCAGATCGCCGACCGGCTGGAGCGAGCCGGAAAGCAAGTGATCCGCATCTCCAAGCGCCTGCCGCTGACCGACGGCTATTTCGCCGACGGCACCAATCTGATGGAGGCCGTGAACGGCCGTTACAGCCGTGTCGCTTTCCTCGAAGGCATCGGCTCGCTGCGCGGCCAGCACAATGCGCAGAACGCGCTCGCCGCCGTCACGGCCTGCCTCAGGGTCGGTCTCGAGCTTGGCGAGATCCAGGCGGGGCTGGAAAGCTTCCCCGGGTTGGCGCACCGCATGGAGCAGGTCGGCCGCAAGGACCATGTTCTGTTCGTCAACGATTCCAAAGCGACCAATGCCGACGCGGCGGCACCCGCGCTGTCGAGCTTCAACCGCATCTACTGGATCGCCGGCGGCCTGCCCAAGGAGGGCGGCATCGAACCGCTGCGCGGCTTCTTCCCGCGCATCGCCAAGGCTTATCTGATCGGCGAGGCAGCACCTGCTTTCTCCGCCACTCTCGGCGAGGCGGTGCCTTACGAAATCTCCGGAACGCTGGCGGCCGCGGTCGAGCATGCCGCCCATGACGCCGCGGGCGACATCGGTGGCGAAGCGGTGGTGCTGCTTTCGCCGGCCTGCGCCAGCTTCGACCAGTTCAAGAATTTCGAGGTTCGCGGCGAAGCCTTCAGGCAAGCTGCGACTGCTATTGATGGAGTGAAACCCATCGGAGGGCCACGTTGATGCAAAGCCGTCTCGACAAAAGTCCAGTCGCAACCTGGTGGTGGACGATCGATCGCTGGTTCCTGGCGGCATTCCTGTCGCTAATGGGGCTGGGCATCGTCCTGTCCTTCGCGGCAAGCCCAGCGGTCGCCGAGCGCATCGGCCTCGACAGCTTCCACTTCGCCACAAGGCAGATCATCTTCACCATCCCAGCGCTTGTCGTGATGCTGGCCGTTTCCTTCCTGGAAGCACGGCAAATCAGGCGCATGTCGCTGGTGATGATCTGCATCATGCTGGTGCTGATGGTGGCGGTGCTCTATATCGGCGTCGAGGTGAAGGGTGCGCGGCGCTGGGTGTCGCTGGCCGGGCTTTCGATCCAGCCATCCGAATTCCTGAAGCCTGCCTTCGTCATCATTTGCGCCTGGCTGTTCGCCGAGCACAAGCGCCAGCCCGACATCCCCGGCAATCTCTTCGCCATGCTCTTGCTTGCGCTGGTGATCTCGCTGCTCGTGGCACAGCCTGATCTCGGCCAAACAATGCTGGTGCTGGGCACGTGGGGTGTGATGTTCTTCATGGCCGGCTTGCCCTGGTTCTGGATCGTCGCACTGGGTGCCGCCGGCGTCGGCGGCGTGTTCGCTGCCTATACCGTCTTCCCGCACGTCGCCGCCCGCATCGACAAGTTCCTCACCGGCGAAGGCGACACATTCCAGGTCGACATGGGCCGCGAAGCGCTGATCAATGGCGGCTGGTTCGGCGTTGGCCCGGGCGAGGGGACGGTGAAGCGGGTCATTCCGGACAGTCACGCCGACTTCGTGTTCTCGGTCGCGGGCGAGGAGTTCGGGCTGATCATGTGCTTCTTCATCATGTCGATCTTCGCCTTCATCGTGCTGCGCGGATTGAGCATCGCACTCAAGGAGCATGACGATTTCACCCGCTACGCCGTTGGTGGGCTGGTCACCATCTTCGGCCTGCAATCGGCCATCAACATGTGCGTGAACCTGCAGCTGATGCCCGCCAAAGGCATGACACTGCCCTTCATCTCCTATGGCGGCTCCTCGCAGATCGCGATTGCCGTCTCGATGGGCATGGTGCTGGCGCTGACGCGCAGACATCCCGAAAAGCGCAAGCAGATGGGCTATGCTTTCTCGCAGCGCACTATCGCGGCGGAATGAGGCTGGATGTCGAAGGGTGTTATCCTGCTTGCGGCCGGCGGAACAGGCGGGCATCTGTTCCCGGCCGAGGCGCTTGCGCATGAACTGATCGAGCGCGGCTGGAAGGTGCATCTTGCCACCGACCACCGCGCCGAACGCTATTCGCGCCAGTTTCCCGCCGTCGAAGTCCACTCGATCGCGTCGGCGACATTAGGCTCGAAAAATCCCATTGCCATGCTCTCGGCCTTCTGGAGCATCTGGCAAGGCGTGCGGCAAGCGGGGCGGGTGATCGCCAGGATCAAGCCCGAGGCCGTCGTCGGCTTCGGCGGCTATCCGATGCTGCCGCCGCTCTATGCGGCGACCCGGCGCAAGGTGCCGACGCTGATCCATGAGCAGAACGCCGTCATGGGCCGCGCCAACAAGGCGTTGTCGAGCCGGGTCGACGCGATTGCCGGCGGCTTCCTGCCGGAAGGGGCAAGTGCCGCCGGCGCCAAGACGGTGACCACCGGCAATCCGGTCAGGCCGCAAATCCTCGAAGCGGCGAAGACGCCCTACACGGTGTCCAACGACGGCGAACCGTTCCGCTTCCTGGTGTTCGGCGGCAGCCAGGGCGCGCAGTTCTTTTCCGACGCCGTGCCGGCGGCGATCGCGCTCCTGGCCGAAGCGCAGCGCAAACGGCTGGCGATCACCCAGCAAGCGCGGGCCGAAGACGTGGCGCGAGTAAAGGCGGCGTACGCCAGTCTCGGCGTCGACGCGCAGGTCTCGCCCTTCTTCACCGACATGGCGGCGCGCATGGCGGCGGCGCATCTGGTGATGTCGCGCTCCGGCGCCTCGACCGTGTCGGAAATCGCCGTCATCGGCCGCCCGGCGCTGCTGGTGCCGTATCCGCATGCCCTCGATCACGACCAGGCGGCGAATGCCGCGGCACTCGCTGCCGCCGGCGGCGCCGAGCTCCATCCGCAGTCGACGCTATCAACCGAGCGGATTGCCGAGCTGGTCGGCGGGCTGATGCAGGACCCGGGCCGGCTGACGGCGATGGCCGCGGCCTCCCGTTCGGCCGGAAAACCGGACGCGGCGCGGTTGCTCGCCGATCTGACAGAGGCTATTGCGTCCGGCAAAACGGTTTGGGACTATAGGAGGACGCGCGCATGAAAATGCCGCAGACGATCGGCCTCGTGCATTTCATCGGCATCGGCGGCATCGGCATGAGCGGCATCGCCGAGGTGCTGCACAATCTCGGCTACAAGGTGCAGGGCTCCGACCAGGCGGACGGCGCCAATGTGCAGCGGCTGCGCGACAAGGGCATCGAGTGCTTCGTCGGCCACAAGGCCGAGAATATCGGCGACGCCGAGGTGGTTGTCGTGTCGACGGCCATCAAGAAATCCAATCCCGAGCTCAAGGCGGCGCGCGAAAAACTGCTGCCGATCGTGCGGCGTGCAGAAATGCTCGCCGAGTTGATGCGCTTCCGCCAGGCGGTCGCCATCGGCGGCACGCATGGCAAAACGACGACCACTTCGATGGTGGCGACGCTGCTCGAGGCCGGCGGGCTCGATCCGACCGTCATCAACGGTGGCATCATCAACGCCTATGGCACCAATGCGCGCATGGGCGACGGCGAATGGATGGTGGTCGAAGCCGACGAGAGCGACGGCACCTTCCTGAAGCTGCCGGCCGACATCGCGGTCGTCACCAACATCGATCCCGAGCACCTTGACCATTATGGCAGCTTCGACAAGGTGCGCGAGGCCTTCCGCCAGTTCGTCGAGAACGTGCCGTTCTACGGCTTCGGCGTGATGTGCATCGACCATCCAGAGGTGCAGGCGCTGGTCGGCCGCATCGAGGACCGGCGCGTCATCACCTATGGCGAGAACGCCCAGGCCGACGTGCGCTTCACCAATCACCGCATGGACGGAGCGATGTCGGAGTTCGACGTGGTGATCCGCGACCGGAAGGGCCGCGGCTCGACGACGATCAAGGACCTGCGGCTGCCGATGCCTGGCCGGCACAATGTCTCCAACGCGACGGCGGCGATCGCGGTCGCGCATGAGCTCGGCCTGTCGGCCGAGGCGATCAAGAGAGGCCTGTCGTCCTTTGCCGGCGTCAAGCGGCGCTTCACTCACACCGGCTCCTGGAACGGGGTCGAGGTTTTCGACGATTACGGCCACCATCCGGTCGAGATCGCGGCGGTGCTCAAGGCCGCGCGCGGTGCCACCAAGGGCCGCGTCATCGCGATCGCGCAGCCGCACCGTTTCACCCGGCTGCACGACCTGTTCAACGAGTTTTCCGTCTGCTTCAACGACGCCGACACGGTGATGGTGGCGCCGGTCTACCCGGCCGGCGAGGAGCCGATCGAAGGTGTCTCCTCGGACGCGCTGGTGTCGCGCATCCGCGCCGGCGGCCACCGCGACGCGCGCTATATCGAGGGCCCAGCGGCGATCGCGCCGACCATCCGCGACCTGGCCAAGCCCGGCGACTTCGTCGTCTTCCTCGGCGCGGGCAACATCACGCAATGGGCTTATGCGCTGCCCAAGGAACTTGGGGGAACGCTCTCATGATGCGCGGCCAAGCTCTGATAGACAAACTCGGCGACAAGCTTACCGGCCTGCGCGGCCGCATCACGCCCAACGCCGAGATGGACAAGATCACCTGGTTCCGTGCCGGCGGACTGGCGGAAGCGCTGTTCCAGCCGGCCGACGAGGAGGATCTCGCCGCTTTCCTGCGCGCCGTGCCGGAAGAGGTGCCGATCACGGTCGTCGGCGTCGGCTCGAACCTTCTGGTGCGCGACGGCGGCATCCCCGGTTTCGTGATCAGGCTGTCGGCCAAGGGCTTTGGCGAGGCCGAAGTCACCGGACCGACCACCATCGAGGCTGGCGCCGCGACACCGGACAAGCGCTTGGCGGCGGTAGCTTACGAAGCCGGCATCGGCGGTTTCCATTTCTATCACGGGATTCCAGGCGCCGTCGGCGGGGCACTGCGGATGAATGCCGGCGCCAATGGCGTCGAGACGCGCGAGCGGGTCGTCGAGGTGCGGGCGCTCGACCGCGCGGGCAATGTCCATACGCTGAGCAATGCCGACATGGGCTATGCCTATCGTCATTCGTCTGCGCCTGGCGGACTGATCTTCACCTCCGCCATCTTCGAGGGCATCCCGGAAGACAAGGCGGTCATCAAGGCGGCGATGGACGCCGTGCAGAACCATCGCGAGACGGTGCAGCCGATCCGCGAGAAGACCGGCGGCTCTACCTTCAAGAATCCCGAAGGCACTTCTGCCTGGAAGGAGATCGACAAGGCCGGCTGCCGCGGGCTGATGATCGGCGGCGCGCAGATGTCGCCGATGCACTGCAACTTCATGATCAACACCGGCACCGCGACCGGCTACGACCTCGAATATCTCGGCGAGACGGTGCGAGCGAGGGTGCTCGAGAATTCCGGCATCCGGCTGCACTGGGAGATCAAGCGGCTGGGCGATTTTCGCCCCGGCCACGCCGTGCAGGAATTCCTGGGGCAGCTTCTTTAGCTCGCTGCGATCTTCAAGTAGTGCTTGAACATGCCCAGTCGGCGACGACGTCAAGCGTTGCTGTAAAGACTCAACAACACGCTTTTCTCGCTCGTTTTCGCGGAAAGTGAATCTCTCGGAATCATAGGCACTTGCCAGGGAATCAACTCTCTGATTCTCTGCCTAAAGCGTTTCCTGATTTGAGTCGTTTGACGCGTTACCCGCGTTTTCCGTCTGGGGGGCAACCTGCCGGAAGACTCGGACTCAATGTGCGGAAATGTTGCGTGCGGAAATAGCGGTTGCAGACCCGGCGTGAGAGGGGATGACGGGATGAAGAAGAAACATGTGGCTGTCCTTCTGGGGGGATTCTCCTCGGAGCGGCCCGTGTCTCTGTCCTCGGGGAAGGCATGTGCGGATGCGCTCGAGAATGAAGGCTATCAGGTCACCCGTGTCGATGTTTCGCGCGATGTCGGGACTGTGCTTGCCGAGCTCAAGCCCGATGTCGCCTTCAATGCGCTGCATGGCCCGTTCGGCGAGGATGGCACCATCCAGGGAATTCTCGAATATCTCGGAATTCCCTACACCCATTCGGGCGTGCTCGCTTCGGCGCTGGCCATGAACAAGGAGCAGGCCAAGAAGATCGCCAAGGCATCCGGCATCCCGGTCGCGGAATCGAAGGTGGTCAACCGCTTCGCGATCCAGAACAGGCATCCGATGAAGCCGCCTTACGTGGTGAAGCCGGTCAACGAGGGTTCGAGCTTCGGCGTCGTCATCGTGCATGAGGGGCAGTCGCATCCGCCGCAGGTGATCGGCTCGTCCGAGTGGCAATATGGCGAGATCGTCATGGTCGAGCGCTACATCCATGGGCGCGAACTGACCTGTGCGGTGATGGGCGACGTGGCGCTCGGGGTCTGCGAGATCATTCCGACCGGTCATTCCTTCTACGACTACGATTCAAAGTACGTGCCCGGCGGATCAAAACACGAAACCCCTGCAAAAATTTCACCGAATATTTACCAAAAAATACAGACACTGGCCCTCAAGGCTCATCTTGCTATCGGTTGCCGGGGCGTTTCCCGGTCGGACTTCCGTTACGACGACCGTCACTCCGAAAACGGCGAGATTGTCTGGCTCGAGATCAACACCCAGCCGGGCATGACGCCGACGTCTCTGGTGCCTGAAATCGCCGCGCAAGCGGGGCACTCGTTCGGCGATTTGTTGAGTTGGATGGTGGAGGACGCTTCGTGTCTGCGTTGAGGTGGGGACAGGGCAAAGACGGCGGGGCTGGGCCTGCGCTGTTTGGTGTGTCGCTGTCGTTCGACCATTTCGTCTTGCCGCGCCAGCTTCGCCGGCCGGTGCGCTTGCTTGCTCGGCTCTGTGATGGCGAGTATGAGGCGCCGCGCTTTTCCGCCGCGATCCTCTCGACTGCCTTGCTGGCTTCGGCTGGAGCCTATGGCGCTTATCTCGGCGGCTATAGCGACACCATCGTGCAGGGTGTGACCGCCCGGACCGGATTCGCCGTCGACCAGATCAAGGTCGTCGGCAATCGCCAGACTTCGGAGATCGACATACTGGGCCAGCTCGGCCTCGACGGCTGGACGTCGCTGATCGGCTTCGATGCCGAGGCCGCGCGCGAGCGCATCGCGACCTTGCCTTGGGTCGAGGTTGCCGCGGTGCGCAAAATCTATCCGCACACGCTGGAAGTGCGCGTCGAGGAGCGCGAGCCTTTCGCGCTCTGGCAGCAGGGCAATTCGGTTTCGGTCATCGAGCAGTCGGGCGAGGTGATCGCGCCGTTCTCGGGTGGCAAGGAGGCTTTGCTGCCGCTGATCATCGGCACCGGCGCGCCGGCCAAGGCGCCGGAGTTTCTCGGCAAGATCAAGCGCTATCCCGAGCTTGCGGCTCGGGTCAAAGGCTATATCCGTGTCGGCGAGCGCCGCTGGGATCTCAAGCTCGAGAACGGCATCACGGTGAAGCTGCCGGAAGACGGCGAGGATCAGGCGATTGCCGAGCTCGTGAAGCTCGACCATGACAATGGGCTTTTGACGCGCGACATCGCCGCCGTCGACATGCGGCTATCCGACAGGCTGGTGGTGGAACTGTCGCCAGAAGCCGCCAGCCAGCGCGAAGCCGCTCTCAGCGAAAAGCCGAAGAGCCTGACGAAGCGCAAGCCGGAGACGAAGATATGAGCTGGCTTGGCGGCAGCGGTGATGCATCTTCGCGCCGGTCGGGCACGCTTACGGTGCTCGATGTCGGCTCGAGCAAGGTTTGCTGCGTGGTGGCGAAGCTGAAGCCGCGTGAGGACGGCAAGCTTCTGCGCGGTCGCTCGCATCGCATCCAGGTGATCGGCATCGGCCATCAGAAATCGCAAGGCGTGAAGTCGGGTGTCGTCGTCGATCTCGACCGCGCCGAGCATGCCATTCGCCTCGCCGTCGATGCGGCCGAGCGCATGGCGGGGCTCACCGTCGATTCCCTCATCGTCAACATGACGGCCGGCCGGCTGAAGAGCGAAGCCTTCTCGGCGACCATCAATCTCGGTGGCCATCAGGTCGAGGAAGCCGACATCAAGCGCGTGCTCGCCGCCGGTGCCAAGCAGGCGCTGCGGGCCGAGCGGGAAGTGGTCCATTCGCTTCCCGTGGGCTTTTCGCTCGACGCCGAACGCGGCGTGCGCGATCCGCGCGGCATGGTCGGCGATGCGCTCGGTGTCGACATGCATGTGCTGACCGGCGACGCCGCGCCTATGCGCAATCTGGAGCTTTGCATCAACCGCTCGCATCTGTCGGTCGAGCGCATGGTGGCGACGCCTTATGCGAGCGGTCTCGCGGCGCTGGTCGACGACGAGCTCGAAATGGGCGCTGCCTGCATCGACATGGGCGGCGGCACCACGACGATCTCCGTGTTCGCGGAGGGCAAGTTCGTGCATGGCGACGCCATCGCCATCGGCGGCAACCATGTGACTCTCGACATGGCCAAGGGCCTGTCGACCTCGCTCGACGCCGCCGAACGGCTGAAGGTGATGCATGGCTCGGCGCTGCCCGGCAGCGCCGACGACCGCGACCTGGTCTCCATCCAGCCGATCGGCGAGGAAGGCGAGCTGCCGCTGCAGATCCCGCGCTCGATGATGACGCGCATCATCCGTGCGCGCATCGACGAGACGCTGGAGCTCTTGCGCGACCGGTTGAACAAATCGGGCTACGGCAACGCCGTCGGCAAGCGTGTCGTTCTCACCGGCGGTGCCAGCCAACTGGCTGGCCTACCGGAGGCGGCGCGCCGCATCCTCGGACGCAATGTGCGCATCGGCCGGCCGCTCGGCGTGGCTGGCCTGCCGGAAGCGGCCAAGGGGCCGGCGTTTTCGACCCCGGTCGGACTTCTGATCTATCCGCAGATGGCGAGCTTCGAGAGCCATTCGGCGAAAGGACTTTCCGGTTTCAGGATGACCGGAACGGGCGGAAAACTGCATCGCATGAGTCAGTGGTTGAGAGACAGTTTTTAATTTGACGGGGACAGCCCCATAGGCGGCCGCAGCGGCGAGGCGGCGGGAAAGGCAAAGGACGGAGACAATGACCATCAATCTGCAAAAGCCGGACATCACCGAGCTGAAGCCACGCATCACCGTGTTTGGTGTCGGCGGCGGCGGCGGCAATGCCGTCAACAACATGATCACAGCCGGCTTGCGCGGCGTCGAGTTCGTAGTGGCCAACACCGACGCGCAGGCGCTGACGATGTCGAAGGCCGAGCGGCTGATCCAGCTCGGCGCGCATGTCACTGAAGGCCTCGGCGCAGGCTCGCAGCCGGAAGTCGGCCGCGCGGCGGCGGAAGAGTGCATCGACGAGATCATCGATCATCTCTCCAACACGCATATGTGCTTCGTCACCGCCGGCATGGGTGGCGGCACCGGCACGGGTGCTGCTCCGGTCGTTGCCCGCGCCGCGCGCGAGAAGGGCATCCTTACGGTCGGCGTCGTCACCAAGCCGTTCCATTTCGAAGGCCAGCGCCGCATGAAGACGGCCGACATGGGCATCGAGGAACTGCAGAAATGCGTCGATACCCTCATCGTCATCCCCAACCAGAACCTGTTCCGGCTGGCCAATGACAAGACCACCTTCGCCGATGCCTTCGCCATGGCCGACCAGGTGCTCTACTCGGGCGTTGCCTGCATTACCGACCTGATGGTCAAGGAAGGCCTGATCAACCTCGACTTCGCCGACGTCCGTTCGGTGATGCGCGAGATGGGCAAGGCGATGATGGGCACCGGCGAGGCTTCGGGCGAGGGCCGCGCGATGGCCGCCGCCGAAGCGGCGATCGCCAACCCGCTGCTCGACGAAACCTCGATGAAGGGCGCCAAGGGCCTGCTGATCTCGATCACAGGTGGCCGCGACCTCACCCTGTTCGAGGTCGATGAAGCGGCGACCCGCATCCGCGAGGAGGTCGACCAGGACGCCAACATCATCCTCGGCGCCACCTTCGACGAGGAACTGGAAGGCGTGATCCGCGTTTCGGTGGTCGCCACCGGCATCGACAAGTCGGCGGCCGAAATCGCCGCGGCGCCGATTTCGATCCGCGCGCCGCAGAAGCCGGTCGTCCGTCCGGCGGCACCTGCTCAGGAAAGCCGTCCTGCGCCGGTTCAGCAGCAGGCTTACGAGCCGCGCGCGGTCGATCCGGTCGCCGAGGCGATCCAGCTTGCCGAGGCAAACGCCGCCGCGATGGCGCAGCCGCGCCAGGCGCCGGTCGACGACTTCCGTCCGCAGAGCAAGATCTTCCAGGCCCCGCCGGCGCAGCCGCAGCCTCAGCCGGTAGTGCAGCAGCAGGTCGTGCAGCCCGCACCGCAGCGTGAGATGCCGCAGCCGATGGCGGCGGCGCCGCAGCGCATGCCGCGCGTTGAGGACTTTCCGCCGGTCGTGAGGGCAGAAGTGGAAGCCAAGAACCGCCCTGCCGATCATGAGAACAGCGGACCGATGGGGCTGATCAAGCGGTTGACGAACGGCCTGACCCGCCGCGAGGAAGAACCGGCCCGGCTGCAGCCGGCACAGCCGCGCGAGCCGAAACTGCGCCAGGCCGCCCCGGAAATGCGCCGTCTAGCCAGCCAGGACCCGCAGCTCTACGCACCGCGTCGCGGCCAGCTCGACGACCAGGGTCGACTTACACCGCAGAGCCGCACGGTTCAGGAAGACGACCAGCTGGAGATTCCGGCTTTCCTGCGCCGCCAGGCCAATTGATCGATACAGCGGGTCGCTGATCGTTAACGATATATGACGGTTGTTAACAGGCAGACGAGAGATCGTCTGCCTGTTGGCGTTAAAAAATGCTTGTACAACAGAGTGTTATAAGCGTCTTCTCGTTCAGGGTAGCGGTTACACAGGGTAAGAAACCGTGATTTGGAGTCTCTCGGACGGGTCATTATCTTCGCGTCGGACTAAGTCGGTTAGCCGGGATTCGGGGAGTTAGCCCTGCCTGCCGATCATATCAGAGCCGCATGCCTTGTTCATTTTGCCGCATTTGCTGCGGACGTCAGGTGATCCATCTGGCTGAAAATGCTCAAGAGGCTGACAAAGCGGACGCTGGCAGCTAGGGCTTATGGGGTTTGTCTTGCACGACTATCAGACGACAGTTAAAGCGCGCGTGACGTTGACCGGCACGGGCGTGCACAGCGGCGGGCCCGTCACCGTTCATTTCTTGCCCGCAGACGCCGACACCGGCATCGTGTTCCACCTTTCCACCGGCGATCAAAGCCGTGAATTCCGCGCGTTGGTTTCCGAGGTCGGCGCCACCGATCTTTGCACCATGCTCGGCGATCCGGCCGGCGAGCATATCGGAACCGTCGAGCACCTCATGGCGACGGTGTTTGGACTTGGCATCGACAATCTCATCATCGAGATCGACGGCTCGGAAGTCCCCATTCTCGACGGCAGCGCCATGGCCTTTGTCGAGGCCTTCGACCAAGCCGGCATCGAGACGCTTTCGGTCAGGCGCCGCTATATTCGGGTGGTCAAGCCGGTTCGCATCGAAGCCGGCGCATCATGGGCGGAGTTTCGCCCCTATGACGGTACGCGATTCGAGGTCGAGATCGATTTCGAGAGCCCGGCCATCGGCCGCCAGCTCTTTGCCTCCGACATCAACCCCGACATCTTCCGCCGCGACATCGCGCGGGCCCGCACCTTCGGCTTCATGAAGGATGTCGAGCGGCTGTGGGCCGCCGGCTACGCGCTCGGCTCGTCGCTGGAAAACTCATTGGTCATCGGCGACGACAACCGCGTCATCAATGTCGGCGGGCTGCGTTATCCGAACGAATTCGCCCGCCACAAGACGCTCGACGCCATGGGCGACCTGGCGCTGGCCGGCGCGCGCTTCATCGGCTGCTTCCGCTCCTATCGCGGCGGCCACCGGATGAATGCTGCGGCTCTGCGCCGCCTGCTGTCCGACCGCACGGCCTTCGAGATTGTCGAGACGCGACGCCGCGAGCGTGGCCGCGTCGCCGAGATGATCGCCGTCAGCGGGCCGGTCTACGCGCCCTGGGTGATCTGATTCTTAACGGTTTTCTGGTTTTGTAGGCGGAGCTTGTGTTGCACGGTTGCATCACAGGCCCGTGAAATCGCGCAGCTTTGGGCACGACGCCAAACCGCCACAAAAATGTGCGATTGGCCGCAGATAGCGTTGCCGCATTAGGCAGTTATAGTTTATGGCTGCTGCCCCAGATCGAAATGACGCCGAAAGGGCGGAAATCAATCATGTTGCTTAAGCGAGTTGGTCAATCGATTGCGCCGTGTAGGGCTGTTTTCCTGGCGTTTTCGTTGATCGCCCCGTCGCTCGTGCTGTCAGCCTGCATGTCGTCCGAGAAGGATGTCAACCTGGCGACCTATGTCGACCAGACGGAGCCGGCCGACGTCCTTTACAACCAGGGCTTGGCCAACATGAACGCCGGCCGCCTCGACGAGGCGAGCAAGAAGTTCGACGCCGTCGATCGCCAGCATCCCTATTCGGAATTCGCCCGCAAATCGATGGTGATGGGTGCTTTCGCCGACTATCGCGCCGGCAACTATGACGAGGCGATCGGCACCGCCAAGCGCTATCTCACGCTCTACCCGTCGACCGACGATGCCGCCTATGCCCAGTATATCATCGGGTTGAGCTATTACCGGCAGATCAAGGACGTCACCCAGGACCAGAAGGAAGCGCGCCAGACGGTGCAGACCATGCAGGATCTGGTGACGCGCTGGCCGACGTCCGAATATGTCGACGACGCCAAGGACAAGATCCGCTTCGCCACCGACCAGCTCGCCGGCAAGGAGATGCAGATCGGCCGCTACTATCTCGAACGGCGCGAATATATCGCTGCCGTCAAGCGCTTCCGCACGGTGGTCGAGAACTACTCCAACACGCGCCATGTCGAGGAGGCGCTCGCGCGCCTGACCGAAGCTTATTATGCGATGGGCCTGACCTCGGAAGCGCAGACGGCCGCGGCGGTGCTCGGCCACAACTATCCAGACAGCCAGTGGTACAAGGATTCCTACAAGCTCCTGCAGAGCAATGGGCTTGAACCACGCGAGAATGCCGGGTCGTGGATCTCCAAGGCCGGAAAGCTGATCACCGGCGCCTGAAGCTTCTCTGATGCTGTCCAGACTGTCGATCCGCGATATCGTCCTGATCGAGAAGCTGGACATCGACTTCCTGCCTGGGCTCTCCGTGCTGACCGGCGAGACCGGGGCCGGCAAATCCATCCTGCTCGATGCACTGTCGCTGGCGCTTGGTGCGCGCGGCGACGCTTCGCTGGTCCGTCATGGCGCGGCACAGGGCCAGGTCATTGCCGTGTTCGATGTGCCGCGCAACCATCCGGCGCGCACGCTGCTCGCCGAAAACGACATCGAGGACGATGGCGACGTCATCCTGCGCCGCGTGCAGACCGCCGACGGCCGCACGCGCGTCTTCGTCAACGACCAGCCGTCCAGCGTGACGCTTATGCGCGACGTCGGCCGCGCCTTGGTCGAGATTCATGGTCAGCATGACGAGCGCGCGCTTGTCGATCCCGGCGCGCATCGCGAGTTGCTTGACAGCTTTGGCGGTCATCTTGGCGCCGTGCGCGGCACCGGCGAGGCTTGGCGCTACTGGCGAAGCTGCGAGCAGGAGCTTTCCCGGCATCGCGCCAAGGTCGAGGCGGCGGCGCGCGAGGCGGATTATCTCAGAGCGTCCGTCGCCGAGCTGGCGAAGCTCGATCCGCAGCCGGGCGAGGAAACCGAGCTGGCAGAACTGCGCGCCCAGATGATGCGCGCCGAAAAAATCGCTTCCGAGATCCACGATGCACAGGACGTGCTGTCGGGGCCGTCCTCGCCCTTGCCGCAGCTCGCCAGCCTGCTGCGCAGGCTGCAGCGCAAGTCGGGCGAGGTGCCGGGCCTGCTCGACGAGGTGGTGAAGTCGCTAGACGAAGCGATGATCTCGCTCGACGCGGCGCAGTCCGGCGTCGAGACGGCGCTTCGCGCCACCGAATATGATCCGCAGCGCCTGGAAAAGGCCGAGGAGCGGTTGTTCTCGCTGCGCGCTGCCTCGCGCAAGCACAATGTCGCGGTCGACGACCTGGCGCGGTTGCGCGACACGATGGCGGCCGACCTCGCCGACCTCGACGCCGGCGAGGAGCGGCTGCACGGACTGGAGAAGCGAGCCGCCGCCGCGCGCGAGGCTTACGACATTTCCGCGGCGCAACTCTCTTCGCTGCGCCACGCGGCGGCGGCCGGGCTGACCAAGGCGGTGATGGCGGAACTGCCGGCGCTCAAGCTCGAGCGGGCCGAGTTCATCGTCGAGATGGTGAGCGACGCCGAAAGTCGCATGGAAGAAGGCATAGACCAGATCGAGTTCTGGGTGCGCACCAATCCGGGCACAAGGCCGGGACCGATGATGAAGGTCGCGTCGGGCGGCGAGCTGTCGCGCTTCCTTCTGGCGCTGAAAGTGGCGCTGGCCGACCGCGGTTCGGCGCCGACCCTGGTTTTCGACGAGATCGATACCGGTGTCGGCGGCGCGGTGGCCGACGCCATCGGCCAGCGGCTGGCCAGGCTGTCGAAGCGGGTGCAGGTGCTTTCGGTCACGCATGCGCCACAGGTGGCGGCGCGCGCCGCCACCCACTTCCTCATCTCAAAATCCGGCGGCAAGGACCGCGTCGCCACCGGCATCGCCGAAATGGACCGCGCGGCGCGCCAGGAAGAGATCGCGCGCATGCTGGCGGGCGCCACCATCACGGATGAAGCGCGCGCCGCGGCGGAACGCTTGCTGCGCGAGAACACGGCGGCAGCCTAGGCGACGCTGATATTCAGGCGATGCCGGCCTGCATTTCTCCGGCTCGGAAGCTGAGTCAGCAGATGGCTGCATCCTGCTGTTCAACAATGATTTCTTCGCAACCCGACTCCCTGCCAGCGATTCCTGATTTATAGTGGCCCGCCATAATTCGAGGACCGCACTTCATGTCGGAAAAACCAGTCGAATCGCTGAGCGAAAGCGAGGCCGCGGATGAGTTGAAGCGGTTGGCCGCGGAGATCGCCGAGCACGACCGGCGCTACCACACCGAAGACGCGCCGACGATTTCGGATGCCGAGTATGACGCGCTGGCGCGGCGCAACCTCGCCATAGAGGAACGCTTTCCCGATCTCGTGCGCGAGGATTCGCCGTCGCGGCGGGTCGGCGCACCGCCCGCGGAAGGCTTTACCAAGGTGCGCCACGCGGTGCCGATGCTGAGCCTTGCCAAGGCCTATACAGACCAGGACGTGGCCGATTTCATCGAGCGCGGCCGGCGCTTCTTCGACCGCGACAAGGACCTCGACATCGCCTTCACCGCGGAGCCCAAGATCGACGGTCTGTCGGCCTCGCTGCGCTATGAAAACGGCGTCTTCGTGCAGGGCGCGACGCGCGGCGACGGCGCCGTCGGCGAGGACATCACCGCCAATCTGAAGACTATTGCCGATATTCCGAAGAAGCTGCACGGCTCGGGCTGGCCGGAGGTCATCGAGATTCGCGGCGAGGTGTACATGACCTATGCGGAGTTCGAGGCGCTGAAGGAACGCTCGGCGGCCGTCGGCGGCCAGGACTATGTCAATCCGCGCAACACGGCGGCCGGATCGCTGCGCCAGAAGGATCCCTCGGTCACCGCCAGCCGCAACCTGAAATTCTTCGCCTATGCCTGGGGCTATACGACGGCGGATCCGGCTCCGACCCAGTACGATTCCGTGCAGAAGTTCAAGGAGTGGGGGTTCAAGGTCAGCCCGCTGATGGTGCGGGCGAAGTCGATAGACGAACTCATTGCTCATTACCATCGCATCGAGGAGCAGCGCTCGTCGCTCGGCTACGATATCGACGGCGTCGTCTACAAGGTCGACCAGCTCGAGCTGCAGCGCCGCTGGGGGTTCGTCACCGGCGAGCCGCGCTGGGCGGTTGCCCACAAATTCCCGGCCGAACAGGCGATGACGACGGTGCAGAGGATCGACATCCAGGTTGGACGCACCGGCACGCTGGCGCCGGTGGCGCGGCTTGCGCCCGTGACGGTCGGCGGCGTGGTGGTCGAGAACGTGACGCTGCACAATGAAGACTACATCAAGGGCTTCGACAGCAACGGCCAGCCGATCCGCGACGGCATCGACGTGCGCATCGGCGACACGGTGGTGATCCAGCGGGCAGGCGACGTCATTCCGCAGATCGTCAGCGTCGTCATCGACAAGCGGCCGGCGGACGCCGTGCCCTACGAATTCCCGCACACCTGTCCGGTCTGCGGCTCGCCGGCGACGCGCGAGATCAACGAGAAGACCGGCAAGGAGGATTCGCGCCGCCGCTGCACCGGCGAGCTGATCTGCGCCGCGCAGGCCGTGGAGGGGTTGCGCCACTTCGTGTCGCGCGGTGCGCTCGATATAGAGGGCCTGGGCGCTGAAAACATTGACCTCTTCTTCAATGCCGGGTTGGTCAAGACGGCGGCCGATATCTTCACGCTCAAGGATCGCAGGCCGGCCGTCACCAAGGCGCTGGCCGAGCGGCGCGAGGAGCAGGCGAGGCTGCGCGAGGAGGCATCGGGCAAAACGCGCAAGAATGTGCGCAGCGTCGAGGCGCGCAATTATGAAGGGCTCGACAAGCTGTTTGCAGCCATCGACGCGCGCCGCGAGCCGGAGCTCGACCGCTTCATCTTCGCGCTCGGCATCCGTCATATCGGCGAGACGACGGCCGCCGTGCTTGCCCGCCAGTTCTCGACAATCGAAGAACTGATCCGTGTCGGCAAGGAGACGGCAAAGGCAGAGGATCCGCACGACGTCTTCCCGTCGATCAACGGCATCGGCGACACGGTGATCGGCGCGTTGCGGGACTTCTTCGGCAACGAGCGCAACGACGAGGTACTCGATGCGCTACTCGCGCAAGTCCATCCGAAGCCGTATGTCATGGAGATCTCGGCCGGCAGCGAGGTCTCCGGCAAGACAGTGGTGTTCACCGGCACGCTGGAAAAGATGACGCGCTCCGAGGCCAAGGCCATGGCCGAGCGCCTTGGCGCCAAGGTCGCGGGCTCCGTGTCGGCCAAGACCGATCTGGTGGTCGCAGGTCCCGGCGCCGGCTCCAAGCTCAAAACGGCGACCGATCTCGGCATCGAGGTTATCGATGAGGACACCTGGCTGCAGCGCATCGGCAGGGGCGGCTGATGGCGGGCGCGTTCAAAGGTTTTGGTGAGAAGGCCATCCCGTTCCTGAAGGCGCTCGATTTCCACCAGAGCCGCGAGTGGTTCCAGGAAAACCGCGACCTCTACGAGAGCCAATTGCACGAGCCGTTCTGCGATCTCGTCGAGACGCTCAGCGAGTGTTTTGCGGCGGCGAGCCTTGGCCTGCGCGGCGACCGCAAGAAATCGCTTTTCCGCATCAATCGCGACGTGCGCTTTTCCAAGGACAAGCGGCCTTACAACCGGCATCTATCGGCCATCCTGTCGCCGGACGGCACCAAGATGGAGCAGGGCGTCTTCTACGTGCATATCGGACTGGAGCGCTGCTTTGCCGGCGTCGCCTGGTGGCAGCCGGGGCCTGAACTGCTGCAGGCGATGCGTAAGGCGATCGTGACGAAGCCGGCGGCATTCCGTGGCATGGTGGCGGCGCTGGAGAAGGGCGGTCTCGCGCTCGATTCGGAAGATCGCCTGAAGCGCGCGCCGCGCGGCTTCGAGGACGTCACCGACGACGATCTCGCCCAGGCGGTGCGCAACCGGCATTTCGTGGTCCGGCACGACATCGATCCGGCGACGATATATTCGGCCGGGCTGGTCGACGATCTCGTCGATTTCACCTCGCGCGCCAGACCGCTGCTCGATTGGGGCAGGGCGATCCAGGGCAAGACCGGATAATCGGAAATCCCTTTTTCGCGATCAGTTCCGCTGATCGTCGGCTCAAGCGAATTGGTGTGACAAGCAAGGCGACGCTCCCTACATCAGGCGGCTTAAAGCGTGTCTCCTGAAATGGATTCAAGCGATACGTTTTAAGTCCTTGTTTTGATGCATGTGCCCAGAACCGCTGCGCACTTCTGGGCGGCATGCATGAGGGAGCAGTTGGATGTCAGCGGAAGCAATCTCGGAAGGCCGTGCGCAGAGCGATTTCTGGGACGGCGTGCGGCTGTCGATGCCGGTGGTCGTCGCCTCGGCGCCGTTCGCGGTGCTGTTCGGCGCTTTAGCCGTCGACAACGGCCTTTCCGTTCTCGAAGCCTTTCTGATGAGCGCCATGATCTATGGCGGCGCCAGCCAGATGGTCGGCATCGAACTGTTCGGCCAGCATGTCGCGCCGTGGCTGGTCGTGCTGTCGATCTTCGCGGTGAATTTCCGCCACGTGCTCTATTCCGCCGGCATCGGCCGCCGCATCGCGCATTGGCCGGTGCTGCAGCAGGCGCTCGGCTACTTCATCCTGACCGATCCGCAATATGCCATCGCCGAGGCGAGGGCAGAGTCCGGCCGGCCGGTCGGCTTCGTCTGGTATCTGGGACTCGGCCTGCCGGTCTATGTGTTCTGGGTGATCGAAAGCGGCTTGGGTGCGGTGTTCGGCAAGATGATCCCCGATACCCATGCGCTGGGTATCGATTTCCTGCTGCCGATCTATTTCCTCGGCCTCGTCATGGGCTTCCGCAAACGACCGCTCTGGTTACCGGTGGTCGCCGCGAGCGCGGCTGCCTCGATCGTCGCCTACAGGACGGTCGGCTCGCCCTGGCATGTCTCGATCGGCGCCATCGCCGGCGTGCTTCTGGCGGTGATCCTGCCACCGCATCACAGCGGCGTGGGGGAGCGGCCATGAGCACGACCTTCTGGATCATCCTTGCCGGCGCCATCGCCACCTATCTCACGCGCGTCGGGGGCCACCTCGTCATCTCGCGCTTCGAGACCATCCATCCACGCGTCGAGGCGGGCTTGAACGCCGTGCCGGCCGCCGTGCTGACGACGCTGGTGGCGCCGGAACTCCTGCATGCCGGACCTGCCGAATGGGCGGCGCTGGTCGTCACCGCGCTGGTGTCGTTGCGCGGTGGCCTGATGGCGATGTTTTTGGCGGGCACTGCCGCACTGATATTGGCGCGGCAGTTCGTGGGATAGGTCAGATCTTCGCGTCGTGCGGAAGCGGCGCGGTCGCCTTCTCCAGCCAAGCCAGCGTCTCGCCGTCCAGCATCGGCCCGATCTCGGAAAGCACGCGCGCGTGATATTGGTCGAGCCAGTGCAGTTCGTCGCGGGTCAGCAGATCGCTGCGGACAAGGCGCTTGTCGATCGGCGCCAGCGTCAGCGTCTCGAAGCCGTGCATGGCGATGTCGCCGCCCTCGATCTGCTCGGCGGACGTGACCAGGATAAGGTTCTCTATGCGGATGCCGTAGGAGCCTTCCTTGTAGTAGCCCGGTTCGTTGGAGAGCATCATTCCGGCAAGCAGCTTCTCGGTGCCGGTGCGGGCGATGCGCTGCGGGCCTTCATGCACGGCAAGATAGGAGCCGACACCGTGGCCGGTGCCATGGGCGAAGTCGCAGCCATGCTTCCACAGCGCCATGCGGGCGACGGCATCGATTTCCGAGCCGCGCGTGCCGGCAGGGAAGCGCAGCGTCGAGATCCCGATCATGCCTTTCAGCACCAGCGTGAAGCGTTCGCGCATCTCCTCGGTCGGCTGGCCGATCGGCACGGTGCGGGTGATGTCGGTGGTGCCGTCCTGATATTGTCCGCCGGAATCGAGCAGGAACAGCTCACCGGTTTGAAGCTTGCGGCTGGTGGCGCGCGAGACGCGATAGTGCATGATGGCGCCGTTCGGGCCGGCGCCGGAAATGGTGTCGAAGGAGACGTCGCGCAGAGGCATCTGCGTTTCCTCGCCGGTCTGCCGGCGGACTTCTTCGAGCTTAGTCACAACGTCGATCTCGTCGAGCGTGTCCGGCTTCTGCCGGTCGAGCCAGCAGAGCAGCTTGGCGACCGCGGCACCGTCGCGACGATGCGCGGCGCGGCTGCCCGCGATCTCGGCCTGGTTCTTGGTGGCGCGCGGGATGCGGGCCGGATCGGCGGCGGATATCACCTTGCCGCCATTGCTCTCGACCAGCATCTTCAGCTTTTCCGCAGCCAGCACCGGATCGAGCGCGATTTTTGCGCCATCGTCGGCAAGCCCAGCGATGGCTGCTTCGAACTCGCCCGGATCGTGCAGGTCGGCGAGCTGTGTGAGATAGGCCGCGACCTGGCGCGAGAATTTGCGCGGGTCCATGAAGAGCTGGTGCTTGCCGTCGGCGGCCAGGATGGCGAAGCCTAGCGCCAGCGGCGTGTGCGCCACGTCGCCGCCACGGATGTTGAAGGCCCAGGCGATCGAAGAGGGGTCGGTCAGCACGGCGTGCGTCGCGCCGTCCTTTTCGATCGCGCCGGCCAGCCGCGCCAGCTTGTCCTTGGCGAGCTCGCCGGCAAAGGCGATCGGGTGGAGCTCCACCGGCGCGCGCGGCGGCTCCGGCTGGTCTTTCCAGATGATGTCGATCGGGTTCTTGTCGAGCGGCACCAGTGTCGCGCCGGACTGCTCGGCCGATGCCCTCAGCAACTTGACCTCACCGATCGTATGCAGCCACGGATCGAAACCGAGCCTGGCGCCTTTGCCGAGATTGTCCTTGATCCAGGAGGCCGGCGGATTGTCGACAAGGCTTTCGATGGTGAAGATGGAAAGGTCGACTTCGCCCCGCACCTGTAGCGTATAGCGGCCGTCGACGAAGACGAAGGCTCGGTCACGCAGGATGATGGCGACGCCGGCCGAGCCGGAAAAGCCGGTCAGCCATTTCAGCCGCGCCGAGCGATCGGCGACATATTCGCCTTGGTGTTCGTCGGCACGCGGCACCATGAAGCCGTCCAGGCCGTTCTCCGCCAGCCACTGGCGCAGCATTGCCACGCGCGGCTTGCCGACAGCCGGATCGCCGGCGGAATCAAAGGTCTGGAACATTGTGGCATCTCCCATGGCTTGCCGCGACCCTAGAGCGGTTTCACCGTTTCACGGAAACGACTAGCCGCTCTATCTCTTTGTTTTGACGCAATTCCGGGCGGAAACCCGTTTCACACTTTTCCTGGAATTGCTCTAGCGCATACCCTTGGCAACCGGAATCGATTTTGGCAGGGCCAGATGGCGGCCGTGTCTCAGCGCTTGAGGTGGATCGTCACCCAGCCCTCGCGGTGCAAGGTGCGGACATGGCGGAAGCTCTGGCCCAAATAGGCCGAGATCACCGCATCGCGCTGGCGGTCGAGGATGCCCGACAGCACCAGCGAGCCGCCCAGCTTGACGTGCCTTGCCATCTCGGGAGCCAGCCGCATCAGCGGCCGTGCCAAAATATTGGCGACGATCAGGTCGAAGGGCGCGCGCCTGGCGAAGATCGGGTGATGGAAGCCAGGCGCCGCCACCGTCTCGACCAGCGCCTTGACATGATTGAGGCGCGCATTGGCGGCGGCGACGCGAACCGCTACCGGATCGATGTCGGTCGCCAGCACCGGAATATGCGCGAGCTTCGCCAGCGCTATCGCCAGCACGGCACTGCCGGTGCCGAGATCGAGCGCGTTGCGCGGCCGTTCGCGCAGCACCACCTGCTCCAGCATTTCGAGGCAGCCGGCGGTTGTGCCGTGATGCCCGGTGCCGAAGGCAAGGCCCGCCTCGATCTCGATAGCGAGATCGCTGCTGTGGCGCTTGCCGCGATCATGCGCGCCGTGGACAAAGAAACGTCCGGCGCGGACCGGCTTCAATCCTTCGAGCGAGCGAGCCACCCAGTCGATGTCGGGAAGCGTTTCGCGTTCGACCTGCTTCGGCAGGGCGAGTCCAGCGAGGATGTCGTTGATCCGGGCTTCGACGGCATCGACATCGCCATCGCCATCGGCATAAAGCGACACTTCATGGATGTCGTCGGCCTCGTCGACCTCCAGCACGGCGAGCGGCAGGCCGTCATCCTCGAAAGCGGCGTCGAGCGCCGCGAAGATGCGATCGGCCTCGGCCTTGCCCGCGGTGAAATGAAGCCTGGTCTGCCCCATCAGTGCGACTCATGTTCGAGCATGATCATTTTCGAGAACCGGTTCCCACTTCTTGCTACGCCGACCTTCGGTTCGGGATCATGCCTGGCCGCCTGCCGCAAGCCGCTTCAGCTTGGCAATCGCGGTGTCGGCGCTTTCGCCATAGGCGATGGTGCCGGCGAACTCGCCCTTGGCGTTGAGCAGCAGAACCGAGGCCGTGTGGTCCATCGTGTAGTCGCCGTCGCCGGTGTCGACCTTCCTCCAGTAGATGCCGAAGGCCTTTGCCATGGCGTGCACCTTGTCCGGATCGCCGGTGATGCCGGTGATGCGGTCGGAGAAATTGCTGACGTAGGAATTCATGATCTCCGGCGTGTCTCGCTCAGGATCCACCGTGACGAAGTAGGCGTTGAGGTTCTTGCCGTCGTCGCCCATCGTCTTCAGCCACCCTGCCAGTTCGAAGAGCGTGGTGGGGCACACTTCCGGGCAGTGGGTGAAGCCGAAGAAGACGACGCTCGGATGACCCCGGAACGCGGCCTCGGTGATCGGCGCTTTCTTCTGGTCGATCAACGTGAACGGCGCGCCGTACGGCTCGCCGCCATAGTGGCCGCGGTACCAGTCGAAAGTGAGCCAGCCGATGCCCGCCGCCATCAGGACGAGAATGCCGATCAGGATTGAGCGCATCATCAGAAATTATCCGTCGTGATTGCCGTGGCGTGCCGGATCGGGCGCGAGCCTGTTTCGGCAGACAGTTCTAGCGGTTCGTCGCCACGGGCGCAAAGATGTCGCGTTGCCGCAACCGTGACGCCTGAATGGTGCACGAGGCCCAGCGCCGTGATCGTCCGGCTTGCAAATGCCACGGTCTTATCCCACCTGACATCGGCTAAACGCGAACCCGAGGAGGCCTCCTTGCGAAAACTGGTCGGCATATTCGCCGCATGCCTTGCCCTGAGCACCGGCGCCGCGGTGGCGGACGAAGTCGGCAAAGTCGGCGTCGACTGGGTCGGCAACGACATCATGATCGATGCGATCAAGGACCCGAAAGTCGACGGCGTCACCTGCCATGTCGCCTATTTCGACCGCAGCATCATCGATCGGTTGCACAAGGGCAATTGGTTCGAGGACCCGTCGGATTCCTCGATCTCCTGCCGCCAGACCGGGCCGATCACCATCGGCGACATCGACATGAGCGAAAGCGGCGAGGAGGTGTTCAAGCAGGGCCTCAGCCTGATCTGGAAGAAGCAGGTGGTGAACCGCATCTACGACAAGAAGAACGAGACGCTGATCTATCTTTCGCATTCGCGCCAGGTGCAGAACGGCTCGGCGAAGATGTCGGTCACCACCGTGCCGCTCTATGGCCAGAACGTCGTGTGGACCAAGGGCAAGCCGCAATAGGCTCCCGTTGGTCCCGCTTGCGGGACCAATCGCTCAGGCGTAAAGCCGCGCCATGGACCGCCCCGAACACCTTGTCTCGAAAGACCCTGAACCGCGCATCCATCCGACTGCGGAGCTGAAGGGATGCAAGCTCGGCCGCTATGCCTCGATCGGCGAGCGGGTGATCCTGCGCGAGGTGACTGTCGGCGACTTTTCCTATTTCGAGCGCCACTCGGAAGCGATCTACACGGCGATCGGCAAGTTCTGCTCGATCGCCGCCAACAGCCGCATCAACGCGCTCGAGCACCCGATCGAGCGGCTGACCCAGCACAAGGTCAGCTACCGGCCGAACGAGTATTTCCGCTGGCTCGGCGTCGACGCGGCATTTCGCGAGCGGCGGCAGGCAAAGCCGGTCAGCATCGGCCACGATGTCTGGATCGGCCACGGCGCCGTGATCATGCCTGGCGTGACGATCGGCAACGGTGCCGTCGTCGGTGCCAACGCCGTGGTGACGCATGACGTGCCGCCTTACGCGATCGTCGCCGGCGTTCCGGCCAAACCCCTGCGTCAGCGGTTCGCTGCCGACGTTGCGGCACGCATCGAGAGCCTCGCCTGGTGGGACTGGGCGCCAGAGAAATTGGCAAGGGCTATTCCCGACATGCAATCCATGCCGATCGACGCGTTTCTCGACCGTTGGAAGAACGAAGCGCCCTGATGCTCGACGATTTCGGGAAGACGGTGCCCCTTCCGCCATGCGGGGGTGGCGCGACGGAAGGGGCCGGAGGTAAACCGACGTGAAGCGGAGCAGCAGGCTTTTTCACCTGCACCGGCACTATCGCAATGAACCCATAAGGTGGTTTTTCGCAGCCATACGCCTTTCGCGCGTATCGATTGCAGCGTATGCGCGGAAAATTCGAGCGGAGAATTCGATCGGCGGGAACCGGAGACGCCGGCGGCTTGTTTCTCCCGAAATGCCGCGCTCCGGCGGCTATCGAGGAATGGATGATCGAGAAACTGTTCACCAAGGTTGCCAATTGGGTGGCTCACTTGGCCGGTACGCCGCCGACCTTTGCCATCTGCGTACTGATTGTGGTGATCTGGGCGGTAACCGGCCCGTTTTTCGGCTTCTCGGATACCTGGCAACTCGTTATCAACACCGGCACCACCATCGTCACCTTCCTGATGGTGTTCCTCATCCAGAACACGCAGAACCGCGACAGCGCTGCGATTCAGACCAAGCTCGACGAGTTGATCCGCGTCAGCCGGGCCCACAACACCTTCATCGGCATCGAGCATCTGACCGAATCCGAGGTCGAGGAAATTCGCGGAAAATGCGAAAAGGCCGCAAAGCGGCATGACCGGGAGGTCGCCGCCGCGGCCGTGAAGAAGGCCGCCGCGCAAAAGCACGGCGCCAAAAAACACGCTGCTTGAGCGCTGCCTCGTCGTCCGGGTCGTGCGGTATACTCAGCCGTTCATGAAGGCCGCGAACGCGTCCTTGTGATCCGGATGCCAGCGCGACAGGGCAGGGCGGTTTTCGATGATGTCGCCGATCGCCCAGGCCATGCGCTTTTCATCCATGGGCCGCGCCACCTCGTTGTCCGGGCAAAGGATATAGAAGTCGTTCCGCTTGAGCGACGCCAGCATGAAATCGATCACCTGCTCGCCCGTCCAGGCGCCGGCCGGCTTTTCCGTCGCACCCTCGGTCAGGCCAGTATAGGTGAAGCCTGGGATCAGCAAATGAGCGGAGACCTTCGCACCGGGTTCGTTGCGCAGCGCATGCGCCAGGCCCTCGGTAAAGGTCTTCACGCCGGCCTTGGAGACGTTGTAGGCGAGATTGCCGGGCGGCGTGGTGATGCCCTGCTTGGAGCCGGTGTTGATGATCAGACCCGGCTTATCGGCCGCGAGCATGCGTGGTGCGAAAACCTGCACGCCATGTACGACGCCCCAGAAGTTAATATCCATCAGCCGCCTCCAGGCGACGCGGTTTTCCCACGGCTTGCCCGGATTGTTGCCGACGCCGGCGTTGTTCATCAGTACTGAAACGGCGCCGAAGGCAGCATAGGCAGCATCCGCCAGCCGGTCGACATCGTCGATATGGGAAACGTTTGCGGCAACGGCACGAACGGCATCGTCGCCGCCGATCGCGGCGAGCGCTTGCCGGGCCTGGTCGAGGCGCGCGCCGTCGACGTCGGCAATCACCGTCTTCATGCCCATTGCTGCGAACCGCTTCGCGGCGGCAAGGCCGATGCCGCTGGCGCCGCCGGTGATTACGGCGACATTGCCGGGGGCGAAGGCGGGCAGGGCGGTCTGGATTTCGGCGTCGCTGGTCATGGTCCATGTCCTTGTTCGAGGTCGAGCCGAACTTAACGCCAGCCGGAGCCGAGACAAGCCTCGATCGCCGCAATGGGTGATCGTAATTGGCGGCGATGGGTTGACCGCAGCCGCTTGCGCCGCGCATGCTGCCGCTAAAGGAGTGCTGCATTGACCGACTGGATCGGAATCCTGAAAGAGCAGACCGCGACTGGCGAGCAGATGGGCCGCGACGTGCCGAAAATGCTTGCCAACCCCGACATCAGCGAGACCCAGGTCAAGACGCTGTTTTCGGCTTTGGAGCAACAGGCTGATTTTGCGGAGAAGCTGCGTCTGGCGCTGGAGAAGTTCGGCCACGATTTCCCCGTTATCAAGGCGGCCGAGCGACTGGAAGAACGCTATGCCGACCTTGCCGCCTCGGCGGCCGAGAAACTGAAGGCGATGCGGCAGTAAGACCGGATTTCGCAATTTCCGGACAGAAATCGCCACGCATTTTCCTGGAATTGCTCCGCTATTTTTCGATCAGACGTTCGAAACGCTTATCGGGCGCAAACCAGATGGTGGCAACCAGCACATAGATGGCCACGCCGATCCATTGACTGACGAAAGTCAGCGCTATCCCGGCCAGATAAAGGGCCAGCGAAATCTTGCCCTTACGGTCCTGGCCCAAGGCCCGGGCAAAGGTCGTCTCGGCGCCATGCAGATGGCGCAGTTTGATGACCAGGATGTTGTAGGCAACGGCGCAGAGCGCCAGATCGACGCCATAGACGGCAACCGGCACCGGGGCGAAATGATTTTCGCCCATGAAGGCCGTGGTCACCGGCATCAGCGACAGCCAGAACAGAAGGTTGAGGTTGGCCCACAGGACACGGCCGTCGACGCGCTGCACGGTGTGGAACATGTTGTGCAGATTGTTCCAGTAGATGCCGACATTGATGAAGGACAGTACGTAAGAGAAGAAAACTGGCCAAAGCGGCACCAGCGCGGTCAGATCCTCGCCGTGCGGCACCTTCAACTCCAGCACCATGATGGTGATGATGATGGCGACGACGCCATCGGTGAATGCCTCGACCCGTCCCTTGCCCATGGTTCCTCCTTCGTCGGTTGACAGACGTTACGCAAGGATTTCGCGCAAGGCCATACTGCCAGAATTGTCAGGAGGGCGTTCGGAATGCGGGACGGCCGCCACTACATGAGCGTAGGGACTTGCAAACTGGCCGGAGGTTCCGATGACCAGCTACGCCCAGACAATCACGCGCGACAATGAACTCAGCGGCGGCGGCGCGATGGCAGCCGTCGCCGCCATGATTGCAGCACTCTTTGCCGGAAGCACGGCTTTGACGCCGCTCTATGTGATCTACAAACAGGCCTTCGGATTCTCGCAGATCACCCTGACATTGGTCTATGCCGTGTATGTGGTCGGGAATCTGGCGGCGCTGCTGTTTTTCGGCCGATTGTCGGATGTCATCGGCCGCCGCCCGGCGGCGATGGCGGCAATGGGCGTCGCCGTGATCAGTGCGCTGTTTTTCCTCTTTGCCGAAAACCTGGCTTGGCTCGATATCGCCCGTATCCTCAGCGGGCTCGGCATCGGGATCGGCGCGGGAACCGGAACTGCCTGGCTCGCCGAACTGATCGAAGGCGAGGACAAGTCGCGCGCCGCCATCATTGCCACCAGCACCAACTTCGTCGGCCTCGGGGCCGGTGCGTTGGCGTCGGGGCTGCTCGCCGAATACGCGCCCTGGCCGCTCAGGCTGACGTTCGCAGTCTATCTCGCCTTGCTTCTGCTGGTGACCTTCATGCTCTGGCGCACGCGAGAAACCGTGCCGCAAACCAGGCGGCTCGTCGAAATTTCGATGCGGCCGCGGCTTTCGGTTCCCGCCGGCATTCGCGCGCAATTCGTGGCGCCGGCGGTCACCGGCTTCGGTGCCATGGCGCTGGTCGGCTTCTATGCGGCGCTGGCGCCGAGCATTCTGGCGCAGCAGCTTCACGTGACCAACCACGCCGAGGCCGGCGGGCTGTTCTTCGAACTGTCGATCGTGGCGGCCGCGACGATCCTGGCGACGGCACGACTGTCGAGCCGCTTCACGATGCTTGCCGCGCTCGTGTCGATGATCCCGACCGTGGCGCTGATCGTCGCGGCGCAGGTCTTCGCCTCCACGGCAATCATGGTCATCGGCACGGCGCTGTGCGGCGTTGCCGCCGCCTTCGGCTATCGTGGCGGCCTGCAAGTGGTGAACCATATTGCGCCGGCCGACCGCCGCGCCGAGGTGGTTTCGGCCTTCTTCGTCTGCTGCTTCTGCGGCAATGCGCTGCCGGTCATCGGCATCGGCGTTCTGTCGAGCCTGACCAGTGCTACCATCGCAAGCGTGGCCTTTGCCGGCATGATCACGATCTTCTCGCTGGTGGCGCTGGGGTTCGGCCTGCGCTACGCGAGGTGATTTCCAGCAGCGCAGCGATGCCTTCAACCGTTCGTCGTCTCGGGTGAGAGGCGCGCTCGCTGGCGCGGCATGCCGAGGCCGGTGTCCGGAGGCTCGCCCGCGGCCGGCCGGCCCTCGATCATATGCATGACGCGCCAACGGCCAAAACGATAATAGGCGGCGGCCAGCACGAGCGAAGTTATCGAGCCAACCGGGAAACTCCACCAAAGCGCCTCCTGGCCGATCACGCTCCTGAAGGAATAGGCGAAGCCGGTGCGAACGATCAGCACCGAGATGACCAGGACGATGAGCGGCGGCATGACGGCGCCGGTAGCGCGCACCGTGGCGAACAACACGATGGTGATGCCGAACAGGATGAAGGACCAGGACGCCACCTTGTTGATGTGGGCGGCGATGTCGATCGCCGTGCTGTCGCCGGTCAGGAACAGGCTGAGCACCGCGCGATCGAAAACGAACAGCAGCGCCACCAGCGCGCCGGTGAGCACGAGGTTGAACCCGACGCCCGAAGCGGCGACCCTACCGATGCGATCCCAGCGCCCGGCGCCGACATTCTGCGCCGCCATCGAGGAGACTGCGGCGCCGATGGCCAGAGCCGGCATCTGGATATAGGTCCAGAGCTGCGCCGCGATGCCGTAGGCGGCCGCGACCCGCGAGCCGTAGGAATTGACGATCCCCATCACGGTCAGCGCCGCGGCCGAGATGACGATCATCTGCAGGCCCATCGGCACGCCCTTGAAGACGACGATGCGCAAAAGCGCCGGGTCCGGTTTGAGCAGGGCGAGGTCGCTGCCCGCCAGCCGCAGCGGATTCTTGCGCGCATAGAGCACGATCAGGATGGCGACCACGCTCACCGTCTGGCCGATCAGCGTCGAGGTGGCTGAACCGGCAATGCCGAGCTCGGGGAAGGGGCCGATGCCGCGGATCAGCAGCGGGTTCAGGACGACGTCCAGCACGACCGCCAGCGCCATGAAGACAAACGGCGTGCGCGAATCGCCAGCGCCGCGCAGCACGGTCATGACAAAGGACAACAGGTTCATCATCGGCACGGCGACGAAGATGATGCGCAGATAGGCGCGCGCCAGCGGCAAGGCGTCCGCCGGCGTGCCGAGCCCGGTGAGGATGGCGTCGACCCAAATCCAGCCGCAGACCGCGAATACCATCGAGACGAGGAAGAAGAAGGTCGCGCTGGTGCCGACGATACGCCGTGCCTCGGCCAAGTCGCGGGCGCCGACGGACTGCGCGACCAGGATGGTCGCCGCCATGCCGATGCCGAACACCGTGCCGAGGATCAGGAACAGCACCAGATTGGCGTTCGAGGTCGCGGTCAGCGCCGCCTCGCCGAGGAAGCGCCCGACCCAGACGGCGTTGATCGAGCCGTTGAGCGACTGCAGCACGTTGGAGCCGAGCACCGGCAAGGCAAACAAAAGCAGCGTACGCGGAATCGGGCCGCTGGTCAGGTCGCCGGTCCGCCGGCGAGCGGGCTTGTCGTCATCCATGTTGTTGTCCATGGTGGGGCGGGCACCGAAAATGAATCAGGCCCGCGATGCTATCGCAGGCCTGATGGTGATGCATCCCTTGCGGGCTGGATGCCTCGTGGCACCCGACCCGATGGCAGCGCTAGTTCTGAACGAGGCTGTTTCCGGCGAGCCCTGGAAGCGTAACCTGATAGACGAGGAACGTGGTGTCGACATCGGCGCCATCCTCGGCCTTGTAGGGAGCGCCGACCTGGAAGCCGTCCTGGGTCAGGAAGTCGTTGTCGTTGGCGACGAACAGGAAATAGTCGTCGGGCAGCTTCGGATCGAGCACGCTCACCAGCGACATCGCTTCCCACTTCTCCGAGAGGTTGTTCTTGTCGTTCGGCGCGCCGTTGTGCAGGCCGAAGCGGCCGAGCTCGCTCTTGTCGTTGATATCGATGAAGGTGGTGAGCTTGGCCGGCGTCACCGATGGGTCGAGCACGCCCTTCGGCGCGACCGGCTTGTCGGCGGCGTCGAACGGACCATTGGCGATATCGGTCGCGCCCGTCAGGTCGAAAATGTTGATCTTGCGGTAGACAGACTCGGCGTCCTTCAGGCCCTGGCCATTGCCGCTGTCGCGAGCCAGCATTAGGAAGCTCTTGTCGGACAACGCCACGATCTCGCTCTGCGCGGCCACCTTGGTCTTGCCTTTGGCGTCCTTGAACACCGGCAGCGGCACGACATATTCGTGCGCCAGCTTGAGGTGGGCGAGGTCGGAGGCGTCATAGACCAGCGCCCTTGTGTTCTGGCGCGTCGAACCGGAATCGCCGCCATCCTGGCGCGGCGCCGACTGCAGCACCGCGATCAGGAACTTGCCGTCCGGCGTCATCGACATGCCTTCGAGTCCCTGGTTGTTCTGGCGGCCGGTCTCGGGATCCTTCGGATCGGGCTCGGCGGCGCCCGGGCCGGGATTGTCCGACGCGAAGTTCGGCTTGCCATGGCGCATCGGCACCAGAGCCGCCGGCGGCTGGGTGGCCGACATCAGATGACCGTCGGCCGAGAAGCGGTAGATGTTGGGGCCATATTCGTCCGAGATGAACATGGTGCCGTCGGGCAGGCGCACGATCGCCTCGTCGTCGAGCGCCAGCTTGCCGTTGTCGGCCTGCGGCAGGATCGGCATGTCGCCGGCGGCCCGACGCACGCCGTTGAGCGGGTCGAGGCCCGTGGCATCGGCACCCTTGTCGTCAGTCAGAAGCATGGTGTCGGTGAGCGTCGCCTTGACGCCCGACTGTTCCTGGCCCGCGGAGGACGCGGCGCCCGGAGCGGTCGGCGCCAGCTCGATCGAAATGGTGTTGAGGCGCGGCCGGTAGTCGGTGGTGCCGACGACGTTGTAGCCGCGGTCCGGCAGCAGCCAGAGCGAGCCCTTGTAGCCGGCGCTGTCACGCGTCCAGGACTTGGTGTCGATCGACATGCCGGAGCCCGAGCCGAAGGTCTCGCCGAACTTGTCCTTCTGGCTGGCCGGAATGCGGCCGATGCCGACAAGCCCCTTGTTGACGTAGGCGACGCCGTCGGCAAGCGCCGGGGTCAGGGTGGTGAACAAGGCAAGTGCCGCGCCGAGCGCGACGGTTCGGTTGAGGTGCTTCATGAAATATCCCCTTCTTGACGAGCGGAGCGGCGATGGCTGAAAGAGCGCGGCATCGGCGATACGGCGAGCCGTCTTCCGTTGAGCGGTCTAGGACTTGAACGTGATGGTTGCGTGACAGTTTCCTTCTCCCCTTGTGGGAGAAGGTGTCGCCGAAGGCGACGGATGAGGGGTGCTCCAGATGGCACCAGCGTCTCACTCCGCTAGAACACCCCTCATCCGTCTCGGCGCTACGCGCCGATCCACCTTCTCCCACAAGGGGAAAGCGCTTCTGCTCAATCACTCTCTCGCGCGATCAGCTCCAGCGGCCAGACCTCGCGGATGGTTCGCGGTCCCTCCGGGCCGGCGAAGGCAGGGAGCGAGGCGAGCAGCATCTCGGCCAGTCGCCGGCCCATGGGCTCCAGCGACGGACGGAAGGCGGTCAACGCCGGCGAGAAGTAGCGGCAAAGCGGCGTGTCGACGATGACGATCACCGCTATGTCGTGGCCGGGCCTGATGCCCATCTCGGCCAGTGCCTTGCAGCCGCCGAGCGCCATGGCGTCATTGTTGAAGATGATGGCTGTCGGCCGGTCCTTGGAGAGCATCACGCGCGGCGTCACCTTGTAGCCGCCGGACTCGTTGATGAAGCCGTCGGCGATCAGGCCGGGGTCGACTTCGATGCCGTGCCTCTTCAGCGCCTTGCGGTAGCCGTCGAGGAACAGGTAGCCGAAGTTGAGATCAAGCGAAGGGCGGATGGCAGCAATACGGCGGTGGCCGCGCGCGACCAGCCGGTCGACGGCTTCATCACCCGCCCTCTCGAAATCGATATCGAGCGAAGGATAGGTGTCGCCGCCGGATTGACTTCGGCCAAGCGTGGCGAAGGGAAACCCGGCCTTGCTGAGGTAGTCGATCCGATCGTCTTCCCGCCGTGTATTGGCCAACACGACCGCGTCGGCCCGGCGCGTCTCAACCACGCGGCGCAGCCTCTCCTGCTGATATTGGCCGGGCTCACCCATGACGACCATCAGATCTAGGTCATACTCGGCGAGCCGTGCCTGCAGACCGGTCAGGAACGGGATGAAGAACGGCTCGCCATATTGCTGGTCGCCGGGATGCGGCTGCAGCATGAAGGCAATCGAGCGGGTGGCGCCCTGGCGCAGGCTGCGGCCGGACTGGTTGGGCGAATAGTTCAGCTTCCTGGCCGCCTCCAGCACGCGCTGGCGGGTCTCGGCATTGACGTCGGCGCGGCCGTTCAAGGCGCGCGACACGGTGCCGATCGAAATGTTCAGGTGACGCGCGAGATCGTGAATGCTGGACGCCAAGGCAGGTTCTCCCCCTTCTTCGCTAGCACCGGCCGGCGCTCAGGCCAAGCAGCCGATGACGATTTTCGCGAGTGGGTGATTGACATTCTACGCCATCGGGTGTGTTGTCGTAAACGTTTACGGGAAAACGTTTACGGTCACGCCGTGGATACCGTGACGGTCGGCCTGGAGGGGCCGAACGGGAGGAGCACTGGATGATGAAGGTCGTCCTGGTCGGGTGCGGAGCCATGAGCAAGCACTGGCTCGATGCCGCAAGACAGATCGACGGGCTTGCCGTCGTCGGTCTCGTCGATCTCGATGCCGAGCGGGCGAAGGCGAGGGCGCGCGAATACGGGCTTGCCGCAGCCGTTATCGGCACCAGCGTTGACGCCGTTCTCGACCAGACGAAGCCCGACGCCGTTTTCGACGTGGTGGTTCCCGCGGCCCGGCGCGAAGTGGCCTTCTCCGCGTTCGCCCATCATTGCAATCTGCTCACCGAAAAGCCGCTCGCCGACAGTCCGCAAAATGCCCGCGCCATCATCGACGCTGCCCGTCGCGCCGGACGCGTTCACGCCGTCGTCCAGAACCGCCGCTATGTCGCCAATGTCCGGCGGATCCGGCGGTTTCTGGACTCCGGCGCCATCGGCAAGCCGACCAGCATCCATGCCGACTTCTTCGTCGCGCCGCATTTCGGCGGCTTTCGCGAGGAGATGGCCCATGTGCTGCTGCTGGACATGGCGATCCACACCTTCGACGCCGCCCGCTACATGGTCGCCGGCGAGCCGGCCAGCGTCTATTGCCAGGAATGGGAGCCGGCCAATTCCTGGTATCGGCAGGGATCATCCGCCAGCGCCGTCTTCGACTTTGGCAGCGGCAAGGTCTTCACCTATGCCGGCTCGTGGTGCGCCGACGGCTTCCGCACCAGCTGGGAGGGCAGCTGGCGCGTCGTCGCCGAGCGCGGCAGCCTGTTGTGGGACGGCCATGAGGGGCTGAAGGCGGAGGTGGTTGCGTCCGGCCGCGACGGTATCATCGATAAGACGCTGCCGATCGAGGTGCCGGCGCTCGACCCCGCCGATCAGGTGGGCGGCCATCTCGGTATCATCCGGGATTTCATGCGCGCGATCGAGACCGGCACCGAACCGGAGACGCGCGGCACCGACAACATCAAGAGCCTGGCCATGGTCTTCGGCGCGATCGAAAGCGCCGAGACCGGCCGCCGCGTGGCGATGGCACAGGAAACGCAGTGATGCCAAACCCGCTTCTCGACATCAGGATCGGCACCATGGTGCGGGCCAATCTCGACGACCCGGCCGCATATATCAGACAAATCCTGCCGCTTGGCTTCGAAAGCATTCAGCCCTTTTTCTGGCAGACGCTGGGCGGCAAGGATCTGCCGCGGCTGGCCGGCGCGATCCGCGAGGCGATCGGCGATGCCGACGTGACCGTGTCCTCGATCGGCGTGTTCGGCAATCCGCTGGAAAGCGGCGAGGTCGATCGCGGCGTGCTCGCGGCCTGGGAGACGGTGATCGACAACGCACATCTGTTCGGCGCTTCGGTGGTCAGCGGTTTCACCGGCCGCATCCGCGGCAAGCCGCTGACCGATAGCCTGCCGCGCTTCCGCGAGGTGTGGGGGGCGTTGGCGAAGCGCGCCGCCGACAAGGGTGTGCGCATCGCCTTCGAGAATTGCGCCATGGACGGCAACTGGGCGAGCGGCGACTGGAACATCGCCCACAATCCCGACGCCTGGGAGCTCATGTTCAACGAATTGCCCAACGACAATCTCGGCCTCGAATGGGAGCCGTGCCACCAACTCGTCTATCTGATCGACCCGATCCCACAGATCCGCAAATGGGCGCCGCGCATCTTCCACGTGCACGGCAAGGACGCGACGGTGCGCTGGGACGTGATCCGCGAGCACGGCGTGTTCGGGCGCCTGCCATTCGTGCAGATGCGCACGCCGGGCTTCGGCGACAGCGACTGGGCGCGGGTGATCAGCGAATTGCGGCTCGCCGGCTACCGCGGTGCGATCGACATCGAAGGCTGGCACGACCCGGTCTATCGCGGCGACCTCGAGATCACCGGTCAGGTACGGGCGCTCGACCATCTCAAGCAGTGCCGGGGAGGCAGGACTTACCTGCAGAACCCGGCGTGAGAACGGGCCGGCTGGAGGAGCCGGCCCGAACGCCGCGGCCAAGCGCCGAAGCAAGATCAAAATCCTCGATGTGCGAGGACAAAAGGGAGGAACGTGCATGAGCATCGCGATGAGAACGACAGTTTTGCGCACGACCGTGGTGGCGGCCGCCACGGCGCTGGCCGCCGCCATCTCCACCTTGCCGGCGCAGGCGCTCGACGCCCAATGGTGCAAGGACGTCCATATCCGCTTCTTCGTCGGCGGCGCCGAGGGCGATGCCTTCGGCACCATCGTCTATAACGGCGCCAAGCAGGCGGCGGCCGATCTCGGACCGAAGGTCGACTACATCTTCTCCCAGTGGGACGTCGAGAAGATGGTGCAGCAACTGCGCGAGGCGGTGGCGGTCAAGCCGAACGGCATCGCCATGATGGGTCATCCGGGCGATGCCGCGATCATGCCGCTGGCCGAACAGGCGCATAAGGACGGCATCAAGATGATGTACCAGAACGTGCCGGTGCCGAAGGTGGTGGCGGCGTTCGGCGGCGGCTATGTCGGCGCGCAGCAGGAGCAGCAAGGCCGCGCGCTCGGCGCCGAGGCCTTCAAGCTCGGCAAGCTCAAGGCCGGCGACAAGGCGATCATGATCGGCCCGTTCGAGAACGAGAACCGCGGCGCGCGCGAGCGCGGCACGGTCGCGGCGCTGAAGGAAGCAGGTGTCGAGGTGATCCAGCTCTCCTCACCGCCGAGCGGCGAATGGGCGTCCGATCCCAACCTCGCCATTCCGGTGATCACGGCAGCACTGCTCAACCACCCCGACGTCAAGGCGGTCGGCTATCCCGGCGGGCAGATGCTCGGCAATGTCGCCACCTATATGCAGGCGGCCGGACGCAAGCCGGGCGACATCTTCAATTTCGGCTTCGACACCAGCCCGCAGATCGTCGAGGGCTTCAAGGGCGGCTGGGTACAGCTCACGGCCGACCAGCAGCCGTTCCTGCAGGGCTATCTGCCGATTCTGAGCCTCTGCCAGCAAGTGGTGCTGGGGCTGGCGCCGATGAATGTCGACACCGGCGCCGGCTTCGTCACGCCGCAGAACTACGAGATCGTCTCCGAGCTTGCCAAGCAGGCGCTGCGTTGACCTCCCAGGCGGTCGGCCGGTATCAACCCGGCCGGCCGGACCGCCGGCGAAAAGGCCGGCAGACGGACAATTCAAGCGAGGATCGCATGGGCGAACGCATCATCGAACTGCGCGACATCAAGAAATCCTATGGCCAGGTCTATGCGCTGGGCGGCGTCAACCTTAGCGTCGACTGCGGCGAGGTGGTCGGCCTGATCGGCGACAATGGCGCCGGCAAGTCGACGCTGATCAAGATCCTGTCCGGTGTGGTCAAGCCGACCAGCGGCGAGATCCTCGTGCGCGGCAAGCCGGTGACCGGATGGAGCGCCGCCCGCTCGCGCGACGCCGGCATCGAGACGGTGTTCCAGGACCGGGCTTTGGCCGTGCAGCAGACGATCGTGCGCAACATCTTCATGGGCCGCGAACTGACCGGCTTTCTCGGCTGGCTGAAGGTCAACAAGGAGATCGAGGAAGCGAGCCGGCTGATGCGCGAGATCGGCTTCACCTCGAAAGTATTCACGCCGCAGTCGATCGTCGGCCAGCTTTCGGGCGGCGAGCGCCAGGGCGTGGCGATCGCGCGCGCCATCTACAAGCAGGCGGAGCTGATTATCCTGGACGAGCCGACGACGGCGCTGTCGCTGACCGAGACCGCCAAGGTCTTCCATTTCGTGCGCCAGGTGCGGGCGAGCGGCCGCTCGATCCTGTTCATCGGTCACAACATCCACCACGTCTTCGACATCGCCGACCGCTTCGTCGTGCTCGACCGTGGCAAGGTGGCGCTCACAGCCGACCGCAGCGAGGTGAAGTCGGCCGAGGACCTGATCAACTTCATGGAAGACGTGGCGCATCCCGGCGGCTTGCCGGGGCTGCACGAGGACGCGGAGCAGAGAGCGTGATGAGCAAGGCCATGGAACCCGATCTGCAAACTCCTCTCGGCAGAACAAGCGGCCAGGCAGCTAAGGAATGGAGCCATCCCTCCAACCACTGGCTGCGCGGCTTCGTCCTTGACAATCGCGCATCTCTGGGCACACTTGCCGTGTTCATCGTCATGATGGCGGTGTTCATCATCGCCAACCCGACCGTCTTCACGACCTGGTATCTCTACAGCTCGGTGCTGACGACGTTGCCTGTCGCGTTGTTCGTGGTCGTGCCGCTGGTCTTCGTCGTCACCTGCGGCGAGATCGACCTGTCGTTCCCGGCGACGATGGGCTTCGCCTCCTGGGTCTTCGCGCTGGTGGTGCAGGCCGGCTACGATCCGTTCCTCGGCATCGTGGCGGCGCTTGTCACCGGCACGCTGCTCGGCTTCCTGGTCGGGTCGCTGGTGGTCTATGGCGGCCTGTCGTCGCTGATCGCCACGCTCGGCATGAACTTCCTGCTGCGCGGCCTGATCCAGATCATCAACGAGGGCAAGTCGACTGCGCTGACCAATCTGGCCGACAGCGCGGCCTACAAAATCTTCTCCAGCCAGGTCTGGGGCATTCCGGTGCAGATCTTCTGGGCGATCGCCTTCGTCGTCTTTTCGGCGCTGCTCTACAACCGCCATCGCTTCGGCGCGCAGGTGAAGGTGGTCGGCGACAATCCGGACAGCGCCAAGCAGATGGGCATCGACGTCAAGCGTGTGCGGGTGAAAGTGTTCGTCTTCGTCGGCATCGGCGCCGCGATCGCCGGTACCTTCTCGGTCATGATCAACTTCACCTGGTGGCCGACGGCGGGCGACGGCTATCTTCTGCCGGTGCTGGCATCGGTGTTCGTCGGTGGTACGCCGACCTGGGGCGGCATCGGCACGGTGGTCGGCGGCGCGATCGGCGCGGTCACGGTATCGTTCATCCAGACCGGCGTGGTGGCGGCCGGCTTGAGCGGCTTCTACGTGCAGTTCTTCAACGGGCTGATCATCATCCTGTCGCTGCTCGGCCACAAATGGAACCAGGCAAGGTACCGGTAAGGGGGGTGCTCAAACTCCTGTGACAAACCCGTCGAGCACGCGTTTCTGGCCGGCCTTGTCGAAGTCGATGGTGAGCTTGTTGCCGTCGATCGCGGCGATGTTGCCGTTGCCGAATTTCTGGTGGAACACGCGGTCGCCGACGCTGAAGGCGGAGGGCGTGTCGGCGACAGATTTCGCAACCAGCTCGCCCTCGATGGTGCGGCCCTTCACCGAGGTGCGGCCGGCGCCGTAACCGCTATCGGTTTCGCCATAGCCGATGCGCTCGACCTGGTGGCCGGAGCGCGTGCCCCAGTTGCGGTCGGTCGCCTCGGTGCGGTTGGCCTGCGCGCGCTGCCAGCCTGGCGTCGCATAGGTGTTGGAGAAGCTGCCCTGATCCTTGGCGCCGATATTGTCGAAGCGCGAGGCGCCATAGGGATTTTGCCGGCCGCCGCCGCGACCGGAGGCGAATGAGCCGCCGCCATAGGGATTGCCGTAGCCGCCGTAGCTATTGCCGCTGTCGGCGACGTCGACATGGGTTTCCGGCAGTTCGTCGAGGAAGCGCGACGGGATCGTCGATTGCCACAGCCCGTGGATCAGACGGTTGGAGACGAACCAGATATGCAGGTTCTTCTTCGCCCGCGTCAGGCCGACATAGGCAAGGCGGCGTTCCTCCTCCAGGCCGGAACGGCCGCCTTCGTCCAGCGCGCGCTGGTGGGGAAAGAGGCCTTCCTCCCAGCCGGGCAGGAAAACGGTCTCGAATTCGAGACCCTTGGCCGAGTGCAGCGTCATGATCGAGACCGCGTCGAGCGACTCGCCTTGCTCGGCCTCCATGACCAGCGCGACATGCTCGAGGAAGGAACGCAGCGATTCATACTCCTCCATGGAGCGGATCAGCTCCTTGAGGTTCTCCAGCCGCCCGGGCGCTTCCGCCGAACGGTCGTTCTTCCACATGTCGGTGTAGCCGCTTTCCTCCAGGATGGTCTCGGCGAGCTCGGTGTGGGGCGTGGTCTCCAGCGCCTTCTGCCAGCGCTCGAAATTGGCCGCGACCTCGCGAAGTGCTGCACGCGGCTTCGGCTTCAGCTCGTCGCTTTCGGCGAGCGTCGCCGCGGCCTCCAGCATCGGGATTTGCATGGCGCGCGCCGTGTCGTGGATCTGGCGAATGGTCGCTTCGCCAAGGCCGCGCTTCGGCACGTTGACGATGCGCTCGAAGGCGAGGTCGTCGCCGCTGTTGGCGACGACGCGGAAGAAGGCCAGCGCGTCGCGGATTTCCAGCCGCTCGTAGAAACGCGGGCCGCCGATGACGCGGTAGTTCAAGCCCAGCGTGATGAAGCGGTCTTCGAAGGAGCGCATCTGGAAGGACGCGCGCACCAGGATCGCCATGTCGTTGAGATTGTGCTTCTGCCGCTGATAGGCCTCGATCGCCTCGCCGATGGCTCTAGCCTCTTCCTCCGAGTCCCAGGCGGCATGGACATGCACCTTGTCGTCCTCGGGATCGTCGCGGTCGGTGAACAGCGTCTTGCCGAAGCGGCCCTCATTGTGGGAGATGAGGTGCGAGGCGGCGCCCAGGATATGCGCGGTGGAACGGTAGTTGCGCTCCAGCCTGATGATGGTCGCGCCCGGAAAATCCTTGTCGAAGCGCAGGATGTTGTCGACCTCGGCGCCGCGCCAGCCATAGATCGACTGGTCGTCGTCGCCGACGCAGCAGATGTTTACTTTGTTTTCGCTCACGGCCGCGCGCTCGCTTCGCTCGCTGGCCTCCGCGGGGGCGGCCTGACCGGCCGACGCCCGGTCGGGCTTGCGGCCTTCGGCCGACGGCGAACGTCCGGCGTTTGACCGCTGTGCCAGAAGCCGCAGCCACATGTATTGCGCGGTGTTGGTGTCCTGGTACTCGTCGACGAGGATGTATTTGAACTTGCGGTGATAATCCTTCAGCACGTCAGGATAGGCGCGGAAGATGCGGATCGGATGATAGAGCAGATCGCCGAAGTCGCAGGAGTTCAGCGTCTGCAGTCGCTCCTGATAGGCCTTGTAGAGCTGGCGGCCCTTACCGTTGCCGAAGCTGCGGGCGTCGCCTTCCGGAATCTCGTCAGGGCCGAGGCCCTTGTTCTTCCAGTTGTCGATCATCTGGGCGAATGTCTTCGCCGGCCAGCGCTTGTCGTCCAGACCTTCCGCCTGGATCAGCTGCTTGATCAGCCGAACGACGTCGTCGGTGTCGAGGATGGTGAAATCGGATTTCAACCCGGCAAGCTCGGCATGGCGTCGTAAAAGCTTGACGCCGATCGAATGGAAAGTGCCGAGCCAGGGCATGCCCTCGACATTCTCCTCGCCGATCAGGAAGCCGATGCGCTGCTTCATCTCGCGCGCGGCCTTGTTGGTGAAGGTGACGGCGAGAATCTGCGACGGGAAGGCCCTGCCGGTGGCAAGGATGTGGGCGATGCGCGTGGTCAAAACCCGCGTCTTGCCGGTGCCGGCGCCAGCCAGCACCAGAACCGGGCCTTCCGTTGTTTCGACGGCAAGCCGCTGTTCCGGATTGAGGCCGTTGAGATAATCGGGCGCACGGCTCTGCGCGCTGCGCGCGGCCATGGCGCGCGCAGCAATGCCGGATGGGGCGGGCCGCGCATTCGGTTCGTCAAAGAAGGGCATGTCTTCCGAAAAGCCGGACATCGTCCCCGAATGTAGTGATTCGGCAGCGAAAGGCCAGAAGTGTCTACGTTTTGTTCTGTTTTTGCACTGTCCGGCTTGCTTGACAGGCGCGGCCGGTGAGGGAAAGGTGCCGGCAGGGCAGGGGCGGCAAGCCGTTTCCTGAGAGGCGCCGCAAGTGCGCAGCAGTCGAAGGAGCACCCGTCTTGGCTGTCACCATCACGTCCCTTGTCCTCCTCCTTATCGGCCTGGTTCTCGGTGGCGGCGGCATCTGGTTGGTCTCGCTGGGCGGCAGCTGGTATTATGTGATTGCGAGTCTCGCTTTTCTGGTCACGGCCTTTCTTATCTTTCGTCGCAAGTCGACGGGGCTCTGGCTCTATGCGGTGTTCGTGCTCAGCACGCTGTGCTGGGCGGTGTGGGAGATCGGCTTCGACTGGTGGCAGCTCGGCCCGCGCGGCGGCATCATCGTCCTCGTCGCGCTGTGGCTGCTGACCCCATGGGCAAGGCGAGGGTTCACCGGTCCGGACGGCCGCGCGCCTCTCATCCTGGCGGTGCTGGCCTCGCTTGCGGTGGCGGGCTATTCGATGACCACCGATCCAACGGATATCGGCGGCACACTCGACACCGACAAGGTGACGCCGACGGCCAATCTCGGCGGCGACATGCCGGCCGGCGAGTGGCATTTCTACGGCCGCACGCCATTCGGCCAGCGCTATTCGCCGCTCGATCAGATCACGCCCGACAACGCTGCCAAGCTGCAGCCGGCCTGGACCTATCGCACCGGCGACGTGAAAGGTCCCGACGATATCGGCGAGACGACCTATCAGGTAACGCCGCTGAAAGTGGGCGACGCGCTGTTCATCTGCACGCCGCACAATTTCGCCATCGCCATCGATGCCGCGACCGGCAAGGAGAAGTGGCGCTACGATCCGAAGGTCAAGCTCGATCCCAACCGCCAGCACCAGACCTGCCGCGGCGTGTCCTACTATGCCGACCCGAAGATCGCGGCCGGGCAGCCTTGTGCTGGGCGCATCTATCTGCCGACCTCCGATGCCAGGCTTATCGCGCTCGATGCCGCCAGCGGCCAGGTATGTTCGTCCTTCGCCGAAAGCGGCACGCTCAATCTCATGGCCAACATGCCCTATCCGAAGTCGGGCTATTATTATTCGACCTCGGCGCCGCTGATCGTCGCCGGCAAGATCATCGTCGGCGGCGCGGTCAACGACAATTATTCGACCGAGGAGCCGTCGGGCGTCATCCGCGCCTACGATGCCGGCACCGGTGCCTTGCTGTGGAACTGGGACTCCGGCAATCCGGACCAGACGGCGCCGCTACCGGCGGAGCAGAAATACACGAACAACTCACCCAACATGTGGTCGACGGCGAGCGCCGACGAGAAGCTCGGCCTGCTCTACCTGCCGCTCGGCAACCAGACGCCGGACCAGCTCGGCATGGGCCGCAGCGCCAATACCGAAAAATTCTCCTCCTCGATCACCGCGCTCGACCTCAACAGCGGAAAATTGCGCTGGGTTCGCCAATTGGTGCATCACGATCTGTGGGACATGGACGTGCCGGCCCAGCCGACACTGGTCGACATCACCTCGGCCAACGGCACGGTCGTGCCGGCGCTGGTCGGGCCGACCAAGCAGGGCGACCTCTATGTGCTCGACCGGAGCACCGGCGAACCGATAATCCCGGTGAAGGAGATGCCGGCGCCGGGCGGCGCGATCGAAGGCGACCATGCCTCGCCGACGCAGCCGGAGTCGGGGCTTTCGTTCAATCCCAGGCGGCTTACCGGCGCGGACATGTGGGGCATCACCATGTTCGACCAGCTGGCGTGCCGGATCGCGCTCAGGAAATTGCGCTACGAGGGGCGTTACACGCCGCCCTCGCTGCAGGGATCGCTCATCTATCCCGGCAATTTCGGCGTCTTCAACTGGGGCGGCGTCGCGGTCGACCCGGTGCGGCAGGTGATGTTCGGCATGCCGACCTATCTCGCCTTCACCTCGACGCTCGTTCCGCACGCGGACGTGCCGCCGCCGGGCGACAGCACCAAAGGCAGCGAGCAAGGGCTCAACCGCAACGAGGGCGCACCCTACGCGGTGGTACTGAAACCGTTCCTGTCGCCGCTCGGCATTCCCTGCCAGGCGCCGCCCTGGGGCTACGTCGCCGGCGTCGACCTCAGGACCGGCCAGACCGCCTACAGGCACCGCAACGGCACCGTCTACGACATGACGCCGCTGCCCCTGCCGTTCAAGGTCGGCGTTCCGGGCATCGGCGGGCCGATGATCACCGCCGGCGGCGTGGCCTTCCTGGGTGCGGCGGTCGACGACTATCTGCGCGCCTACGATCTCACCACCGGCAGGCAGCTCTGGCAGGCAAGGCTGCCGGCCGGCGGGCAGTCGACACCGATGACCTACACGGTCGCCGACGGCCGCCAGTTCGTCGTCATCGTCGCCGGCGGCCACGGCTCGGTCGGTACCAAGCCCGGCGACTATGTGATGGCCTACACGCTCGCCAAGTAGACGACCGTGTCCAGACTTCAGAGGCCGAGATGGCTCCTCAGGCTGGGCACCTGGCCAAGCACCTGGTTGGTGAGATCCGGGCCGGCGGCTGCTTCGGCCTGCTTGATCAGGGTCTCGCCGGCCTGACGGATCTGCGCCATGTCGAGCCCGGACTCTTTCAGCACCGCGACGCCGTTGATCAATGCGCCGGCCTTTTCGCCGAGCACGCCGCCAAGCGCTCCCTGCAGCGACGACAGCAAGCCGCCGCCCGAGCCGGGCGCGGCGCCGGCGGCCATCACATCGTATTTCTGGGCCAGCGCACCGGCGCCGGGGATCTGGTCGAAGAACGACGAAATGGTGGTACCTTCCGCTTCATGCTCGAGCACGGAGAAGATTGTGCCGACGACCTTCTCGGTAGTCGTCTGATCAAGTCCGGCCTTCGAGGAAACGGTGTCGATAATGTCCTGGACGTTCATGGCACTCCCCTTTTTCATTCGGATCCGCGAGGCCGCGCCGGCAGCTTCCCGTCCCAATGTGACAGCTCCATCAACGCTCTCGGAAATGACCAAAATGTGATGAGCCTGCCTGCTTATCTTCGCCGCCGCGGGCAGATTCGCGACCGGCATACGGTCCCGCGGCTCGTCACCTGTCCGTGACTGGACCGTGCAAGTCTCGACCCTATCTTGCGGAACAATCAATCCAGCCATCCCAATCCAGTCGTCGAGGGAGAGCCATGACCGAACCTGTCGCCAAGCCTGTGATCACCCAGGCGATGATCGATGCCTATGACGAGTACACGCATCTGACGCTCGACCGGCGGCGCTTCATGGAGCGCCTGACAAGGCTCGCAGGATCGGGTGCGGCGGCCGCCGCGATCGCGCCGATGCTGGCGGCGAATTCGGCCCAGGCGGCGATCGTCGCCGAGGACGATGCGCGCGTGAAAGGCGAGGACATCACCTATCCCGGCAGCAGCGGCGAGATGAAGGGCTATCTGGTCAGGCCGGCTGGTCAGTCCAGCAAGACCGGGAGCGTCATTGTCGTCCATGAGAACCGAGGTCTCAACCCGCATATCCGCGATGTCGCGCGGCGCGTGGCGCTGGAAGGCTTCATTGTGCTGGCGCCGGACTTCCTGTCGCCGCTCGGCGGCACGCCGTCCGACGAGGACAAGGCGCGCGACATGTTCACCAAGCTCGACGCCGCCCAGGTCTCGGCCGACGGCGTCGCGACGATCGCCTATCTCAAGGGCCTGAAGGACGGCAACGGCAAGGTCGGCGCGGTCGGCTTCTGCTGGGGCGGCGGCACCGTGAACACGCTCGCCGTCCATGCGGCCGATCTCAACGCCGGCGTCGCCTATTACGGCATGCAGCCGAAGGCCGAGGATGTGCCGAAAATCAAGGCGGCGCTGCTGTTGCACTATGCCGGGCTGGACGAGCGCATCGACGCCGGCATCGATGCCTACAAGAAGGCGCTCGACGCCGCGCATGTCGAATACACGGTCTATGTCTATGACGGCGTCAACCATGCCTTCAACAACGACACTTCGGCCGCGCGCTACGACAAGAAGGCGGCCGATCTCGCCTGGGGGAGAACGGTCGCTTTCCTCAAGCAGAAGCTGGCCTGACCTGAAACTCGAAACGCCTCGCCGTGCTGTCGGGGATCACTCCCGCGCCGGCTTGTGCATGGCCACGCCCGCCACTACCAACGCAATGCCGAGGCAGTCGGTGAGGCCTGGGACCTGCTGCAGCACGACCACGCCGATCAGCGTCGCGGTGAGCGGCAGGAGCGAGAGCATCAGCGCGAAGCTGGCGCGTGGCAGCCGCGCCATGGCGAGCTGGTCGCAGATATAGGGGATCACCGAGGAGCAGACGCCGACGCCGATGGCGGCGAGCAGCAGTTGCGGCGCCGTGAAGGCGGGCAGCGCCTCGCTGAAGCCGACCGGTAGCACGACGAGGAAGGCGATCGCCATGGCAGTGCCGAGGCCCGCGATGCCGATGCCCGTCTGCGCGATGCGGTGACCCAGCACGATGTAACCGACGAACAGCGCGCCGTTGAGAAAGGCCCAGAACAGGCCGACCGGATCGCTGGACCATTTGATATCGATCAGCAGCAAGGTGCCGGCGACGGCGATGGCGAGCGCCACGAAATTGCGCCGGCTCCTGAGGCCGACGAGGGCGACGCCGATCGTGCCGACGAATTCGATGGCGGCGACCAGCGAGATCGGCAGGCGGTCGAGCGCCAGATAGAACGCGCAGTTCATCACCGCCAGGCAGGAGCCGAAGGCCAGCAGCAGCAGCCGTGCCGAGCGGTCGGCCCGCGCAAACACCGTCCATGGCCTGGTGAGCGGCGCGAAGACGAGCGCGGCCGTGGCGATGCGCAGCCAGGCCATGCCGAGCACGCCGACCTGAGCGAACAGCAGCACGGCGAAAGCCGGCCCAAGATAATGGAAGATGGCGCTGACGCAGAACCAGACATGCGGCGGCAGCGCATTGGCCAGTCCGGCGAGGGCGGTGCCCGCAGCGTGGGTGTCGCCGGTGGTCTGGTTTGCCGTACGAACTTGCGCTTCAGAATTCATAAGATCATTATCACAGGCGGACATAGCGATTTATATGGGCGATGAACGATCTTTCGGGTCGTTAGCCTTCTGAAGAAAGAGAATTCTCTTGAAACACCTTCGAAATGAAAATGCCGATCTGGATGCGGCGGACCTGAAGATCCTGCGGCTCCTGGAAAAGGATGCGCGCACGAGCACGGCAGAACTGGCGCGTGCCGTCGGGCTCTCGGCGCCAAGCGTCGCGGAGCGCATCCGCAAGCTGCAGGAGAACGGCGTGATCGAGGCCTATACGGTCAGAATCAATCCGGCGGCGCTCGGCCTGAAGCTGTCGGCATGGCTCAGGATCAGGCCGGTGCCCGGGCAGCTCGCCGTCGTGGCCGAGATCATCCGCGAGCTGCCGGAGATCGCGCAGTGCGACCGGGTGACCGGCGAGGACTGCTTCATCGCTTTGGCGCATGTCGGCTCGGTGGCCGAGCTGGAACGGGTGATCGACAGGATCATCCCCTATGCGATGACCAACACCGCCATCATCCAGTCGTCGCCGGTCGAGCCGCGCTCGCCGCTTCGCGGGCTAGAGCAGTTCATCGTTTCACGGAAACGCTGAACTGCTCTAATTATTTGTTTTTACGCAATTCCGGACGGAAAACCGTTACACACTTTTCCTGGAATTACTCTAAGGGAGCGCTGACGGCTCGGTGTAACCGCGCCTCAAGCGCGCCTGCTTGAGAATCGCGCGCCAGCGGATCATGTCGAAGGGGATGGGCTCGTTGTTGTTGGCGATGTGGAAGATCTCGTTGTTGACGTTCTTCAAGGATCGCCAGAAATCATAGTCGGTGATGCGCGGATCGGCCGCCAACCGCTCCACTTCCACCTTGATGTCGGTTTTCATGCACTGTCCTCGCCCCGCATTCCGCCTGCCGCCCGCGCGTAACCCGGCACGGCCGTTTTCGAACGCGCCGCTGAGTCGTTCAACGGACTCAAGCGACTTGTTCACGTTAAAACCTTGGTAAGGTTAACGCGGGCGGGCGGGTTTTCAAGCGCTCTTGCGTTTGATGCCGATCGAGCGGCCGGCACGCTCCGGCATCGGCAGCGCGGCATGGGCAGAGCGCATGGCTTCGATCTGCGCCATTACATCGGCCGGGAAGGGGGCGACCTTCGGCCCTGCCATATCGACATGCAACGATAGCGATTCGGACGTCGCCGCCAGCCAGCCGTCGACATGACGGATCTCCTGATAGGCCCGCAGCCGCTTCTCGTCGTGGTCGATGAGCTGGAAGGAGACGTTCACCTTGTGGTCGAGGTGAAGTTCCTGCACGTAGCAGACGTGGACTTCGGCCGTGTAGATGGTGAGGCGGCGCTCCTTGGCATAGTTCGGCCCCATGCCCATCAGCTCGAACGCTTCGTCCGAGCAGCGGTCGAACAGCACGTTGTAGTAGGCCATGTTGAGATGGCCGTTGTAGTCGATCCAGTCCTTCTCGATCGCCATCGGCTTGGAAATGATTGGCGCGGGCATCGTCATCTGGTTTTCCTCGATCGTCGCTGGACAGGGTGTGGCTGGTGCGGTTCTGGTTGTTTGGAGCAATTCCGGACGGAAAACCGCTTCACCCTTTTCCTGGAATTGCTTTAGGCATCATCCATAGCTGCATTACAAGAGTGGCCACTGGTCCATTCGCGGAGGAAATCATGGCTTTGAGCGACCTCAATCCCGTCGAGCGCAACGAGGAAGGCATCGCCACAGTGCTCGGCATCCTCAAACAACAGTTCGGCGAGCGTTTTCAGACCGGTGAGGCGATCCGCAGCCAGCACGCGCACACCACCACCTATATCCCGACCCAGGCGCCGGACGGCGTCGTCTTTGCCGAATCGACTCCGGAGGTGCAGGAGATCGTGCGCGCCTGCGCCGCGCACCGCGTGCCGGTCATCGCCTTCGGCGTAGGCTCCTCGCTCGAGGGCCACACCAACGCGCCTGGTGGCGGCATCTCGATCGACACCTCGCGGATGAACGGCATCCTTTCGGTCAATCCGCAGGATCTCGACTGCACGGTCGAGCCCGGCGTGACGCGCGAAGACCTCAACCGACACCTGCGCGACACCGGTCTGTTCTTCCCGATCGATCCCGGCGCCAACGCCTCGCTCGGGGGCATGGCGGCGACGCGCGCCTCCGGCACCAACGCCGTGCGCTACGGCACCATGCGCGAGAACGTGCTGTCGCTGACGGCGGTGATGGCCGACGGCGAAGCGGTGACGACCGGCAAGCGGGCGAAGAAGAGCTCGGCCGGCTACGACCTGACGCGGCTGCTGGTCGGCTCGGAAGGCACGCTCGGCATCATCACGTCGCTAACGCTGAGACTCCAGGGCATACCGCAGGCGATCTCCGGCGGCGTCTGTCCGTTTCCCAGCCTGGAGGCGGCCTGCAACACGGTGATCGCGACCATTCAGATGGGTATCCCGGTGGCGCGCATCGAGCTGGTCAACGCGCTGCAGATGCGGGCGATGAAGAACTATTCGAAGCTCGACTATCCCGAAAGCCCGTGCCTGTTCGTCGAGTTTCATGGCAGCGATGCCGGCGTTGCCGAACAGGCCGAGACGTTCGGCATGATCGCCGAGGAGAATGGCGGCGGACCGTTCCTGTGGACCAGCGTCGCCGAAGAACGAACGAAGCTCTGGAAGGCGCGGCACGACGCCTACTGGTCGTCGCTGACGCTGCGTCCCGGCGCCAAGGGGCTTTCAACCGATGTCTGCGTGCCGATCTCGCGGCTCGCCGAATGCGTCACCAAAACCGAGGCCGATATCGCCGAGATGGGGCTGATCGCGCCGATCGTCGGCCATGCCGGCGACGGCAATTTCCATGTGCTGGTGCTGATGGACATCGACAGCCCGAAAGAGATCGCGCTCGCGGAAAAATTCGTCGCCAGGCTCAACATGAGAGCCATCGCGATGGATGGGACCTGCACCGGCGAGCATGGCATCGGTCAGGGCAAGGTCGGCTTCCTGCGCCACGAGCTCGGCCACGGCGTCGACGTCATGCGCACGATCAAGCAGGCGCTCGATCCGCTGAACATCATGAACCCGGGCAAGATACTGCCGGCAGCCGGGTAAACCTATCGAAGCTTGAAAGTTGGAAGGTCCGCGAGCCAACTGCCCGCATTTGCGCTTGCTACGCCAGCAGATTACTCAATCTGATTTCGACGAATTCGGCTCCCATCAGTTGATCTTCAGCAAGGCCTGTTGGAATGATAGGTCTTCGTTCCCTGCTTCCCAACCCACCTATGTCATCGTCTGAATAACGGACAACCTCATCTGGCAGGACACCCAGCAAGTCACGATGGACAAATTCTGGGATGGGCCACTCGGCACGGTTCCAGTCGCCAATCTCCGCAAAGACCTGCCATTTGCCGCTTATGAGATGTAGATCGCCGAACCGGGCGATCAAAATAGCTTTATCCGGCAAGATACCGCCAATCTCGGCTGAAGAGACTCTCGGCCCGAAAAAGTACCCCAGGAGTATTCGGCCCTTCGGAGCGATCCTTGCCACCACTCCCCTCGCGAAGCTGCCATGCGATAAGGGAATCGAAAAAACTGAGCTCTCGCGATACGGCAATCGTTTCACCAACCTCAGTCCTCGTATGTCACTTCGCTACTGCGACGCACGTCCATTGCTGTGCAAGGATCCACGTTTGATACTCTAGGCTCCGGCCTGAGCGGCAAGCTTTTGCAGCATAGGGCGGGTCGGCGCGAAGAAGGTCGTGCCGGTATGCGGTGTCGAGAAGTCGAGCAGCCGGTCGTAGGCGCCCGGCGGCTCGCCGACATACATGCGCTGCAGCATTTTCTCGATCACCCACAGATAACGGGTGTAGCCGATAAAATAGGTCCCGAACTTCTTCTGCCCCGGCCGGCCGAAAGGCATGTTGTCGCGCAGGATATCGTATTCGTTGCCGGCGTCGTCCTCGATGGTGGCCAGTGACTTGTGCGACTTGCGCGGCTTGTCGTCGTCATCGATCTCGATGTTGTCGATCTTGGTGCGGCCGATGATCTCCTCCTGGAGATGCGTCGGCGTTTCCGCCCAGGCGGCCATGTCGTGCAAATATTTCTGCACGACGACGTAGCTCCCGCCGGCAAACTCGGCGTCCTCGTCGCCGACAAGGGCAGAGGTCGGCAGGTCGAGACCGGTGGGGTTGGCGGTGCCGTCGACGAAGCCGAGCAGGTCGCGCGCGTCGAAATAGCGAAAGCCGGCAACTTCGTCGACGACGGTCACGTTGCCGCCCAGGCTGTCCAGCAGGATGCGCTCGAACTCGAAGCACATGTCGGAGCGTTCGGCACGGATGTGGAAGAGGAGGTCGCCGGGCGTCGACGGCGCCGCATGCACCGGTCCCTTGACCGGCGCAAAGGCTTTCAGCTCGCGCGGCCGCCGGTCCGGGGAAAGACGCGCCCAAAGGTCGGCGCCGATGCCGGCGATGCACGACAAACGGCCGGACAGGTCGCGGAAGCCGACGTTCTTGACGAGATCGTCAAGCGCGCCGAGCACCGAGGCCACCTTGGCGAGGGCCGCATGATCGCTGCCTACTGTAGCGACGAGGAAGACCGCGGCGAGCGACAGCGGAGCGTCGACGCTCTGCGCGTCGATCGGCACCCTGTCCCAGTTCTTGCCTGACATCGGGGATGCTCCGCTTCTAAGTTGGCTCAAAGTGGATAGCGGCCAGAGGCAAGCCGCTTGGGCAGGATGCCGAAACGATATCGCGACCGCCGGCGATCGCGCAACTGCGGCCCCTGCGTTTGACGGGATGGCGAAGGCGAATTGCCTCTTTATCGACACGCGGATGCGGGTAGAGTGCAGCTGACTTTAATCCTGCGTTCTGGAGCAGATGCTCGCTCGGCTGTTCGTGATCTTCGGTGGCTTGTTCGTGCTGGTGCTGTGCGCGGCGCTGGTGGTGCCGTATTTCATCGACTGGACAAGCTACCGCGCCGATTTCGAACGCGAGGCGAGTACGATCCTCGGCCGCAAGGTGACGGTGAAGGGCGATGCGACCGCGCGGCTTTTGCCGTTCCCTTCGGTGACCTTCTCGAATGTGGAGGTCGCCGGCGGCCCTGCCGGCCAGCCGGCAATGACGGTCGAGACCTTCTCCATGGACGCCGAGCTTGCGCCATTCCTGCGCGGCGAGCTGCTGATCTTCGACATGCGGCTGGTGCATCCCAAGGCAATCATCGACGTCGCCGGCGACGGCACGGTCGACTGGGCTATCCGGCCGTCGACGCCATTCAATCCGAGCCAGATCGCGATCGAGAAGCTGACGGTGACCGAAGGGCAGATCGAGCTGCGCCATGCCGCAAGCGGGCGCAGTCACCTGATTAGCGAGATCGACTCGACGATTTCCGCCAAGTCGCTCGCCGGCCCATGGCGGATGGATGGCAGGCTGCGCTTCGATGGCTTGCGCACGGAAGTCTCTGCCTCCACCGGCAAGGTGGAGGCGGACGGCCAGATGCGGTTACGAGTGAAGGCCGATCCAGACGCCTACCCTTTGGCCTTCGAGACCGATGGCAATGCCGGCATCGTCAAGGGTGCGGCCGTCTATTCCGGCCAGTTCAAGATCGCAAACGCAGACAAGGCCGAAGCGAACTCGGTCGAACCGCGCGGCGCGGAACCGGTCAAGGCCAGCGCCGGCAAGCCCGATCCGGGCTTCCGGCTGAACGGCAAGTTCGCGCTCGACCACCAGAAGCTCAACGTTGACGAATTCCGCTTCGAAACCGGGCCGCTCGACGATCCCTACACGGCCGACGGCAAGGCCTCGGTCGATCTCGGCCTCAAGCCGCATTTCTCGATCGAGGCCAGCGGCGCGCAGGTGCAGTTCGACGAGGCGGTGGGCGCGTCCGCCGGAACCGGGCTGACGCTCGACCAGCGCATCGCGGCGTTCGAGCAGACGCTTCAGCACATGCCGAAGCCGACGATGCCGGGCAGGGTCGAAGTCAGGCTGCCGGCGGTGGTGGCAGGCGACACGACGGTGCGCGACGTGCGGCTTTCGGCGGAGCCGGTCGAGGGCGGCTGGTCGGTGAAGTCGCTTGCCGCGACGCTGCCGGGCCGGGCAACGCTCGAGGCCGACGGCATGCTGAACGTCGAGGACCATTTCGGCTTCACCGGCTCCTTGCTGCTCGCCGTGGGACAGCCGTCCGGATTCGCCGCATGGCTGTCGAAGGATGTCGACGAGGCGATCCGGCGTCTGCCGGCGGCAGGCTTCAAGGCCAAGGTCGATCTCAGCGAGAACCGGCAGTCCTTCAGCGACCTCGAGCTCATCCTCGGCAAGGCCAAATTTTCGGGCCGCATCGATTCCAGCCAGCCCGACGGTGCAAGGCCCTCCGTGCTGATGCAACTGGCGGGCGGCGAGCTCGACGTCGACGGGCTGGCGGCCTTCGCCTCGATCTTCGTCAGCGACAAGGGCGCCAACCGCTTCGCCGACCGCGACCTCGATTTCCAGATCAAGGCGGGTCCGGTCAGCGCCGCCGGACTGACGGCCGACACTGTGGATACGGCGTTGCGGCTGCGCCAAGGCCTGCTTGAGATCGACCGGCTTTCGATCGGTGGTCTTGCCGGCGCATCGATCAGCGCCACGGGGCGCATCAAGGACTTTCCGGAAAGCCCGACGGGCAAGCTCGACGCATCCGTCGTGGCCGTTGATCTCAAGCCGCTCATCGAGGTCGCGGCACAGCATTATCCGGACAATCAGGTTCTGAAGGGCCTGGCCGCCCGCGCGGCCGCCTATCCGGAACTGTTCCAGGACGCCCGCATCGACCTGGTGACAAGCGCCGCCGACAATGGCGACGGTACCACCGGGCTTGCGCTGTCGGCGCAGGGCAAGGCCGGCGGTTCCGCCTTCTCGGCCTCGCTCTCGGGCAGGGGAACGCCGGACCGGCTTCTCGATGCTCCAGTGTCGATCACCTTCAATGCCAGGAACCAGAATGCCGCCACGCTGCTCGCGCTTTACGGCCTGCCGGCGCTGCCGCTCGGCATGCTTGGACAGGCAACCACCGACGTCACGGCGAAAGGCTCGCTGGGCGGCGGGCTGGCGACCAGCTTCAACCTGACGTCCGACGATTTCAGGGCGAGCTTTGACGGGACAGTCGCCGAGACGGAGCAAGGCGCCACCGCCAAGGGCAAGGTCAACCTCGATGCCGCCGATATCGAGCCGTGGCTGATGACGACCGGCGTCGGGCTGCCCGGCATGGGTACCGGCACCTCGACAACGCTCGCCGCCGACGCCGATTTTGGCAATGGGCTTTTGGTGCTGAGCGGGCTGAGCGGCGCCATCAACAAGGCGTCGGTGTCCGGCGACGTCAATGTCGACAGCAAGGACGGGCTGCCGCATATTGCCGGCGCGCTGGCGCTCGAAGAGCTCGACCTCGATCCGCTGGCGGTGTCGCTGTTCGGCGACCAGTCCTTCCTTGCCGCGAAAGGCGGTGGCTGGCCGACGGCGCCGTTCAGCCAGAAGTCGACGCTGCCTTTCAGTGCCGATCTCGACCTCAACGCGGCGGCTCTTGCCGCCGGACCGTTCGCCACGGCGCACGACGCGGCGCTGTCGCTGAAGCTCGACCGGGAAGGAATCCATGTCTCGGACCTCAAGGCCAAACTCTACGGCGGCGCGCTGACCGGCCTGTTCGAGCTCAAGAACACGGACGGTACCGGCTTGTTGTCGGGTCAGGTGAAGCTTGCGGGCAGCGATCTTACCGCAGTGCTGCCGGATGCCGGCATCAGCGGCAGCGGCGACATTTCGGCCGCGCTGTCGACCAGCGGCAAGTCTGTGGATGCCATGATTGCCGCTTTGTCGGGGTCCGGCACTGCGGCGCTGAAAGGACTGACCATTGCCGGCATCAATCCCGACGCCTTTGCCTCCATCATCGCCAAGGCCGATGCGATCGGGCGCGACATCGATGCCGCCAAGACCGGCGGCTTCGCGCCACAGATCGCTAGGCAGGGAAGTTTTGCGGCCGGCGACACCGATATCGCCTTCACCGTCGCCAACGGCACGCTGCGAGCACCGCCGATCAGCCTCGACAATCCGGCGGCGACGCTGTCGGCGGATGTCACCGCTAACCTCGATGCGAGCAGCGTGGCTGCCAGCGGCTCGATCACCTACCGACCGGGCGACGAGGCGCTGGTCGGCTCCGAACCGGCCCTGAATTTCAGTCTCGCCGGCCCGCTCGGGGCAACGGCGCTTCAGTTCGACAGCGCGCCACTGGCGCAGTTCCTGACACAGCGCGCGCTGGAGAAGGAGCAGCAGCGGGTGGAGGCGATGCAGGCGGAGCTGCTCGAGAAGCAGAGGCTGCGGCGCGAGGTGCGCTATTACGCTGCGCTGCAGGCCGAGCGCGACCGGGCGGCCGAGGAATTGCGCCGGCAGGAGGAAGAGGCGCGGCAGAAAGCCGAGGCCGAGGCCAGGGCGAAAGCCGACGCGGAGGCGCAGGCGAAAGCCGAAGCCGAGGCGCAAGCGAAGGCACAGGCGGAGGCGCAAGCCAAGGCGGAAGAGGAGGCAAGAGCCAAAGCGGAAGAGGAGGCAAGAGCCAAAGCCGAGGCTGATGCCAAGGCTCAGGCCGAGGCCGCGGCGCGCGCCAAGGCGGAGGCCGAGGCGAAGGCACAGGCCGAAGCCGATGCGAAGGCTAGGGCCGAACAGCAGGCTGCCGATGAAGCGGCAAAGGCGCAGGCTGAGGCCGACCGCAAGAAAGCGGAGCAGGCAAAGCAGGAAGCTGATCGCAAGAAGGCCGAGCAGGCGAGACTGGAAGCCGAACGCAAGGCGGCTGAGCAGGCGCCGAAGGTCGATCGGTCGCTTCCCGGCGTCAACGAGAATTCCGCTCCATTGCCAGCGAAGCCCAAGGCTAATCCCTTCACCATCGAGAATCTGCTGAAATCGCTGGATGGCGGTTGAGGCTTATCCACCAGGAAGCCGCGGGTCTGGCATCCCGGCCACGCTCGCCGTTCAGGACGGCTCCTGACGAAAGAGCAGGCGCTTGAGCATGGGCTCGATCCGCGAAAGCTCGTCGAGATGGGCAGCCGACAATTCGGCCAGGCGATCGTCGGCAAGGGGGGTGAGTTGCAGGAGCACGCGGCGGTGGTCGGCCTTGTCCGGGTCCCTTGTAACCAATCCCGCCTCGCTCAGGCGGTTCACCAGTTCGACGGCGCTGTGATGGCGGATGCGTAGCCGCTCCGCCAGATCGCCGACCGCCACGGGTCCGCCGCCGGGATAACCCTTGATCGCCAGCAGCGCCTGGTGCTGGCGCGGGGTCAAGCCCGCCTCGTTCGCCTGCAACTGGCTGAATTCCAGGAAACGGCGGATCAGGTAGCGGAATTCGGAAAGCCGCTGGTAGTCGGCCTGGCTGATGGCGGGGCGCGGTTTTTGCGGATGCGTCATTCCTCGACTTATGGGCCTTTCCTGCGAAAGCTCAACTCCTCCCACGAAAGTCAGGGCGGCTTGATGCGATCCGCGACCAAAATGACGCGAACAGCAGTCGAAAAAGCCTTGAAGAATTATATCGTGTTACGATATGTAGCCGCCCGACAACCGGACGGCTCCGCGCCGCCAGAAGGCTTCCCAATGAAATCCGCTCATGCCGGAAATGGCCATCTCGGCGACTTCACCACTGATCCAAGGGTGTTGCTCATCGCCGCCATCGCGGTGGTGATCGCGACCGCCGGGCTGTTTGCCGGCATCGTGCTGTTGAAGCTCATCCGGCTTGCCACCAACATCGCCTATTTCGGCCAGTTTACGCTGGCCGAGCTCAGGCTCGAGGACACGCCGCTTGGGCTTGCCGCCGTGATCGTGCCGGTGATCGGCGCGCTGATCATCGGGCTGATGGCCCGCTTCGGCAGCGACAAGATCCGCGGCCACGGCATTCCCGAAGCCATCGAGGCGATCCTGCTCGGCCGCTCGCGGCTCGACGCCAAGGTCGCCGTGCTGAAGCCGCTGTCGTCGGCGATCTCAATCGGTTCGGGCGGACCGTTCGGCGCCGAGGGCCCGATCATCATGACCGGTGGTGCCATCGGCTCCCTGATCGCGCAGATGCTGCCAGTCAGCGACAATGAACGCAAGACGCTGCTGGTGGCGGGTGCCGCGGCTGGCATGACGACCGTCTTCGGAACGCCGATCGCGGCAATCATGCTCGCCGTCGAGCTGCTGCTGTTTGAATGGACGCCACGCAGCTTCATTCCGGTCGCCGTCGCCGCGATCGTCGCGGAAGTCGAACGCACCTTGCTGCATCTGCCGGGGCCAATCTTCCCGTTTTCGGGCAGCATGGAGGCATCGATCGCCGGGTTGGGCGGCTGGGTGCTGGTCGGCATTGCTGCCGGCCTGCTTTCGGGCCTGCTGACGCAATTGGTCTATGCCTGCGAGGACGCCTTCCAGAAGGTGCCGATACACTGGATGTGGTGGCCGATGATCGGCGGCCTCGCGGTCGGCATCGGCGGGCTGATCGAGCCGCAGGCGCTCGGCGTCGGCTACGACAATATCGCCAGCATGCTCGACGGCCATGTCCTTGCGGCGGCAGCGCTGATGCTTCTGGTGGTGAAGGCCATCATCTGGTCGGTAGCGCTGGGCTCCGGTACGTCCGGCGGCGTGCTGGCGCCGCTCCTGATCATGGGCGGCGCGATGGGAGCGGCGCTGGCCGGCATCCTGCCCGAGGCGACGCCAGGTTTCTGGCCGCTGCTGGCGATGGCCGCGACCATGGGCGGCACCATGCGCGCGCCGCTGACCGCTACCTTCTTCGCGGTCGAGCTCACCGGCAATACGCATGTTCTGGTGCCACTGATCGCAGCCTGTGGTACCGCCCACGCCGTCACCGTGCTTTTGATGAAGCGCTCGATCCTGACCGAAAAGGTGGCGCGGCGGGGACATCACCTCGTTCGCGAATATCGCGTCGATCCCTTCGCTTTGACCAGGGTGCGCGAGGTGATGACCACCAAGGTCGAGAGCGTGCCGGCGGCCATGACGCTTCACGGCGCGGCCGCTTTCCTCACCGCTCCGGACACGCGGCATCCGAGCTTCCCGGTGATCGACGAGGAGGGCCATGTGCTCGGCCTCATCGATCCGCCGGCAATCCTGCGCTGGCGGCGCGCCGGCATGCACCGCAAGGCGACGCTCGGTGAATTGCTCGCGGGCGGCAAGGTAACGCTCGCCTATCCGGACGAATATCTGGAAGGACTGTCCGACAAGCTGCTCACCGCCAACGTTTCGCATCTGCCGGTCGTCTCGCGCGAGGATGCGCGGCTGGTCGGCTATGTCGGCTGGAAGGATCTGATGCGGGTGCGCTCGAAAAAGCAGGCGGAGGAACGCGACCGTTCCGCCTTGCTCAGCTTTGGCGCCAAGCGCAGGGCACAGCAAAGCATCGGCGATACCGCGGCGTAAGGCTTTTCAAGGCGACTTGCCGCCGCGCTTCGCCCAGGCCAGCACATAGAGCCTCAGCGCGGAGGAAAGATTGGCGTCGCGCGTTCGCGTTTCGTCGATCTCGGCGACGAGGGCCGCGAGCGAGATCGAGCGTTGCGCCGCGATCGTGACGAGATCATCGTAGAAAGGTTGTTCCAGGGAAAAGCTGGTGCGGTGGCCGCGGATCGTCACCGAGCGTTTTTCGACCGCGGCCATCGGAGGCGCTCAGCGTCCGTCCGGATCGCCGGACTTTTCGCGGCGATGGCCGTCCATGAATCTTTCCGCCCGGTCGGACGTCAGCCGGTCGCGCTGGCGCTCGGCCTTGGTTCGACCGTGCAATGCGCGGTTCTCGCCGGCCAGGCGTTCCTTCTCGTTGCGCGCTTTCTGCTTGCGGGCATGGCGGAGATTGACGACCTCGCCCATGTCCCCGGTCACTTCTTGCGGAAGGCGTCGAGCGAAACCACGTCGGCGCTTTTGCCGCCGGTATCAGCCACGGCAGGCTTCTTTTCAGTCTCGGCGGCCTTCTTCTTCGATTCCGCTTTCTTTTCGGTCACGACCGTGATCGGCTCCGCGGCCGGCGTGGCAGCGTCATCTTCCGCAATACCCTCGGCCTTGACGTCGAATTCGAGCTCGAAATTCACCGAAGGATCGTAGAAACCGCGTACGGCGGAGAAGGGGATCTCGAGCTTTTCAGGCACGTCGGAGAAGGAGAGTCCAACCTCGAAACCGGTATCGGTCACCTTCAGATCCCAATACTGGAATTGGATGACGATGGTCATCTGCTCCGGATAGCGCTCGCGCAGCCGTGAGGAAATGCGCACGCCGGGCGCGCCGGTGAGGAAGGTGATGAAGAAATGATGGTTGCCGGGAAGGCCGGTGCGCGCGACTTCGGCCAGGACCTTGCGCATGACCCCGCGCAATGCCTCCTGGGCCAGAATGTCGTAGCGGATGTGGTCGTCGGCCATTTGACGGTCGGGTTCCGTTGAATCGTCCGCATAGCTGTAATCAAGCTTGGGCGCGGCGTAAACCGCATATAGGCGCTGAACGCTAAGGCCAAGAGGGTATGGCTGTGATTTGATCGCTCAGGCGTGGGCGAGGGCCGCCTGCCTGACGGACGCTGGTTTCCGCCGGCCGAAGGCGCAGAGGAAGGTTCGCACGCCGTTGGTGGCGGAGCGCAATACCTCTTCCTCCGTCGGCATGCCGCCGAGCATGAAAGTTATCTGCAGTTCGGCGTTGACCAGGGCGAGGAACTGGCGCGCCGCCACGTCCGGATCGTCGATCGACAGGTGCCCGGCATAGGCAAGCCGCGCGAAGCGGGCGGCAAGCGCTGACCAGGTGCGGCCCGGTCCCTGTTCGCGCCACTCGGCGAAAAGCTCCGGATAACGTTCGCCTTCGGCCTGGATCAATTTGCGCAGGAAGCGGCCGTCGCGATTGCAGATGCAGTTGCGGTTCATGCGCACGGCGAAAGCGACCAGATCGGATTCGAGATCTGTGGGCTGGTCTGGGAAGGTGGCTATGGTGGCGAAGATGCCGGCATTGCAGCGCTCGGTCAGGTCGCGCACGACGGCCATGAAGAGCTTTTCCTTGTCGCCATGGTGATTGTAGACCGTCTGGCGCGAAACGCCGGCCTCGGCCGCGATCAGGTCGATATTGGCGCCGGCATAGCCTTCCCGGCAGAAAACCGAAGCGGCGGCATCCACCACCGAAATGCGCTTGGCCTCATGGCTGCGTGGCGGGAAAGTGTCAGGAGAAACGCCGGGCTTCATGAAAATCTATATAGCGGTGATTGACGAATTGGACAAGCCTGTCTAAATTTGTGGACACGACAAAGGAAAGCCGTTCTCCGGCAGACGAATGAATTCGCTCTGATAAAGACGAACAAGTTCGCTCTCGGATGTCGGATTTCCCCCGGGATGGAACGTCCTTGGGTGGACGCCGGACCACGGCGGCAACCAGATCCGAAAGAAGCCCTATCATGAGTCCCAAATTCCTCCGCATTGCGGTCGTGCTCGGCTTGTTGTCCGCAATCGGACCCTTCGCCATCGATATGTATCTTCCCGCGCTGCCCTCGATCGGTGAGGATCTCAATGCCGGCACCGCCGCCGTGCAGATGAGCCTCTTGATCTTCTTCCTGTCGATGGGTTTCGGCCAGATCGTCGTCGGACCGATCTCCGACATGGTCGGGCGCAAGCTGCCGCTCTATGCCGGCCTCGCGCTGTTCATGACCGGCGGCGTCGGCTCAGCGATGGCACCGAACATCGAATGGCTTATCGCCTTCCGCTTCCTGCAGGGGCTCGGCGCCAGCGCCGGCATGGCGGTGCCGCGCGCGATCGTGCGCGACCTGCACACCGGCAACGAGGCGGCCAAGCTGATGTCGCTCTTGATGCTGGTGTTCTCGGTGTCGCCGATTCTGGCGCCGCTGACCGGCAGCCAGATCATCGAAAGCTTCGGCTGGCGCGCCGTGTTCTGGACCGTGACGGGCGCCGCGGCACTTGCCACCGTCCTGCTCGCCACCTCGCTCAAGGAGACGCGGTCGGTCGACGAGCGCGCCAACTCGTCCTTCGGCACGGCGCTGGCGGGCTACCGCTACCTGATGGGTGATCGCAACTTCCTCGGCCTGACGGCGATCGCCGGCTTCGGCATCGCGAGCTTCTTCGTCTATCTGTCGAGCTCGTCCTTCATCTTGATCAACCATTACGGTCTGTCGCCGTCGGTCTACAGCGTGTTCTTCTCGATCAACGCGGTCGCCTTCATCGGCATGTCGCAGCTGACCGGGATGCTGGCCGACCGCTTTGGCTTGAAGCGTGTCGTTTGGGTGGCGGTGACCGGCTACGCCACGGTGATGGTGGCGCTGTTCGCGATCATGGCGTCTGGCGTCGACCGGCTCGACGTGATGGCGGCGCTGCTCTTCGTCGGCTACGGCTTCCTCGGGCTGGTCATCCCGACCACCTCGGTGCTGGCCATGGAAGAGCATGGCGAGATCGCCGGCACGGCCTCGGCCCTGATGGGCACGCTGCACTTCGCCATCGGCGCACTGGCGATGGGTGTGGCGGGTCTCTTCTTCGACGGCACGCCGCTGCCGATGGTTGCCGGTATCACGCTTTGCGCGGTGATTTCGTTCACGCTGGCCAAGGTCACGCTCGGCCGGGCGCGGGAAGCGGTTGAAGCGCCGGCGGAGTAACTCGCAAAGACCGGAAAAAGGCCGGGTCTTGCCCGGCCTTTTTCATGCCGGTGTCAAGCCGGCAGCATCGTGAACGAAGCGCACCCGCTCCTCGACCGACGCGAGCGGCAAGGGCATCAGCTCGTAGCCGAGTTCGGCATAGACGCTCGCTACCGATTGAAAGGTGCGCTCGGCCTCGTCGAGCGTCTGTTTACGCTCTTGGTCCTGGGTGAAGATTGCCGGCCATGGTGGTGCGATAAAGACACGGCGCGCGTAGCGGAATGTCGTAGCTGCGCTTGCGATGTGATCGAGCACCGGCAGGCCGCAAAGCCTGAGATACCCGATCGTGTCCGGCACGCCCCGGTCGAAGAAGACGAAACCGCGATCCGCATGCGCCGCATGCCAGGAACGCAGCTCCCAGGACAGCATCAGCTCGGCAAAGAGTGCCCGGTCCTGCCAGGGCAGTGCAGGGCCGCCGATCGCCACCTGGTCGCGGATGATGCCGCGCCCCGCCTCGGGCGCCGTCGCGAAGCCAGCCGCCTTCAGTGCCTCGATGAGCGTGGTCTTGCCGGAACCGGGACCGCCGGTCAGCACGAAGAATCGATCGGAATCGTTCTGCATCATTTTTCCATGGATTAAGGAACGGCAGGCAGGACGACGCATGCGCGCCAGACGAGCCTTGGCGTTCAATTGATTTGCAGGGAAAGAGGGAGAAGGTGGAGGTTTCTGTTGCCAGGTACCTCCGAACCCCGCCTAGAAGTGCGAACCTCTAGGGCTTGATTTGAAGCGTTCGCACTGCATTAAGCAGCGAGACGAGCTTCCGCATAGTTGTCGTTGGCAACTATAAGTTTAGCCCGATGACGGTGGTACAATGCCGGGCAAAAGTACGATCTTTACACCTTCGTCGATCCTATTTCGCCCCCAGCAAAAGCCGCTCCGTCATTCAGAGCGGTTTTTGGTGGAGGCGCCGGGTACCGCCCCCGGGTCCGAACGGCTTATTTCATCGCCTGTTTATCGCCATAGTCGGTCAAGCCGACGAAGCGAATATAGGGATCGACGGTGGAAAATGAAAGGCCAAACCGGCACTTGTCCCCGGCGCCAAACTCGACAGCCGAGGGTTGACTTGCGCCCCTACACAATCGAAGCTCCGCCGGCGATGAGGAATCTCTGACCTAGCGCATAGGTTGCGCGGCGCGCCACAAGCCTCATCGATCGGATCCGTGGCGCCGACGAGGGGAAGTTCGATGGCCGACTATCTTGCGGATGTGAAGAAATACGATGCCGGCGCCAGCGCCGACGCGGTCGAGAAGATCGTCAAGCATCTGGGCATCGCGCTGAGGAACCGCGATTCCTCGCTGGTCTCCTGCACGGACCCGAAGGAGCTCGAGCGCGTCCGGGAGAATTGGGTCGGCAAGAAGCTCGGCGTTGCCGACGCCAAGAAGGCCGACGCCTCGATCGAGAAGACCTGCAAGGCGATGGCCGCAGACAACACCAAGAGCCGCGTGACCTTCTATTACCTGGTTGCCAAGGATCTCGGCAAACTGGGTTCTCTCTGAGGATTCTCCGCAGGCGGACCGGCACGAATCGTGCCGGTGCCGGCCTCTGGCGCACGAATCCACTTGTAGCAGGCTTTACGGTGTTCGACCGACGGCCAGTCGGTTATGATCGCCTGTCACCCGAATCGAGGCGAAGCCGATGCGCCAATATCTCGAACTTTTGAAGCATGTGCTGGACGACGGCGCCGATCGCGGCGACCGCACCGGCACCGGTACGCGCTCGGTGTTCGGCTATCAGATGCGGTTCGACCTTTCGCGCGGCTTCCCGGTCACAACCACCAAGAAGCTGCACCTGAAGTCGATCATCCACGAGCTGCTGTGGTTCCTGGCCGGCGACACCAACATCAAGTATCTCAACGACAACGGCGTCACCATCTGGGACGAATGGGCCGACGAGAACGGTGATCTCGGCCCCGTCTACGGCAAGCAGTGGCGCTCGTGGCCGGACGGGCATGGCGGCGAGATCGACCAGATCGCCGGCCTTCTCAAGGAAATACGCAAGAATCCCAATTCGCGCCGGCTGATCGTCTCGGCCTGGAACCCGGCCGAAGTGGAGGCGATGGCGCTGCCGCCCTGCCACTGCCTGTTCCAGTTCTATGTCTCGGAAGGTCGGCTCTCCTGCCAGCTTTACCAGCGCTCGGCCGACATCTTCCTGGGCGTGCCGTTCAACATCGCGTCCTATGCCCTGCTGACCATGATGGTGGCGCAGGTCACCGGCCTTAAACCGGGCGACTTCGTGCACACACTCGGCGACGCGCATCTTTACTCGAACCATTTCGAGCAGGCGCGCGAGCAGATGCGGCGCACGCCGAAGCCGCTGCCGACGATGTGGATCAACCCGGAGGTGAAGGATCTTTTCGCCTTCCGCTTCGAGGATTTCCGCCTCGAGAATTATTTTGCTGATGCGAGCATCAAGGCGCCGATAGCGGTTTGAGGCTAAGACACCCCTCTCTTGCGTCGTCAAAACCTCGTCAGTCGATCCCGACCATGACGTCGGATGCCTTGATCACCGCATAGGCCTGCTTGCCTTTTTCGAGCTGCAGATCGGTAACCGCTTCGTTGGTGATCGAAGCGGTGACGAGGACGCCGCCGCCGATATCGATCCTGACATGCGAGGTGGTCGTTCCCTTGGTGATCTCGGTGACCTTGCCCTTGAGGACGTTGCGGGCGCTGATCTTTCATCTGCCTTTCCTTCGCTGTATCGAGCGAGCTCCATCGTAGGCTGGGAGGACCCCGGCGTACAACGGCGCCGAGGCTAAAAAGCCTTCCCTTGTTATGTTCACCCGGATATATCGATCGAAGGCATCCGGCCGAACGGATTGCAAAATAGGGAGAGGTTTCATGACGGGCACGGGATTTGGGTTGAAGGCGATCGCGGTTGGCGGTCTGACGGCGCTGTTGATGGCGGCCGTGCCGGCGGCCAATGCCGACGACAAGGTGATCGTGTTCGCCGCCGCCAGCCTCAAGGACGCGCTCGATGCGGTCAACAAGGCCTGCGAGCCGGAAGTCGGCGAAGCGGCGACCATTTCCTATGCGGCAAGCTCAGCACTTGCCAAGCAGATCGAAGGCGGCGCACCGGCCGATATTTTCGTGTCCGCCGACCTCGACTGGATGAAATATCTCTCCGACAAGAAGCTGACCAAACCGGACACCGAAGTGAAGCTGCTCGGCAATCAGATCGTGCTGGTGGCGCCGAAGGATTCCACGGTCGAGGCCAAGGTCGAAAAGGGCTTCGATCTCGCCAAGCTCATCGGCGACGGCAGGCTCGCCATGGGCGACGTCAAGGCCGTTCCGGCCGGCAAATACGGCAAGGCGGCGTTGGAATCCCTGGGCGTCTGGTCCTCGGTCGAAGGCAAGGTCGCGCAGGCCGAGAATGTGCGCGCGGCGCTGAAGCTGGTGTCGACGGGCGAAGCCCCGCTCGGCATCGTCTATGCCACCGACGCACATGCCGAGAAGGGCGTGAAGGTCGTCGGAATCTTCCCGGAGGATTCGCACCCGCCCATCATCTACCCGATTGCCCAGACGGCGGATTCGAAGGACAAGGATACGGCTGCCTTCCTGAAATGCGTCGAGTCGGCCAAGGCCGCGGCGCTCTTCAAGGAACAGGGTTTTACGGTGCTCGCGCCGAGCAACTGAGAAAGACCTTACACCGCATATGAATTGGCTGCTGGACCTCACTCCCGACGAATGGAATGCGGTCCGGCTGTCGGTCAAGGTGGCAACTGTGGCGATGTTCGCCAGCCTGCCACCCGGCATATTGATCGCGCTCCTGCTGGCTAGGGGGCGGTTTTGGGGCAAGACCCTGCTCAACGGGCTGGTGCATCTGCCGCTGATCCTGCCGCCGGTGGTGACCGGCTATCTGCTCCTGCTCACCTTCGGCCGGCGCGGGCCGGCCGGCGCCTTTCTTGCCGAACATTTCGGCATCGTCTTTTCGTTCCGCTGGACAGGCGCGGCACTCGCCTGCGGCGTCATGGGCTTTCCGCTGATGGTGCGGGCGATTCGGCTGTCGATCGAGGCGGTCGATCGCAAGATGGAGGCGGCCGCCGGCACGCTCGGCGCCAATCCGATCTGGGTGTTCGCCACCATCACGCTGCCGCTGATCCTGCCCGGGCTGATCGCCGGTGCGATCCTCTCCTTCGCCAAGGCGATGGGCGAGTTCGGCGCGACGATCACCTTCGTTTCCAACATCCCCAACGAGACGCAGACGCTGCCCTCGGCGATCTACACTTTCACGCAGGTGCCGGGCGGCGATGCCGGGGCACTGCGGCTGACGCTGATCTCGGTCGTCATCTCGATGGTGGCGCTAGTGGCTTCCGAGGTCCTTGCGCGGCGGGTCGGCCGGCGGATGGACATCGAATGACGCTGTTCGTCGACATCAATCATCGCCTCGGCGATTTCTCCATCGAAGCGGATTTCGAAAGCGCCGGCCGGCTGACGGCGCTGTTCGGGCCTTCGGGTTCGGGCAAGACGACGCTGATCAACCTGATTGCCGGACTGATCAGGCCGCAGAAGGGGCGCATCGCGGTCGAAGGCCGCGTGCTGGTGGACACCGCCGCCGGCATCTTCGTGCCGATGCACAAGCGGCGGATCGGAATGGTGTTCCAGGACGCGCGCCTGTTCCCGCATATGAGCGTCGCCGGCAATCTGCGTTATGGCCGCTGGTTCACGCCGCCTGCCGAGCGCTACGCCAATGTGGATGCGGTGGTCGATCTGCTCGGCATCGGTCCTCTGCTCGACCGGCGGCCGGCGAAACTATCCGGCGGCGAAAAGCAGCGGGTGGCGATCGGCCGGGCTCTGCTTGCCAGTCCAAGACTCCTCTTGATGGACGAGCCGCTCGCCTCGCTGGATGAGGCGCGCAAGGCCGAGATCCTGCCCTATATCGAGCGGCTGCGCGACGAGACGAAGATCCCGATCGCCTATGTCAGTCATTCCATTGCCGAGGTGGCGCGGCTGGCGAGCGACGTGGTGGTTCTTTCGCAAGGCAAGGTCGCGGCCTTCGGCCCGACAGAAGCGATCATGCAGCGGCTAGACCTTTTGCCGGCCGAGGAGCGCGGCGAGGGCGGCGCGGTGCTCGACACCAGCGTGCTGCGCCACGACGAGGCTTTCGGCATGACGGTGCTCCGCTCGCCGGCCGGCGAGATCCGCGTGCCACGCCTCCCACTGCCGGCTGGAGCTCTGGTGCGGCTGCGCATCCGGGCCCGAGACGTCATGATCGCGACCGAGCAACCGGCGGGCCTCAGCGCGCTCAACATACTGGCGGGGACGATCGCCGCGGTCAGACCAGGCGTCGGGCCTACGGTGGAGATCGCCATCGACTGCAATGGCGCAATCGTGCTGGCGAGCATCACCGAGCAGTCGAAACAAACCTTACGCCTTGCGCTTGGCCGCAAGGTCTTCGCGGTGATCAAGACCGTGAGCTTCGACGGTACGACGACAGGCCCCGGGCTGCCGGTCGAGGCCGACGGATGACCGAAGAGCATGGCGCTATGTTGCATTGGAATAGCGATTTGCCTGCAAAGGGGGTAATCTGGACGTGACTGCAAAGGACAAGGAATGCCATCGCTGAGCCTGCGGATAAACCTCGATCCCGACGGACGGATTGGTCCGGGCAAGATCGAGCTTCTCGAGCAGATCGCCGCTTTCGGCTCGATCTCGGCCGCGGCGCGCGGCATGGAGATGTCCTACAAGCACGCCTGGGATCTGGTCGAGGACATGAACCGGGTATTCGGCAAGCCGCTGGTTGCCGCGCAGACCGGCGGCAGGAAGGGCGGCGGCGCGCAATTGACCGCAGTGGGCCTCGCGGTCGTCAGCCGCTTCAGGGCCATAGAACGCGCGGCCACTTCCGCGGCCGCGGTGCACATGCAGGCTTTGCAGGCGGAGATCGATGCGGGATGAGGGAACAGGCAGTAGGGCTGTAGGCAGTAGGCAATAGGGAGCAGTAGTAGGCAGTGAGGGATAGGATGTCCTGGAGTTGCTCAACGTAATGGCAATCGACGGCTCCCTATTGCAGTACTGCCCTACTCCCCTGATTTCCTCAGCAGATAAGTGTCCATGATCCAGCCCTTCTTTGCCCGGGCTTCCCCACGGATCCTTTCGATCTCGGCGCCGACATCGCCGAGCCTGCCGGAGACGATGATCTCGTCCGGCGTGCCGAGATAGGCGCCCCACTGGATGAAGACATCCTGATCGGCCAACGTGTTGAAGGCGCATTTGCCGTCGAGCATGACGACCATGCTTGCGGCGTTTGCCGGCAGCCCTTCTTCGGTAAGCCGGCGTCCGGTGGTGATGAGGATCGAGTCACCGATACGGTTGAGCGCGGTCGCGTGAGCGGCGGCCAGCGCCTGGATCGCGGTGATGCCCGGAACGACCTCGAGCTCGAAACCGACATTGCCCCTTAGACGCACGCGCTCCAGGATGCGCAGCGCGCTGTCATAAAGCGAGGGGTCGCCCCAGATCAGGAAGGCGCCGCAGCCGTTTTCATCCAGCTCGTCGCTGATCAGCTTCTCATAGATCTCGGCGATAGCCTCGTGCCACTCGTCAACGGTCACGCGATAGGACGATGTCGGCTCGGCCCGGACCGGTACGTCGAACTCGACGCGGCGCGACTTCGGATTGGTGACGAAGCGGTCGCAGATCTGCCGGCGCAGTTCCGCCAGATCGGTCTTGCTTGCGCCCTTGTCGGGAATGAACAGCACATCGGCGCGGTTCAGGCCGTTGATGGCCTGAACCGTCATGTGTTCGGGGTTGCCGGCGCCGATGCCGATGACGAGAAGCTTGCGCATGCGCGTTCTCCTGCCCGATCAGGCGGCTGGTGTCCAGACCGGCGTGGGCAGCCAAAGCGCGAATGCAAAGGCTTTGAAACGCCGCATTGAAATGGATAGAGCGATCTGCCGTTTGGCAGAAACGCCGAACCGCCCTAGCTATCTGTTTACGCAATTCCGGACGGAAAATCGTTACACACTTTTCCTGGAATTGCTCTAGATGGAAGTGCGCATCGGGGTGGTCCCGATATTGCCGTCGAGAGGGGGGTCCATGTTACGCACTATCCTCACCGCAGCGCTAGCGTTTTTAGCCGCGCCGGCCTTCGCCAACGATTCCGTGGCCGAGCTCGGCACAGGAGGGCTGATCCTGTCGCGCAGCGATGCCGTCGCCATGGAAAGCGAGGACCTTTTCATCTCGCCGGAGAAGGTGACGGTCGACTATGTCTTCCGCAACAACACCGACAAGGACGTCAGCGCCATCGTTGCGTTCCCAATGCCCGACATCGAGGGCGATCCGAACGAGATGCCGGCCATTCCGGACGCGCAGAGCGACAATTTCCTCGGCTTCGAGGTGACGATCGACGGCGTGGACGTGAAGCCGCAACTCGAGCAAAGGGCGTTTGCGCTGGGCATCGACATCACCGCCGATCTCAAGGCGCAGAACGTGCCGCTCTATCCATTCGGCGACGCCGCCAAGGCGGCGTTGGCGAAGCTGCCCAGGGATGTCGCCGAGGATTGGGAAAACCGTGGCATCATCATCGAGGATACCGCCGATGACGGTTCGGGCATGCAAACCGCCTATGCGCCGTTCTGGCAGTTGCGCTCGACCTATTGGTGGCGTTCGACCTTCCCGGCCAACAAGGAAGTCCATGTCTCGCACCGCTATAAGCCGAGCGTCGGCGGCACGTCCTCGGTCAGCTTCTACTATGACGGCAAGTTCCAGGGGCAGTATGACGCCTACAAGACCCGATACTGCATGGACGGAGCGTTCGAGAACGCGGTGCGCAAGGCGGCGAAGGAAAATCCCGACGGCTATCCGAAATATTTCGAAAGCCGTATCGCCTATATCCTGACCACGGGCGGCAACTGGGCGTCCGGCAGTATCGGCAATTTCAAGCTCACCATCGACAAGGGCAGCGCCAAGAACTTGGTTTCGTTCTGCGGCGACAACGTCCGCAAGATCGGCCCGACCACGTTCGAGATGACGGCCAAGGATTTTTACCCCGAGCGCGACATCGACATCCTGCTGCTCGAGCCGTCGGACAATGGCGGGAATGGCGGCTGATGGACATCGCGATCTATGTCGCCATTGCCGAGAACGGGGTGATCGGGCGCGAGGGCGGGCTGCCGTGGCGGCTTTCCAGCGATCTCAAGCGTTTCAAGGCCGATACGATGGGCAAGCCGATCATCATGGGCCGCAAGACCTATGAAGGCATCGGCCGGCCGCTGCCCGGAAGGCTCAACATTGTGGTGACACGAGACAAGGGCTGGCGCGCCGACGGTATCGAAGTCGCGCATTCGCTCCACGAGGCGATCACGCTGGCCAAGGTGCGCGGCCGCTGCATGGCGGGCGCCGAGGAGATCTGCGTAGTCGGCGGCGGCGAAATCTATGCCCAGGCCTTGCCGCTTGCCGACCGCCTCCACGTTACCCATGTGCTTGCCAAGGTCGATGGCGACGCCCATTTCCCGCCGATCGACCCAGCCATCTGGCGGATCGTCCGTTCCGAGGATTTTCCGGCAGGCGAGAAGGACAGCCATGCGACGCGCTACATGGTCTACGAGCGCCGCGGCGACGGTCATTGACGACGACAAAGGGTCGCTGCCGGCGCAAATCGGACGGCGCGAGCGGCAGACCGCGTTGAAAGCGCGTCAAGGCGTCCCTATAGAAGAACGACAGTGCAGCGCCGCGCGTCCAACCGGATGCGCAAGAGGCCGCTGTAAAACTTTGATTTGGCGCATGATTCCTTTCCGAAAACCGATTCCGGTTTTCGGTGTCATGCGCTAGGATCGCGCCGCAAGGCCTGAGGGAACCGAAGCGAAAGGACATTCATGCCCTGGAACGACAAGAGCGGTGGCGGCGGCCCTTGGGGCGGCGGCGGCAATCAGGGACCCTGGGGGCAGGGGCCCAAGGGGCCAAGCGGACCACAGGGTTCCCCTCCTGACCTCGAGGACATCATTCGCCGCGGCCAGGACAGACTGCGGCGCGCGCTTCCGGGAGGCGGCGGCGCCAGCCCGGCCGTCTTCGGGCTGATCGCGCTCGCGCTCGTCGTGCTTTGGGCTTTCAAGGCAATCTATACCGTGCAGCCTGATGAGGTTGCCGTCGAATTGCGCTTCGGCAAGCCCAAGGCGGAGCTTTCGCAGCCAGGCCTGCATTTCCACTGGTGGCCGATCGAAACGGTCGAGACGGCCAAGATCTCCGAGCAGCTCGTCAGCATCGGCGGCGGATCGGCCAGTGGCTCCGGGCTGATGCTCTCCGGCGACCAGAACATCGTCAACGTGCAGTTCTCGGTCGCCTATCAGGTTTCCGACCCCGGGGCCTACCTCTTCGATGTCTCGGATCCCGACGGCATGCTGACGCAAGTGGCCGAAAGCGCCATGCGCGAGGCCGTCGGCCGCCGGCCGGCGCAGGATATCTTCCGCGACGACCGCCAGGGCATCGCCGCCTCGGTGCGCGAGATCATCCAGACGACGCTGGACGGCTACAAGGCCGGCCTGCAGGTCAATGCGATCTCGATCGAGGACGCCGCACCCCCGCGCGAAGTGGCCGATGCCTTCGACGAGGTGCAGCGCGCCGAGCAGGACGAAGACAAGTTTGTCGAGCAGGCCAATCAGTATTCCAACCAGAAGCTCGGCCAGGCGCGCGGCGAGGCGGCCCAGGTCCGCGAGGACGCCGCTGCCTACAAGAACCGCGTCGTGCAGGAAGCGGAAGGTGAAGCCCAGCGCTTCATCTCCGTCTACAACGAATACGCCAAGGCGCCCGACGTGACGCGCAAGCGGCTTTATCTGGAAACGATGGAGAGGATCCTGAAGGACTCGAACAAGGTCGTCGTCGAGCAGGGCAACGGGCAAGGTGTGCTTCCCTATCTGCCGCTGCCGGCACTGCAGCCGAAAGCGCCGCCGGCGCCGGTGCTGGGAGGCAACCAGTGATGGCCAACCGTCTTCCAGTCATCGCCGTCATCGCGGCGGTCCTTCTGTTCCTGCTCTACTCGGCCGTCTTCGTGGTCAATGCGGGCCAGCAGGCGATCGTGCTCAGGTTCGGCGAGATCATCGACGTCAAGAGCGAGCCCGGCATCTACTTCAAGGCGCCGTTCGCTTTTTTCGACGCCGACAGCGTCCAGATGATCGAGAAAAGAGTGATGCGTTTCGATCTCGACAACATCCGCGTCCAGGTTTCGGGCGGCAAGTTCTACGAGGTCGACGCCTTCATCGCCTACCGCATCTCGGATCCGCGCACCTTCCGCGCGGCGGTGTCGGGGCAGGTGGAGCTTGCCGAGGCTCGCCTGAAGACGCGTCTCGATGCGGCGCTGCGCCGCGTTTACGGCCTGCGCGACTTCGAGGCGGCGCTCTCGGAGGAGCGCGCCGTTATGATGCGCGAAGTGCGTGACCAACTCCGCCCGGATGCGACATCGCTCGGCCTCGACATCGAGGACGTGCGCATCCGCCGGACGGATCTGACCGCGGAAGTCTCGCAGCAGACCTATGACCGCATGAAGGCGGAACGTCTGGCGGAAGCCGAGCGACTGAGGGCGCGCGGCAACGAGGCGGCGCAGCGCATCAGGGCCAGGGCCGACCGCGAGGTCGTCGAGATCATCGCCGAGGCGCGGAAGGAATCGGAAATCCTGCGCGGTGAAGGCGACGCACAGCGCAGCGCCACCTTTGCCGACGCGTACAAGCGAGATCCGGCTTTCTTCGATTTCTATCGTTCGATGAATGCCTATGGCACCGCGCTGGATAGTACTGGAACGACCATGGTGCTGTCGCCCGAGTCCGAGTTCTTCCGTTATTTTCGCGATCCGGACAGCAAGCCCGTGCCTGGACAACCGGCCATGCCACGGTCGGCGCCGGCCGCTCCTGCGACGGCACCTGCCGCGCCTGCGACGCAACCCAGCACTGCCCAGTAGCGGAGGTGCAGGATTTCCTGGCGGCAATCGGCCTGGTTCTCGTCATCGAGGGCCTGGTCTATGGCGGGTTTCCGGCTTTGGCCCGGAAACTGGCTACGGAAGTGCTATCGACGCCGGAAAATGTGCTGCGAATCGGCGGATTGGTCGCAATCGCAATCGGCGTCGGCATCGTCTGGCTGGTCCGCGGCTGATGAAATTCCTTGGTGCCGAGGCGATTGACGATTTATCTTTCGCCGATACCTATAGCCGCAAACGTGCCTTATTTCTTGCCAACATGAAATTGGACGGGCGCCTTTAGCGGAAGCGCTTTTCCTTTTTAGAAACACCGGGAGGCCACGATGATATCCGACACCCTGTTGCGCGCGGCACGGCGCACGCTTTTCGCCGGCGCCACCGCATTCGTCGTCGGCATGATTGCCGTCCCGTCTTTCGTCACGCCAACGATCGCTTCCGACGGACCTCCCTCGGTCGCGGATCTCGCCGAGCGCCTGCTCGGCGCGGTGGTCAACATCTCGACCTCGCAAACCGTGAAAGGCACTGAAGGGCCAGGCGCGGTGCCGATGCCGCAGCTTCCCGAAGGTTCGCCCTTCCAGGACTTTTTCGACGACTTCTTCAAGAACCGCGGCGGCGACAAGGGCGGCGGTGGGCAGAAGGTGCAGTCGCTGGGCTCCGGCTTCGTCGTCGACGCCGAGCAGGGCATCGTGGTGACGAACAATCACGTCATCGCCGACGCCGACGACATCGAGGTGAATTTCTCTGACGGAGTGACGCTGAAGGCGACACTGGTCGGCACCGACACCAAAACCGACGTCGCGGTGCTGAAGGTCGATCCGAAAGGCCACAAATTGACGGCCGTGAAATTTGGCGATTCCACCAAGATGCGTGTCGGCGACTGGGTGATGGCGATCGGCAACCCGTTCGGCCTCGGCGGAACAGTCACTGTCGGCATCGTCTCGGCGCGCAACCGCGACATCAATTCCGGCCCCTATGACGACTTCATCCAGACGGACGCCGCCATCAATCGCGGCAATTCCGGTGGTCCTCTGTTCAATGCCGAGGGCGAGGTCATCGGCATCAACACGGCGATCATCTCGCCGTCGGGTGGCTCGATCGGCATCGGCTTCTCCATTCCCTCCCAGCTTGCGGCGGGCGTCGTCGACCAGCTTCGCCAGTATGGCGAGACGCGGCGCGGCTGGCTTGGCGTGCGCATCCAGCCGGTGACCGACGACATCGCCGAAAGCCTCGGCATGGCGACCGCCAAGGGCGCTCTGGTGGCCGGCGTCATCAAGGGTGGACCGGTCGACAACGGTTCGGTTCAGGCCGGCGACGTCATCATCAAATTCGACGGCAAGGACATCCACGAGATGCGCGACCTGCCGCGCGTCGTCGCCGAAAGCCCGGTCGGCAAGGCGGTCGACGTCGTCATCGTGCGCAAGGGCGTCGAGCAGACGGTGAAGGTTACGCTTGGCCGGCTCGAGGATGGCGAGAAGCTGGCCAGCGGTGAGAACGGCAACACCGACCAGGACAAGGGCGACAAGGCGGCTCCGGTGTCCACGGCTTCGGTGCTCGGCATGACCGTCGGCGAGCTCAACGACCAGACGCGGCAGAAATTCGGCATCGCGGCCGACGTGTCGGGCGTGGTGATCACCGATGTTGCCAAGAATTCGGCCGCCGCCGAGCGTGGCATCCAGCCCGGCGAGGTGATCACCGAGATCGCGCAGGAATCGGTGGGAACGCCGAAGGACGTCATGGACCGGATCGGCGCGCTGAAGGAGCAGGGCCGCAAGAACGCGCTGCTGATGCTGGCCTCGAAGACCGGCGAGCTACGCTTCGTGACGATCCGGATGGATTGAGTCCGGAAAGACCGGCAACCAGTTGATCTGCAAAAGAAAAGGGCTGCTACCGGGTCGCCCTTTTTTGTGCCTGCCAATGTTCGCGCGGCAGCCTGTAGAGGACATGTTGCTTCAGATGAGGATGGCTGTCCGGCACGGAGGGATGGTCGAAGTCGGCGCTTGGATCTGCGCGCATGCCGAGCCGCTTCATGACGGCTATGGAGCGGTGGTTTTCGGCGACGGCGAAGGAGACGATCTCCTCCAGCCTCAGCGTTTCGAAGCCGAAGGCGAGCCAGGCTTTCGCTGACTCGGTGACATAGCCCTTGCCCCAGAATTCCGGAGCCAGCCGCCAGCCGATCTCGATCGTGCCGTCCGGCAGCGATGGCACATCATCCGTATCCAGGAGACCGACGAAGCCGATGCATTCGCCGGTGGCCGCGATCTCGGCGGCGGCGAAGCCGTAGCCATCCTCCTCGATCCAGCCGCGGAATTGGTTCATCATGGCATCGGCGGTCGCGCGGTCGCGACGGAACGGAAAGAACTCCATGACGCGCTCGTCGGAGTTGATGCGGTGGAAGAGCGCGCGGTCGCGCTCCTCCCAGTTGCGCAGGATGAGACGTGAGGTGCGGATCGGTTTCATTGCACGAACTCTTCCTGACGATAGCCCTGGAGATAGAGCAGCGCGGTGAGATCGCCGTGATCGATGCGGATCCTTGCCTGCTCCGCCACCGTCGGCTTGGCGTGGAGGGCGACGCCGATGCCGGCCAGTCGGATCATGTCGAGATCGTTGGCGCCGTCGCCGACGGCAACGGCATCCTCAGTCGACAGGCCAAGCCTGGCCGCAATGTCGAGCAGCGCTTCGGCCTTGGCTGCGCGGCCGAGGATCGGCTCGGTCACCGTGCCGGTGAACCTGCCGTCTTCCTCGACAAGCCGGTTGGCGCGGTTCTCCTGGAAGCCGAGCAGCGTGGCGATGCGGCTGGTGAAGACGTCGAAGCCGCCGGAAACCAGCGCCGTCCAGGCGCCGTTGGCGCGCATCGTGCGCACCAGCGCGCGGCCGCCGGCGGCCAGCGTCAGGCGGTTGGCGATGATGCGGTCGACCACCGCCGTGTCGAGGCCCTTTAGCAAGGCGACGCGCTCACGCAAGGCTGGCTCGAAAGCGATCTCGCCATTCATCGAGCGCGCCGTGATCGCGGCGACACGCTCCTTGACGCCGATCTCGTCAGCCAATTCGTCGATGCATTCCTGGTCGATCATGGTCGAATCCATGTCGGCGAGCAGGATCTTTTTCTTCCTGCCTTCGGCCGGCTGGACGATGATGTCGACCGGATCCGAGGCTAATGCCGCGCGCAGATTGGCGGTCAATTCGCCGATATCGGGCGTCTCCGGCAGAACCAGATCGCAGGCGACACCTTCGGCCAGCCAATGAAGGACGCTTGCGCCGGCTGCCCGCGAGGCCATATTCGCAAGCGAGGCCGACACTGCGCGGTCTTCGGGACGGGATACAAGCGTGGCGATCAGCGGCATCGAAAATTCCGGCAGGCAAGCGGGCGAAGGTCGCGTGAAGAACGCGATCCTGATAGCGGGACCGACTGCCAGCGGCAAGTCGGCGCTGGCGCTCGATCTTGCCGAACGCCTGGGCGGCGTCATCGTCAACACCGATTCCATGCAGGGCTATTCGGTGCTCGACGTGCTGACGGCGCGTCCAAGCACGGCCGAGATGGCGCACGTGCCGCATTTCCTCTACGGCCATGTGCATCCTTCGACAGCCTACTCCACCGGCGCCTGGCTGCGCGACGTCACCCGGCTGATCGAGCAAGGCGTTTTATCGGGGCGGCCTGCGGTCTTCGTCGGCGGCACCGGGCTCTATTTCCGCGCTTTGGCCGAAGGCATCTCGGAGATGCCCGACATTCCGCCATCGGTGCGCGAGCGTTGGCGCTACGAGCTCAAGGAACAAGGGGCAGAAAGGCTGCATCGCATCCTGATGCGTGAGGACTCGGCCGTCGCCATGCAGCTCAGGCCGACCGACGGCCAGCGCATCGTGCGGGCGCTGGAGGTGCTCGACGCGTCGGGACGGTCGATCCTCGACTGGCAAGCGGCGCACGGCCAGCCGCTCATCGACCGCGACGGTGCACGTTTCCTGGTGATCGAGCCGGATCGCGGCGAGCTCGTCGCGCGTATCGAGGCGCGATTCGACCAGATGCTCGACAAAGGCGCACTGGACGAGGTCAGGCAGCTGATGGCGCTCGACCTCGATCCGGACCTGCCGGCGATGAAGGCGATCGGCGTGCGCGAGCTGCAGGCCGCGATGGCGGGACAGATGGGCTTCCCCGAGGCGATCGAGCGCGCCAAGATCGCGACACGCCAATATGCCAAACGTCAGACGACCTGGTTCAGACACCAGCTCGGACCGGAGTGGCAAAGGATCCGGCCGGGCGAGGAATCGGCAATTCCGACCGATAGATAGCGATTTCAATCAGAGGCTTGGAATCGGGCACAGCCTTCCGCCACGGTTGTCCGGGTTAACCGTCCGTAAGGCCGAGCGTGCCATAACTTCGATGGCTCGTAGTGCCGCGGGGAGTTATGCGTTTTCACAAGGCGGAATCCGCATTTTTCGTCTTTATTTTCGTGATCCTGGCCGCCGGCCTGGTGACTTTCCATGCCTATGGCCAATTGCAGGACATTGCGACCGACCTCGACACCGCATCGCGTCTCCATAGGATCATCTATCTCAACAAACTGCTGTTCGTGACCGGCGCGCTGCTCGCCGCCGCCTTGTTCTTCGGGACCTTTTTCATCTATCCGCTGATCCGCGGCCAGGTGCGGGAAGAGGGCAAGCTGCGCGCCATGACGGTTTCGCTGAGCGCCCGCTCACAGACGCTCGAGCAGGCGGCGCTCACCGACGGCCTGACCGGCATGCAGAACCGCCGCTATTTCGACGACGCGCTGCGGGAATATCTCGACGAGTTCGGCCGCATCGACAAGCCGGTGGGCTTGATGATCCTCGACCTCGATCATTTCAAGCAGGTCAACGACACGCATGGTCACGATGTCGGCGATGAGGTGCTGAGGGCCGTCGCGCAATGCGTGCGAGGCATGACGCGCTATCACGACGTGGTGGCGCGGCTTGGCGGCGAGGAGTTTGCCGTGGTCACGCCCAATATGGATGCGGAGCTGCTCGCCCGATTCGCCGAGCGCATCCGCAAGGCGATCGCCAACCTGTCGATCCTGTCGGGCAATGTGCGGCTGAAGGTCACCACCAGCGTCGGTCTTGCCGTCTGGGATCGCAAGGAGAGCGCGGAGGACTTCTACCGCCGCGCGGACCGCCAGCTCTACGAGGCGAAGAAGCAGGGCCGCAACCGCGTCTGCGCCTGAAATTCCGTCACCAAATTCGTGATGCTGGCCGCCTGAAGCCGCTTTCTGCGCTTCGGCCTTCGCCGGCCGAAGCACTCATGAGTGCTGCTGCAGGTAAGGCTATGGCCGGCGTAGGGCCGGTGCTCACGGACTGAATGTCCGCTCCGCTCCGGTTCTCGAAAGCGACATCAGTCGACTCAGCCTGACGAATTTCCTGACGGAATTTGCCAATCCCAGTCGACGAAGCAGAGCCTTGGTAAGTCGTGTCAGTTGACGGAAGGACGCAAGTTCAATCGTTCTGCTGGCGCATGCCGAAGGTCGAGGGCTTCAGGCCGTAGCGCAGGTCGAAATCGTCGTCCGGCTGGACGCGCGGCGCGGCGGGCTTTCGATAATCTGGATCACCGGCCTGGCGGCCCGAGTCCACCGCCTCGGCGAAGGCCATGGCCTGCTGCGGTTTCGGTACGTTGCGCAGCCGCTCGACGATCCCGGCGAGGTCCACGTCGTCGCCGGCTTCCGCCGGCAGGGTCTGGTCGCGCTTCGCCGTTCCCGGAATGAATTCCCGCGACAGTTTTTCGAATTTGAGCCGCATTGTCGTCGCCACGCCTTCGCCGAAGGCGATAGCCTCGCGCTGACCCATCGAAGACAGGAAGGCGAGCGTCGAGGCAGAGGAATCGGCGATCGCCGATCGGATGATCGCCTGGTCCTGCTCGTTGGCGAGCCGCATGGCGAAGAAGGTCGAGCATTGCGACAGGATCGTCGGATCGAGCTCGCCTGGGCGCTGGGTCACGACGCCGAGGTAGCAGCCATATTTGCGGCCTTCCTTGGCAATGCGCGACAGAGCGTGCCTGGTCGGCGCGAAGCCGAGGCGCGGATCGGCCGGCATGTAGCGATGCGCCTCTTCGCACAACAAAAGCAGCCGCAGCCGCCCCTCGCTCCAGAGCGCAAGATCGAAGGCTAGGCGCGCCAGCACCGAGCAGACGGAATTGACGACCTCGGACGGCATGCCCGCCATCTCGAAGCAGGTCACCGGACGACCGTGGTTTGGCACGCGGAAGATGTTGCCGATCGTCTCGTGGATGGTGTCCTCGATCAGCCGCGAATTGAACATGAAGCGGTAGCGCGGGTCGGCAGCGGCCGATTCGATGCGCGTCCTCAATGACTTCAGTGTCGGACGGTCGTTCTTGCTTTCAAGCAGACCCATGCGCTCGTCGATCTGCTTGAGGAGGTCGGCGATGCGGTAAGGCACCGGCGTGTCCGCCGTCAGGGCGTCGCTGCCGCGCCTGATATAGGAGCCGGAGCTCGGATTGCGGTATAGGTTCTTGGCGGCCGGGATGAGGTCGCGCAGGACGTCGACTTCCTCCGGAACGGTCTCGCGCCCGCGAAACAGAACCTCGGCGAATTCCTCCAGCCTGAACATCCAGAACGGCAGGTCGAGGGTCTTGGAATCGACCTTCACGCAATATTCCGGAAGCGAGGCGGCAAACTCGTTGTGCGGGTCGAGTATCAGCACGCGCAGGTCCGGCCGCGCCTCGATCGACTTGCGCAACAGCAGCGAGACGGCCGTGGATTTGCCGACGCCGGTGGTGCCGACAACGGCGAAATGGCGCGCCAGCGTGTCGTCGATGGCGATGTTGGCATCGATCGCCTCGTCCTGGGACAGCGTGCCGATGGTGATCGAATGCCGGCCGGCGAGATCGTAGACGGCCTGCAGGTCGCGACTGCGGATACGGTGGGCAATAGCGCCGATATGCGGATAGGTGGTGATGCCGCGGTCGAAGACCGGCTTGGCGCCAGGCTCGGCGCCGTCGCGCACCTCGCCGATCAGCTCGATGCTGACTTCGATGGCATTCTGACCCTCGTTGCTCCAGACGCGGTCCGACTTGCCGATCGCATAGACGAGGCCGACGGTGCGCGTCGAACCAAGGTTGATGGAAATCATCTTGCCGACGGTCCACAGGCCGGTCACCGTGCCCTCGGCATCCTCGGCATAGGCGCTGATGGTGGCGCGCGCTCCGTCGCACTGCACGACATTGCCCAGAATACGCTTGTCGTTCTGTTGGGCGTTGCGGCGCTCCTGCGAGGTCGGCTCCCCGACGGAGCCTTCGCGTTCAACAAACATCGGTGACCTGTTCCATTCCCCTCAACGTCAAACCTATCCCAATCGGGGTTAAGGGCGCGTGAGGTCGGATGGTGTAGGGCCTGTTAAGGCGGCGGCAAAAATTCGATCGAATAGGCCCTTCCGTCACGCTTGCATTTCGATATATTGGATGAATGGATGATATATCGAACAACATCACATCCACGATCGGCAGGCGGATACGCTCCGAGCGTGATTTACGAGGCTGGTCGCTGACCGAACTGGCCGAGCGCTCGGGTGTTTCCAAGGCGATGCTGAGCGCCATGGAGCGCGGCATGACAAGCTCGACCGCGGCGCTCCTGGTGCGCATCGCTTCGGCTTTCGGCATGACGCTCTCGACTTTGATCGCCCGAGCCGAAATGCAGGGCGGCGGTGTGTCCCGCAAGGACGAGCAACAGGTCTGGCAGGACCCTGCCACCGGCTATGTCAGACGGCACCTGTCGCCGGCATCGCAAATGCCGCTCGAGCTGATCCGGGTCAGTCTGCCGGCAGGCGCCAAGGTCAACTTCCCGGCGGCGTCCTATGCCTTCATCAAGCAGCAGATCTGGCTTATCGGCGGCCGCCTGGACTTCACCGAAGGCGATGTCGTGCACCGGCTCGAGCCGGGTGATTGCCTGGCGCTGGGCGCGCCGTCGGACTGCACGTTCCACGCTCCCGGACCGGAAGCCGCCGAGTATCTGGTGGCGCTGGTCAGGGGCTGATCGCATGGCACGCCGGCCGAAGCGCTCGCACAACGGCGGGCCGCCGCTCGACGATTACGAAGGCCCGCCCTGGGGCAAGGGCGACGCCTACGTCTTCCTGGCCTGGCGCGCGGCCCACGACAAGGCCTGGAAGGCGCCGAGCCAGACCGTCATGCTGATGCGGCTGGAAAGGGCCGAGCGACTGGGCCTCACCTATGAGGAATACACGCTCGAGATACTGGAGCGCGGACGACACCTCAGCGAGGACGACGCCGAGCGCATCGCGGAAATCCGTCGCGCGCGCCGCCGAAGACGGACCGGTCATTTCGGATGAGCGCGACCCGACACCACCCGGAGAGCACCGACATGAATTCCCTCGAAATCAGGGCGTTGGACGATGACGCGAAAACCAGGGGGCTGCTGGCCGCCCTGCTGATCGAGACGGTGGCCGCCGGCGGATCGGTGAGCTTCATGCATCCGCTGTCGCCCGATGCGGCCCATGAGTTCTGGCGCAAATCGCTGGATGCGGCGGCGCGCGGAGAAAGAGCGGTGCTGGGCGCATGGGACGGCGAGACGCTTGTCGGCACCGTCACGCTGCTTCTCGACTGCCCGCCCAACCAGCCGCACCGCGCCGAGATCGCCAAGCTGATGACCCGCCTCGACCGTCGCGGCAAAGGCATTGCCACACGCCTTATGCAGGCCGCGGAGGAACTGGCCGTCGAGAAGGGGCGCACCCTGCTGGTGCTTGACACGGCAAGCGAAGAGGGGGCGGCAGGTCTTTACGAGAAGCTCGGCTTTACGCTGACCGGCGAGATTCCGGACTATGCGCTCAAGCCGCATGGCGGGCTCACCGGCACGCTCATCTACTGGAAACGGATAGGGCGTTCGTAAGGCAATTGGCCGTCGGAGGAACGCTGGGCCAAGGCGAGGGGCGTGGTGCTGATGGCGTGAGCCGCAGCTGAATTTGACAGGAAGGCGCGGCGCAGGCCGCGCCTTCCCGGAGGCGCTAGCTCCTGTGATACACCTGCTGCAGCCCGTAGACAGGCGTCGGCAGACCGACCTGCCTGGCTTTCAACTGCAGCGACAGATACTGCGAGTAGTGGCGGGACTGGTGCAGGTTGCCGCCATGGAACCACAGCGCCTCCTGCTGCGTCGGCTTCCACATGTTGCGCTGCTCGCCTTCCCACGGGCCGGGGTCCTTGGTGGTGTTGGAGCCGAGGCCCCAGACCTTGCCGACCTTGTCCGCCACTTCCTGCGAGATGAGATCCGCCGCCCATCCGTTCATCGAGCCGTAGCCGGTGGCATAGATCACGAGATCGGCCGGCAGTTCGGTGCCGTCGACGAACTTGACGCCGGTTTCGGTGAGTTCCTGCACCGCCGCGCCTGGGCCGCTCTTCAGCTTGATCGAGCCGTCGATGACGAGATCGCAGGCGCCGACATCGATATAGTAGCCGGAGCCGCGGCGCAGATACTTCATGAACAGGCCCGAGCCGTCGTCGCCCCAGTCGAGCATGAAGCCGGCTTTTTCCAGATCCTCGTAGAACTTGGCGTCGCGCTCCTTCATCTGCTGGTAAAGCGGAATCTGGAATTCGTGCAGGATGCGGTAGGGCAGGGAGGCGAAGATCATGTCCGCCTTTCGCGTCGTCATGCCGTTCTCGACCGCCTGCTCCGAGTAGAGCGCGCCGAGACCGATATCCATCAGCGTGTCGGATTTGACGATGTGCGTGGACGAGCGCTGCACCATGGTCACGTCCGCGCCTGCTTCCCACAGCGCCGCGCAGATGTCGTGCGCGGAGTTGTTCGAGCCGATGACGACGACCTTCTTGCCGGCATATTTGTCCGGACCGGGATGCGTCGAGGAATGCTGCTGCTCGCCTTTGAAGATGTCCTGGCCTTTGTATTTCGGCCAATTCGCCTTGCCGGACATGCCCGTCGCCAGCACCAGCTGCTTCGGCTTCAGCACGATTTCCTTGCCGTCGCGTTCGACGACAACGGTCCATTCCTTGGCCTTCTCGTCATATCTCGCGGATTTCGCGGTGGTGGAGCTCCAGTAGTTCAACTCCATCACCTTGGTGTACATCTCCAGCCAGTCGCCGATCTTGTCCTTCGGCGCGAAGACCGGCCAGTTCTTCGGAAAGTCGATATAGGGCAGGTGATCGTACCAGACCGGGTCGTGCAGGCAGAGCGACTTGTAGCGCTTGCGCCACGAGTCGCCCGGACGCTCGTTCTTCTCGACAATGATGGCCGGCACGCCGAGCTGCTTCAGCCTGGCGCCAAGAGCAATCCCACCCTGGCCGCCACCGACGATGAGGACATAAGGCTGCCGGGTGTGACCGAGTTCGGCGATCTCGTCGTCGCGCTCCTCTCGCCATGTCTTGCGGCCCTTGCCGTGGCCGTGCTTGGCGCCGAGCGGGCGGGTGAAGCCGGCCTTCTCCTCATGGCCTTTCAGCTCGGCGATGGTGGTCAGCAGCGTCCAGATCAGCTCGCCTTTGAAGCGCACGAGACCAAAGCCGCGCGCCACGCCGGTCTCGAAGGTGATCCAGGCGGTGGTGATGCCGCCGTCCTCGGTCGCTTCCTCGCCCTCGGCCACACTCCAGCCGGTCGGCTTGATATTGCTGAGCGTCGCCCGCAGCATGTCGCGGATCTGGTCGCGGCCCTCCATCGTCTTCAGGTTCCAGGTGAAGGCGACGAGATCGCGCCAGTAGCAGTCTTCCTGGAAACAATTGACGGCAGTATCGATGTCGCCGGCTTCCAGCGCCTTGCCGAATCTATCGAGCAGCGCCTGCGCCTTGGTGGTGGGTGTCCTCTCGAGCATGTGTTCTCCTCCGCTTGCTAGAGTCCAAAAATGAATTGCAAATGACGTGCCAGCCGCAACGCCAAACGAGAAATTATAATGCGGTCAATCAGTTAGAATGACCTTTGGGTATCTCACATGTTGCGCTGGTGCTGCACGCGCCACATCGCGCCACAGGCATCGCAACACTGGAGCGGTTCACCGTTTCACGGAAATGCAGAACCGCTCTATCTCTTTAGTCTTGACGCAAATTCCGGGCGGAAGACCGCTTCACACTTTTCCTGGAATTGCTCTAGTTCGGCGCTTCCAGCCGCAGTCGCTTCATGCGGCGATGCACGGTGGTGCGATCGACGCCGAGGCGCCGCGCGGCCTCGGAAATGTTCCAGCCCGTCGCCGCCAGGACGTCCAATAGCGCCGTGCGCTCTTCGTCAGGCGAGGGGACACGCAGCGCGACCAGGGGAGCAACCGGAGCCGACGACGCCAAATGGGGCATCGCGAAGTCGGGCAGGTCGGCGGGCTGGATCGTGCCGTCGTCGCAAAGTGCCACCGCCAGATCGATGGCGTTGACGAGTTCGCGGATATTGCCCGGCCAGCCATGTCGGATCAGCGCCAGCCGCGCCGCCGGCGACAGCTTCGCCGCCCGACCGGCAAGGCGTGCGCGTTCGCTGACCAGCCGGTCCAACAGCCATTCGAAATCGGTACGCTCGCGCAACGCCGGCAAGGTCAGCGACGCGGCGTTCAGCCGATAGAACAGGTCCTCGCGGAAACGGCCCTCGGCGACCAGCTTGCGCAGGTCATGATGCGAGGCGGAGATGATCTTGATGTCCACAGGCCGCGGTTTCGTGCCGCCGACCGGGAGCAATTCGCGCTCGGCGATGACCCTCAAGAGCCGCGATTGCAGCGCGTATGGCATGTCGCCGATCTCGTCGAGGAACAGCGTGCCGCCGTCGGCACTCTCGATCAGCCCCTTGCGCCCCTTGGCCGCGGCCCCGGTGAAGGCGCCCGCTGTGTGGCCGAAAAGTTCGCTCTCGATCAGATGCTCGGGGATGGCCGCGCAATTTATGGCCACGAACGGGCCTGTGCGTTCCGAGCTGTCATGGATCGCGCGGGCGAGAACCTCTTTGCCGGAGCCGGTCTCGCCATGGATCAGGGTCGGAATTGATGTTCGCGCCAGCTTGGCGGCTTTGAGCTGCATAGCCGCCATTGCCGGGTCGCCGCCCGAAAGCTCCGCGATCGGCTTCGGCAGCAGTTCGACGGGAACGCGGCGTCCGGTCGGCGGCTGCGGTTCGATGGCGTGCGCAAAGAGGGCGCCGCCGTTTCGGCCGAACACCAGCCGCTCCTCGGTCGGGCGCCCACGCGTCAGGCTCGGTAGATCGTCGATGCCCATGTCGAGATAACGCGAGATCGGCTGGCCGATCGGGGAGGGTGAATGCCTCCAGTCGACGCCGCCGGCCTGCGCCAAAAGCAGTGCTGCGCCACGCGTCGTGCCGAGGATGCGGCCCGATGCGTCGAGCGCGATCGCCACCTCCGGATCGACGTCGAGGAATTCAGGCGAGCGCGAAAAGCGCAACACCCATTCGGAATGCATCTGCGCCATCAAATTGGCGAGCTCGATGCGGCGAGCGGAAGCCGCCACCAGGTGTAAAGCGAGGTTCTGGCTGACCTTCGGCTGCGGCGAACGCAGCAGCGAAATGTCGAGCACGGCGGTCAGCTCTCCCTTGGTGTCGAAGATCGGAGCGGCGGTGCAGGAAAGCGGCGTGTGGGTGGTGTCGAAATGGTCGGTCTGATGAATGGTCATCGCCTCGCCGGTGACGATGCAGGAGCCGACGCCGCAAGTTCCGGTGCGGCTCTCCGACCATTCGGAGCCGAGATAGAGCCCTGCCTTACGCAGCTGGTCCATGAACAGCGGGTCGCCGAGGAAGTCGACGGTCACGCCCTTGGCGTCGGCCAAGAGCAGGACGTAGTTCTGGCCGGCCACCTGCTTGAACAACGTTTCAAGGCCGCTGCGGGCAATCGCAATCAGCCGCTCGGATTGCTCGCGATGCTCGCGCAGCTGGGTGTCTGGAACGATGTAGGCTTCAGTCGGCCGGGCAGGGTCGAGCCGGTGCTTGTCGACGCAGCGCAGCCAGGACTGCACCACGATATCGTCGCGGCCCGACCGCGCGCCCGACAGGACCCGCTCGATCTCGCGAATATGCTCCCGTTCGCCAGCCATGCGTCCTCCTCGCAGCCAACGTCCCTTGCGGCGGTATAGTGGTGCCTCGGAGACACGCGCTCAACTGTACTATGGTAGCGCGCGACGGTGCCGATCTCCCCGGCCGCGAATTCGCGCGCTACCCCATTGACGAGCCCGCGTTTTCGCCCTTATTGTCCGCGCCCATGAAAACAGCACTCATTCTCGTAGGCTGGCGCGTGGGCAAGGCGGTGTAACCGCCGGGCGAAAACCTCCCATGCGCATCCCACAGGCTCCCTCGGGGGCCTTTTTTATTGCCCAAAACCCAACTAAACGACCAGCAATCGCCAGATGGCGACCAGTACGGGACCAGACCGATGAGCAACGGACAGAACGAGCGGCGCGAGATGACGGGCGCCGAAATGGTGGTGCAGGCGCTGAAGGACAACGGCGTCAAGCATGTCTTCGGCTATCCGGGCGGCGCGGTCCTTCCGATCTATGACGAGATATTCCAGCAGGACGAGGTCGAGCACATCCTGGTCAGGCACGAGCAGGGCGCCGGCCATGCGGCCGAAGGCTACGCCCGCTCGACCGGCAAGGCCGGCGTGCTCCTGGTGACGTCCGGCCCCGGCGCGACCAATGCGGTGACACCGCTGCAGGACGCGCTGATGGATTCCATCCCGCTGGTCTGTCTCACCGGCCAGGTGCCGACTTCGCTGATCGGCTCCGACGCCTTCCAGGAATGCGACACGGTCGGCATCACGCGGCCCTGCACCAAGCACAATTGGCTGGTGAAGGACGTCAACGATCTCGCCGCAACCATCCACGAGGCCTTCCATGTGGCGACGACGGGCCGCCCCGGCCCGGTCGTGGTCGACATTCCGAAGGACGTGCAGTTCGCCAAAGGCATCTATGTGCCGCCGCAGACGGCGCCGCGCACCAGCTACCAGCCGAAGGTCCAGGGCGACCTGGAGAAGGTGAAGGCGGCGGTCGAGCTGATGGCCGGCGCGAAGAAGCCGATCATCTATTCGGGCGGCGGTGTCATCAATTCCGGCCCGGAGGCCAGCCATCTGCTGCGCGAGCTGGTCGACCTCACCGGCTTTCCGATCACCTCGACGCTGATGGGCCTCGGCGCCTATCCGGCTTCCGGCAAGAACTGGATCGGCATGCTCGGCATGCACGGCACCTACGAAGCCAACATGGCCATGCATGACTGCGACGTGATGATCTGTATCGGCGCGCGCTTCGACGACCGCATTACCGGCCGGCTCAGCGCGTTCTCGCCGAACTCCAAGAAGATCCATATCGACATCGATCCGTCCTCGATCAACAAGAACGTGCATGCCGACGTGCCGATCCTGGGCGATGTCGGCCGCGTGCTCGAGGATCTGGTGCGGCTCTGGCGGGCGACCGCCAAGGCCGACAAGAAGGCGCTCTATCCGTGGTGGGAGCAGATCGCGAAATGGCGCGCGCGGGACTCGCTCGCCTATAGGATGAACAGCGACGTGATCATGCCGCAATATGCGATCCAGCGGCTCTACGCGCTGACCAAGGATCTCGACACCTACATCACCACCGAAGTCGGCCAGCACCAGATGTGGGCGGCGCAGCACTACCACTTCGACAAGCCGAACCGCTGGATGACCTCGGGCGGGCTGGGCACGATGGGCTACGGCCTGCCGGCCGCGCTCGGCGTGCAGATCGCGCATCCCGACGCGCTGGTCATCGACATCGCCGGCGACGCTTCGGTGCAGATGACGATGCAGGAGATGAGCTCGGCGGTGCAGTACGAGGCGCCGATCAAGATCTTCATCCTCAACAACCAGTATATGGGCATGGTGCGCCAGTGGCAGCAGCTGCTGCACGGCAACCGTCTCTCGCATTCCTACACCGAGGCGATGCCGGATTTCGTCAAGCTGGCTGAAGCCTATGGCGGCCATGGCATCCGCTGCGACAAGCCGGACGAGCTGGACGATGCGATCCGCGAGATGATCTCGGTGAAGAAGCCGGTGCTCTTCGACTGCCGCGTGGCGACTTTGGCCAACTGCTTTCCGATGATCCCATCGGGCAAAGCGCATAACGAGATGCTCCTGCCCGACGAGGCGACCGACGAAGCGGTGGCCAACGCCATCGACGCCAAGGGCAGGGAACTGGTGTAGTCGTAGGGCGGGCGTCCTTGGCCGGAAGCCGTGTCGAAACAGAGAATTAGCGCAAAAGTTTGAAATCGAGAGTCATGTCATGAACGCACAGCTCCAGCCGACCGGCTCCGCCTATTTCATCGCCAAGGAAACCGAGAAGCCGGAAACACACACGCTTTCGGTGCTGGTCGACAACGAACCGGGCGTGCTTGCCCGGGTCATCGGCCTGTTCTCGGGGCGCGGCTACAACATCGAAAGCCTGACGGTCTCGGAGACAGAGCACGAGAAGCATCTGTCGCGCATCACCATCGTGACGCGCGGCACGCCGCATGTGCTGGAGCAGATCAAGCACCAGCTCGAGCGCATCGTGCCGGTGCACCGCGTGGTCGACCTCACCGTTCGTTCGCACGAGCTCGGCCAGGAGCGGCCGCTGGAGCGCGAGCTTGCACTTGTTAAGGTTGCCGGAACCGGCGACGCCCGCGTCGAAGCGCTGAGGCTGGCGGATGCCTTCCGCGCCTCGGTCATCGACGCCAACACCGAGCATTTCATCTTCGAGATCACCGGCAAGGGCTCGAAGCTCGATCAGTTCATCGCCATCATGAAGCCGCTCGGCCTGGTCGAAATCTGCCGCACCGGCGTGGCGGCAATGAACCGCGGTCCGCAGGGCATGTGAGGCATCTGACGCTCTGAGGGTCAATCTTCTCTCTGGTCCGGCAGTCGCCCGTCCGTGGCTTTTGCGCGTCTGCAAAAAAAGGACAATAAGGCTGACGTATCCAGGGAGGATGTGATGTCCCTCAACGCGTTCCTTGCGCTTTTGGTCTATGCCTTCGTGACTTCGATCACGCCGGGGCCGAACAATCTCATGCTGCTCGCCTCCGGCGTCAATTTCGGCATCGCCAGGACGGTTCCGCACATGCTGGGCATCAGCATTGGATTTCTCATCCTGCTGCTGGCTGTCGGCTTCGGACTCGGCGCCGTGCTGACGGCATTTCCTACGCTCCACACGGCGCTGAAAATTGCGGGCGCCGCCTACCTGCTCTACCTCGCCTGGAAGATCGCCATGTCACGCTCGATGAGCGAAAAGGGCGGAGCGGAGGCGCGGCCGATGCGCTTCATCGACGCCGCGGCGTTCCAGTGGGTCAACCCCAAGGCATGGGTGATGGCGATCACCGCCATGGCTGTCTACACCGATGCGGACCACCCGTTCGTCTCGGTGGCGCTGATCGCGGTCGCCTTCACCATCGTCAATCTGCCAAGCGTGTCCGTGTGGGCCGGATTCGGCACCGCGCTGCGCGGCTTCCTGTCGGATCCCGTGCGCCTGAAATGGTTCAATGTCGCCATGGGTCTGCTGTTGGCGGCGACGCTCTGGCCGATGCTGCGCTGAGCACATTCGCAGGCCGGTGAAAGGGTCCGCCACGGCACGTTAGCCGGCTGCACAGCGATTGTGCAGTGCACATTAAATCTTCGTAATGCCGCGTTTTGGCCCTTTTCCGCCAAAGCCTTGTCCTATCTATTCGGCGAAATTCGCGGCAAGGGCCGTGAAATCAGCTAGAATGGACCACCGGCTTCGGCGTGTCGGATAAAGGGCTCATTGTCGATGCGCGGAAAAATCGCCTCTACAGTCGTTGCTCTGGCCTGTCTTGCAGGTGCCGGCCTTTACCTGTCGCCCGCCACGATGGGCAAGGTCCAGCAGCTGATCTCGGGCCAGCAGGCCGACGCAGCCAGCGCAGACAAGACGGCCAAGTCATCGGGCAACCAGAAGGGCGGTGGCGGCCCGCGTTCGGCCTCGATCGTTTCGGCAACCGCGACCACCGCCGATTTTCCGATCCGCCGCTACGCCATTGGCTTCGTATCGTCGCCGGCGGTGGTGAACATAAATGCCCGTGTCTCCAGCCAGATCATGTCGATCGCCGTGAAGGATGGGCAAATGGTCAAGGCTGGCGACCTTCTGCTCTCGTTGGACGATCGGGCCTTGAAAGCACAACTCGCCAAGGACCAGGCGACGCTGGCCAAGGACCAGGCGATGCTCGTCAGCGCCCAGGCCGATCTACAGCGCGCCAAGGATCTTGTCGCCAAGCAGGCGGGCACGCAGCAGACCTACGATCAGGCGCTGGCGGCGCAAAGAGCAGCGGCCGCCACCATCGATGCCGACAAGGCGACGATCGACGCAGATATGGTCCAGCTGAGCTACGCGACCATCACCGCGCCCATTTCAGGCAGGCTCGGAGCGGTCAACGTCTCAGTCGGTGATCTCGTCACCACCAGCAACGGCAACTCAAGCAGTACGACGCCGCTTGTGACCATCACGCAGATGGACCCGCTGCAGGTGAATTTCACGCTGCCGGAAAGCGACCTTGCCCTGCTGCACAAAGAACTTGCGAACCCGCAGCAAGGGGGCGTGACGCTGACCAAGGACGGCAATCCGACGCCGATCGGCAAGGGCACGCTCGATTTCGTCGATTCCAGCGTCGACACCGCCTCCGGCACCATCGCCACGCGGGCGAGCATACCGAACTCCGATCTTTCGCTTTGGCCCGGCCAGTATGTGAACGTCGTGCTCGACGCCGGCATCATGCCACAGATGACCTCGGTGCCGACGGGCGCGGTGCAGCCCAGCCAGAAGGGCTCCTTCGTCTATGTCGTCAAGCCCGACAACACGGTCGAGATGCGGCCGGTGCAGGTGGCGCTGACAGAAGGCGAAAACAGCGCCATCAGCCAGGGACTGAAGAGCGGTGAGAAAGTCGTCGTCGAAGGTCAAACCAGGCTGAAGGACGGCGCCGCCGTCCACGAAGGCAAGACGGCCGGCAACGGCGCCGATCAGGCCACTCACAAGGTCGCGGAAGCCGACAAGGCGAGTGGTGCTGACAGGGCGGGCGGGGCGCGGCCATGATCTCCGAATTCTGCATACGCAGACCCGTCGCCACGCTGCTGATGTCGTTCGCCCTCGTGCTGGGCGGAATCTTTGCCTACAAGTTTCTGCCGGTCGCGGCGCTGCCCAGCGCCGAGTTTCCAGTGGTCAATGTGTCGGCACAGCTGCCCGGCGCCTCGCCGGAGACGATGGCGACGTCCGTTGCGACGCCGCTGATCAAGCAGTTCGCCACCATCGCCGGCATCGATTCGATCTCGACCACCAATTCGCTCGGCCAAACCTCGATCGCCATCCAGTTCGTGCTCAACCGCAACATCGACGCGGCGGCCGCGGATGTGCAGGCGGCGATCGCGCGCACGCAAAGATCGCTGCCGCCGGAGATGACCGCGCCGCCGAGCTATCGCAAGGTCAATCCGGCCGACGCGCCGATCCTTCTGATGTCGCTGGTCAGCGACACGGTTCCGCTGACCGATCTCGACGCATTCGCCGAAAACGTCATCTCGCCGTCGCTGTCGACCATCGACGGCGTGGCGCAGGTGTCGATCTTCGGCCAGCAGAAATATGCGGTGCGTATCCAGATCGATCCGACCGCGCTCGCTGCGCGCGGCATCTCGATCGATCAGCTGCAGGCGGCCATCGCGTCGGCCAACAGCAACACACCGCTCGGCGTGCTCAAGAACAACAAGCAGCAGCTCACCATCACCGCCAACACCCAGCTCGACAACGCCGCTGGGTTCTCCAACCTGATCGTCGCCACCAAGAACGGCCACCCGGTGCGGCTGGGCGAGGTGACCCGCGTCGTCGATTCGGTGCAGACCACGACCACCGCAAGCTGGTACGATGGTACCCGCGCGATCATCATGGCCGTGCAGCGCCAGCCCGACGCCAACACCGTCGACGTCGTCGACAAGGTCAAGGCGATGCTGCCGTCCTTCGAGGACCAGATGCCGGCCGCCGCCAGCATCAAGCTGCTCAACGACCGCTCGACCTCGATCCGCCAGGCCGTCGACGACGTTCAGTTCACGCTGCTTTTGACCATCGCCCTGGTGGTGATGGTGATCTTCGTCTTCCTGCGCCGGCTGACGGCGACGATCATCCCGGCCGTGGCCGTGCCGATCTCGCTGATCGCCACGCTGGGCGCGATGTTCCTGTTCGGCTTCTCGATCGACAACATCTCGCTGATGGGCCTAACGCTTGCGGTCGGCCTTGTCGTCGACGACGCCATCGTCATGCTCGAAAACATCTTCCGCCACATGGAAGAGGACGGGCTGTCGGCCTTCGACGCTTCGCTGAGGGGCGCGCGCGAGATCGGCTTCACCATCATCTCGATCTCGATCTCGCTGGTGGCGGTGTTCATCCCCGTGCTTCTGATGGGCGGCGTCATCGGCCGCATCTTCAACGAATTCGCGGTCGTGGTGACGGTCGCCATCCTGGCCTCGATGTTCGTGTCGCTGACGCTGACGCCGATGCTGTGTTCGCGGCTGCTGTCGGTGACAAAAGCCGACCGCGAGGCGCATAGGGAGGGGCATGGCCATGACCTCTTCACGCGCGGCTACGACTGGTTGCTCAGCTTCTGCCTGCGGCACACCTTCTTCGTATTCCTCGTCTTCATCGGCACGGCGGCGGCGTCGGTTTGGCTGATCCAGGCCTCGCCGAAGGGCTTCTTCCCGCAAGAGGACATCGGCCAGATTTCGGTGACGACGATCGCCCGGCAGGACATTTCCTTCGACGCGATGGCGAAGCTGCAGGGCCAGGTGGCGAACGTCTTCGCGCATTCGCCTTACGTGGCGCATGTGGCCTGGTCGGCCGGCAGCGGCAACAACGCGCTGAACCAGGGCCAGCTCTATGTGCAGCTGAAGGACAAGGACCAGAGGCCCAATATCGAGAAGGTGCTATCGGACTTGCGGCGGCAGCTGGCGGGCGTCGCCGGTATCGAGACTTACATGCAGCCGGTCCAGAACCTCCGGCTGGGCTCGCGCTCTTCCGCCAGCGCCTATCAGCTCGTGGTTCAGGGCCTCGATACCGGCCAGACCAATATCTGGGCGCAGAAGCTGAATGACGCGATGGCGGCGGATCACACGAATTTCACCGACGTCACCAGCGATCTGCAGAACAACGCCCTGCAGGCGTCGCTCGTGGTCGACCGCGACAAGTCGGCCCAGCTCGGCGTCGACACCAGCACGCTGCGCTCGGCCCTCTATGGCGGTTTCGGTACCGATCAGGTCTCAACCATTTTCGGTTCGGCCGACAGCTATGAGGTGATCACCGAGCTCGATCCGAAGATCGAGTGGTCGCCCGAGCGCATGCTGGCGATCCAGGTGAGGACGGCGAGCGGCAGCCTGGTGCCGCTCGGCGCCTTCGCCCATGTCGATCGCACCGCAGGCGCGCTGACCGTCAACCAGCTCGGCCAGCTGCCGGCGGTGACGATCTCCTACAACCTGCCGCAGGGCGTGTCGCTCGGCGACACCGTGACCCGGATCGACCAGCTGAAAGAGCAGATCGGCATGCCGAAGGCGATCTCGACCAGCTTCGCCGGCACGGCAAAGACATTCCAGGATTCGCTCGCCAATCAGGGCCTGCTGATCGGCGGCGCGATCCTGACGATCTATATCGTGCTCGGCATGCTCTATGAGAGCTTCATCCATCCGCTCACCATCCTCACCGGCCTGCCGTCGGCGGTGCTTGGCGCGGTGCTGGCCCTGCGCTTCGCCGGCATGGATCTGTCGGTCATCGCGGTGATCGGCATCCTGATGCTGATCGGCATCGTCAAGAAGAACGGCATCATGATGGTCGACGTGGCGCTGGAACTCAGACGGCAAGGCATGTCGGCCAGGGATTCCATCCACAGGGCATGCCTGATGCGTTTCCGGCCGATCATGATGACGACGCTGGCCGCCTTGATGGGCACGTTCCCGATCGCGCTCGGCACCGGCGCCAGCGCCGAGCTGCGCCAGCCGCTCGGCATCGCCGTCGTCGGCGGCCTGCTCGCCTCGCAGGCGCTCACGCTGTTCGTCACGCCGGTGATCTACGTCTATTTCGAAAACTTCTCCGGCTGGCTGCTCGGCTTCTCGTCGAAGAAGAGCCGGCCGGCGCTGCACGCGGTCGAGCCTGTCGAGCAGCGTTCGCTGTTCGACTCCGACGAAGAAGCCGAGCCGAAAAAGGTGGCTGCAGAGTAGGCCAACGCTTCTGGCCCAAGGCGTGGTGCTTGCGGCGGCTTGTCGGCGATCCTAGTCTGGTGCCATGTCCCATGATCACGACCACGACAACGAGCTCGATCCGTTCGCCGCGCGCGTGCGCGCGCTGGAGACGATCCTCACCGAAAAAGGCTTGATCGACCCGGCGGCCATCGATGTCATCGTCGATACCTACGAGACGAAGATCGGCCCACCCAACGGCGCCCGGGTGGTGGCCAAGGCCTGGAGCGATCCCGCCTATGCGGAATGGCTGAAGCGCGACGCGACGGCGGCGATCGCCTCGCTGAGTTATACCGGCCGGCAGGGCGAGCACATGCAGGCCGTCTTCAACACCGAGGAGACGCACAACCTCGTCGTCTGCACGCTCTGCTCCTGCTACCCGTGGTCGGTGCTCGGCTTGCCGCCGGTCTGGTACAAGGCGCCGCCCTACCGCTCGCGGGCCGTCATCGATCCGCGCGGCGTGCTGGAAGAGTTCGGGCTGACGCTGCCGGCTGACAAGACGATCCGCGTCTGGGATTCGACCGCCGAGCTTCGCTATCTGGTGGTGCCGATGCGGCCGAAAGGCTCCGAGGCGTGGAGCGAGGAACAGCTTGCCGGGCTGGTCAGCCGCGACGCGATGATCGGCACGGCGCTGGCGAAGGAGCCGGCATGAACGGAGAGCCGGCATGAACGGAGAGCCGGCATGAACGGGCCGCAAGACCTCGGCGGGCAGATGGGTTTCGGGGCGGTCGCGCCTGAAAAGGACGAACCCTATTTCCACGCCGAGTGGGAAAAGCGCGCCCTGGGTGTCACGCTCACCGCCGGCGCCATGGGCGCCTGGAACATCGACGAGAGCCGGCATGCGCGGGAATCGCTGCATCCGGCCGACTATTACGCCTCAAGCTATTACCAGATCTGGATCAAGGCGCTGGAGACGCTTTTGAAGCGCCACGGCTTTGTTACCGAGCGCGACCTTGCGGCCGGCAAGGCGGTCGATCCGACCGCGACGCCCAAGCGCGTACTGAAGGCGGCGGACGTGCCGGCGGCGCTCGCCAAAGGCGGGCCGTGCGACCGGCCGGTCGCCGCGCCGGCGCGGTTCCGGGCGGGCGACCGCGTGCGGACGAAGAATTTCAACCCCACCGGCCACACGCGCCTGCCGCGCTATGCGCGCGGCAAGCACGGGACGATCGAGGCGGTGCGCGATGGCTTCGTGTTCCCCGACAGCAATGCGCATGGCAAGGGCGAGAACCCGCAATGGGTCTATACGGTAGTTTTCGACGGCGCGGAGATCTGGGGCGAGGGCGCCGATCCGACTTTGATCGTCTCCATCGATGCCTGGGAGAGCTATCTTGAGCCGGCCTAAGAGCGAACGGCCGACGGTTTTTGACGATCCGGTGTTCGCGGAGCCATGGCAGGCGGAAGCTTTCGCCATGACGGTCGCGCTGCACGACAAAGGCCTGTTTTCGTGGAGCGAATGGGCGGACGCCCTGTCGGCCGAGGTGAAGAAGCCGGACGCCGCGAGCGACGGCCACGACTATTACGAGCACTGGCTGGCGGCGCTGGAAAAGCTGCTATCGTCAAAAGGCATCGCCGGCAAGGGCGAGGTCGACGAACTCGCCGCCGCCTGGGCGCGTGCCGCGCACGCCACCCCGCACGGCAAGCCGATCCTGCTCGAAAACGATCCCGGGCCTAGCAGGTAGCATAGACTCCAACAGGTTTGTTCCCTTTACGTTCTTGTTTGCGCCTGATAGCGTGCCGAGCTGGTAACAAACGAGATCGTCACCGACGACGCCGGTGATGGGACGCCAATCTTGTATTTCGCACGCGAATCCGGTCTGTCGCGCTGATGGAATTCTCTCCCCAACAGGACGAGGCTCTGAAGGCGGTCGGGCGCTGGCTGAAGGACGGCCGGCCGCAGGTCTTTCGCCTGTTCGGCTATGCCGGCACCGGCAAGACGACGCTGGCGCGCTACTTCGCCGAGCATGTCGACGGGCAGGTGCAGTTCGCCGCTTTCACCGGCAAGGCAGCCCAGGTGCTGCGCTCCAAGGGAGCGGTCAACGCCCGCACCATCCACTCGCTGATCTACCGGCCGAGGGGCGAGGAGTCGGTCGAGGACGAAGTGACCGGCAAGACCTCGATCTCGCCGACCTTCGCGCTCAACCGGCAAAGTCCGATCGCGCGCGCCAAGCTGGTCGTCATCGATGAATGCTCGATGGTCGACGAGCAGCTTGGCCGCGACCTGATGAGCTTTGGGACGCCGATCCTCGTTCTGGGCGACCCCGCGCAGCTGCCGCCGATCTCGGGCGGCGGCTTCTTCACCCAGCACGAGCCGGATGTGCTGCTCACCGAAATTCATCGCCAGGCACGCGACAATCCGATCATCCGGCTGGCGCTCGACGTGCGCGAGGGCCGCGAGTTCATGCATGGCGACTACGGCACGGCGCAGGTGATCGGCAGGGAAGGCGTCAACCAGGAGCTCGTGCTGAAGGCGGACCAGGTGCTTGTCGGCACCAACCGCACGCGGCGCCGCTATAACCAGCGGCTGCGCGAGCTGAAGGGTTTCAATGCCGACTATCCGCAGGCCGGCGACAAGCTGGTGTGCCTGCGCAACGATCCGGCCAAGGGGCTGCTCAACGGCTCGCTGTGGAAGGTGATGACCTCGTCGCGCGAGACGGTAAAGCCCGGCATCAACCTGCTGGTCTCGCCGGAGGAGGACGATCCCGACCGCGGCGTCGCCAAGATCAAGCTGTTGAAGGCGGCGTTCGAGGATCCGGAGGCCGAAATCCCCTGGCAGCAGAAGAAGCGTTTCGACGATTTCGACTACGGCTATGCGCTGACGGTCCATAAGGCGCAGGGCTCGCAATGGAACGACGTCGTGCTGTTCGACGAGAGCTGGGCGTTCAAGGAGACAAGGCAGCGCTGGCTCTATACGGCGATCACCCGCGCGGCCGAGCGGCTGACGATCGTGCGATGAGGTGGCCGATCACACCGGTCTGGCGCCGAGCCATCGCCACGCCGACGGCTCGTCATCGCTGTCGAAGTGCCTGAATTCGAAAGGCAAGCTCCTCGGGAAGAAGGCCTGGACATAGGATGCCCAGGCCGGATCGCCGATCGCGGCGCAGCGCACCGCATGTTCGAGCACATGGGCCGCGCCCTGCCGAAGCGTCTCTTGCGATATGCTCTTCCAGTCGATGCTTCCGTGGTCGGTCAGCCGCACCAGCACGTCAATCCTCGGATGCAGCGCATAGGCCGCTTCCAGTAGGCCGAACAAATTCTCGGCGTCGGCCGGGGAAACATCCCCGACCACGTCGATGGCGAAAAGTGCATCTCGGTTGGTGTCGATGCGGCGTATCGCCGGCACAGCATCGAGGGAATTCACTGGCAAATCCTTGCGTTGACCACCATCTCGTCCTCTGGAACACCGGAAACCCTCTATCTGTTCCCTGCAAAGGCGCTATAGATGCGCGCCAGCACAGAGCGGTTCAGTGTTTGACAAGATCGCCGAGCCGCTCTGAGTATTTGTTCAACTGGACGCCGGATCATGCCCGCAAAGCTTTCGGTCAACCTCAACGCCGTCGCCATGCTGCGCAACCGTCGCGATCTGCCGTGGCCGAGCGTTACCGGAATTGGCCGTATCGCGCTTGCCGCCGGCGCGCATGGACTGACTGTCCATCCGCGGCCTGACGAGCGGCATACCAGACATTCCGACCTGCCGGAAATCAGGGCGCTGATCGACGATGAGTTCCCCCAGGCGGAATTCAACATCGAAGGCTATCCGACCGAGGATTTCCTGGCACTTGTCGAGGAGAACCAGCCGGAACAGGTGACGCTGGTGCCGGACGACCCGGCGCAGGCGACGTCGGACCATGGCTGGAATTTCGTCGCCCAGGCCGCGTTCCTGACGCCGATCGTCAAGCGGCTGAAGAAGGGCGGGTTTCGCGTGTCGCTGTTTTCCGACGCCGATCCGGCCGGGGTGAATGCCGCGCGCGATACCGGCGCCGACAGGATAGAGCTCTATACCGGGCCCTATGGCGGTTACCATTCCGATTCCGCCAAGGCGGCCAAGGAGTTGGAAAGACTGGGAAAGACCGCGGACGCGGCCCATGCGGCGGGGCTTCAGGTCAATGCCGGCCACGACCTGACCGTGAACAACCTGCCGGCGCTCGCCAAGCGTATCCCGGCATTGGCCGAAGTATCGATCGGACATGGGTTGACAGCGGATGCGCTGGAGTATGGCATGGCCGGCACGGTTGGGCGGTTCTTGAAGGCCTGCGGATGGTAGGTGAGGAAGCCTTGCGTAGTCCCGGCGATTGTCGCGACTCCAGCACGTCGCGTGGCCTTCGAGTACCGCGAATCCGATAAAGTGGGGTCAATGGTGCTAGCCAACGCCAGCGGCGAGTCGGAAATCCTCGAACACTCGCACCATGCCGAAGCCGAACGCCACCACAGCACCAAGGTGCTGATGCTTGGGGCGCTCGGCGTCGTCTACGGCGATATCGGCACCAGCCCGATCTACGCTTTCCGCGAGGCGCTCCATGCTTCGTCGAGTTCGGTTGCCCGCCACGATGTGCTTGGCGTGCTGTCGCTGATCGTGTGGGCGCTGACCATCATTGTCACCATCAAATATGTCGCCTTCGTGCTGAGGGCAGACAACAAGGGCGAGGGTGGCACGCTGTCTCTCATGGCGCTTGCGAGGAGTGCTTATCCCAACGGATCCAGGCTTATCCTTGCCATCGGCCTTTGCGGCGCGGCGCTGTTTTTCGGCGATTCGGTTATCACCCCGGCTATTTCCGTGCTTTCCGCAGTGGAAGGCCTGGAGGTCGTGACACCTGCGCTCGATGCCTATGTCGTTCCGATCACGCTGGTGATCCTGGCAGTCCTTTTTGCCGTGCAACGTTTTGGAACAGGCAAAGTGGCGGCCGTCTTTGGCCCGGTGACGGCGACGTGGTTCGTGGCTATCGGCGTTGCCGGCCTCTACCATATCGTCGACGATCCGTCCGTCCTCCTGGCGGTCAATCCCTATTATGCGGTCTATTACCTGGCCACTACCCCGACGGGTGCCTTCGTCACCGTCGGCGCGGTGTTCCTGGCGGTCACCGGCGCCGAGGCGCTCTATGTCGACCTCGGCCATTTCGGCCGCAAGCCGATCGTGCTTGCCTGGTTCTCGGTGGTTTTCCCTTGCCTGCTGCTCAACTATTTTGGGCAGGGCGCCTTCGTACTCTCGCATGGCGGCAAGCCAACCAACCCGTTCTTCCAGATGCTGCCCGAATGGGCGCTGATGCCGATGGTGGGCCTGGCGACGGCCGCGACGGTCATCGCCAGCCAGGCGGTGATTTCCGGCGCGTTCTCACTGACAAGGCAGGCCGTGCAGCTCAGTCTTTTGCCCCGCATCGAGGTGCAGCACACCTCCGAAATGCAAAGCGGCCAGATCTATATGCCGAGGGTCAATCTGCTGGTTGCGCTCGGCGTGATGCTTCTGGTCGTCGGCTTCGGCAGCTCGAGCGCACTGGCCGCCGCCTACGGCATCTCGGTGACCGGCGAGATGCTGATGACGACGGTGCTGCTATTTGTCGTCATGCGCTGGCTCTGGAAATGGCAGCTGGCGGTTGCCGTCGCACTGGCGCTGCTCTTCGGCGTCATCGACCTCGGCTTCTTCTCGGCCAATGTCGTCAAGATCGTCGAGGGCGGCTGGGTGTCGATCACGGTGGCCTCGATCATGGGGCTGATCATGTGGACCTGGGTGCGGGGCAGCCGCTTTCTCTTCGACAAGACCCGCCGCAACGAGATCCCGCTCGACTTCCTGGCAATAAATCTCCTGAAGAAGAAGCCGCAACTCGTGTCGGGCACGGCCGTGTTCCTGACCAGCGACCCGCTGAGCGCGCCGACCGCGCTGATGCACAGTCTCAAGCACTACAAGGTGCTGCACGAGCAGAACGTCATTCTCTCGGTGGTGACGGCGCCGCAGCCGGTGGTGCCGGACAGCGAGCGGGTGAAGATGGAGACGGTCAACGAACTGTTCATGCGAGTGACACTGACCTTCGGCTACATGGAGCAGCCCAATATTCCGCGCGCGCTGGCGATCTGCCGCAAGCAGGGCTGGAAGTTCGACATCATGACGACGTCCTTCTTCCTGTCCCGCCGCTCGCTCAAGGCCTCACCCAATTCCGGCATGCCGGTCTGGCAGGACCGGCTGTTCATCAGCCTGGCGCGCAGCGCGGCGGATGCGACCGAGTATTTCCAAATTCCCACTGGGCGCGTGGTCGAGATCGGCACCCAGGTCGCAATCTGACCCTTCAAGCCGGCACTTTGTGCAATAGATTTGAATGGACCGGCGCAAGCCCGAGCCCTGCACCGGTGGCATGGGTGTCCTAACGCCAGGGCACTTGATATTGCACCGCAGCAAGCGTAGAGCACCGCGCATTTTATCGGAGTATCGTCCATGGCCCTTGCCAATGGTGCTGAGGCGGAACCCGTCGACCAGACGGGCCATCCGGAAATAGAGCAGCACAGCACGAAAGTGCTGATGCTGGGCGCGCTGGGCGTGGTCTATGGCGATATCGGAACCAGCCCGATCTACGCGTTCCGCGAAGCCTTGCATGCCTCGTCGGGCGGTGACGTCGCCAACCGTGCCGATATTCTGGGTGTGCTGTCGCTGATCATCTGGTCGCTGACCATCACGGTCACCATAAAATACATCATGTTCGTGCTGCGCGCCGACAACCGCGGCGAGGGGGGCGTGCTGTCGCTGATGGCGCTGGTGCGCGGCAGTTTCCCCACGCGCTCGGCGATCATCCTCGGCATCGGCATCATCGGGGCGTCGCTGTTCTTCGGCGACGCGGTGATCACGCCCGCGATCTCGGTGCTTTCGGCGGTCGAAGGCCTGGAGGTCGTGACGCCGGCCTTCCAGCCTTATGTCGTGCCGCTGACACTGCTCGTCCTCGCCATCCTGTTTGCCGTGCAGCGCTTCGGCACGGGTGGCGTCGGCCTCGTGTTCGGCCCGGTCACGGCGATATGGTTCCTGGCCATCGGGCTTTCCGGCATCAATCACATCGTCGACGACCCCGAGATCCTGTGGGCGATCAGCCCGCATTACATCGTCGCCTTCCTGATCAATTCGCCCGACGTTTCCTTCGTGACCATCGGCGCGGTGTTCCTCGCGGTCACCGGCGCCGAGGCGCTTTATGCCGATCTCGGCCATTTCGGCCGCAAGCCGATCGTGCTGGCGTGGCTGGCGATCGTGTTTCCGTGCCTGCTCTTGAACTATGCCGGGCAGGGTGCCTTTGTGCTCGCCAAGGGCGGCACGGTCGGCCATCCGTTCTTCGAAATGAACGAGGGCTGGGCGCTCATCCCCATGGTGGCGCTGGCGACGGCGGCGACGGTGATCGCCAGCCAAGCGGTGATTTCCGGCGCCTATTCGCTGACTAGGCAGGCGGTGCAGCTCAACATGCTGCCGCGCCTCGAAATCCTGCATACGTCGGAAAAGCAATCCGGGCAGATCTACATGCCGCGCGTCAACATGCTGCTGGCGCTTGTGGTGATGCTGCTGGTGGTCGGCTTCGGAGCGTCCAGCAGACTTGCCTCGGCCTACGGCATCTCGGTGACCGGCAACATGCTGGTGACGACGACGCTGCTCTTCGTCGTCATGACGCGCATCTGGAAGTGGAACATCTGGCCGGCGGTCGCGCTGACAGCAATGTTCGCGCTCATCGACATCGGTTTCTTCGCCTCCAACATCGTCAAGGTCTTCGAGGGCGGCTGGTCTTCTCTGGCCGTTGCCTTTGCCATCATCCTCGGCATGTGGACCTGGGTGCGCGGCAGCCGTTATCTCTTCGACAAGACGCGACGCAACGAGATCCCGCTCGACTTCCTGGCGGCGAACCTTTTGAAGAAGAAGCCGCAGCTGGTGTCGGGCACGGCCGTGTTCCTGACCAGCGATCCGCTGAGCGCGCCGACCGCGCTGATGCATAGCCTGAAGCACTACAAGGTGCTGCATGAACAGAACGTCATCCTTTCGGTGGTGACGGCGCCGCAGCCGGTGGTGCCCGATAGCGAGCGGGTGAAGATGGAGACGGTCAACGAGCTATTCATGCGGGTGACACTGACCTTCGGCTACATGGAGCAGCCGAACATCCCGCGCGCGCTGGCGATCTGCCGCAAGCAGGGCTGGAAGTTTGACATCATGACGACGTCCTTCTTCCTGTCCCGCCGCTCGCTGAAGGCCTCGCCCAATTCCGGCATGCCGATATGGCAGGACAGGCTGTTCATCGGTCTTGCGAAGACGGCGGCGGATGCGACAGAGTACTTCCAGATCCCCACGGGACGCGTCGTCGAGATCGGCACGCAGGTCGCCATTTGAAGGGCTGCAAGGCGTTCTCGGCTGGGCGCCGCGATCGCGCGAAGACGCGCTCGTCGCCACCGGCGAAAGCCTGATCCGGCTCGGATTGCTGAAAAAGGCGAAATAGCGCGCCCTGGGCCGAGACGTCCAAGGCGCGCCAGTTTCAGCCGAGCAGGGCGGCCTTGTTCGCTTCCAGGAACTGCTTCAACGTTTGCGGCTTACGACCCGACAGCGTCTCGACCGTATCGGTCACCATGCCGATGCGGCCGGAACGTGTATTGGCGTCGAACGATACGACGATGCGGGCAAAGTCCTCGGGAAGCCCCGCCGCCTTCACGCCCTCTGTCAACGCCTCGTCCGGCACCTGGATGACTTCCAGCGGCTTGCCGATGACTTCGGTCACCAGAGCGGCGATCTCGCCCGTCGTGTAGGCCTGCGGACCGGTCAGCGTGTAGATAGAGCTTTCCTTCGAGCCGGACGCGAGGCCTGCGGCAATGGCGGCCGCCATGTCGTCGCGCGCGCCATGGGCGATGCGGCCATCGGCGGCAGAGGTGTACCACTTGCCGGACGCAATGGCGTGCGGCAGGGCAAGGAACAGGTTCTCCTGATACCAGCCGTTGCGGAAGATGGTGTAGGGAATCCCGCTCGCCTTGATCGCCTGCTCGGTGCCGTAGTGATCGCCGGCGAACAGCACCGGAGAGACGGGCTCGGGGTTTGGCATCGAGGTGTAGAGCAGGTGCGAAACGCCGGCCGCCTTGGCCGCGGCGACCGCCGCCTGATGCTGCTTCAGGCGCCGGTCGCTCTTCAGGTCGAGCTCACCGGTCGAGACGATCAGCACCCGGTCGGCACCTTTGAACGCGTTCTCGAGCGATGCCGGATCGTCGAAATCGGCTGCCCTGACGGTGACGCCGCGGGCCGCGAGATCGGCGAGGTTTTCGGGGTTGCGCGTGGTGGCGACGATGTTCGCCGGCGCGACCTTCTGCGCATCCAGCAGATGATTGACCACGGCGCGGCCGAGATGGCCGGAAGCGCCGGTGACGAGGAGGGTTTCGGTCATGGGAGGTTTCCTGAAATAGCGCCGAGAGGCGGGTGCTGTTGATGGTCTCAAAAAGAGACCAGCGCTAAAATAGGAATTGACCCAAGGCCGTAAAGAAGGCAGTTTTTCGGGAGGTAGGCACAGCCGGGGAACCACCGGGCGGTCGCCGCCTCGACCAATGGATGCCGGGATGGACAGCAAGATCTTCAATCTGAAATCGAAGCTCGAGGTCTACAAGGCCATGACCGGCGGCGGCAATTTCGCCGATTGCCCGGTTCGCGACGTGATTCAGGGCATCAGCGGCAAATGGAGCTCACTGCTGGTCATGGCCCTGGCCGAGAAGCCTTACCGGTTCGGGGAGCTGCGCCGCCTTGTGCCCGACATCTCACAGCGTATGCTCACCCAGACGCTCTACGAGCTGCAGCGCGACGGCTATGTGCATCGCGAGGTGTTTCCGACCAAGCCGCCGAGCGTCGAGTACAGCCTCACCGATCTCGGCCGCTCGATGTTCGCGCCGTTGGAGATGCTCATCCAATGGGCCGAACGCAACCACGATGCCGTGCGCGATGCGCGCGCCGCATTCGATGCCGCGCACGCCTGAGATATCCGCAATCGGCGACAAGCATCGAAGCGCCAGCGGTTATCGACCCGTTCAGGCCGATCGGGCTTGCGGGGTTTCAACGGCCTGCAGCCGGATGGTCTCGGAAAGATAAGATCCCTTTGCCCGCAGGAAGGCGTGCAGCCGCCGCGGATAGTCGGCGCCGACCGCTTCCTTGACCGATTGCCGCTTGCTCAAGGCCTCGCGCCAGGCGTGGATCAGAGGCTTGCCGTCGAGAATGCCGAAATCGTCGATATGGTCGAACGTGTCGAAATAGCGGAAAATCGGCCCGTAGACGGCATCGACCAGCGAGAAGCGGTCGCCGTCGAACCACGGACCGCTCCCCCTTTCCGACAGTTCCGCCTCCACGCGGGCAAACATTTGCGCCAGAGCCTTGCTTTCAAGGGAAAAAGCGGCCTCATCGGCAGCGGAATAGAAGCGGCCGATCGCATTGAGGGTGGCCGAGCCGAATTCGATCCAGGCGCGGTGCCGCGCCCGCATGAGCGGATCGGCCGGATGCAGCGGATTGATCTCGGTCTCGTCGAGGAATTCGAGGATGACGGCGGATTCGAAAATAACTTCTTCCCCGCCGCCGTGTCGAACGCGGAGCAGCGGCACCTTGCCGAGCGGCGAGATGGCCTTGAACCAGTCGGGCTTGTTCGAGAGGTCGACATTGACCCGTTCGAACGGCACGCCTTTTTCGGCGAGCGCTATCGCCGCGCGCTGGACGTAGGGGCAAAGGTGATGGCTGACCAGGGTGAGCCTTGCGGTCATCTCACTCACCCCAGACATAGTTCAGAGCGCCGTCCTCGACCCGCGTCGACAGGAACATCAGGCGCGAGCCCTTCGGCGCCGGGCCTTCGAGGCGCTCACCGCTTTCCATGTCGAAGCGCGCGCCGTGCCATTGACAGACGAAGGCGCCGTCCTTGCAATCGAGCGGCCCGCCGAAATGCAGGCAGGCATTGGCCGCGGCGCGGATGCGCTCGCCGCTGCGCCAGACATGGACCTCGCGACCGAAGAAGGGCGCGACCAGGCTGCCGGTCTGCGGGATGTCGGCCACGTTGCAGATTTCATGTTTCATCGAAGAACTCCATATCAATGCAATTGCATCTATGTGGATGCATCCGCATCGCTTGTCAAGCTTGATGCAGTTGCATCTATCGAATAAGGTCCCTCGATGAAGAGAAAATCTCCTACGCCCGAAGCCGTCAAAGCCTGGGGCCGTTTGATGCGCGTGTCGCGCCAACTGGTCGAAAAGGCCGAGGACGCGCTGAAGGCCGAGGAACTGCCGCCACTCGCCTGGTACGACGTGCTGCACGAGCTTGCCGAGGCGGGCGAGGGCGGCTTGCGGCCCTTCGAGCTGATCGATCGGGTCTTGCTGGCGCAGTACAACGTCTCGCGGCTGCTCACCCGGCTGGAAGCGGATGGCCTGGTGGAAAAGTTGCCCGTCTCGGACGATGGCCGCGGCCAGACCGTGCGCATCACGCCGGCGGGGCGCGAGACGCGCCGCCGCATCTGGGCAGTCTACGGAAAAGCCATATCGGAACTAATGGGCGACAAGCTCTCTGTCAGCGAACTGGGGGTGCTGGCTAGTTTGCTCGGGCGGCTGCGCGATCCGCCAATCACGGAATGACAGCGCGGCAGCCACGGCCAGGGCAAGCAGACCGGTCAGCATCCTGTCCTCCGGCAAGAGAAGCCATCGGCGGAAAATAGCCCTTGCTTGGCAGCGGGCAATAAGGCATAGAAGCCGAACCGTAACGTACGGTACGCCTATTGACGGTGATGGACGTATTCCGAGGGAAGTGTGTTGCACAGCGTGCCAGAAAGCGACAACAGCGAGGCGCTGACCGAGCGGCAGCAGGCCGTTTTGGAGACGGCACTTCGCCTGCTGGTCGAAGAGGGCGACAAACTGACCATGACTGCGGTGGCGCGGCGGGCGAATTGCTCCAAGGAAACGCTCTACAAATGGTTCGGCGACCGCGACGGACTGCTGACGGCAACGGTGCAGTGGCAGGCCTCGAAAGTGCGCGTGGCGCCCGTGGACCGGAAGGGCCTCGACCTTGCCTCGCTGACGGCAAGTCTCGAACGCTTCGCTTCCGACTGGCTGAGGGTGATCTCCAGCGATACGTCCATCGCGCTCAATCGCGTCGCCGTCGGCCATGCCGGCTCCGGGAAGGATGACCTTGGCGCGATCGTGCTGCAGAATGGGCGCATCGCGCTGGCCAGGCGCCTGAAGCCCGTGCTGGAGGCAGGACGCGAGGCCGGGCTGCTCGATTTCGACGACGCCGAGACGGCGTTCCGGACCTTTTTCGGGCTGGTCGCCCGCGACGTTCAGATCCGGCTTCTGCTCGGCGACCGGCTGCAATTGACCGAGACCGCAATCGGCGACGACGCCGCCCGCGCGACACGGCAGTTTCTCGCTCTCCACGGGTCAAAGACCAGGAGAGCAAACAACCGGCCGCAAGGCCCCGGAGCCGGATGATTTCAGGTCAAGTCGACCTGAAATCTGAATCCGGCTCCAAATCAAAGAGATAGAGCATGATGTCGTCGGAAAACCGCTTCACACTTTTCGGCATCATGCTCTGATCTTCAAAACGGGAAGGAAGACGAAAAAATGCGTGTCTATTACGATCGTGACGCGGATCTCAATCTGATCAAGGGCAAGAAGGTCGCCATCATCGGCTATGGCAGCCAGGGCCGCGCGCATGCGCTCAACCTCAAGGATTCCGGCGTCAAGGAAATCGCCATCGGCCTGAAGGCTGGCTCGGCGACCGCCAAGAAGGTCGAGGCCGACGGGCTCAAGGTGATGAGCGTGGCGGATGCCGCCAAATGGGCCGACCTGATGATGATGGCGACGCCCGACGAATTGCAGGCCGATATCTACAAGAACGAGATCGCGCCCAACATCCGCGACGGCGCGGCGATCGCCTTCGCGCACGGCCTCAACGTGCATTTCGGCCTGATCGAGCCGAAGGCCTCGGTCGACGTCGTCATGATCGCGCCGAAGGGACCCGGCCACACGGTGCGCGGCGAGTACCAGAAGGGCGGCGGCGTGCCGTGCCTGGTCGCCGTCAACCAGGACGCTTCGGGCAACGCGCTCGACCTCGCGCTCTCCTATGCCTGCGGCGTCGGCGGCGGCCGCTCCGGCATCATCGAGACCAACTTCCGCGAGGAATGCGAGACCGACCTGTTCGGCGAGCAGGTTGTGCTGTGCGGCGGTCTGGTGGAACTGATCCGCGCCGGTTTCGAGACGCTGGTGGAAGCCGGCTACGCGCCGGAAATGGCCTATTTCGAGTGCTTGCACGAGGTCAAGCTGATCGTCGACCTGATCTATGAGGGTGGCATCGCCAACATGAACTACTCGATCTCGAACACCGCCGAATGGGGCGAATATGTCTCGGGTCCGCGTATCATCACCGCCGAGACCAAGGCCGAGATGAAGCGCATCCTGAAGGATATCCAGACCGGCAAGTTCACCTCGGAATGGATGCAGGAGTACCGCGCCGGCCTGTCGCGCTTCAAGGGCATCCGCCGCATGAACGACAGCCACCAGATCGAGGAAGTCGGCGCCAAGCTGCGCGCGATGATGCCGTGGATCGCCAAGAACAAGCTGGTCGACAAGGCGAAGAACTAAGCGATCCACGTTCGTTTGCCTTGCGCGTCCTCGGGCTTCGCCCTGCGGTCGCGCGGGGTGATCGCCAGGAGCAAGCTGGTCGACAAGGCGAAGAACTAGGAAGCTTGCGCCAATTCTACCCTGCCGGCCATCTGCCGCAGGTTTCTGCGCTTCTGGTGCTCACGGACCTCAATGTCCGCTCCGCTCCGGCCTTCGCCGGCCGAAGCCCTCGTAGTGTGTTCGCTCTATGAAGGCTACGGCCGGCGTAGGCCGGTTCTCGAAACCCGCACCAGCTGACTCGGCAGGGCGAATTGTCGTCAAGCTCCGGTCGTGAACATGAAGCCGGCGGAGCGATCCGCCGTTTTTTCACGCTCAGCCGTAGTGCCAGTGCGGCTTCGGTTCCGTGCCGTTGAACTCGATGCCGATGCGGTCGTCGCGGCGCCAGCGGACCATCGCCTTGTAGCCGATGCCGTCGGTCGGCACGTAAAGCAGGAATTCGTCGGGCACGCGCGCCTCGATCGGCACCTTCAATTCTGCGCCGCCGGGATGCATGTTGCGCACCGTACACTTGACCTCGGAATTGTTGATGCCGGTCAGGATCGCGGCGCCCTTCAGCACGCGTTGCCTGTGCTTGCCTCTCTGCTCGTTCTCAGCCATGGCGGGCATGTCCTAGCGGATCGCAACACGGCGATCGTCATGTGGGGGCACGGCATCACGGATAAACGCCGCCGCTAAATTTACAGTTATTGCGCTGCGGCCGATTTCTTTTTTGCCAAAAAGAAACGGCGCCGCGATGGGCGCCGTTTCATTCTTGCTGCCGACCGGCTCAGATGTAGGGCGAAATGCACTGCCGGCGCGGGCCATAATTGGGCTGGAAGGTATTGTCCCAAGCGCGATAGGACCGGTAACGGTCGTAGCACCAGCGGACATGGGCGCTGGAAAGCCGCTCGGTCCGATAGATGCGCCGCGGATGGTAGTAGCGCGGATAGGGATCATAATAGTAGGGATCGTAGTAGTTGTTGTAGGCAAGGCTGCCCAAGCCGAGGCCAAGGCCTAAGCCCAGAAGGGCGGCGTCACCACTATCGAAACTTCGATGATGGCGATGATGCCGCCAGCGCCAGTCGCCGCCATCCCAGTCACGGGAGAAATGACGGTCTCGCCAGTCGCCGCCGCGCCATCTGAAATCACGGCCCTGCCAGTCGCCGCCGCGCCGCCAGCGCCAGTCATACATCTGCGGCGAGTAGTTGTTGCCGCCGGCCCAGCTGTCGCGGACAGGTATGATCGCAGGTGCCGCCGTGCTGGTGGCGGCCGAGAGATCCGGCTGCAGGATCGGGCCGGCAATCGACGGCGCCGTCAGGCCCGCCATGAGGCCCAAGGCCATCAGCCCAGAGCCGAGGGAAGACAAGAGCGGTTTCATTTCACTCTCCAAGGAGTAAAGGCCCCACGCCCAGAACACCCCGGGAAGAGGCCTATTGATGGGACTTTTCGTCTGAACGGAGGATGAACGGAAAGGTTCCGTCAACCATGACGGGCATCGCGTGGCTCTTGTTTTCACCCCCGCTTGCGGGCAAAGGTCTCGGCCATGTCGCTGCGTCTCGCCACCTTCAACGTCGAGAACCTGATGAACAGGTTCGATTTCTCGGGCTACCGCAACCAGCTCAACGAGGACCGGACGCTGGCGCTGTTCGATATCCAGAACGAGGCTGAATACAGGCTGCTCGAACAGGCGCGCACCATCGCCCAGTCAGACGACACCCGCCAGCTTACCGCGCTCGCCATAGCCGCAACCCGCGCCGACATCATCTGCATGCAGGAGGTCGACAATATCGAGGCGCTGAAGGCCTTCGAATATGGCTATCTCTTCAAGATGATCGGGCAGGGCTATCGCCAGAAATACACCACCGCCGGCAATGATGCCCGCGGCATCGATGTCGCCGTGATGATGCGCAGCGAGACCGCGCAGGGCCAGCCGATCGAGTTCGTGCGCATGACCAGCCATGCCTACGTCACGTTCGAGCAATTCGGCCTGTTCACGCCCGAGCTTGCGGCACTTGGGTTCCTGGCCAACGAGCGCATCTTCCGGCGTGACTGCCTGGAAATCGACGTGACGATTGGTGGGGTGCCGCTGACGCTCTATCTGGTGCACTTCAAATCGATGGGCTCGCCGCGCAACGGGCTCGACGGCCGCGAGGCGACGATGCCGCTGCGCATGGCCGAGGCGCAGGCCGTGCGCCGCATCATCGAGGAGCGTTTCGGCAAGGACCATGCGGCCGACAGGCGCTGGGCGATCTGCGGCGACATGAACGATTACCGGCAGCGCGTGAAGATCGAAGGCGACAGTTTCGACGGCTACCGTTTCGAGGTGGTCGACGAAGCCCAGTCCTCGATCAACGTGCTCACCGCCGGCGGCTTCTGCGAGAATGTCGTCGAGCGGCGGCCGGAGATGGATCGCTGGAGCTTTTATCACACGCGGGGGCCGGAGGAACGGCATCTGTGCCAGTTGGACTATGTCCTGCTGTCGAAGGCGCTGGCGGCGAAGAATGCCACCGCGGTGCCGGAGATCATCCGCAACGGACAGCCCTGGCGCACCATCTTTCCGCCAGGCCAGGAAGTCGAGCGTTTCCCGCGCGCCGGGTGGGACAGGCCGAAGGCTTCGGACCATTGCCCGGTAGTGATCAATCTGGACATGGCGTGATCCCGTGAGTTTCGACCTGCCGCGCAACGTCATCCTGCCGGTCGACGAAGTCGACGTACGGCTCGACCCAAATCCTCATCCTTTTGAGCGCGACAACCAGGTGGCGATCGCCGAAAACTGGCGACGCGAGATGGACGCAAAGCCGGCGCTCTACGACGGCACGGTGGCGCTGCTTTCGGCGCTCGCCTATCGCGACAACCGGCTTGTCGGCCGCTGCCATGCGGTAAAGTATTCGACCTTCATGCTTTGGCGCAAGAACCGCGAGTTGAGCGGCGCCGAGCATGCCTATGCGCATGCCGTGCTGGTGGCCGGCGACAACGCGCTGGTGGCGATCCGCATGGGCTCGCACACGGTGAACGCCGGCCGCGTCTACTTCGCCGCAGGCTCCTTCGAGCCGATCGATTTCCGCGACGGTATCGTCGATGTCGACTTCAACATGATCCGCGAGGTGGGCGAGGAGACCGGCATCGACCTGTCGGCAGCTCGGCGCGGACCGCGTTACCACGCGCTATCGACGCCGAGCGGCACTGTGATCTTCCGCCGCTATCATGTCGCCGAGCCGGCCGTAGAGGTTGCGCGGAGGATCAGCGCCTTCGTTGCCGCAGAGAGCGAACCGGAGATCGAGGGCCCGGTCATCATTCGCAATGCCGCCGATCTGCCGGACGGCCTGATGGGCCATATGAAGCCGCTCGTCGAATGGCATTTTGCCGACAAGCAGGACTGACGCGATCGCGGCCTGCCGAGCCCAAGCGGCAGTCTATTCATGCCTCAGCGCATCGATCGGGTCGAGCCTGGCGCCGCGCAGCGCCGGGAAGAAGCCGAACACCACGCCGATCAGCGCCGAGAAGCCGACGGCGAGCAGGATGACCGCCGGGCTCGGCGCGAAGGGTATGGTCAACGTCGCCGAAGCTATGCCGGCGAGCCCCAGGCCGATAAGGATACCGATGATGCCGCCGAGCAGCGACAGCACGGTCGCCTCGACCAGGAACTGGATCAAGATGTGTTTCTCATGCGCGCCGATCGCCAGCCTGATACCGATCTCGCGTGTGCGTTCGGTGACCGAGACCAGCATGATGTTCATGATGCCGATGCCGCCGACCAGGAGGCTGACGCCGGCGACGGCGCCCAGCATGCCGGTCATGGTGGTGGTGGCGCTGGCCATGGCGTCGGCGATCTGGGTCATGTCGCGAATCGAGAAATCGGGATCGCGGTCCGGCGTGATGCGGCGCGTGTCGCGCAAGATGTCCTCGACGCGCGGCTGCAGTTCGGTGGTCGGCGTCCTGTCGTCGGCGGCGATGTAGATATTGTCGACGTCGCGATTGCCGGCGATGCGCCGCTGGTAGGCGGCTAAAGGCATCAGCACGACATTGTCCTGGTCCTGGCCGAAGCCGGTGTAGCCCTTCGGCTCCAGCAGGCCGATGATCCTGCAGGAGGTGCGGTTGACGCGGATGGTCTCGCCCTCCGGATCGCCGGCGCCGAAGAATTGCTGACGCACCGTCTCGCCGACCAGGCACACGCCGGCACCGGCGCGCGCCTCGGAATCGCTGAAGGGGCGGCCGGAAACCAGCTTCCAGTCGCGCGCGTCGAGATAGGCGCTGTCGGTGCCGGTGACGCCCGACGTCAGGCTCTCCGTGCCGAAGATGACGCGCACCTGCTTCTGCGAAGCCGGCGCGATGGCGCGGGCGCCGCTGAGGTGGGCGACCAGCGCTTCAACATCCTTGGCGGCCAGCGGTCGGGTGACCTGGTCGAGCCCGCCCGGTCCGCCGGGCCCGGCGGGACGGCCGGCGCGGACGACGAGAAGATTGCTGCCGAGCTTCGAGATGTCGGCCTTGACCTTCTCGGTGGTGCCTGAGCCGATGGTGAGCATGGCGATGACGGCGGCAACGCCGATGACGATGCCGAGCAGGGTCAGGAACGAGCGCAGCACGTTCCGGCGGATCGAAATCAGCGAAAGGCGGACGGTCTCCCAAATCATGCGGCCTCGGCTTTCGTTGTGTCCGAGGCGACGTGGCCGTCGAGGAAGCGCACGGTGCGCTCAGCATATCCGGCGACGTCGGCCTCGTGCGTGACCATGACGATGGTGAGGCCGAGCTCGGCGTTCAGCCTGGTCAGCAATTCCATGATCTCGTGCGTGCGCGCCGTGTCCAGATTTCCCGTCGGCTCGTCGGCGACGAGCAGCGTCGGTTTGGTGACGATGGCGCGCGCGATCGCAACGCGCTGCTGTTGACCGCCCGAAAGCTCGGCTGGCGTGTGGTGCTCGCGTCCGACCAGCCCGACCTGGGCAAGCGCCCGCATGGCGCGATCACGGCGCTCGCGGGCGGAAACGCCACGATAGATCAGCGGCAGCTCGACATTTTCCGCTGCCGTGGTGCGGGGCAGCAGATTGTAGCCCTGGAAGACGAAGCCGACATAGAGGTTGCGCAGCAGGGCGCGGCGGTTGCGGTCGAGCCGGCCGGCATCGATGCCCATGAAGCGGTAGGTTCCGGCCGTCGGCGTGTCGAGGCAGCCGATGATGTTCATGGCGGTCGACTTGCCCGAGCCGGACGGACCCATGATGGCGACGAATTCACCTCTGCGGATCTCAAGATCGACGCCGGCAAGCGCATGCACGCGCGCCTCGCCCGAGCCATAACTCTTCCAGACCTTGTCGAAAGTGATGAGCAGGGGGGCGGGCACGGATCAGCTCCGCTGCTGCGAGCCGGTGATGACCTCGACACCTTCCTGCAGGCCGGACGTGATCTCGGTCAGTTCGCCATCGGTCGAGCCGATCCTGACGTTGACGGCACGCGGCCGTCCGTTTTCCAGCACGTAGAGCAAGCGCGAGCCGTCGGTCGGCGCCTTCGCCACCTCGCGCTGCCGGTTGGGGCGGCCCATCCGGCCGGTGAACAGGTCGCTCAGGCTCCAGGCGCGGGCCGCCGGTTGCGCCGGGCGGTAACGGAAGGCCGTGGCCGGCACGGTGAGCACGCCCTTGGCCTGCCTTGTCACCACCGCGACGGTTGCCGTCATGCCGGGCCTGAGCAGAAGCTCGCCGTTGTCTACTTCGAGACGGGCATTGTAGGTGACGACACCATCAGTGGTGACCGAGGCGTAGGAAATGTCGCGGATCTCGGCGTCGAAGGGACGGTCCGGAAATGCATCGACCGTGAAGCGGGCATGCTGGCCGGGCTTGACCTGGCCGATATCGGCCTCGTCCACCGCCGCCTGCAGCTCCATGTTCCGCAGATCGGCGGCGATGACGAACAGCACCGGCGCCTGCAGCGAAGAGGCGACCGTCTGTCCCGGGTCGACCGAGCGCGTGAGCACGATGCCGTCGATCGGCGCATAGATGGTGCTCTTGGCAAGATCGGTCTGCTGCGCCTTGAGATCCGCCTCGGCAATAGCGAGATTGGCCTCGGCGCTGTCGAGCGCCGCCTTGGAGCGATCGCGCGTCGCGGTCGCCGCCTCGAGCGACTGATCCGTCGCCATGCCGCGCTTGGCGAGCGCGCTCGCGCGGACCACCGCGCTCTCGTTTTCCTGCAGCGTGACCTTGGCGTTCTCGACGGCCGCGGCTGCCGCCTTGGCCGAGGCGGTGGCGCGCTCGATCTGCACTTCGAGCTTGGCGGTGTCGAGCTTCGCGAGCACGTCGCCCTTCTTCACCTGCTGGTTCTCGCTGACCGCGACGGAGCGGACGATGCCGGAAAGCTCGCTGGAGATGTCGACCTGCGTCAGCGGCTGCAGCGTGCCGGTCGCCGACACCTGCACGGTCAGGTCGGCGACCGTCGCCGGAGCGGTCGTGTATTCGATTCGGGGCGGCGCGGCGGCGTTCCACCGGTAGGCGCCAATGGCGGCCGCCACGACCGCCAACGCCAGCAGCGCATAGAGCCAGCCGCGCCGGCGCTTGCGGCTCACGCCTTTGCGGTCGAGCCCGAGAGCGGCTTCGATGGAAGTGTCGGATTCTGCGTTTGGCGGATTGACAACCTGGTCCACCCCAGACCCCTATAGCGAAAAATTGCTGTCCCTTTTGGTGCACAAATCATGCCTTAAGGTTCGAATTTCAAATTAAATTTCCCTCATGTTGGGATTGAGGCGGAAATTCGGGACGAGGCGGAAGGTTTTCTCGATGGCACGCAGCTACTTGCTTTACGATGTGTTCACGACCGAGCGGCTGGCGGGGAATCCGCTCGCCGTGGTTCTCGACAGCCAGGGCCTGGACACGGCCGCCATGCAGGCGATCGCGCGCGAATTCAACCTGTCCGAGACGGTTTTCGTGCTGCCGCCCGACAATCCCAAGCACCGAAATCGGATTCGCATCTTCACGCCCGATTATGAGATGCCGTTCGCCGGCCATCCGACGGTCGGGTCGGCGATCGCGCTGGCGGAACTGGGGGGTGAGGCGGCGGGCGTCTTCGTGCTGGAGGAGAATATTGGTCCGGTGCGCTGCGCGGTGAGCAAGCATGATGGCGCTATTTTCGCCGAGTTCGACCTGGCGAGACTGCCAGAGCGGCTGGAACTCGCCGCCGACCCGGAAATGATCGGCGCAGCGCTCGGCCTTGCGCCGCACGAGATCGGCTTCGAGAATCACCGCGTCTCCTTCTGGTCGGCCGGCGTGCCCTATGTCGCCATTCCCGTCTCAGGCCTCGATGCGGCGGCAAAAATCAGGCTGGACAACCAGGCCTGGTCCGAGCTCGCGCCGCGCAAGAGCGAATGGGCGTTTGCCAGCCCCTATGTCTATTGCCGCGAGACAGTGCATCATGACAGCGCCTTCCATGTCCGCATGATCGTGCCCGGGACGCCCTCCTACGAAGACCCGGCGACCGGTTCGGCGGCGGCCGCCTTTGCCGGCGCGATCATGCATTTCGATGGTCCGACGGACGGAATCACGCAGCTTTGGATCGAGCAGGGGTTGGAGATGGGCCGGCCTTCGCGCATCCGGCTCGAGCTCAATGTCGACGGCGGAAAACTGGCGTCCGCGCGTATCGGTGGCCACGCGATCAGGGTCGCGGAAGGTCAGCTTTTCATCTGACAGGTGCGGCCTTTTCGAGCGGGCATGATCTTTTCCGAAAACCGGGAATCCACTTTTCGGGATCATGCCGTGTCGATTTGTCGGGAAATGATCCTGCAGGGCTGGACATCACAGAAAGCGGCGGCTATATGCGCCGCCGACGCTGGTTTTCCCGGCGGTGTGGGTGTGTAGCTCAGTTGGTAGAGCAGCTGACTCTTAATCAGCGGGTCCACAGTTCGATCCTGTGCACACCCACCAAATTTTTTCAATCAAATCAATGGCATGAGCAAACATGGCAATCAGCTAGATTGTCACGTTGTCACGCCGTTGTCACCGCGTGCAATCCGTTTACCCTACAAGGAACGGTCAATATTCTTGATGGAAGCCGGAAGAGAGGCCGACTTTGTTCGGTTTACAGTCGTCGTTAGGATCGACGGTCTGAACGAAAACCCGTTCGGCCCACCGAATGAAACGGCTTTCACCATGTAGACATTACCTCCTCCGCACGCCGCTGCGCCAACAACGGCGCGCGCGGAAACCATGGTTCGGGACGAGGAGATGGCCGCCATCCGCTCACGCTAGCTGGGAGATAGGGAAATGAAGAACAAAAGAGCAGAAACAGGCTTGACGGCAATCCGCCCCGTACAAGCAATTACGGTGTGTTATTGTTAACACTTGCGCGCTAAGGTAGCGATCGGGCGTGGGGCGTCGTCACCAATGACGGCCGTTAGATCGCTTTGTGGGCGCCCATGTTCTGGAACAAACGCTTTGTTCGAGTTGCAGTAGGAGTCCTGCTGCTGGTTGCCGCAGTTCTTGCTCTCTTGCCTGGACTTACGGGATATACCAGCCTCGACGGCACCATCAATGCGCGTTTCGCCGAGATATCGGCCCCGATCGAGGGCACCGTGCTCCAGACGCCGCCGAAAACCGGCACGCACCTGTCGGAAAATGCAGCACTGCTGACGATCCGGAACGAGCGAGTGAATCGCGCCATCGAAGCATCGCTGGTCGCGGAACTGGAGACCACGCGGAACAGGGTGCAGGCGCTCGAAAACCAGCGCAGCGAGTTGGAGGCGCTGCGTGTCAGATTGGGCCGACGCTTCGATGCCTATAGCAAGGCGATGATCAACAGTATCGAACAGCAGATTGCGATTTCACGTCAACGCATCACGATGCTGGCTGCCCGGCGATCGGCGAGTGCGGCGGAACTCAAGCGCAACTCCACGCTGATCGTCAGGGGTGTCGTTTCGCAAGCTAGTGTCGACGAGGCGCAAGCGACAGAGATCGCGGCCTCGGCAGAAGTCGAAGTCGAAAACCTGAACCTGAAACGGCTGGAGCGGCAGCTGGAAGCGATGCGGCAAGGCGTTTTTCTCGAGGACGGGCAAAACGACGTTCCTTACTCGCACCAGAGGCAGGACGAGTTGGCGATCCAGATCGCCGATCTCGATGCGCGTGCCGCAGAAAGCCGCGCCCGTCTGGCAGAGCTTTCCAAGCAACTGGCAGAGGAGGCGCGACGGGTCGACAGCCTTGAACGCGCGGTCATGACAATGCCCTTCGACGGCGTAATCTGGCGTAACAACGTCGTTGCGGGAGCCAACGTCGTCGCTGGAAACGAACTGCTGCGCGTGCTCGATTGCCGCGACCTCTTCGTGGATATTCTGGTGCCTGAGGTCGATTTCGACCAGATCTATCCGCGCCGCGCCGCGGAGGTCCGCATCCTCGGGACGGATAATGTCATTGACGGTGAGGTCATTTCGGTTCGTGGCAATTCCGCGGTGGTAGAGGAGCCGACACTCGCGGCGATGCCTCCAAGCGGCAGAGGGCGCAACGCCCGGATCAGGGTGGCGCTCGCAAACTCGTCTCTCAACACCGACTACAGCAATTTCTGCCATGTCGGGCGGTCGGTCCAGGTCCGCTTCCACACGCGCAGCTTCACGATGGCCCAGTGGCTGACAAGGCTATGGTTCAGTATCTGGTAGCGCTGGCCCCGACCTTCCTGGTCGCGGCTTTCTTCGTCATCTTCGTCCAAGGCTGGTCGCGGTACCAGACCTGGACGCGCACCGTCACCTGTGCAGTCGTTTTCGCGGTCGCTGTCCGGTATCTCTGGTGGCGTCTCACCGATACCGTGCTGCCCTATCCCAATGATGGCCTCGATTTCTACTGGGTATGGTTTCTCTATGGCATCGAACTGCTCGCATTCTTCGACATAACGCTCTTCCTCATCATCATGAGCCGGTATGTCGACCGCAGCGCCCAAGCGGACGCGCTCGCAAGCGATTTCTTCCGCCGGCCTCGGCAGGAGCTTCCGACAGTCGACGTTTTCATCCCGACCTACAACGAACCGTTGGACGTGCTCGAGCGAACCATCATTGGCGCGCTCGGCCTCCACTATCCCGGGGAAAAGCTGAAGGTATACGTCCTAGACGACCAGCGCCGGGATTGGCTTCGGCGGTTCTGCGAAGAAAAGGGCGCAGTCCACGTCACCCGACGGGATAATGCCCACGCCAAAGCCGGCAACATGAACAACGGCCTTACGGTGAGCGACGGCGAGTTCGTTGCAGTGTTTGACGCGGATTTCGTGGCACACCGGAACTTTCTTCGCCGCACACTGCCTTTCTTCACCGATCCCAGCATCGGCATCGTGCAGACCCCGCAGCATTTCTTCAACAGGGATCCCGTCCAGATCAATCTCGGACTGGAGCGGTCGTGGCCTGACGAACAGCGCCTTTTTTTCGACGAGATGGCGGCCAGCAGGGATGCTTGGGACATAAGCTTCTGTTGTGGTTCGTGCTCGATCACGCGTCGCGTGGCACTGGAGGCGATCGGCGGCTTTCCGACGGAGTCGATCACTGAGGATCTGCTGACCACCCTGACGATGCTGAACAAGGGATACAAGACGCGCTACCTCAACGAGCGGCTCTCCATCGGGCTCGCCGCGGAAAACCTGAAGGGCTATTTCGTGCAGCGGCAACGCTGGTGCCAAGGCGGGATCCAGACGCTTTTCGTGCACAACGGACCCCTTCGCGGTCCGGGTCTCAGCCTGTTCCAGCGCATCATGTTCCTGCCTGTGAGCTGGCTCGTGCAGTATTTCGTGCGCCTGGCGATCCTCATCGTCCCTGCCATGTATTTCTGGACGGGGTATCCTCCACTCTTCTTCACGGAAGCAGCCGATCTGGTGAGCCACCAACTGCCTGTTCTCGTCGCCTATTTCCTGCTGATGCACTGGATCACGCCGACGCGCTATCTGCCGGTGGTTTCGAGCGCTGTCGGCGCCTTCTCCACCTTCCGGATGCTGCCGACTGTGATTTCGAGCCTGATCCGGCCATTTGGGCGGCCGTTTCGGGTGACACCCAAGGGAAGCTCGAATGTCGACAACAAATTCGACGGCTACACCTTTGCCTGCCTGGCAATATTGATCGCGGCCACTGCACTCGGACTTGTGATCAACGTCATTCCGGAATGGGCGCGCATTCCTCCGGGGGAATTCTCGCCAGTCGCAATCTATTGGGCGCTGGTGAACATTGTGGTGCTCATGATCGCAGTGCTGATCTGTTTCGAGAAGACGAATCCCGCCTCCGAGAGCCTCCGTGCGGACGAGCCGGCGCGGTTCGGCGGCATCGCCGGGCGGGCTGTCAGCCTGACGCTCAGCAAAGCCGTGGTCGAAATCCCCGTCGGGACCGACGTCGAAACCGGCAAGGTTGCCGAAGTGGCGCTGCATGGCGTCGAGCCCTTCGAAGCGGAACTCAGGGTTGTCACCAGGCGCACACAGGGGAGGCGCCGGGATACCGGCCCGTTCAAATATGGCCATCTCCATTACGATCTGACCGGAGCTGCGCGCGACCAGATGATCGTCAAGCTCTACACCGGCGACTACTCGCAGGATATCGAGGAGCTTCGGCGGCGGACCGTGGCCGCCGGCCTTTTCTCTCGGACGTTCGGGCCGAACTATCAACGCGCATAGCCAAAATAAGGTTCGTCGATTGTGTCAGATCGGATGCACCTCGATACGCAGGATAGCCCAGCGATCACCGCGGAAGTTGAGCGACTTCTGGCGCGCCGCACGCGCGACATCCGCCTGAAGGGCGACATCCAACGCCTGTTTCGGGCGCGTATCTGGTCGCAAACGGCGAAGATCATCCGCGCCTGGATGATCTGGGTGGCCTTCCTGGATGTGTTGACCCTCGCGCTCAACATGTTGATGCTTCCGAAGGCGATCGCGCTGTCCATGCTCTTGCCAGGAGCTATCATCCCGCCCGTCGTTGTGGCCGTCGTCCTCGTCTGGCGAAAGCCTCGCGCCCCCTGGCTCCAAGGCGGGACGTTGATCGCAGGCATGTTGCTCATCCTGTTGTCGGTTGCTTTGGTCGGCGTGAGCGCCGGGGGCGAATTCTACGAACGGCACCTGAACATCATGTTGTTCGTCGCGATCACAGCTATCATCATCTTCGGCATTCCACTCGCCTGGACGGTCACGATCGCCGCTTTGGCTCTCAGCCTCTATCTCGTTTTTCAGCTACAGAACCCGAGGCTCGAAATCGGGAGCGTCGTGGCCGCGACGCTGTTCTTCGCCAGCGGCATTTTTGCGACGGTCGCCGCGCGGCGCACCATGACAATTCTCGCTCAGAAGACTTTCCTGTTTGAGCTTCGCGACCGGCGCAGAGTTGCCGAACTGGCGGAAGCAAACGATCAGTTGAAGCTTCTGGCAAGGACAGATCCCTTAACTGGCCTCTCCAACCGGCGCTGGATGACGGAAACGCTCGACCATCTGTGGAGTAGCGGCAGAAAAGGTCCAGCCGCCGTCGGCATGCTGATGTGCGACATCGACGACTTCAAGAGGCTGAATGATCGCCTCGGCCATGCCGAGGGCGATCGCTGTCTGGTCAAGGTCGCCGGCATTATCCGGGACAACGTGAGGCGTGATCGAGATCACGTAGCCCGCTACGGCGGTGAGGAATTCCTGGTGCTGCTTCCAGAGGTGAACGAGCAGGAGGCTATCGCAGTGGCCGAGCGCATCCGCGAGAGTGTCGAAGCCGCCGCGTTTCCCAATCCTGCATCCCGCGTGTCTCGCCACGTCACCATCAGCATCGGAGTTGCAGTTCAGGCGCAGGCTGACGAGGCAAGGTCGCCGGAGCAACTTCAGCGTCAGGCGGACGCGGCACTTTACCTGGCCAAGCAAACCGGTCGCAACCGAGTGCTGCTCCACAGCCCTGAATCAACCGTGCGCAAGAACATTCGATCGACACGGTGAAGTCGTCGGCGGCCCCGCGACGCAAGAGTTCGGTGGGTTACCGTGGGCGACGAATCTTGGATCTAGTCACAGATCGGGAGGTAGTAGAACGGCGCGCATCGGCTTCACCTTAGCTGCGAGGACATCTTACGCGCTTCCAACTCGCGGAAGGCGAGGCACGGGTGTACTCCAGTACCAGCAAACCTACGGCAACGTTGACGATGGCTTCATTTGGGCGTTCAATTTGATGAAGTGGGAGATGGGAGGCCGCGATGCCCCTTGGCAGAGATGCATTCACTCCGACGGAAGTTGCCTTGCTCTGTCGAGTCTTCGATCGTGGCAGATCTATTAACGAAACAGATGCCGACAGAGAGAAGAGAGCTTCTCGGATCATCGCTTACTACCAAACTGGGATTACCGACGAAACGGAACTCGCCGCGTTGTCACGCCAGCCGCTCGGTCGATGACCGTTCCTTGGAGACATCGGCACAAGCCGGCGACATCTTCGTGCGCCTGATCCGCTCCCACTACTATGGCAGCCCCGACTATCGGCGCGGGTCAGGTCGCTGGGGCGGGTGACGTGCGCTTTAGCCTTTCAATTGCCTCGACGAAGACTTCTCCGCCGAGGAGTAAGCCACTCGTAGGCCTCCACCATCGGCCAAAAGCGACCGGGACAGCATTGATCCGTTTCGGCCCCAAACGGTGAATTCCCGCAGGCGCAAGTTCGCTTTGTCTCGCGGCTGGTGCCTGACGGCGAAATCGTAAGCAGAGATTAGGAGCGGTTGCCGTTTGCGAGCCAAGGGAGCAGCGATGGGGCCTGATCTCCGCATGCATCGGCAATTTTGCTTGCGGTATTTACTTCTCCGACACGCCGGCCTCGGCAAAGCTCGCCATCTTGGCATGGCACTCAAGGGCCGAGCGAACGATGTTGACGGCGAGGCAGGCACCGGAGCCTTCGCCGAGCCGCATGCCGAGGTCGAGCAGCGGCGGCAGGCCGAGCGCTTCGAGCAGGCGACGGTGGCCGGCTTCGGCCGAGACATGGGCGGCGATCGTGTGGGCAAGCCCCGTCGGATGCAGCCTCGCCAGCGGCGCCGCGGCGGCGGTGCAGACGAAGCCGTCGAGCAGCACAGGCACGTTGTTGCGGCGTGCGGCGAGCGTGGCGCCGAGGATGGCGGCGAGCTCACGCCCGCCCAGAGCTGCGGCGATCTTCAGCGGATCGGACAGCGAATCGGCATGGCGCTTGAGGCCGGCCTCGATGGCGGTGATCTTGCGAATGAGGCCAGCGTCGTCGACGCCGGTGCCGCGTCCGGTCCATTTCTCGGCGCCGCCGCCGAAAAGGGCGGCCGAGATCGCGGCCGCCGGCGTGGTGTTGCCGATGCCCATCTCGCCGAAGCAGACGAGGTCGAGATCCTTGGTCACGGCGCCATAGCCGGCCGAGACCGCGGCGAGGAAGGCCTGCTCGTCCATGGCTGGCGCTTGCGTGAAATCGCCGGTTGGATGCTCAAGATCGAGCGGGATGACGTCGAGCCCGGCCCCGGCGATGCGAGCGAGCTGGTTGATGGCCGCGCCGCCGCCAGCGAAATTCGCCACCATCTGTACCGTGACTTCCGAAGGATAGGCCGACACGCCCTGCGCGGTAACGCCGTGATTGCCGGCAAAGACGAAGACTTTCACCGCGTCGAGCTTCGGCATGTCACGGCCTTGCCAGCGTGCCAGCCAGGCAGCGATCGTTTCCAGCCGGCCGAGGCTACCCTGCGGCTTGGTCAGCGTGTCTTGGCGGTTGGCGACCGCATTCACCGCGGCGTCGCTGCCGGCGGGGAGATCGAGGCACGCGGCGCGAAGGTCTTCGAGCGATTTGAACGACATGGGGGCAATGTCTCCTATTGGGGGTCAGGGGGATAGGGAAGCTGAGGCAACGAGCAGGACCGCGATTTCGGCGAGCTGCTGCAGCGCGCCGATCGTGTCGCCGGTCTGGCCGCCGATCTGGCTGAGGCAAAGCGAGCGGAAGGCGGCGAACAAAAGGCCGAGCAGGATGAGCGCGACAATGGCGCCGCCGAGGCCGAGCGCCAGCAGCGCTACGGCGCCGAGCGCTGCTCCGACGACGGCTGTCTCGGCGCTGACGGCGCCTGCACCGGCTGAGAGGCCGTCAGCGCGAGCGGGCGGCAGAAGATGCATGAAGGCGCCGAACAGACCGCGAGAGGCGGCATGCGCGGCCAGCAGCGCCAGGAAGACATGCCCCGGTCCGGCCAGTTCCGAAAGCGCGCTCCAGCGGATGAGCAGCGAGATACCGAGCGCCGCGGCGCCATAGGCGCCAATACAACTGTCGCGCATGATCTCCAGCTTCTTCTCGCGCGTCCTGCCGCCGCCGAAGCCATCGGCGATATCGGAAAGCCCGTCCTCATGCAGGCAACCTGTAGCAAGCATCGTCGCTGCGAGTGTGAGCGCCGCGGCCGGCCCGGCGGCAAGACTCAGGCCCGCAGCAATGGCGTGGACAAGCGCGCCGATGATCGCTGCGGCGAGGCCGGCGAAGGGTGCGGCCCAGATGGCATCGGCGAGGCTGCGGCCGCCGAAATCGCTCGACGGAAGCCTCAACCTGGTGAAGAAGACGAGACTCAGGCCGATATCGTCAAGCAATTGCCGAGGTGCGGAAGGGCCGCTCATGCGCCCCTCGCAATGGCGTGGAAGAAGGTGCCGCTGACATGGCCGCGCCGGTAGCCCGACGCGCCAAGCGGATTGCCCTGACCGTCGGCGAGGTCGGCCAGCGGCTCGTCATTGCCGGCAGCAAGCATTTGCGCGTAGTGGAACTCATGGCCGCGGATCAGTGTGCCTTCGGCGCCGAGCGGGCAGGCGGCGCGAAGGCGGGCCTCGCGGTAGCCGAGATTCATCTTGCGCCTGGCAAAGCTGGTCGAATGGCCGAGCAGGCCAAGCATTTCATGGCTTACGCCATTCGCGTCTTCCAGCGATTCACCCAGCACCATGAAGCCGCCGCACTCGCCATGCACGGGCTTGGTCGCCGCGAAGCGCGCCATGCCGGCTCGGAAGTCGGCAGCTTCCGCCAGCTTGCCGGCATGCAACTCGGGATAGCCGCCGGGCAGCCAGCAGACATCGCAGTTTTGGGCCGGCGCTTCATCGGCAAGCGGCGAGAAAGGCACGATCTCCGCACCGGCCTTGCGCCAGTGCGTGATGACATGCGGGTAGAGGAAAGTGAAGGCAGCGTCCTCGGCCAGCGCGATGCGCTGTCCGGGCGGCTGCAACCCATCGCCGAAATTGCCGGACGCCGGTTCCAGCGGTGTCGTCAGCTTCAGGATTGCGTCGATGTCGAGCGATCTCTCGACCATGTCGGCCAGTCGGTCGAGATGCGCCATCAGGTTTTCGTACTCGCCGGCCTGGACGAGGCCGAGATGCCGTTCCGGCAGGTTGAGTGTGGGATCGCGCATGATGGCGCCGACCACCGGCAGGCCGATCGCCTCGATCGCGTCGCCCGACAAGCGCCGATGGCGCTCGCTGCCCAAGCGGTTGAGCACGACGCCAGCCATGCGCACATCCGGATCGTAGGTGGCAAAACCCTTGGCGACGGCGGCCGCCGTGGTCGACTGCCCCGAAACGTCGAGCACCAGAAGCACGGGCAGGCCATAGAGCCGGGCGAGATCGGCGGCCGAGCCCGAGCGGCCTTCAGGCGCGGGAATGCCGTCGAACAGGCCCATCGCGCTTTCGAGGATGACGTATTCTGCGTCGTCCGCCGCCTGACCGGCCAGAGCGTTGAGCAGGGAAGGAGACATTGCCCAGCTGTCGAGATTGACGCCGGAAAGACCGGTGGCGGCCGTGTGGAAGCCAGGGTCGATATAGTCCGGTCCGGACTTCGCGCCGCGCACTTTCAGGCCGCGACGCGCCAACGCGCGCAGCAGGCCGATGGTGACGCTGGTCTTGCCCGAGCCGGAGCGCGGCGCGCCGATGATGATCGCGCGGGCGGTCACAATCCACCTGCCAGGGCCGCGCGCATGGCGACGATCTCGCCGACGACGATCAGCGCCGGCGAGGCGAGCCCTGCGGCGGCGGCCTCGTCGGCAATCGTAGCGAGCGTGGCGACGACGATGCGCTCCTGCGGCGTGGTCGCCGCTACGATCACGGCCGCCGGGGTCGAAGGCGCGAGGCCACCCTCGAGCAGGGCGTCGGCGATAATCGGCAGGTTGGCCATGCCCATATAAACGACGATCGGCTGGCCGGTGCGCGCGATCGCAGCCCAGTCGATATCGTCATCCGTGCCTGCCGCATGGCCGGTGGCGAGAATGACGGCCTTATTGATGCCGCGCATCGTGGTGGGGATGCCGGTGGCAGCCAAGGCGCTCAGACCGGAAGTGAGGCCGGACAGCACCCGGAACGGGATCCCTTCGCGGGCGAGTGCCAGCGCCTCTTCTCCGCCGCGGCCGAAAATATAAGGATCGCCGCCCTTGAGGCGCACGACACGGCGCCCCTCGCGTGCCAGCCTTACGAGCAGGGCACTGATGTCGTCCTGCTTCATCGAGGGTTTGCCGCCGCGTTTGCCCGCATAGAAGAGCTCGGCGCCTTCGGCGACGGCCACGACGTCGGGCGAAACCAGCGCGTCATAGACGAGCGCATCGCACTGCCCGAGCGCCGCTAGCACCTCCAGCGTCAGGCAGCCGGGATCGCCCGGACCGGCGCCGGCCAGCCAGACATGGCCAGCCTCGAGCGCACGCGGCTTGAAGTTCAGCCGCGCCAGCGCCTGTTCCACCGAGGTCTGCCTGTTTCTGCTGGCGATGTCGTTCACAATCCGTCCCGTCCGCGAAAACGCCGTTGGTAGTGGGCGTCATAAAGTGAGCTCTCGCCGAAATCCTGCGCAGCCAAGGCACTGCCGACGAAGATGATCGCCGTGCGCTCCATCGGGTTTTCCGCCAACTGCGCTTCGATCGTGCCCAACGTGCCGGTCAGGATTCGCTCGTCCGGCCAGGACGCGCGGAAGACGACCGCGACGGGACATTCGGCGCCATAGAGCGGCGTGAGCTCCGCCACGATGCGGTCGATGGCGTGGATGGCGAGATGGATGGCGAGCGTGGCGCCAGTGCGGCCGAAGCCGGCAAGCGTTTCGCCGGGCGGCATTTTCGAGGCGCGGCCGGAGACGCGGGTCAGCACCAGGCTTTGGGCGAGTTCGGGAATGGTGAGCTCGCGGCGCAGCGCCGCGGCGGCGGCGGCGAAGGAGGGGACGCCCGGCGTCAGCGTGTAGGGGATGCCGTGCTTTTCCAGCCGCCTTATTTGCTCGGCCACCGCGCTCCACACCGAAAGATCGCCGGAATGCAAGCGCGCGACATCCTGGCCGGCTCGGTAGGCGGCGAGATATTCGGCCTCGATTTCGTCGAGCGACATCGGCGCCGTGTCGATCAGCCTGGTGCCGGGCGCGCAATGCTCGAGCAACTCCTGCGCGACGATCGAGCCGGCATAGAGGCAGACCGGGCAGGACGCCAGCAGGCGGCTGCCGCGCAAGGTGATGAGGTCGGCCGCACCAGGGCCGGCGCCGATGAAGTGGACGGTCATGCGGCACCTCCGCCAAGCGCGATGGCGCAGGTTACCGGGCCAAGCACCGTGCGCGGCCCGAGCAGTTTTGCACCCTTACCCGCTGCGGCCAGGGCCGAGGCTTCCGAAACCGAAGGCGTGCCGGCATGCGCCTGCGACTCTTCGGATCGGCTGATCGTGCCTACGGACGCGGCCTGCAATGCATCGTCGGCGACCACGATCACCGGAAGCGAGAGATCACGACCTGCGCGGAAGATCGCCTCCTCCTCGCGCTTGATTTCGCCGGTCGCCAGCGCCGAAAGCGCGGTCATCGCCAGCCCATGCGCTTCGAGCGCGGTTTCGATCGCGGCGCGCACGTCGCGCGCTGTCACGCCTTTCCGACTGCCGATGCCAGCGATCATCATGGCTTCACCCAACTCCACTGCATGACGGGCATTGCCGGACGCCAGGCCTGCATGGACCCGACGGGCGAGGCGCGCGAAAGCGCGATGCGGGTGAGATCTCCGCCGCGCTTGTTGTGCTCGCCGAGAAGCAGTGCCTCCATCTCCAGCGTAACCGCATTGGCGACGAGCCGGCCGTCGGGACGCAGCGCCTTGATCGCCTTCTCCAGCACGCCGGCATCGCTGCCGCCGCCGCCGATGAAGATGGCATCGGGCGTCTCCAGCTTGGCTAAGGCCTTGGGGGCCGTGCCTTCGATCACGACAAGGCCGGGCACGCCGCAATGCGCGGCATTGCGGTGGATGCGTGCGGCGCGCTCCGCGTCGGCTTCGACAGCAATGGCGCGCATCGAAGGATGGGCCAGCATCCACTCGATGCCGATCGACCCCGAGCCGGCGCCGATATCCCACAACAGCTCGCCGCGCCGCGGCGCCAGCGCCGACAGCGTGATGGCGCGAATCTCGCGCTTGGTGATCTGGCCGTCATGCTCGAACAGATGGTCGGCAAGGCCGACGGTCAGAGGCAGGATGCGCGCGTCCGGCGTCGATTCAATTTCGAGCGCCAGCACGTTGAGCGGATTGATATTTTCAAGATCGAAGGCGTCGGCGCGGACGGTACGGTGCTTCTCATCCGTACCGCCGAGCGCTTCGAGGACCGTCAATCGCGACGGCCCGAAGCCGAGTTCTTCCAGCAGTCCGGCAATGGCGGCCGGTGCGTCGCCGTCGGATGTGAGCGCAAGGATACGCGCGCCAGCGTGGAGCAGGGGCCGGATCAGGTCAATCGAATGGCCGTGTAGCGAGATGGTCTCGACATCCTGCAGCGCCCAGCCGAGACGGGATGCCGCCAGCGACAGCGACGACGGCGCCGGCAGGACCATCATCTCATCCGGCTTGATCTTGCGCGCCAGCGTGACGCCGACGCCGTGGAAGAAAGGATCGCCCGAGGCGAGCACGCAGACGTTTTTGCCCGCGAGCGCCAGCACGTCGCGCATTGTGGCGTCGAAGGGTGACGGCCACGCGCGCACCTCGCCCTTGGCCAAGCCTGAGACGAGCCCGAGATGCCGCTTGCCGCCAAAGACGACTGCGGCCTCGGCAATCCGCTGCTTGGCCTCGTCGCCGAGACCCGCTACACCGTCCTCGCCGATGCCGACGACGGTCAGCCATCTCGATGCCGGCTTGGCAATGCGCGGACCTTTAGCAGGCATGATGACCCACCGCATTCTGATCCTCGGCGGAACCACGGAGGCCCGGCAGCTGGCGGGCAAGCTGGCTCGCCGGGAGGATTTCTCGATCACGCTGTCGCTTGCCGGCCGTACCGAAAGTCCTGTGCCGCAGGGCGTGCCCGTTCGTACCGGCGGCTTTGGCGGCGCAGAAGGATTGGCCGCCTATCTCCGTGAAGAACAGGTCGATCTGCTGATCGACGCCACGCATCCTTACGCGGCGCGCATCTCCGCCAATGCCGCCGAAGCCGCCGGGCAAGCCGGCGTACCCATTCTTGCGCTGCGGCGTCCCGGTTGGGAACCTGTCGTGGGCGATCGCTGGACGCTGGTCGACGGTGTCGCCGAGGCGGCGCGGGCGCTTGGCACGGTCCCGCGCCGCGTCTTCCTGGCGATCGGCCGGCAGGAAGCCGGCGCTTTCGAGACCGCGCCGCAGCACCACTATCTGATCCGCAGCGTCGATCCGGTCGAGCCGAAGCTGGCGGTTCCCGACGCGCTGTATCTGCTGGCCCGCGGGCCGTTCGTGGAAGCCGACGAACGGACGCTGTTCGAACGGTACGGCATCGACGCCATTGTCTCGAAAAACAGCGGCGGTGACGCAACCTACGGCAAGATCGCCGCGGCGCGGACGCTCGGCATCGAGGTGATCATGGTGCGCAGACCGCCGCTGCCGAACGTTCCTTCGGCTGAAACGGTCAATCAACTGGCCGAGATGGTCGATCATCTTTTCGGCCCCGTTGCCGAGCGCGGCGTGTAGACCAACGCTGGCTTCTCGTCGCGCTTGATGATGCGGGTCTCGGGCGAGCCGATGATGATGCAGGTCGCCATGTCGGCCTTCGCCGCATCGGCATCCGCTAGCAGAAACACCTCGATCCGCTCGTCCGGCCGGCCGGCGGCGCGGCCGAAGATTACCGGCGTGGTCCCTGGCAGGATGGCCTTCAGGCATTCGAAGGCGCGGCCGAGTTGCCAGGGCCGCGCCTTGCTGATCGGATTGTAGAGGGCAATGACGAAGCCGGCGCCGGCTGCCGCCAGCAGGCGAAGCTCGATCAGGTCCCACGGCTTTAGATTGTCCGAGAGCGATATGGCGCAGAAATCGTGGCCGAGCGGCGCGCCGATACGAGCGGCGACCGCGAGCATCGCCGTGACGCCAGGTACCACCGCAAGATCGATCGCGCGCCATTCTTGCGGCCCGGCTTCGACCGCCTCGCAGACGGCTGCCGCCATGGCGAAAACGCCGGGATCGCCGCCGGAAACGACGGCGACATTGTGGCCTTCGGCGGCCTTGGCCAGCGCCTCGTTGGAGCGGGCGAGCTCCTCGCGGTTATCGGAGGCGACGCGGGTCTGGTCCGCTCGCAGCTCGAGCCGGTCGAGATAAGGCTTGTAGCCATAGAAGAAGGAAGCCTCGGCCACGGCGCGGCTTGCCTCAGGCGTGACCTGGTCGGCATTGCCGGGGCCGAGGCCGATAACGGTGATACGGCCGCTCATGGCTTTGCTCCGGGGGCTCCGGGGCGGGCGGACCAGCCGGCGACCAGCACGATGGCGAAATAGGGCGCCTTGTCGTCCGGCTTTTCGGCAAGCCGCATCGAGACGCTGCCCGGCATCGTGCCGCGCTCGACATAGACGGCTTTTGCCAGCTTGCCCGTCGCTTCCAGCGCGCGGCGGATCTTCGGCAGGTTGCGGCCGACCTTCATGATCACGGCGGCATCGGTGTCGGCCAGGCGGCGGGTCAGCTCGAACTCGCTCATCGTGCCGGGAAGCACGGTCAGCACGTCGTCGCCCTGGACGATCGGCAGGCCGGTGGCCGACCAGCAGCCGGACATGGCCGTGATGCCGGGGATGACCTCGGTCGGGAAGCGATGCGCCAACCGGACATGCAAGTGCATGTAGGAGCCGTAGAAGAGCGGATCGCCCTCCGACAGCACCGCAACCATCCTGCCGGCGCCGAGATGCCCGGCGACCTGTTCGGCCGATTGCTCGTAGAAATTGGTGATCTGCGAGCGGTAGTCGTCGTGATCTTTGTCGATCTCCGTCGTCACCGGATAGAGCAGCGGCAGCTCGATCATGTCCGGCCGGAAGCGCGTCTCGACGATGGTCCGCGCATTGCTGTTGTTGCCGCGCTTGGCGAAATAGGCGACGACGTCGGCCTCGGCCAGCGCCCGCGCGGCCTTCAGCGTCAACAGCTCCGGATCGCCGGGGCCGGTGCCGACGCCGACAAGCCGGCCTTTTACAATCGCGTTCACAGGCCCGGCCTCGCCAATGCGTTGAGCGCCGCGGCGGTGATGGCGCTGCCGCCGAGCCTGCCGCGCACGATGGCGTAGGGCACGCCGTAGGAATTCTCGGCCAGCGCATCCTTCGATTCGGCGGCTCCGACGAAGCCGACCGGCATGCCGATGATCGCGGCGGGCTTAGGCGCGCCGTCGCGCAGTTTTTCCAGCAAATAGAAGAGCGCGGTCGGCGCATTGCCGATGGCGACGACCGATCCCGCCATACGCTCGCCCCAAAGATCGATGGCCGCGGCCGAGCGGGTGTTGCCGATTGCCTTGGCGATCTCGGCGGTGCGCGGGTCGCGCAGCGTGCAGATCACCTCATTGCCGGCAGGCAGGCGGGCACGGGTGACGCCGTGCGCGACCATCTCGGCATCGCAGAAGATCGGCGCGCCGGCGGCAAGGGCCGCGCGGGCGGCGGCAACGAAATCGCCGGAGAAGACGAAATGGCTGGCGGCTTCGACCTGGCCGCAGGCGTGGATCATGCGGATCGCGACATCGGCTTCGGCCTCGGAGAAGCGCGACAGGTCGGCCTCGGCGCGGATGATGGCAAAAGAGCGCTCGTAGATCGCCATCCCGTCATGAATATAGTCGTAGGCGGCCATTTTCAGTTCCGTCGATAGAGTTCGGCGACGCCGGCCGCGCCAAGCCTTGCCAGGCAGGCGGCGGCGGTCTCGCCGGGATGTCGTGCGCTGCGGATCGCAGTGGCAATGCCGGCAACCCCGCGCGCGGCGTCATAGCCCGGCCTGTATCCGGCAGGAAGAGCCTTTGCCGTCCCGTCCACGACAAGTCCGGCTCCGTTTTCGTCGCCGATCAGGGTGAGCGCCGCCGCGCCGGGATGGGCGCAGCCCTTGGCGCAGCCGGAGATGTGCAGGGTGATGGAGCTATCGAAGAGGTCGGCGCTTTCGGTCGCGATCGTCTCGGCGATGGCGCGCGTGGCGATGCGGCCGGAAGCGCAGGCAGGTGCGCCGGGACAGGCGACGATGCGGGTGCGCGGGTCGGCGGGGGAGGTGACGAAGCCGAGGGTAGCGGCGGAGGCTTGTAGCGAAGCGCAGGCTGATGAGGACAGGCCGAGGAAGAGCAGGGCGCGGCTGGGTGCCATACGGATTTCGGTTGAGCCGAGTTGCAGGGCTTGCCCCACGAGTTCGATGAGAGGCTGCGCCGGCATGCTGCCGAAGGGCAGGCCGATGCCAAGGGCGTGGTCATTGGCTAGGTCGAAAAGACCGACGGGGGAACGTTGGCGCTCCACGGCGCCCCCCTCTGTCCTGCCGGACATCTCCCCCACTTGGGGGGAGATTGAACTGTCGCCGCCGGTTTCGCCAATCGCTGACGTCGCAAAATGAGGGTCGGCTCCAGAAGGGGAGCCGGCGGCGAAGCTGCCAATCTCCTCCCTTGTGGGGGAGATGTCCGGCAGGACAGAGGGGGGCGCGAAGGAATGCCAGCTCGCGAGAGAGGCTAATTGGCGCTCCGACAAATCCCGGGTGTGCGCCTCACGGCCTTTTTCGGCGACCATCCTCAGGGCAGCCGCCGCTATATCCCGCGCGGCATCCCCATCGACCAATGCGAGCGGCCTGGCGCTTCGGCTGTCACCACCAACCGACACGCTCCAAAGAAACTCGCCCCCAGCCCGCACCACCTTCAGCCGCACATCGGCCGTCAGCGCATCCATGGCCAATTGCCCGCCGCCATCGACAATTACCGAAACCTTCGGCCCCAGCCTTGCCGTCAGTCCAGCCTCCTCGATCGCCGCCCTGAGCCGCTGGGCCAACGGGCGCGGGTCGGCTAGCTCTTGCGGATCGATGCCAGCCAGCGGTCCAAGCTCGACCGGAACGCCCGTGCGCACCGCAACGCCAAGCGCATCCACCTCCGCCGCCAGGAGCCGCGCGCTTTCCGCCGTCAGCCCGCGGATCTGCAAGCTGCCGCGCGCGGTCACTTCCATGATGCCGTTGCCGTGGCGCAAGGCGGATTCGCCGAGTCCGATCAGTGATCCGGGCGAAAGTCCTCCAGCGACCGGGTTGAGCCGCACCAGCAGCCCGTCGCCGGTCTGCATAGGAGCGCTCAGGGCAGGGCAGGCGCCACGCCGTGAAAACGCGTTCATGCCGCCACTCCGCTTGCTTGCGCCTCGGCGATCAAGGCCGCGAGATCGTCGTCGATGGAGTTGCGAAGCGGATGCCAAAGCCCGCGCCGCCGCGCCGACAGGAACCGCTCGGCGATGACTTTTGCTGCGGCCGGATTCTCGCGCAGCAGGAAGGCGCGGACGTCAGGGTTGCCAACATAGGCGTCATGCACCGCCTCGATCAGCGCGCCCGAAATGGCGTGCGTCGTCTCGGCGAAGCCGACGAGACGGTCGACCGTCTCGGCGAATTCGGAGGCGCCGCGCGGGCCGTGGCGCATCTGGCCGGCGATGAAGCGCGGATTGACCGCGCGCGCCCGCACCACGCGCGACACGGCCTCGCCCACCGAGCGCGGCTTCGGCTTCTTCGGATCGGTCGTGTCGAGCACGATCACGTCGGAATTCCTGCCAAGGGCGGCAAGCGCGGCCGAAAATCCGCCGATAAAGGCGACGTCGGCCGAGCCTTCGAGGATGTCGCGCCCCGGGTCGTCGCCGGTATGGACGAGAAGATCGGCCTCGGCGATGCGGCCCTCGAAAGCGCCGGGCGCCGCAACCGCTTCGCCATCGGCGCCGCTATAGGCGTGCGAGGTGGCGTCGAGATAGGCGCGGCCGATTTCCTCGCGCGCTCCCCATTCGCCGCGCGACAGCAATTCCTCGACGCCGGCGCCGTAGGTTCCTGGCGAGGTGCCGAAAATGCGCGGGCTGACCTTGCCCCGAGCGCGGGTCGCTGCAGCGAGGGGATTTTCGGTATCGTCCTCGTCGCGGCTCGCGACCGCGTTGGCGGCGGCGTCGATAAGCGCGATCTGGGTTGGGAACATGTCGCGGAAAAGGCCTGAAATGCGCCAAGTGACGTCGACGCGCGGGCGGCCGAGCGCGGCTGGCGGCAGCACCTCGATGCCGGTGACGCGGCCGGTGGCGGTATCCCATTGCGGCCGGCAGCCCATCAGCGCCAGGCCTTGCGCGATCTCCTCGCCGCCCGTGCGCAAAGTGGCCGAGCCCCAGAGGTCGATGACCAGCGAGCGCGGCCAGTCGCCATGGCTCTGCATGTAGCTGCGCACCACTTCTTCCGCCGCGGCCTGGCCGAGGTCACAGGCGGTCGGGGTCGGCATGGTGCGCGGGTCGGAAGTGAAGAGGTTGCGGCCGGTCGGCAGCACGTCGGAACGGCCGCGTGCCGGCGCGCCGGCAGGCCCGGCTTTGATATGGCGACCGTCGAGTGCGGCGAGCAGGGCTGTCTTTTCGGACTCGGCGCTTTGGCGGCGCAGCGGATCGGCTTCGTCTTGCGGCGCGCGGCCGTAGATATGCAGCCCGTCCTTCACTGCGAAATCCTTGAGGTCGCAAAGCCAGGCGTCGATGCGACGCAGCGCTTCGTCCGGCGCATCAGTGCCGGCAACGCCAGCCTCCGCCGCAAGACCGGACTTCTGTGCGGTCTCGACGATCAGCCTCGCCAGCCGATCGCGGCGACGACGGTCGAGCCCGTCGGCCTGGGCGTATTCGTCGACAAGACGCTCGAGGCGCTGCTGTGCTTCGTCCAGACCGGCGCCGGTCAGCGGCGGCGGCAGATGGCCGAGCGTGACGGCCGAGATGCGGCGCTTGGCCTGCGCGGCCTCGCCGGGATTGGAGACGATGAAGGGATAGATGACCGGCAGAGAGCCGGTGACGATCTCAGGAAAGCAGGTGTCGGAGAGCGCGACCGTCTTGCCCGGCAGCCACTCCAGCGTGCCATGCGCGCCGACATGGACGATGGCATGCACGCCGAGGGATTTCTGCAGCCAGAGGCCAAAGGCGATGAGTTCGTGGCGCGGCGGCAGCGTCGGATCGTGATAGTCGGCGCGGCGGTCGGCGGAGCGGCCGCGATCGGGGGCCAGCGCCACGGTGACGTTGCCGAAGGTCGCGGCGCGGAAGGGGAAGCGTTCGTTGGGGGCTGCTTGGGACGGTCGGCGTTCTGTCGCGCGCCCCTCTGTCCTGCCGGACATCTCCCCCACAAGGGGGGAGATTGGCAGTTTCGTCGATGGCACTATTCCTGCGGCGTTGGCGATTGGCGAAAGAGCAGATGAAAGAGCAATCTCCCCCTTTGTGGGGGAGATGTCCGGCAGGACAGAGGGGGGAGCCTCGCGCAACCCTCCGTCGTCTTCGATGCCGCCCCAGGCAGCCTTGACTGCATCACGCGCGCCTCCCGGCAGTTCCGTGGACGAGCGCAAGTAGTCTTCTAGACTTAACCCGCGTCCACCAACCTCCAGCAAATCCAGCAACGCGCGCGGCGATTGTGGAATCCCGTCAACCGCATAGCCCTGTTCCTTAAGGTCGTGCAGCATGGCGAGCACGCTCGAGGGCACGTCAAGCCCGACGGCATAGCCTGTACGCCCTGGCGCGCTCGGATAGTCCGGGATCAGGATCACCAGCTTGCGCTCGGCCCGCTCCGTCCGCTGTAAGCGAACGAAGGCCGCGACGCGCTTGGCGACCTGCGCGACCCGATCGGCCTCCGGCCGGTTGGCGAAGGCGCGGAAGGCGAGCGCCGGATCGGTTTCAACCTCGCCCTTGAAGGCGATCGCGCCGGCCAGGATGCGGCCGTCGAGCTCCGGCAGCACGACATGCATGGCAAGGTCGGCGGGCGCCAGGCCGCGCTGGTTCTTCTCCCAGACCTCGCGCCTCGTCGTGGCGACGATGACCTGGAACACAGGCACGCCGGCGCGGTCGAAGAGCGTTTCGGCGCCCGGCTCGGCGCCGGAGGCAAAGGCGGTGGCGGTTACGATGGCTGACGGGTTCAGCGATGCGAGGGCAGTTTCGACAAAGGCCTGGGACGCCGGATCCTTGAGGCTGGAGACGAAGATCGGCACTGGGGTGAGGCCTTGCAGCTTCAATGCTTCCGCGAGAGCGTCGATAGGCGCGACGTCTGCCGCCAGCAGCATCGAGCGGTAGAAGAGAATGGGGATGACCGAGGTGGTGAGATTACCAGCGTCGAGTTCCGTCACACCCCCCTCTGTCCTGCCGGACAGGGGGGAGATTGAGCTGTCATCGACGATTTCGCCAATCGCAGATGCTGTTGGTGGTTCTGCTGCTGACCTGGAAGAATTGGCGCCAAGGCCAGCGACGGCTGATCTCCCCCCTTGCGGGGGAGATGTCCGGCAGGACAGAGGGGGGTGCGAAGGATCGCCGAGTTTTGCGAAACCCGGCTTCTCAACGACGCCGACTCCTGGCTCATAAAACCCCGCTTTCGGCACGCTCACTGCCTCAGCCACCATCACGTCCGACCCAGCCAGTCGGGCCAATCTCCGCACCAACACAGCCATATTGGCCGGGCCGCCTTCGCGGAAATAGCCGAGCAAGGCGTCGAGCTCGGCGCGCGGCAGCGTCGAGCCTTCGATCAGGCGCTGATCCTCGTCATGGCTTTCGCCCGGCAGCAGCGCCAGCTTGATGTTTCGTTCGCGTGCGACCGCCGCAAGCTGGTCGCAGCCATAGCGCCACCAGTCGTAACCGCCGAGAATGCGGACCAGGACGACCTTGGCATGGCGGGCGACGCCGTCGATCCAGAGGTCCACGGACATCGGATGGCGCAGGTCGCGCAGCGCGGCGAGCCGCATCGACGGCAGCCGCTCGGCGTCGGCCTTCCAGGCGGCAGCCAGTCCGGCGAGATCGCTATCGGTGAAGGACAGCGCCACGACATCCGCAGGTGTCTGCCTGAGGTCGATCGGCTCGGCGAGATCGTCGAGCGAGGCGGATGTCGTGGCGAGGATATGCATTGCTTTTCGTGTTGGGCTTTTCGTGCTTGCCTCAGCCGGCGAGGATACGCTCGACCGCAGGGCGATTCAGCCCCTTGAGGCCGATGACGACGAGCCGCGAGCGGCGGTCGTCCGCAGCCGTCCAGGCGCGGTCGTAATAGTGATTGACGCGCGGGCCGACGGCCTGCAGCAGCAGCCGCATCGGCTTGCCGCCGACCTCGACGAAGCCTTTCACGCGCAGCACGTTTTCCTGCTCGGCGGCAAGGGCGACGCGTTTTGCCAGCTCGTCCGGATGCGAGATCGACGGGATATCGATGACGAAGGAGTCAAAATCGTCATGCTCATGGTCGAGCTCGTCGTCATGATGGGTCTTGCGGTTCTCGATGTCGTCCTCGACGGCAAGGCCAAGGCCGAGCAGGACTGACGGATCGACCTTGCCGTGCGTTGTCGGCACGACTTTCACGGCACGCGCCACATGCTCGCCGATGACGGCGTTGGCGCGCTCCGAACCCGCCGCGTCCATCAGGTCGCTCTTCGACAGGATGATCAAGTCGGCGCAGGCGATCTGGTCCTCGAACACCTCCTCGACCGGATCGTCATGGTCGAGGGAATCGTCGGCAGCGCGCTGCGCCTTGAGCGCGTCCATGTCGGAGGCGACGCGGCCGTCGGCCAACGCCGGGCCGTCGACCACGGCAATGACGCCGTCGACGGTGACGCGGCTCTTGACCGTCGGCCACTGAAAGGCCTGAACCAGCGGCTTCGGCAGCGCCAGGCCGGAGGTTTCGATCAGGATGTGGTCGACCTTCGGCGAGCGTGACAGGATCTGGTCGAGCGCCGGCACGAAATCGTCCGCCACGGTGCAGCAGATGCAGCCATTGGCGAGTTCGACGATGTTCTCCTCCGGGCAGGTGTCGATGCCGCAGCCTTTCAGGATCTCGCCGTCGATGCCGACATCGCCGAACTCGTTGACGATGATCGCCAGCCGCTTGCCTTTGGCGTTCTCGAGCAGGTTGCGGATCAGCGTCGTCTTGCCGGCTCCGAGGAAGCCGGTGACGACGGTGCACGGAACACGGGAAACGGAAACGTTCATGGTCGGTCCTTCAGGAGATCGAGAGGCGGGATGCGGGCAACGAGCCCGCGCTTGAGGGAATCGGGCCGGCCGCGCCACGGGATGAGGCCATCGGTCGACGTGGCGAAGAGCTTCGCGCCGGCGACGAGGTCGGCGCCGCTGGTCGTTTCCAGGTCGCCGAAGACATAGCTCCAGCAGCCGTCGCGCAGCAGCGCGGCACTCAGGCGGCGCTTGCAATTGCCGAGGCATTCGACAGTGCGGATGCGGATATCCTGGCCCGACGCTGCGCTGCGCGTATCCTCGGCCAGCAGGGCGCCGGCGCGCGGACGCGCGTCCGAACCGGTTTCGTCACGGCAGGACGAGCAGACGATGACGGTCACGCCGGCCAGCGCGTCATCGCGCTTGGACGAAACGTCCGCGATATTAGCCGGGAAACTGCCGTTGCGATCCAAAACCATGCTCCTTGCCCGGAAAACCCGCCGGGCGATCGGATACTTCAACTCTCAGACGGCAGGTCTCCTGGCTCGCGGGTCATCGCCTTCTCGTGCCGCCTTCCCGGGGAAATCCCAGTGGTTTTCGGCTGAGGCTCTTCGCTCACAGTTGCGGGGACAGCCGCGGATTTGGAATTTTTCAACTCCGCACCGCATTCCCTCTTGGCTCCTCCCTTTGCCGGGAGAAGACCGTCTGGGTCAGGATTTAGGCTTACGGCCATGCGCCTGTCAACGCGCGGCTACGACACCCGGATGTCGGCCAGCGCCGGACCGAGGTCGCCGGCGGGTGTCACCTCGATGCGCTCCAGGCCAAGCCAGCGCTGCATCTGTTTCAGTTCGTCGAAGAGCTGGGCAGCCGTTTCGGGCGGAGCGTGGGCTTCAGCGTAGGCGGCGTGGACGCGCAGCACGCTGGCCGGGCGATCGGCCCGCAAGTCGACACGCGCGACGATCCGGTCGCCGAGCAGGAAGGGCAGCACGTAATAGCCATATTGGCGCTTTTCGGCCGGCGTGTAGATCTCGATGCGGTAGCGGAAGTCGAAGAGCTTTTCCGTCCGCGTGCGCTCGAAGACGACGGGGTCGAACGGGGCGAGCAGCGCGCGCGCCTCGATCCGGCGCGGAAAACGGGCGTCCTTGTGGAGATAGGCGGTCTTGTCCCAGCCTTCGACCCGCACCGGCAGCAGCTCGCCGGCCTCGACCAATTCCTCGATCCTGTCTTTCGTGTCGCCTGGCGCCAGGCGAAAATAGTCGCGGAGGTCGCTATAGGTGGCGACGCCATGGGCGCGGGCGGAAATGCGCAGCAATTCGCGATGCGCGTCCTCGACCGAGGGCACCGGCAGATCGAGCACGGCCTGCGGCAAAACGCGCTCGGGCAGGTCGTAGTAGCGCTCGAAGCCGCGCCGATAGGCGGTGGTGATGCGTCCGGCCCAGAACAGCCATTCGAAAGCGTGCTTGGCCTCGCTCCAACCCCACCAGCCGCCATTGCCCTTGTGGCCCTCGATGTCGGAGGCGGCGATCGGCCCGCGTTCGGCCACCTCCTTATAGATCTCATTGATCATCGCCTTGCGCTCGCGGCCCCATTTGGCGAGGCCGAGATACATTTCCTCGCCGCGTTCGGCGCGCTGCATGCGCCAGCGCAGGAGTGGATAGGTCTCGACCGGAAGGAACGACGCCTCGTGCGCCCAATATTCGAAGATGGCGCGCTTGCGGGTCACGGCTGCATTGTCCAGCAGCGCAAGCGGGTAGGGGCCGAGGCGCGAATAGAGCGGCATGTAATGGGCGCGCACCACCGCGCTGACGGAATCGATCTGCAGCAGGCCGGTCCGGGAGAGCACGCGGGCGAGGTGCCGGCGGTTGGGCTCGCCGCCCGGACGAGGGTCCGTAAAACCCTGCGCGCCGAGCGCGATGCGCCTTGCCATGCGAAGAGAGATTTTTTCCTTCATCAAGGTGCCTTTGCCTCGATCCGTTTACCTGATTTCCAGCCGGTGATTCCAGCCATGCTAACAGGCAAATGGCGGGAGATCTGTCAGGAGAGAAAAGTGGAGTAAAAAGTGAAGGAAATCAAACAGGAGCGGATCGGACCAGTTTCTTCCGATATGGCGTCCAGCGCCGGATTTTGAACAAGGTTTGACTTGCGTCGCCGAAACCGCTGCGCTAACCCTCGCCGCGTTGCAGCATGGCCCTTTAAAACGGTTCAGCGGTTAAACTGTCACGCTTCCGCATTAGAGTCCGTTGCTGTAATCAAAGTGAACTGGCCCGCCAAAGGAAAGTCGCCGCATGAGCGCACTCCTAAGTTCGTATCTGCCCATCGTCCTGTTCATCGCAGTGGCGATGGTCGTCGGTCTCGCGCTGATCATCGCGCCGTTCCTGGTGGCCTACCGCAATCCCGACCCGGAAAAGCTTTCCGCCTATGAATGCGGGTTCAACTCCTTCGACGACGCCCGCATGAAATTCGACATCCGCTTCTACCTGGTGTCGATCCTGTTCATCATCTTCGATCTCGAGGTCGCCTTCCTGTTCCCATGGGCGGTGTCCTTCTCGAAGGTCGGCATGCTCGGCTTCTGGTCGATGATGGTGTTCCTGGCGGTGCTGACCATCGGCTTTGCCTATGAATGGAAAAAAGGAGCGCTGGAATGGGATTGAACGACAGTTCAGGCACCCTCGTCGCGCCGAAGCCCAAGGGCATCATCGACCCCAACACCGGCAGGCCGGTAGGGGAGGACGATCCCTTCTTCCTGGAAATCAACAACGAGTTGGCCGACAAGGGCTTCCTCGTCACCTCGACCGAAGCGCTGATCACCTGGGCGCGCAGCGGCTCGCTGATGTTCATGACCTTCGGCCTCGCCTGCTGCGCGGTCGAGATGATCCACACCTCGATGCCGCGCTACGACAGCGAGCGTTTCGGCGTCGCGCCGCGCGCGTCTCCCCGCCAGTCCGACATCATGATCGTTGCCGGCACGCTGACCAACAAGATGGCGCCGGCGCTGCGCAAGGTCTACGACCAGATGCCGGAGCCGCGCTACGTCATCTCGATGGGCTCTTGCGCCAATGGCGGCGGCTACTACCATTATTCCTATTCGGTGGTGCGCGGCTGCGACCGCATCGTGCCGGTCGACATCTATGTCCCCGGCTGCCCACCGAGCGCGGAAGCGCTGCTCTACGGCATTCTTCTGTTGCAGAAGAAGATCCGCCGCACCGGCACGATCGAACGGTGAACCAATGGCCCTGGCGTTGAACGAACTCTCCACCTATCTCGGCGAGAAGCTCTCCGGCCGTATCGGCGAAGCCGTGCTTGCCTATGGCGAGCTGACCGTTTCCGTCGAGCCGGGCAACCTGATCGAGGTGGCGACCTTCCTGCGCGACGATCCGCGCTGCCAGTTCATCTCGATCATCGACATCTGCGGGGCCGACTACCCGTCGCGGGCCAAGCGTTTCGACGTCGTCTACCACCTATTGTCGCCAAAGCAGAATGGGCGCATCCGCCTCAAGGTCCAGGCCGACGAGGAGACGCTGGTGCCGTCGCTGACCTCAGTCTACCCCGGCGCCGACTGGTACGAGCGCGAGACCTACGATCTTTACGGCGTGCTGTTCTCCGGCCATCCGGATCTGCGCCGCATCCTTACCGACTACGGCTTTGACGGCCACCCGCTGCGCAAGGATTTTCCGCTCACCGGCTTCGTCGAGGTGCGCTACGACGACGAGGCCAAGCGCGTGATCTACGAGCCGGTCGAGCTTAAGCAGGAATTCCGCAATTTTGATTTTCTTTCTCCCTGGGAAGGGACGGACTACGTCCTGCCGGGCGACAAGAAAGCGAAGCAGTGAATGGTGAATAGTGAATGGTGAATGGACGAGACGCAGGGAAAGATACGCGACTATCGCGATCTCATCGTCTGGCAGGAGGCGATGGATATCGCCGAATCCATTTACGCTTTGACGCGCGGGTTTCCGCGCGAGGAAATGTTTGGACTGGCGGCTCAGATGCGGCGATGCGCAGCTTCTATTCCGGCGAACATTGCGGAAGGTTTCGGGCGCGCGCAGCGGCGACCGTTCATTCAATTCCTTCGCATCGCGCAGGGCTCGTTGAAGGAGCTGGAAACACACACCATGCTCTGCGGTCGCGTTGGATTATTGTCCAGGGAGCAGGCTGCAAGTCTGGAACCAGGTTACACCAGACTGGGCAAAAGGCTGGTCTCGTTCGTCCGGTCGCTCGAGGAAGAGCGCGAATGACCATTCACCATTCACCATTGACCATTCACTATTCGCCAAGGGCAATCCATGGCTGAGACCTCCGTCCGCAATTTCAACATTAACTTTGGGCCTCAACACCCCGCAGCGCACGGTGTTTTGCGGTTGGTTCTTGAACTCGACGGCGAGGTTGTCGACCGCGTCGATCCGCATATCGGCCTGCTTCATCGCGGCACCGAAAAGCTGATCGAGGCCAAGACCTATCTGCAGGCCGTGCCTTACCTCGACCGGCTCGACTATTGCGCGCCGATGAACCAGGAGCATGCCTTCGCTTTGGCCGCCGAGCGGCTGCTCGGTATCGAGGTGCCGAAGCGCGGCCAGCTGATCCGCGTGCTCTATTCCGAAATGGGCCGCATCATGTCGCACATCCTCAATGTGACGACGCAGGCGATGGACGTCGGCGCGCTCACCCCGCCGCTATGGGGCTTCGTCGAGCGCGAAAAGCTGATGGTCTTCTACGAGCGCGCCTCAGGCTCGCGCATGCATGCGGCCTATTTCCGGCCGGGCGGCGTGCACCAGGACCTGCCGCAGAAGCTGATCGAGGATATCGGCAAGTGGATCGACCCGTTCCTGAAGTCGATCGACGATCTCGACGCGCTGCTCACGCCCAACCGCATCTTCAAGCAGCGCAATGTCGATATCGGCACGGTGTCGCTGGCCGATGCCTGGGCCTGGGGTTTTTCCGGCGTGATGGTGCGCGGCTCGGGCGCGGCCTGGGACCTGCGCAAGGCACAGCCGTATGAATGTTACTCCGAGATGGATTTCGACATCCCGGTCGGTAAGAACGGCGACTGCTTCGACCGCTATCTCGTGCGCATGGAAGAGATGCGCCAGTCGGCGAAGATCATGCGCCAGTGCGTCGATCTACTGCTCGGCAAGGAAAGCGCCGGCCCGGTGTCGAACCTCGATGGCAAGGTCGTGCCGCCGAAGCGCGCGGCGATGAAGCGCTCGATGGAAGCGCTGATCCATCACTTCAAGCTTTATACCGAGGGCTACCGCGTTCCGGCAGGCGAGGTCTATGCGGCCGTCGAGGCGCCGAAGGGCGAGTTCGGCGTCTATCTCGTCTCCGACGGTACCAACAAGCCCTATCGTTGCAAGCTGCGGGCGCCAGGCTTCGCGCATCTGCAGGCCATGGATTTCCTGTGCCGCGGCCACATGCTGGCCGACGTCACCGCCGTGCTTGGCTCCCTCGACATCGTGTTTGGTGAGGTCGATCGCTAAATGTCAGTCCGCCGTCTCGCAGAAGCCAGCGTCCAGCCAGCGTCCTTCGCCTTCAACAAGGAGAATGCGGCGGCGGCCAAGCAGTGGATCGCCAAATATCCCAAGGGACGCGAGCAATCAGCCATCATCCCCTTGTTGATGCTGGCGCAGGAACAGGAAGGTTGGGTCACCAAGGCGGCGATCGAGACGATCTCCGACATGCTCGGCATGCCGCGCATCCGCGGCCTCGAGGTCGCGACCTTCTACACCCAATACCAGCTCAATCCGGTCGGCACTCGCGCACACATCCAGGTCTGCGGCACCACGCCCTGCATGCTGCGCGGCTCCGAAGCGTTGATGGATGTCTGCCGGTCCAAGATCCATCACGATCAGTTCCACACCAACGAGAAGGGCACATTGTCGTGGGAGGAGGTCGAATGCCTCGGCGCCTGTGTCAACGCGCCGATGGTCATGATCTTCAAGGACACGTTCGAGGATCTGACGCCTGAGCGCCTCGCCGAGATCATCGATCTCTATGAAACGGGCAAGGGCGCGGAAGTTAAGCCGGGCCCGCAGAACGGACGTACCGGCTCCGAGCCGGCGTCCGGGCTGACGACGCTGAAGAGCGAAAGGGCGATCCTGAAGACGACTCGCGACAAGGAAGCCAAGGCTGCCGCGAAGGCGGCCAGGGACGCCGCCGCTGCTGCGCCTGCCGCGGCTCCGGCCGCCGTTGTTTCGCAGGCGCCTGCCGCGCCATCGGCGCCGGTCGGACCTTCGAAAACCAGCAAGCCGAAAACGGATGCGCCCGAAACAAGCCCGGCATTGACGACGCCGTCGCCGGTCAAGGTTTCGCCGGCCACCGAAAAGGCGGCCAGCGTCAGGGCGCCACGTCACTCCGCGGCAAACGCCAACCAGGCTTCTCCGGAAGTCGAAGGGGTTTCGAAGCCGCGCAGCGGGCCGAAGACCAAGGCGGAACCAGCCGCGGCGTTCAAGTCGCCGGAGACCAAGCAGCCCGCCGCCAAGGCAGATGCCAGCCCAAAGACGGGCAAGCCCTCGCTCGAGGACAAGAGCCGCCCGGCCGGCATTGAGCGGCCGGCAGCGGTCGACGATCTGAAGCTGATTTCCGGCGTCGGTCCGAAGATCGAGGGCACCTTGCATTCGCTTGGCATCTACACTTTCGCGCAGGTTGCCTCGTGGAAGAAGGCCGAGCGCGAATGGGTCGACGGCTATCTCAATTTCCGCGGCCGCATCGAGCGCGACGACTGGGTGAAACAGGCCAAGGCGCTCGCCAAGGGCGGCGTCGCCGAATACATCCGCGTCTTCGGCAAGAAGCCGGTCTGAGGGACGAGAAATGCTCCAGGACAAAGACCGCATCTTCACCAACATCTACGGCCTCTTCGACAAGTCGCTGGCCGGAGCGCAGGCGCGCGGCATCTGGGACGACACGCCCGGCCTCATCGCCAAAGGGCGCGACTGGATCGTCAACGAGATGAAAGCGAGCGGCCTGCGTGGCCGCGGCGGCGCCGGTTTCCCGACCGGCCTGAAATGGTCGTTCATGCCCAAGCAAAGCGACGGTAGGCCGGCCTATCTGGTCATCAACGCCGACGAATCCGAGCCGGGCACCTGCAAGGACCGCGACATCCTACGCAACGATCCGCACACGCTGGTCGAGGGCGCGCTGGTCGCCGGCTTCGCCATGGGTGCGGTCGCCGCTTATATCTATGTGCGCGGCGAGTTCATCCGCGAGCGCGAGGCGCTGCAGCGGGCCATCGACGAGGCCTATGCGGCGAAGCTCATCGGCAAGAACAACACGTCCGGCTACGACTTCGACGTCTACATGCACCATGGCGCCGGCGCCTATATCTGCGGCGAGGAGACGGCGCTGCTCGAAAGCCTGGAAGGCAAGAAGGGCCAGCCGCGGCTGAAGCCGCCATTCCCGGCCAATGTCGGCCTCTATGGCTGCCCGACCACGGTCAACAACGTCGAATCGATCGCCGTGGCGCCGACCATCCTGCGCCGGGGCGCCGCCTGGTTCTCGTCCTTCGGCCGGCCGAACAATGCCGGCACCAAGCTGTTTTGCGTCTCTGGCCACGTCAACAACCCGTGCACCGTCGAAGAGGCGATGTCGATCCCGTTCCGCGAGCTGATCGAGACGCATTGCGGCGGCATTCGCGGCGGCTGGGATAATCTGCTGGCGGTCATACCCGGCGGCGCCTCGGTGCCGTTGGTGCCGGCCGAGCAGATCATGGACGCGCCGATGGATTTCGACGCGCTGCGCGACCTCAAATCCGGCCTCGGCACGGCGGCCGTCATCGTCATGGACAAGTCGACCGATATCGTGAAGGCGATCGCCAGGCTTTCCTACTTCTACAAGCATGAGAGCTGCGGCCAGTGCACACCGTGCCGCGAAGGCACCGGCTGGATGTGGCGGGTGATGGAGCGGCTGGTGCGCGGCGAAGCGCAGAAGCGCGAGATCGACATGCTGCTCGACGTCACCAAGCAGGTCGAGGGCCACACGATCTGCGCGCTGGGCGACGCGGCGGCCTGGCCGATCCAGGGCCTGATGCGGCACTTCCGCGGCGAGGTGGAACGCCGCATCGACGAGTTTTCGCACAACGCGCACCGGGTCGAGCCGGTGATGGTGGCGGCGGAATAGATTTGTGAAGACGGGCAATTGCCCGGGACGGAAAAGCAGGGGCGGGGCGTACGAAGAAACGACCAGGAGATGTCTATGGCGCCGTATTCGATAGCCTACCCGCTGATGCCTTATTGGGACCAACTCGAGAAGATGAACCAGGACCTGACAAAGATGATGCCGAGGGAGATGGCCAGCGCCGTCAACCTCATGGCGCATCCCGTCGCGGGCGCGGCCGCGATGTCGGCGCTGGGCATCGGATTTGCCAACCAGGCCCTGGGCGTCTGGATGGGCGCGCTCTCCGGCGCGGTCGAAGCCTCGCAGCGCATGTTCCAGCCGTTCCTCGATGATCTCGAGGCGCGGACCGAGGCCGCCAACAATTCGTCCAAGGCGCGCAAGGCGACAGAGACGCTGATCGCCGAGGCGCAGACCTTTGCCAGGGACATGACCGACATCGCGGCCAACGCCACCGAGAAGGCGCTCGACACGGCAGGTGCCGACACGGTTGCCGGAACCGCCGCGACCGGGCTGATGCCGGAGGATTTCAGGCAGCCCAAGGCGATCGACAAGCCGGGGAAGCCTTCCGACCTGAAGGCGATTTCGGGCATCGGGCCGAAGCTCGAGAAGGTTCTGAACGGCCTTGGCATCTGGACTTATGGCCAGATCGCTGCCTGGACGTCGGAAGAGATTGCCTGGGTCGAGGATTACCTGTCGCTTGCCGGCCGCATCGGCCGCGACGACTGGCTCGGTCAGGCGGCGGCGCTGGCCGCCAAGTAGCGAGATGAAATGCCGGGCGCGGCATCGGCTGCGCCCGGAAAGAGAGATTGCGGGAAATCCGCGAAGGTTTGAGGCGAATGGCAAAGCTCAAGGTCGACGGGAAAGAGATCACGGTACCCGACCACTACACGCTGCTGCAGGCGGCCGAGGACGCCGGCGCGGAAGTGCCGCGCTTCTGCTTCCACGAGCGGCTGTCGATCGCCGGCAATTGCCGCATGTGCCTGATCGAGGTGAAGGGCGGCCCGCCCAAGCCGCAGGCCTCCTGCGCCATGGGCGTGCGCGACCTGCGCCCCGGCCCGAATGGCGAGCCGCCGGAGATCTTCACCAACACGCCGATGGTCAAGAAGGCCCGCGAAGGCGTGATGGAGTTCCTGCTGATCAACCATCCGCTGGATTGCCCGATCTGCGACCAGGGTGGCGAGTGCGACCTGCAGGACCAGGCGATGGCTTTCGGCGTCGATTCTTCGCGCTATCACGAGAACAAGCGCGCGGTCGAAGACAAATATATCGGCCCGCTGGTCAAGACGGTGATGAACCGCTGCATCCATTGCACGCGCTGCGTCCGCTTCACCACCGAGGTCGCCGGCATTTCCGAGCTCGGCCTGATCGGCCGCGGCGAGGATGCCGAGATCACCACCTATCTCGAACAGGCGATGACGTCGGAATTGCAGGGCAACGTCATCGACCTCTGCCCGGTCGGCGCGCTGACCTCCAAGCCGTTCGCCTTCCAGGCGCGGCCGTGGGAACTGACCAAGACGGAATCGATCGACGTCATGGATGCCGTCGGCTCGGCGATCCGCGTCGACAGCAGAGGCCGCGAGGTGATGCGCATCCTGCCGCGCGTCAACGAGGCGGTGAACGAGGAGTGGATCTCCGACAAGACCCGCTTCATCTGGGACGGCCTGCGCACGCAGCGCCTCGATCGTCCTTACGTGCGCAAGAACGGCAAGCTCGCTCCGGCAAGCTGGGCGGAAGCCTTCGCGGCGATCAAGGACGAGGTGTCGAAGACCGCGCCCGAGCGCATCGGCGCCATTGCCGGCGACCTCGCCGCGGTCGAGGAGATTTATGCGCTCAAGCTTCTGATGGCCGCGCTCGGCTCCAAGAACATCGACTGCCGCCAGGATGGCGCAGCGCTCGACCCGTCGCTCGGCCGCGCCAGCTACATCTTCAATCCGACCATCGAAGGCATCGAGCAGGCCGACGCGGTGCTGATCGTCGGCGCCAATCCGCGCTTCGAGGCCTCGGTGCTCAACGCCCGCATCCGCAAGCGCTGGCGCGTCGGCAACCTGCCGGTCGGCGTTATCGGCGAGATCGGCGACACGCGCTATGACTACGAGCTCATCGGCGCCGGGCCGGAGTCCTTGAAGGATCTGGCCGACGGCAACGGCAAGTTCTTCGAGGTGCTGAAGAATGCAACGCATCCGCTGATCATCGTCGGCCAGGGTGCCTTGGCGCGCTCGGACGGCGCGGCGGTGCTCGGCCAGGCGGCAAGGCTGGCGACGGCCGTCAATGCCGTCACGGCCGATTGGAACGGCTTTGCGGTGCTGCACAACGCTGCGGGCCGAGTCGGCGGGCTCGACGTCGGCTTCGTACCGGGCGAGGGCGGCAAGAATGTCGCCGGCATGCTGGGCGAAACGGATCTCCTGTTCCTGCTTGGCGCCGACGAGATCGACATGGCCAAGACCGGCGGCGCCTTCGTCGTCTATATCGGCACGCATGGCGATGCCGGCGCGCACCGTGCCAACGTCATCCTGCCGGCTGCCGCCTACACCGAAAAGTCCGGCACCTACGTCAACACGGAAGGCCGCGTGCAGCAGACCAACCGCGCCGGCTTCGCCCCGGGCGAAGCGCGCGAGGACTGGGCGATTCTCAGGGCGCTGTCGGATGTGCTCGGCAAGAAACTGCCGTTCGATTCGCTGGCGCAGCTGCGTGCCAAGCTCTATGGCGAACATCCGCATCTCGCCCGCATCGACCAGGTTCTGGCCGGCAGCTCCGAAGACATCGCCAGGGCGGCGAAGCTCGGCGGACGCCTGAACAAGAGCACTTTCACCTCGCCGGTGAAGGATTTCTATCTGACCAACCCGATCGCGCGGGCCTCGGCCGTGATGGCTGAATGTTCGGCGCTGGCCAAGAGCGGCTTCAAGCAGGCGGCGGAATAAGCATGGATACCTTCTTCTCCTTCTACGTGCTGCCTGCGCTGCTGATCCTGTTGAAGTCGGTGGTGTTGATCGTCGTTCTCCTGATCTTCGTCGCCTATGTGCTCTACGCCGACCGCAAGATCTGGGCGGCCGTGCAGCTGCGCCGCGGCCCGAACGTCGTCGGCCCCTGGGGCACGCTGCAGGCCTTCGCCGACCTGTTGAAGTTCGTGTTCAAGGAGCCGGTGATCCCGTCCGGTGCCAACAAGGGCGTTTTCCTGCTGGCGCCGCTGGTCTCGGCGGTGCTCGCAATCTCGGCCTGGGCCGTCATTCCGGTCAATCAGGGCTGGGCGATCGCCAACATCAATGTCGGCATCCTCTATGTCTTCGCCATCTCCTCGCTCGAGGTCTATGGCGTGATCATGGGCGGCTGGGCGTCCAATTCGAAATATCCGTTCCTCGGCGCGCTGCGCTCGGCCGCGCAGATGGTGTCCTACGAAGTCTCGATCGGCTTCGTCATCGTTACGGTGCTGCTCACCGTCGGTTCGCTCAACCTGTCCGACATCGTGCTCTCGCAGCAAGACGGCCTCGGCACGAGGCTCGGCCTGCCCAACACGTTCCTCGACTGGCACTGGCTGTCGCTGTTCCCGATGTTCATCGTGTTCTTCATCTCGGCGCTGGCGGAGACGAACCGTCCGCCTTTCGATCTCGTCGAGGCGGAATCGGAACTGGTTGCCGGCCATATGGTTGAATATTCGTCGACGCCGTTCCTGCTCTTCTTCCTGGGCGAGTACGTCGCCGTCGTGCTGATGTGCGCGTTGGCTACCATCCTCTTCCTTGGCGGCTGGCTGCCACCGTTCGATTTCGCGCCCTTCACCTGGGTGCCTGGCCTGATCTGGTTCGTGCTCAAGGTCTGCCTGGTGTTCTTCATGTTCTCGATGGTGAAGGCGTTCGTGCCGCGCTACCGCTACGACCAGCTGATGCGACTGGGCTGGAAGGTCTTCCTGCCAATCTCGCTCTTCATGGTCGTCGCCACCGCGGCCTTCCTCAAGATCACGGGGTTTGCGTGATGTCCGCTCTGGCCCAAGCCGCAAAGGCGCTGCTGCTGAAGGATTTCGTCAGCGCCTTCTTCCTGTCGATGCGCCAGTTTGTGGCGCCGAAGGAGACGATCAACTATCCGCACGAGAAGGGGCCGACCAGCCCGCGCTTCCGTGGCGAGCATGCGCTGCGCCGCTACCCCAACGGCGAGGAACGCTGCATTGCCTGCAAGCTCTGCGAAGCGATCTGCCCGGCGCAGGCGATCACCATCGAGGCCGGTCCGCGCCGCAACGACGGCACGCGCCGCACGGTGCGCTACGACATCGACATGGTGAAGTGTATCTATTGCGGCTTCTGCCAGGAAGCCTGCCCGGTCGACGCCATCGTCGAGGGGCCGAATTTCGAATTCGCGACCGAGACGCGCGAGGAGCTTTACTACAACAAGGAAAAGCTGCTCGCGAACGGCGATCGCTGGGAGCGGGAATTGGCGCGCAACATCGCGCTGGACGCGCCCTATCGCTGACATTTGACGTATGGACGGGGCGCAGGGGCCTCGTCCAGAGGATGATCCCGAAAAGTTGCTGACTTTTCGGACCAGATCATCCTCCGGAATGAAAAAGTGGCGCATGTTTCTTTCGATCGGAGTCTTTGAACCCGATCGGAACATGCGCTAGGAACACGCGGCTTCGCACCGGAGGCGGGACGAAGCCAGAGACAACGGAGAGGATGAATGTCCGATCCGACAGGAACCCGGGGGAACCCATGCTGAGTGGATTAGAGGCGGTCTTTTTCTACCTCTTCGCCTTTATTGCCGTGGCGTCGGCCTTCATGGTCATCTCGTCGCGCAACCCCGTGCATTCGGTGCTGTTCCTCATCCTCACCTTCTTCAATGCCGCCGGGCTGTTCCTGCTGACCGGCGCCGAGTTCCTGGCCCTGATCCTGCTCGTAGTCTATGTCGGCGCGGTGATGGTGCTGTTCCTGTTCGTCGTCATGATGCTCGATGTCGACTTCGCCGAGATGAAGCAGGGCGCGCTGCAATACGCGCCGATCGGCGCGCTGGTCGGGCTGATCCTGGCGGCTGAGCTGATCGTCGTGCTAGGCGGCTACAGCTTCGCGCCGCAGCTCGCCTCCACGGTCGCGAAGCAGACGCCTGATCTCGCCGCACGCTCGAATACGGCCGCGCTCGGCGACATCCTCTATACGGACTACCTCTATTACTTCCAGATCGCCGGCCTCGTGCTCCTGGTCGCCATGATCGGCGCCATCGTCCTGACGCTGCGCCACAAGGAAGGCGTCAAGCGGCAGTCGATCGCCGCTCAGGTCGGCCGCACGCCGGCCACGGGCATGGAAATCCGCAAGGTCAAGTCGGGCGAGGGTATCTGAGATGGTCGTCGGCATCGCGCATTATCTGACGGTTTCGGCGATCCTGTTCACGCTCGGCGTGTTCGGCATCTTCTTGAACCGCCGCAACATCATCGTCATCCTTATGTCGATCGAGCTGATCCTGCTCGCGGTCAACATCAACTTCGTCGCCTTCTCGGCGGCGCTGCATGACCTCGTCGGACAGGTCTTCGCCCTGTTCGTGCTGACGGTCGCTGCGGCCGAGGCCGCGATCGGACTTGCCATCCTTGTCGTCTTCTTCCGCAACCGCGGCTCGATCGCGGTCGAAGACGTGAACCAGATGAAGGGTTGACGGGAACCACCATGTACCAGGCCATCGTCTTCCTTCCGCTGCTCGGCTTCCTGATCGTCGGCCTGTTCGGCAATTCGCTCGGCGCCAAGGCATCCGAATACATAACCTCCGGCTTCCTGGTGATCTCGGGGGTGCTGTCGTGGATCGCCTTCTTCACCGTCGGCTTCGGCCATGGCGAGGTGTTCACCGTGCCGGTGCTGCGCTGGATCCAGGCCGGGGGCCTCGATGCCGCCTGGGCGCTGAGGATCGATACGCTCACGGTCGTGATGCTGATCGTCGTCAACACGGTGTCGGCGCTGGTCCATATCTATTCGATCGGCTACATGCACCACGATCCCGACCGGCCTCGCTTCTTCGCCTACCTGTCGCTGTTCACCTTCGCGATGCTGATGCTGGTGACGGCCGACAACCTGGTGCAGATGTTCTTCGGCTGGGAAGGTGTCGGCCTCGCCTCCTACCTGCTGATCGGCTTCTGGTACAAGAAGCCGTCCGCCAACGCCGCCGCGATCAAGGCCTTCGTCGTCAACCGTGTCGGCGACTTCGGCTTCGCGCTCGGCATCTTCGGCGTTTTCGTGCTGTTCGGCTCGGTCAATCTCGGCACCGTCTTTGCCAATGCAGCCTCCTTCCTTCCGGCCGAAGGCGCGCCGGAAGGGGCCGCCGTGCTCACCTTCCTCGGCCATGCGCTCGACAAGCACACGGCGCTGACGGTGGTCTGCCTGTTGCTCTTCATGGGCGCCATGGGCAAGTCGGCGCAGGTGCCGCTGCACACTTGGCTGCCCGACGCCATGGAAGGCCCGACGCCGGTCTCGGCGTTGATCCATGCCGCGACCATGGTGACGGCCGGCGTGTTCATGCTGGCGAGGCTTTCGCCGCTGTTCGAGCTGTCGCATTCGGCGCTCACCGTCGTCACCTTCATCGGCGCCTTCACCGCCTTCTTCGCGGCGACCGTCGGCCTGGTCCAGAACGACATCAAGCGCGTCATCGCCTATTCGACCTGCTCGCAGCTCGGCTACATGTTCGTGGCGCTCGGCGTCGGCGCCTATGGCGCGGCGATCTTCCACCTGTTCACGCACGCCTTCTTCAAGGCGCTTTTGTTCCTCGGCTCGGGCTCGGTCATCCACGCCGTCTCCGACGAGCAGGACATGCGCAGGATGGGTGGGTTGAGGACGCTCATCCCGAAGACCTACTGGATGATGGTGGTCGGCACGCTGGCGCTGACCGGCGTCGGCATCCCGGCGACGGTCATCGGCACCGCCGGTTTCTTTTCCAAGGATGCAATCATTGAGACGTCCTTCGCCAGCCACAACGCGGTCGCCGGCTTCGCCTTCATCCTGCTCGTGATCGCCGCCTGCTTCACCAGCTTCTATTCCTGGCGGCTGATCTTCATGACTTTCCACGGCGAGCCCCGCGCCAGCCACGAGGTCATGCATCATGTCCATGAATCGCCGCCGGTGATGCTGGTGCCGCTCTATGTGCTGGCGGCCGGCGCGCTGTTTGCCGGCGTCATCTTCCACGGCGCCTTCATCGGCGAGGGCTATGGCGAATTCTGGAAGGCGTCGCTGTTCACTCTGCCTGAGAACCAGATCCTGCACGAGATCCACGAGCTGCCGCTGTGGGTGGAACTGGCGCCGTTCATCGCGATGCTGATCGGCCTGGCGGTCGCCTGGAAGTTCTACATCCGCTCGCCGGAACTGCCGCGAAGCGTCGCCGCCAACCATCGCCTGCTCTACGGCTTCCTGCTCAACAAGTGGTACTTCGACGAACTCTACGACTTCCTGTTCGTGCGGCCGGCGAAGCGCCTCGGCCGGTTCCTGTGGAAGACCGGTGACGGCGCCATCATCGATGGGCTTGGTCCCGATGGCATCTCGGCGCGCGTCGTCGACGTTACCAACCGCGTCGTCAAATTGCAGACCGGCTACCTCTACCACTATGCCTTCGCCATGCTGATCGGCGTGGCCGCTCTCGTCACCTGGATGATGCTCTGATGACCGACTGGCCAATCCTCTCGCTGGTCACCTTCCTGCCGCTGGTTGGTGTTCTGCTCATTCTGCCGATCAGCGACGACAGCGAAAACGCGCGGCGCAACATCCGCTCGATCGCCTTCATCACGACGGCCTTCACCTTCGTGGTCTCGCTGTTCATCTGGAAGGGATTCGACAATTCGCAGGCCGGCTTCCAGTTCGTCGAGAAACACGCCTGGCTGGATTCGGGCATTTCCTACCACATGGGCGTCGACGGCATCTCGATGCTGTTCGTCATCCTGACCACCTTCCTCATGCCGCTTTGCATCCTGGCCTCGTGGGACGCGATCGAGAAGCGGGTCAAGGCCTACATGATCGCCTTCCTGATCCTCGAGACGCTGATGATCGGCGTGTTCTGCGCGCTCGACATCGTGCTCTTCTACGTCTTCTTCGAGGGTGGCCTGATCCCGATGTTCATCATCATCGGCGTGTGGGGCGGCAAGCGGCGCGTCTACGCCTCGTTCAAGTTCTTTCTCTATACGCTCGCCGGCTCGGTGCTGATGCTGCTCGCCATCATGGCGATGTTCTTCCAGTCCGGCACGACCGACATCACCACACTCTTGACGCACAATTTCCCGGCCAGCATGCAGACCTGGCTGTGGCTTGCCTTCTTCGCCTCCTTCGCGGTGAAGATGCCGATGTGGCCGGTGCATACCTGGCTGCCCGACGCCCACGTCGAGGCGCCGACCGCAGGCTCGGTCATCCTGGCCGGCATCCTCCTGAAGATGGGTGGGTACGGCTTTCTGCGCTTCTCGCTGCCGATGTTCCCGTTGGCGTCGGAGACCTTCGCGCCGCTGATCTTCACGCTCTCCGTCGTCGCCATCATCTACACCTCGCTGGTGGCGCTGATGCAGGAGGACATGAAGAAGCTGATCGCCTATTCGTCGGTCGCCCATATGGGCTTCGTCACCATGGGCATCTTCGCGATGAACCAGGAAGGCGTGCAGGGCGCGATGTTCCAGATGCTCAGCCACGGCCTCGTCTCGGGCGCGCTGTTCCTGTGCGTCGGCGTCATCTACGACCGCATGCACACGCGCGAGATCGACGCCTATGGCGGGCTGGTCAACAACATGCCGAAATACGCCACCGTGTTCATGATCTTCACCATGGCCAATGTCGGCCTGCCGGGCACCAGCGGCTTCATCGGCGAATTCCTGACCATGCTCGGCATCTTCAGGGTCAACACCTGGGTAGCGTTCTTCGCCGCCACCGGAGTGATCCTGTCGGCGGCTTACGCGCTCTGGCTCTACCGCCGCGTGATCTTCGGCGCGCTGACCAAGGAAAGCCTGAAGAACCTGCTCGATCTCTCGACGCGCGAGAAGGCGATCGTCTACCCGCTGGTGGCGCTGGTCATCTTCTTTGGCGTCTATCCGGCGCCGGTGTTCGACGCCACGGCGCAGTCGGTCAAGGCGCTCGTCACCAATGTCACCGCATCCATCAATTCCGCGCAGACCGCGGCGGCGAACTGACTGGGGAAATACCATGACGCCGGACCTTCTCTCCAGCCTTTCGCTCTCGACGCCGGAGCTGATCCTCGCCATCGGCGCGCTGGCGCTTCTGATGGTGGGCGCCTATTCGCGCTCCAACAATACGATGACAGTGACCGGGCTTGCGGTCGCGGTGCTTGTGATCGCCGGCTTGTGGCTGGCGTCCTCGGGCGGCGAGGGGGCTGCCTATGGCAGCGCCTTCGTTCAGGATTCCTTCGGCCGCTTCATGAAAATGCTGGCGCTGATCGGCTCGGCGGTGACGCTCGTCATGTCGATGCGCTTCGCCAGGCAGGAGCATTTCGACAAGTTCGAATATCCGGTGCTGGTCGTGCTCTGCACGCTCGGCATGATGCTGATGATCTCGGCCAACGGCATGATCGGGCTCTATCTCGGCCTCGAGCTGCAGTCGCTGGCGATCTATGTGCTGGCGGCTATTAATCGCGACAATCTCCGCTCGACCGAAGCGGGCCTCAAATACTTCGTCCTCGGCGCGCTGTCGTCCGGCATGCTGCTCTACGGCATCAGCCTCGTCTACGGTTATACCGGCAACACCGGCTTCCACGAGATCGCGACAGCGCTGGGCAGCGGCGAGCGGCAGCTCGGCCTCGTCTTCGGCCTGGTCTTCGTGCTCGCCGGCCTGGCCTTCAAGATCTCCGCCGTGCCCTTCCACATGTGGACGCCGGATGTCTATGAAGGTGCGCCGACCCCGATCACCGCTTTCCTTGCCGCCGCGCCGAAGATGGCGGCGATGGCGCTGATCGTGCGCGTCACCATGGGCGCCTTCAAGCCGATCGCCGCCGACTGGCAGCAGATCGTCGTCTTCATCTCGATCGCCTCGATGGCACTCGGCGCCTTCGCGGCGATCGGCCAGACCAACATCAAGCGGCTGATGGCCTATTCCTCGATCGGCCATATGGGCTACGCGCTGGTCGGCCTTGCCGCCAACAGCCAGGCCGGCGTGCGCGGCGTCGTCATCTACATGCTGATCTATCTGGTGATGACGCTCGGCACCTTCGCCTTCATCCTCGCCATGCGGCGCAAGGAGGGCAATGTCGAGCAGATCGGCGATCTCGCCGGCCTTGCCTCGACCAACCCGATCATGGCCACCATTCTCACCATCCTGATGTTCTCGCTGGCCGGCATTCCGCCGCTCGCCGGATTCTGGGGGAAGTGGTACGTGTTCCTCGCCGCCATCAACGCGCATCTCTACGCGCTGGCGATCATCGGCGTGCTGGCCTCTGTGGTGGGCGCCTATTATTACCTGCGCATCATCAAGATCATGTGGTTCGACGAGCCTGTCGGCGGCTTCGTGCCAATGGCCAGCGAATTGCGCCTCGTGCTCGGCGTCAGCGGCGCCTTCGTGCTGTTCTACGTGCTGATCGGCGGGCCGATCGGCAGCTATGCCGAAGCCGCCGCAAAAACCTTCTTCTGACAGCATGGCGTTTCGGCTGGCTCCAACCGCGGCGTCGGAGGGGTTCCGGCTCGAGGCCCATGACAGTGTCGGCTCGACCAACGCGCTGGCGCTGGAGCATGCGCGCGCCGGCGATCCAGGCAAACTCTGGGTAGTTTCGAAGAAGCAGGAAAGCGGGCGCGGCCGGCGTGGCCGCGCCTGGGCGACGCCCGAAGGCAATCTGGCGGCGACGCTGCTCCTGGTTCCCGGCGGCGAGCTCAGGCTTGCCGCGACACTCGGCTTCGTCGCCGGGCTGGCTCTCGCCGACGCGCTCGACGCCATCGTTCCGCAAGGCAGGATCGCCGTCGGCCTCGACGGCGGCAGCGAAGGACGCAACCGCTTCGAGCTGAAATGGCCGAACGACGTGCTCGCCTCCGGCGCCAAGCTCGCCGGCATCCTGCTGGAATCGGCGATGCTCGATGGCGGCCGCTTTGCAGTCGCGGTCGGCATCGGCGTCAATGTCGTGGCTTACCCCGAGGATCTGCCTTATCCGGCGACGTCGCTGCAGGCACTGGGCGCAAATTGCGATGCCGAAACGCTGTTCCTGGCGCTTTCGGACGCCTGGAGCGCAAATTTCAGATTGTGGGACGACGGACGCGGGCTTAACGCCATCAGGAAGCGCTGGCTGACGCGCGCGGCCGGGCTCGGCGGCGAGGTTGCCGTCAGAATTGACGGCAATGTGGTGCGCGGCGTCTTCGAGACCATTGACGAGGACTGCCGTTTCGTGATCCGCGACGATGATGGTTCTGTTCTGACGATCGCGGCAGGCGACGTGCATTTCGGCGCGGTCGCCTCGGCGCGGGTATAATTTGTTTTGCACAATTCCGGACGGAAAATCGTGACACACTTTTCGTGGAATTGCGCTAACGGCTTGGCCTGAGCGGCCAGGAAGGAAAGATGCATGGCGGATAGAGACAACGCCGAACTCGTCTTCGCGCCGCTTGGCGGCGTCGGCGAGATCGGCATGAATTTCGCCCTCTATGGCTACGGGCCGGCCGACGCGCGCGAATGGATCGTCGTCGATGTCGGCGTCACCTTTCCCGATACGGCGCATCCGGGCGTCGACCTCATCCTGCCCGACACGCGCTTCATCGAGGAGAACCTCGACGGCTTGCGCGGCATCGTCATCACGCATGCGCATGAGGACCACTACGGCGCGCTGCTCGACATCTGGCCGAAGCTCAAGGTCCCGGTCTGGATGACGCCCTTCACCGCCGGCCTGCTCGAGGCCAAGCGGCAGGGCGAGCAGAATGCGCCAAAAATCCCAGCGACCGTCTACCGGGCGGGCGAGAAGTTCACGATAGGGCCGTTCGAGATCGAGGCCATTCCGGTGGCGCACTCGATCCCCGAGCCGATGTCGCTGGCGATCACCACACCGGCCGGCACGGTGATCCATACCGGCGACTGGAAGATCGACCCGGCGCCGACGATCGGCCCGAAGACCGACGAGGCGCGCTTCCGCGCCTATGGCGACAAGGGTGTGCTGGCGCTAATTTGCGATTCCACCAACGCGCTGAGGGAAGGGGAATCGCCGTCGGAAGTGGCGGTCGGCGAGGGCCTCAAGGGCGTCATAGAGAAGGCCAAGGGCCGCGTCGCGGTCACCACCTTTTCCTCCAATGTCGGGCGCATCATCTCGATCGCCAGGGCGGCGCGCGATACCGGCCGGCAATGCCTGGTGCTCGGCCGCTCGCTGAAGCGCGTCATCGATGTCGCGACCGAGCTCGGCTACATGGACGGCCTGCCGGAATTCATTGCCGAGGAGGATTACGGCTACATCCCGCGCGAGAACCTGGTGATCATCTGCACAGGCAGCCAGGGCGAGCCGCTGGCGGCGCTGGCGAAGCTTTCGCGCGACGAAATGAAGTCGGTGGCGCTGACGGCCGGCGACACTGTGGTGTTTTCCTCGCGGACCATTCCCGGCAACGAGAGAGGGATTCTCGAGATCAAGAACCGCCTGATCGACCTCGGCATGAAGATCATCGAAGACGGCGACGCGCTGGTGCACGTCTCCGGCCACCCGCGCCGCAGCGAATTGCGCAAGATGTATGAATGGGTGCGGCCGCAGATCGGTGTGCCGGTGCATGGCGAGGCGGCGCATCTGGTCGCGCAGGGCTCGTTGATGTCGATGTCGGGCATCGGCCAGGTGGCACAGGTGCGCGACGGCGATATGCTAAGGCTCTGGCCCGGTCCCGCCACGATTATCGACCAGGTGCCGTTCGGCCGCCTCTACAAGGATGGGCTCTTGATCGGCTCCGACCAGGCGATGGGCATACGCGACCGGCGCAAGCTGTCCTATGCCGGCCATGTCGCGGTCAATGTCGTGCTCGACGAGAAATACGAGCTCGCGGGCGATCCGGACCTTGTGGCGATCGGCGTCGCCGAGGCCGATGCCAGCGGCGAGACGCTGGAGGACCTGATGCTCGATGCGGCAATCGGCGCGGTGGACTCCATCCCCCGCCAGCGCCGAAAAGACCTCGATCTTGTGCAGGAAGCGGTACGCCGCGCCGTACGCGGCGCCGCCAACGAAGCCTGGGGCAAGAAGCCGCTGGTGACGGTGTTTGTGACCAGGTAGTGAATGGTGAATAGTGAATAGTAATCGGTATCCGCACCGCTCGCGATTGGCCCACCATTCACCATCTACTATTCACCATTCACCACCGCGGAGCCTTGCATGCTCGGACGCCTGAACCATGTCGCGCTTGCCGTGCCGGACCTGGCCGCGGCGGCAGCCGCGTATCGCGATAGGCTGGGCGCCAGGCTCAGCGAACCGCAGGCGTTGCCGGAGCATGGCGTGACGGTGGTGTTCGTCGATGTCGGCAACACAAAGATCGAGTTGCTCGAGCCGTTGGGCGATGCTTCGCCCATCGCCGCATTCCTGGAGAAGAATCCCTTGGGCGGCATGCATCACGTCTGCTACGAGGTCGACGACATCCTCGCCGCGCGCGATCATCTCAGGGCGAGCGGCGCGCGTGTGCTCGGCGACGGCAATCCCAAGACCGGCGCCCATGGCAAGCCGGTGCTGTTCCTGCATCCCAAGGACTTCTTCGGCACGCTGGTCGAACTGGAGCAGGCATGAACTGGATTTCGTTTGTCGCGTTGTTCTTCGTTACCTGGTGGCTGGTGCTGTTTGCCGTGCTGCCGTTCAGCCTGCGCACGCAGGACGAGGACCGTGATGTCACGCTCGGCACCGTTTCGAGCGCGCCGCGCGGGCCTCATATGCTGCGTGCTGCGATCCGAACGACGATCGTCACGGCGATCGTCCTCGGCATTTTCTACGGTCTGACGAGAGGACTGGGCCTGAGCCTCGACGATATCCCGTACATCGTGCCGGACTTTAGTCATACTGCCGGCCGCTAAAGTCCTATTCAGTTTCCGCAAGTATTGATCAACCGACACGCGCTTTGGTTGAAATCGGAAGCCGGCTTCCGATTTTGGCGGCTAATTGTGAGTAATGCTGTTTGGCAGGTCGCGCTGCTAAGCAGATGATTGCACAAAAAAAATGCAAGGCACGAGGCCTTGCAATTTAAACGCGTCCGATCTGTTTCCGGTGTCCGGCGGCAGCGAGTTACCGCGCCTAGATCGCATCCTCCCAAGACTTTGACCGCGTAGGAGAGCAGATTTTTCTCCGCCCTCTCGGTTATCGGCGCACACTAGACCAAGGCAGGTGAAAATGTCACGAAGAATTTTGCCTCCAAACGGGCAATATCGTGCTGCACTGCACAATAGTGCGGCAGGGCTTGCTTGTGAATCGATCAAATTGAAGGAAACGGCATTTTGCGGCCTAAAGCGCGTCGCGGCGGGACAGATTCAGGCGACGCGCTTTAGGTCTTTGTTTTGATGCATGTCGTTCTCCCAAAACCGCTGCGCACTTTTGGGCGACATGCATTAAGCAGCCTTTTTTGGTCAGGTGCAGAAGGCCCAACACTTTGGAGCGCTCGGGTTTCCATTCCGTCATGAAATGGCTATGAAGCCCGGGCAAGCAGCCTCGGTTGCACCGATTCCGGCGCCGCCATCCTCACTTACGGACCATTCCATGCGTTTGTCGCGCTACTTCCTGCCCATTCTCAAAGAAAATCCACGCGAGGCCGAGATCGTCTCGCATCGGCTGATGCTGCGCGCCGGCATGATCCGCCAGCAAGGGCAGGGCAGCTTCTCCTGGCTGCCGCTCGGCAAGCGCGTGCTTGACAAGGTCTGCCAGATCATCCGCGAGGAGCAGAACCGGGCGGGCGCGCTGGAAATCCTGATGCCGACCATCCAGTCGGCGGACCTCTGGCGCGAGAGCGGCCGTTACAACGACTACGGCAAGGAGATGCTGCGCATCAAGGATCGCCAGGACCGTGACATGCTCTACGGCCCGACCAACGAGGAAATGGTCACCGAGATATTCCGCGCCTACGTCAAGTCCTACAAGGATCTGCCGCTCAATCTCTACCACATCCAGTGGAAGTTCCGCGACGAGGTGCGTCCCCGTTTCGGCGTCATGCGCAGCAGAGAGTTCCTGATGAAGGACGCCTACTCGTTCGATCTCGATTTCGAAGGCGCGAGGGCCGCCTACAACCGCATGTTCGTGTCCTACCTCAGGACGTTCACGCGCATGGGACTGCAGGCCATTCCGATGCGCGCCGACACCGGCCCGATCGGCGGCGACCTCAGCCACGAATTCATCATCCTGGCCGAGACCGGCGAGAGCCAGGTGTTCTGCGACCGCGCCTACCTGTCGCTCGACGTGCCCGGCGCGGACACGAACTTTTCCAACGATGCCGAGATCGACGGCATCGTGAAGAAATGGACGACGCCTTACGCCGCCACCGACGAGATGCATGACGAAGCGGCCTGGGAGAAGGTGCCCGAAGGCGACAGGCTTTCCGCGCGCGGCATCGAGGTCGGCCATATCTTCCATTTCGGCGAGAAGTATTCGAAGCCTATGGGCGCCAAGGTGACCGGACCTGACGGCAAGGATCATTTCGCCTCCGGCGGCTCCTACGGCATCGGCCCGTCGCGACTGGTCGCGGCGATCATCGAGGCCAGCCATGACGAGAACGGCATCGTCTGGCCGGAAGCGGTGGCGCCGTTCGATATCGGCCTGATCAACATGAAAGCGGGCGATGCCGAGTGCGACCGCGTCTGCGACGAGCTTTACTCGGCGCTGAGTGCTGCCGGCAAGGACGTGCTCTATGACGATACCGATCAGCGGCCCGGCGGCAAATTCGCGACCGTGGATCTCATCGGCCTGCCCTGGCAGGTGATCGTCGGCCCGCGCGGTGTGGCCGCCGGCGAGGTCGAGATCAAGAACCGGCGGAGCGGCGAGCGCGAGACGCGCCCGATCGCGGAAGCCAAGAAACGCCTGGGTATTGCCTGATGAGCGAGGCGGCTGCAGCCCGATCGCCGGCAGGCGCCTTTTCAGGCTTCGAGCGCATGGTGGCGTGGCGCTACCTGCGCTCGCGCCGCAAGGAGACGGTGATCTCGGTCATCGCCTCGATCTCCTTCCTCGGCATCATGCTGGGCGTGGCGACGCTGATCGTCGTCATGGCGGTGATGAACGGTTTTAGGGCCGAACTGCTGACCCGCATCCTCGGCGTCAACGGCCATCTGATCGCGCAGCCGCTCGATTCGCCGCTGGAGGACTACGCCCAGGTGGCGACCCGTATCAACGGCGTTGCCGGCGTCAAATACGCCATACCGCTGATCGACGGGCAGGTGTTGGCGCAAGGCAATGTCGGCGGCGGCGCCGGCGCGCTGGTGCGCGGCATTCGCGCGGAAGACCTCGGCAAGATCTCGATCGTTTCCAGCAACATCAAGCAGGGCACGCTCAACGGTTTCGACACCGGCGATGGCGTGGCGATCGGCAAGCGCATGGCCGAGAATCTGGGGCTGGTGCTCGGCGACACCATCACGCTGATCTCGCCGGAAGGCGACGTCACGCCGCTCGGCACGACGCCGCGCATGAAGGGCTACAAGGTGGCGGCGATCTTCGAGGTCGGCATGTCGGAGTATGACAGCTCGATCGTCTATATGCCGTTCTCGGAGGCGCAGCTCTATTTCAACATGGACGGGCGGGCGCAGACGATCGAGATCTATGTCGACAATCCCGACAATGTCGATGCGCTGAAGCCGCAGGTGGAACAGGCGGCGCAACGGCCGATCGAGCTCGTCGACTGGCGCCAGCGCAACGAGACCTTCTTCTCGGCTCTGCAGGTCGAGCGCAACGTCATGTTCATGATCCTGACGCTGATCGTGCTGGTCGCGGCGCTCAACATCATCTCCGGCCTCGTCATGCTGGTGAAGGACAAGGGCCACGACATAGCCATCCTGCGCACGATGGGCGCCTCGCGCGGTGCGATCTTGCGCATCTTCCTGATGACGGGCGCGGCGATCGGCGTCACCGGCACCATCGCCGGCGTGCTGCTCGGCGTCGTCATCTGCCTCAACATCGAATCGATCCGCCAGTTCTTCTCCTGGATGACGGGCAGGATCCTGTTCAACCCCGAGCTCTATTTCCTCAGCCAGCTGCCGGCGAAAATGGACCCGCGCGAGACCACCTATGTCGTCATCATGGCGCTCGGCCTGTCCTTCATCGCGACGGTGTTTCCGGCCTGGCGGGCAGCCCGGCTCGATCCGGTCGAAGCCCTGAGGTACGAGTGATGGCCGAAGCCATTATCGAGCTCAAGGGCGTCGAGCGGCACTACGTCCAGGGGCCGCGCAAGCTCACCATTCTGAACGGCGCCGACTTCTCGCTCAGACGCGGCGAGATGGTGGCGCTGGTGGCGCCGTCGGGCAGCGGCAAGTCGACGCTCCTGCATACTGCGGGACTGCTCGAGCGGCCGGACGCGGGCGACGTGATCCTCAGCGGCCGCGCCTGCGGCCGGCTCTCCGACGAGGAACGCACCGCGATCCGCCGCAACGATATCGGCTTCGTCTATCAGTTCCACCATCTGCTGCCGGAATTCTCGGCGCTCGAAAACATCATGATGCCGCAGCTGATCAAGGGGCTTCCTCCCAAGGAAGCGTCAGAGCGGGCGGCACAACTTCTCGATTACATGCAGATCGGCAAGCGCGCGCAGCACCGTCCGGCCGAGCTTTCCGGCGGCGAACAGCAGCGCGTCGCAATAGCGCGCGCCGTCGCCAATGCGCCGCTGGTGCTTCTCGCCGACGAGCCGACCGGCAACCTCGATCCGACGACCGCCTCCTATGTCTTCGACGCGCTGGAGGCGCTGGTCCGGCAGTCGGGGCTGGCGGCGTTGATCGTCACGCACAATCACGAACTGGCCTCGCGCATGGACCGGCGGGTGACGTTGGCCGAGGGGAAGGTCGTGCCCCTTTAGGGTGTGTCTCCCGACGTCCTCATCCTAGGGCGGAGCGACGCGAAGCGGAGCGAAGACCCTAGGATCCATGCCGTTACCTCTTCCGAAGAATGCAACGCTGCAGAATGGGGCAGAGGTCGGCTCCTTGGGAGCCTCGTTCTGCATCGCAGTATAGCCTCTATATCACGGCATGGAATTCTAGGGTCTGCGCGCGTCGCTTCGCTCCTTGCTCCGCCCTAGAATGACGAAGCGGTGGGTGTGTTGGCCAATCGCAAAGGGCCGTGTTCTGCCCGCGTAGCAACCTCGTCAACTTTTCATTAACCTTGCCCAAACGGACCGCCCGGATCCGCATGGCGCGTCGCTCCCTGATCGTTGACATTCGAACAAAATTAGAACAAATTACGAACATACTAACAACAGGAGAGAGTTATGGCCGATCTGGTTCAGGATGTCGTCTCGCTGGTTTGCATGAGCACCTTCCTCATTTCCATGGCGATCTGGATTGGCGCCATGTGATCGGGCGGCTCGCCGCCGCTTGCCCGGGGGCGAGGGTCCACCCTCCGTTCGGGGCGGCAAGAGCCCGCCCTGGGACGGGCAAGAGCCCGCCCATTGTTAAGCCTTTCTTGGCCGCGCCGCCGCTAGGCTGGTTTCCGAAACTGGGAGCCAAAGGCAGTGTCGGTCATCGCCACGGTCACCCTCGTGGCCGGAAATCTCGGACTGATCTTTCTTTTGATGACGGCGCCGCTCGGGCAGCGCACGGTTCGCGTCAGCCGTCTTGTGGCGGCTGACGCGAACCGCCTCTGGCAGGCGCTTTGGCCGTTCGGCAGCGATGCCGGCTGGTCGGGTGAAATCCTTTCCGCCGAACCGCTGGACGGCGAGGGGACGGCGCTGATCAAACTGTCCTGGGAAGGGCGCGATGGCCGACCGATCGAACGCAAGGCGAGGTTCGACGATGTGGTGGAAGGCAGCCGCTTCTCGATGCGGGTCATCGAGGACACGGCGCTCGATTCCTCGTTCTGGGCCAATTATCGCGAAACCGCCGAGCTCGTCACCGAAGGGGATGCGACGCGGGTCACGCTTACACAAATCGATCGCTATCGCGGGATCGCTTTCCTGATCTTCCGCTTCTTCGCCATGCGCCGCGAGCTCGCCAAGCTGCAAGTCTGGGCGAGAACCGGGACCTATCGCAAGGGCGGCTGGTTCGAGCATCCGGTGAGCCAGATCGGCTTCGCTCTGCTTTCGGCCTTCATCCTATGGCCGTTCTTCGGCCTCAACCTCGGTGGGCTGGCGCTCGCCGCCATCCTGACCTCGGTGGTCGCCCTGCACGAGCTTGGCCATATGGCGGCGTTCCGCCTTACGGGGCATCGCCAGGCGCGGATGATCTTCATTCCGCTGCTCGGCGGCATCGCCATGGGCGGCAGGCCCTATGACAGCCGCTTCGAGGTCGCCTTCGTGGCGCTTATGGGCGCGGGCTTCTCCGCCTTCCTGGTGCCTCCCCTGATCGCCGCCAGCGGCCTTGCCGGCAGCGAAGGGCATCGCCTTGCGGCAATGCTGCTGGCGACGCTTGCCGGCTGCGCCTCGCTGTTCAACATCGCCAATCTGGTGCCGGTGTGGAAGTTCGACGGCGGCCAGGTGCTGCGCCAAATCTGTCCGGGACCGCTGGCGCTGGCGCTGGCGTCCTTCCTGCTCTTGTCCGCGCTGCTGGCGCTCGGCTGGCGCGCCGGTTTCTCGCCCAGCTTCCTGCTCATTGCCGGCGCGGTGTTTTCGATGCTGAGCCTGCTCACCGTCGGAAGCGGCGTGAAGCCGCGTCATGAGCTGAAGCCGATCCGGACCTTCGACCGCCTGGCCATGGCCGGCGCGCTGCTCGCGGTCTTTGCCATTCACGGCTATGGCGTGCTCTGGGCCTCCGCGCAGCTGATGTAGAGTGTGCTGATATTCAGGTGAGGCCGGCCTGCAAACGCTGGGTTCCTGCGCTTCCGGTGCTCACGTACTTTAAGTACGCTCCGCTCCGGCCCTCGCCGGCCGAAGCCCTTATGAATGTCTCCGCTCTATGAAGGCTACGGCCGGCGCAGGCCGGTTCTCGGAATCCACCGTTTTCGACTCGGCCTGACCTGAATCTCAGCACACCCTGGGCCGGAGTGAGGGTCAGCCCGCCTTGCGGCCCAATTCGGCGACCGGGACCGCTGCAGGGCCGAACACGCCCTCGAAGGCGGATTTCAACGCGAGGTCGACGTCGGTCATGGTGACGGGCAGGCCGAGGTCGACGAGGCTGGTGACACCGTGGTCCGAGACGCCGCAAGGCACGATGCCGCTGAAATGACCGAGCTCCGGCTCGACATTGATAGCGATGCCGTGAAAACTCACCCAGCGCCTGAGCCTAATGCCTATTGCCGCGATCTTGTCCTCGGCGGGCGAGCCGTCCGGCAGGGCGGGGCGATCCGGCCGCACCACCCAGACGCCGACCCGGTCCTCGCGCCGCTCGCCGCGCACGTTGAAGGCGGCGAGCGTGCCGATGATCCATTCTTCGAGCGCCGCGACGAAGGCGCGGACATCCTCGCGCCGGCGCTTCAAGTCCAGCATAACATAGGCCACACGCTGGCCGGGGCCGTGATAGGTGTATTCGCCGCCGCGGCCCGCGGCGAATACCGGGAAACGGTCGGGCTCGATCAGGTCCTCGATGCGCGCGCTGGTGCCGGCCGTATAGAGCGGCGGATGCTCGACCAGCCAGACCATCTCGCCGGCAGCGCCGCTGCGGATCGCCTCGGCGCGCGCTTCCATGAAGGCGAGCGCATCAGGATAGGGGGTCAAGCCGGGCTCGATCACCCATTCGACCGGCGCCGAACCGGGGAGAGGCAGGAACGACGTGGCGATCTGGCTGCGTTCTGTCATGGAACTTTCTCGACTTGCGCTTATATGGCGGCAATCGGCCGAAACGTCCAGTTCCGCCGCCTCACGGCGAGGCTGTGGAGCATTGTGCCAGAAGCTCACGAATATTCCGCTCAGCGCACTTGTTTCGCCGGAAACGATTTGCTACAGGCCCCGGGCCGGACGGTTCCGGCTCCTACCACGTGCGGTCGTGGCGGAATTGGTAGACGCGCAGCGTTGAGGTCGCTGTGGGGCAACCCGTGGAAGTTCGAGTCTTCTCGACCGCACCAACTTCTTCCGACAGGACCGTTTCTGATCCGCCGGCAGGACCTGCGCCAGCGATCAATATCGCGGGCTTCCGACTGGCTTCTGGAGGCTGAAATGGTAACGGCGGCGTGTCATGCAGACCACGCCGCCGCACTCGCAATCCTGCTCGATCGAGGCGTCACGCCGCCTTCTTCGTCCGCGCCAGCGTATCGGCCACGACCTCGCCGAACGAAGCAGGCGTCGGCACGATGACGACGCCGGCATCCTTCAGGATTTCGACCTTTTCCTGGGCCGACTCGCCGAAGGCCGAGATGATCGCGCCTGCGTGACCCATGCGGCGGCCTTTCGGCGCCGAAAGGCCGGCAATGTAGGCGATCAGCGGCTTGCGCATGTTGTCGCGCGCCCAGATCGCGGCTTCGGCTTCCTGCGGCCCGCCGATCTCGCCGATCATCACCACCGCGTCGGTCTCGTCGTCCTGCTCGAACAGCTTCAGGATGTCCTTGAAGGAGGAGCCGTTGATCGGATCGCCGCCGATGCCGACGCTGGTCGACACGCCGATGCCGAGCGCCTTCATCTGCGAGGCGGCCTCATAGCCCAGCGTGCCGGAGCGGCCGACGATGCCGACGCGGCCAGGGAGATAGATGCTGCCGGGCATGATGCCCATCAGCGCCTGTCCGGGCGTGATGACGCCGGCGCAGTTCGGTCCGACCAGCCGCATGCGATCCTCGAAGCGGTAGCGGCGCATGTAGCGCTTGACCTGCATCATGTCCTGCGAGGGGATGCCGTCGGTGATGCACACACAAAGCTTTATGCCCGCGTCCGCCGCTTCCATGATCGAATCGGCGGCGAAGGGCGGCGGCACGAAGACGATGCTGGCTTCGGCGCGGGTCTCGCGCACGGCGCCCTTGACGGTGTTGAAGACCGGCAGGCCGAGATGGGTCTGGCCGCCCTTGCCGGGTGTCACGCCGCCGACCAGCTTGGTGCCGTAGCGCTTCATGTCCTCGGCGTGGAAGCTGCCGATCTTGCCGGTAAAACCCTGGACGATGACGCGGGTACTGCGGTTGAGCAGGATTGCCATTTCTCGACCTCCCTCAGGCTGCTTTTTTGTTCTTGGCGGCGGCGCGCCAGGCGGCGACAGCCTTTTCGGCGGCTTCGGCCAGCGTGTCGGCGACGATCACCTTCTCGCCGGAATCGGCCAGGATGCGGCGGCCCTCCTCGACCTTGGTGCCGGAGAGCCGCACCACCAGCGGCACGTCGACACCGACCTCGCGGATCGCCTTGATGACGCCTTCTGCGACCCAGTCGCAGCGGTTGATGCCGGCGAAGATGTTGACCAGGATGGTCTCGACATTCTTGTCGCCGAGCACGGCGCGGAAGGATTTCGCCACACGCTCGGGCGAGGCGCCGCCGCCGATGTCGAGGAAGTTGGCCGGCTCGCCGCCGGCGATCTTGATCATGTCCATCGTCGCCATGGCGAGCCCGGCGCCGTTGATGATGCAGCCAATATTGCCGTCCAGGCCGACATAGGAGAGGCCGCGGTCGCTGGCGAAAGTCTCGCGCGGGTCTTCCTGGCTCTTGTCGCGCAGCTCGGAGATTTCCGGGCGGCGGAACAGCGCGTTCTCGTCGAACGACATTTTTGCGTCGAGCGCGACGAGGCTGCCATCGCGGGTCACCACCAGCGGATTGATCTCCAGCATCGAGGCGTCATAGTCGCGGAACACCTGGTAGCAGCCGAGGATGGTTTCGGTGGCCTTGCCGATCAGGTTGCTCTCAAGGCCGAGGCCGAAGGCGATCTCGCGCGCCTGGAACCCCTGCATGCCGACGCCGGGATCGACGGTGGCGCGGATGATGGAATCCGGCTTCTTTTCGGAAATGTCCTCGATCTCCATGCCGCCGGCTGCCGAAGCCACGATCATGACGCGCTCCTCCTTCCGGTCGAGCACGAAGCCGAGATAGAGCTCCTGCGCGATGTCGACGGCTTCCTCGAGGTAGAGGCGCGAGATCAGCTTGCCGCGCGGGCCGGTCTGCTGGGTCACCAGCTTGCGGCCGAGCATGGCTTCGGCCGCGTTGGAGATCTCCTCGTCGTTGGAGCACAGCTTGATGCCGCCGGCCTTGCCGCGCGCGCCGGAATGGACCTGCGCCTTCAGCACCCATCTCGAGCCGCCGATCTCGCGCGCCCGGTAGGTCGCCTGCTCGGGGCTGTAGGCAAGCCCGCCGCGCGGCACATGCACGCCGTGACGGGCGAGCAGTTCCTTGGCCTGGTATTCGTGAATGTCCATCTTGTCCTCCCGGTAATTCTTTAATGCGCCGCGCCATGCGGCCCTCTTGGTCAATCAAGTTTGGCCGGCGCGCTCGATGGCCTCGCTCACCACCAGCACGTTGCGCGCCATGCGCTCGGACGCGGCGTCGATCATCTTGCCGTCGAGCGCGGCAGCGCCCTTGCCGAGCGCCTCCGCTTCCTTCAGCACCTCGAGGATGCGGCGGGCGCGCGTGACCTCCTTTTCCGGCGGTGAGAACACATCGTTGGCCAAAGCGATCTGCGACGGGTGGATCGCCCATTTGCCTTCGATGCCGAGCGCGGCGGCGCGTCTGGCGGCCGCCTGGTAGCCTTCGGGATCAGAGAAGTCGCCGAACGGTCCGTCGATGGCGCGCAGGCCATAGGCGCGGCAGGCGACCGTCATCCGCGACAGGGCGAAATGCCACTGGTCGCCGGGATAGTCGGGGTTGAGGCCGCCGATGTTGACGGTGCGTGCCTTGTTGCTGGCGGCATAGTCGGCGACGCCGAAATGCATCGCTTCCAGCCGGCCGGACGTGGCGGCGATCGCCTCGACATTGGCCATGCCGAGCGCCGTCTCGATCAGCGCTTCGAGGCCGACGCGGGTCTTGTAGCCTTTGGCCATCTCGATCTGGTTGACCATGGCCTCGACCATATAGAGGTCGGCCGGCACGCCGACCTTCGGCACCAGGATAGTGTCCAGCCGGTCGCCGGCCTGCTCCATCACGTCGACCACGTCGCGATACATGTAATGCGTGTCGAGGCCGTTGATGCGCACCGAGACGGTCTTGCCCTTGGCGCGCCAGTCGATGTCGTTCAGCGCCTGGATGATGTTCTTGCGGGCGCGTTCCTTGTCGGATGGCGCGACGGCGTCCTCTATGTCGAGGAAGACGAAGTCGGCGGCGCTGTTCGCCGCCTTGTCGATCATTTCCGGGCTGGAGCCTGGAACCGCCAGCTCGCTGCGCTGGAGCCTGAGCTTCTTGAGGTGGTTGATGGTGTGGCTCATCGTCCGCTCCTCACGCCGCCTCGGCGACCGGCATTGCGACGGTGCGCCGGAAGTGGTCGATCGCGGCTGCCACGCCCGAGCCCGGCGCCAGGCGCACGCCGCAATCGAGCAGCGCCATTTCGGCCGCCGACAGCGAGGCGCAAACCATCACCTCGTTCAGCCAGCCCAGATGGCCGATGCGGAAGACCTTGCCGAACACCTTGCTGAGGCCGCCGCCGAGCGACGTCTGGTAGGTGCGGTAGGCGCGCTTGACCACGTCGCCGCTGTCGATGCCTTCCGGCACCAGGATCGCGCTCACCGTGTCGGAGTGCCATTGCGGCGCCTTGGCGCACAGCTTCAGCCCCCAGGCGTCGACCGCCTTGCGCGCGCCTTCGGCCAGGCGATGGTGGCGGGCGAAGATGTTCTCCAGTCCCTCCTCGGCGATCAGGTCGAGCGAGGCGCGCAGGCCGCGCAGCAGCTGCGTGGCGGGCGTGTACGGGAAATAGCCGGCGTCGTTGGCGCGGATCATGTCCTCGAAGGAGAAGTAGCAGCGCCGGTGGGTTGCGACCCGCGACGCGGCAAGTGCCTTCTTGCTGACCGACAGGAAGCCGAGGCCGGCGGGCAGCATGAAGCCTTTCTGCGAGCCGCTGACGGCGCAGTCGACGCGCCATTCCTCCTGGCGGAAGTCAATCGAGCCGATCGACGACACGCCGTCGACGAAGAGCAGCGCTGGGTGGTTCGCCGCGTCGAGCGCGGCGCGGCAGCCTGCGACGTCGCTGGTGACGCCGGTCGCGGTCTCGTTCTGCGTGCAGAAGACCGCCTTGATGCGGTGCGCCTTGTCCGCCCGCAGCCTTTCCGCATAGAGGTCGAGCGGGACGCCCGTTCCCCACTCGCAGTCGATGACGTCGACGTCGAAGCCGAGGCGCTCGGCCATGTCGACCCACAGATGCGAGAACTGGCCGAAGCGCGACATCAGCACTCGGTCGCCGGGGCTGAGCACATTGGTCATCGCCGCCTCCCAGGCGCCGGTGCCTGACGAGGGGTAGATGAAGACGCGACCGGTCTCGTTCTTGAACACCCGCTTGATGTCCTCGAACAGCGGCAGCGTGAGATTGGGGAAGGAGGCGGCGCGCATGTCCTCCATCGGCAGGTTCATGGCCTGCCGGACCTCTTCAGGAATATTGGTGGGTCCTGGGATGAAAAGATGGGTGAACCCAGCCATGCGCGAACTCCTCCGATCGTTGGGATTGTTCGGGGAGTTTCGTTCGGGCGGCGTGTCGCAACAACACCTTACCGGGTAAGTTGTCGCCGCGCGAGGGTAGGGTGGACCTACCCGGCCCGCCTACCCGAAAGGCGACTTGGAGGTGCGGCGCTTCTCGTTCGCATAGAGCGCGACCGCCATGGCGCGGTTGCGCACATCGAGCTTGTCGTAGAGATTCTTGAGGTGGTACTTCACCGTGTTTTCCGAGATCCCCGTCCGGGTCGCGATCTGGAGATTGGTCCAGCCATCGGAAAGTACCGCGAGCAACTCGCGCTCACGCACGGTGAGCTGCGACAGCGGCGTGTCATTGACCTTGTTGATGTCGATGTAGGGGATGCAGATGCGCCCACGCGCGACCGCCAGGATGGTCTCGAAGATGATCGGCGGATCGTCGAACTGGAAGCAATAGCCCTGGGCTCCGAGCCGCACGCACTGCTTCAGGATGCCGATGTCATGATCGTTGGAAAAGACCGCGATGCGCAGGTCGAGCTTGCGGTTCTGGACTTCCGCCAGGATGTCGGCGCCGTCCATGTCGGCGAGCCTCCAGCCGATGACGGCGACATCGAAGCTGGTGTCCGCCGCCAGTTCGAGGAATTGCATGCCGCTCTGCACGGAACTCACCAGCTCGAAACGCCCGTCGCATTCGAGCATCTCGCGGAGCGCCGACACAACGAGCGGATTGCGCTCGGCAACGACGACGCGCACGCGCCTTGAGCCAACTGTTTCGTTCGTTTTCCGGGACTTGAGGTTCAAGGCCTGCCGCTTGTCCTTTCGATCTTGCGCAGTCGCCGGCCGCTCAGGACCTGCATCATGACAATTCTGCCCCAACCGCAAAGGGGCGCTCTTTCCGCAGCGACATGCGTTGTCGCGCCGGCTGAAGCCGAAAATTGCCTGTCCAACGGGTCGCATCGACACCGTCGCGGCGCATATTTCGTTGAATATTCCGCGCGCTAGGGCAACGATTTCGCAGGACGAATCGCTTCATGGCCCTATCTGCCGCATTGGCATCGGATTTTCCCGAAAAGCGGTTTCCACTTTCGGGACTCATGCTCTAGACCAGATTCGCACCCTTTCCGGGTTCCCTGTTGGCGGAGGCGCTGGTGGAAGGCCAGGACAGAGAGACGACCGGCGCCAGGGCCGCCGACGAACACCACGCCGACATCTATGGCGAGGACGGCGCTGTCCGCTCCTCCTTTCTTGCCCAGATCGGCGCGGCGATCGCGGACCGCGACACGCTGGCCCTCAAGCGTGAGGTCGACGACCTGCACCAGTCGGAACTGGGCGACCTGCTGGAGGCGCTGCATCCCGAACAGCGCCGTGCCCTGGTCGAGCTGCTCGGCTCCGATTTCGACTTCTCCGCGCTGACCGAGGTCGACGAGGCGATCCGCCTCGACATCGTCGACAATTTGCCGAACGAGCAGATCGCGCAGGCGGTGCAGGAGCTCGATTCGGACGACGCCGTCTACATCCTGGAGGATCTCGACCAGGAGGACCAGGAAGAGATCCTCTCGCAGCTGCCCTTCACTGAACGCATCAGGCTGAGACGCTCGCTCGACTATCCGGAAGAGACAGCCGGCCGGCGCATGCAGACGGAGTTCGTTGCCGTGCCGCCGTTCTGGACGATCGGCCAGACCATCGACTACATGCGTGAGGACAAGAACCTTCCGGACCGCTTCAGCCAGATCTTCGTCATCGACCCGAGCTTCAAGCTGCTCGGCGCCATCGACCTCGACCAGATCCTGCGCACCAAGCGGGCTGTAAAGGTCGAGGAGGTGATGCACGAGACCCGGCATGCCATCCCGGCCACCATGGACCAGGAGGAGGCGGCGCGGGAATTCGAACAGTACGACCTGCTCTCGGCCGCCGTGGTCGACGAGAACGAACGGCTGGTCGGCGTGCTCACCATCGACGACGTTGTCGACGTCATCCAGCAAGAGGCCGAGGAAGACCTGATGCGCATGGGCGGCGTCGGCGACGAAGAGCTGTCCGACACCGTGCTCGCGACGTCGCGCTCGCGTGTGCCGTGGCTGCTCGTCAACCTTCTGACCGCATTCCTCGCCGCGTCGGTGATCGGCCTGTTCGACCGCACGATCGAGCATATCGTGGCGCTGGCGGTGCTGATGCCGATCGTCGCCGGCATGGGCGGCAATGCCGGCTCGCAGACCATGACCGTCACCGTGCGGGCGCTGGCGACGCGGGACCTCGACATCTATAACGCCACCCGCATCATCCGGCGCGAGGTGGGTGTAGGTTTCATCAACGGCATCGTATTTGCCGTGCTGATCGGCATGGTCGCCGGGATCTGGTTCCACGACCCCAATCTCGGCGGCATCATCGCCGCGGCGATGATCATCAACATGTTCGCCGCAGCGCTGGCGGGCATACTGATCCCGCTGCTGCTCGACCGCTTCAAGATCGATCCGGCGGTGGCCTCGGCCGTCTTCGTAACCACCGTCACCGACTGTGTCGGCTTCTTTGCTTTCCTTGGGCTGGCCACCTGGTGGTTCAGCATTCGCTAAAGCAATCGTGCGCCGTCAATTGACTTTTACGTAAATGCCGTGCGACGTTGCCTCGGGGTCAAGTGCCGATTCCAGCACATGACGGGGTTTGATCGGAGGGAAGGGCGACGCTTCTGCGTGGCGATGCCTGGACGTTTGGGCGTGGGAGCGAGAATGCGGGAATATTACACGATTACCGAGCTGACGCGCGAATTCGACGTGTCGACGCGGACGCTGCGGTTTTACGAGGACGAAGGGCTGGTGCAGCCGATCAGGCGCGGCCGCACCCGGCTGTTTCGCCCCTCCGACCGGCATCTCATCCGCCAGATCATGCGCGGCAAGCGGCTCGGCTTCTCGATCGCCGAGATCCGCGAAATCATCCAGATGTACAAGGAGCCGCCGGGCGAGGTCGGCCAGCTCAAGCTGATGATCAGGCGCATCGAGGAAAAGCGCGAGGACCTGCGGCAGAAGCGGCGCGATCTCGAGGAAACGCTCGCCGAGCTCGACCAGGCTGAGGAGTCCTGCGTGGAGCGGCTGGCGGAACTTGGTGTGAATACCTGAGGCTTGGAGCCGGCGATTGCAGGGCTACTGTCGCAAGCATCCGAGATTAGCCGAAGCTTTTGAACTTCGTCATCCCAGGGCGGAGCAGCCGCGAAGCGGCGTCGCGGAGACCCTGGGATCCATGCCGTTGCCTTGATCGTGGAGCACCGCGGAGCAGAATTCTGCACCGTTGCAACGCCTTAGCGTCACGGCATGGATCCTAGGGTCTGCACTGCGTCGCTTCGCTCCTTGCTTCGCCCTAGGATGACGATGCCATGGCCGCTTCTGCCAATCGCCAAGGTGTGCGATCTGCTGACACTGGCAACTTTCATTGTGGCCTCGGCTCAAATCCAGCGCCGAACGCGCTTGGCGTAATCGCGGTACTTTTTGCCGAACTTCGCTGCCAGCATCTTTTCCTCCTTTTCGATCGCCAGCTTCTGTGTCGCGAAGGCGGCGAGGAAGGCGAAGATCAGGAACCACGCGATGCCGGTGATGAAGGACACGCCGATCAACAGCAGCGTGTTGGCGAGATACATCGGGTTGCGGGTGATGCCGAAGGGTCCGAACGTCACCAGATGGTCAGGCTCAGCATTGGGATTGAGCGTCGTTTTCGCGCGCACCATGGTACGGATGGCCGTAACCCAAAGTGCTGCGACGCCGAATAGTGCCACCCAACCGGCGCCGACCAGGATGTCGCCGAAGATGTCGCCGATCCAGGGCAGCGGATAGAGCATGCCGAGCACGACGCTGAGCGCGATCGCCACGACATAGATCACGGGCGGCCAGGGGATGATCCCATGCTTCGGCTGGGTGCCGGTCATTGTTGTCCTCCCTCCATCTTGCTTTCCGTCGCCGCCGTACAGGTGCTGGCCACGTCCGCGACATGTTCATTGAACGCCTCTTGTGTCGAGTACTGAGTCTTATCGGCCTTCAGAGCGTCAAAGGCACATGCGCAATAATTCGAGCAGAACTTGTCATCGTGCGTCTGTTCGCACATAACTTGACACTGCCTAAGTTGAGCCTCGCCCGGCCAGAATTGAGAGTACAGTGAAACACCGCCGTATAATAGCGGCTGGTGGATCAGGTAGAAGGCGAGACTGTGCCGACCGAGGAAGGTCAGCGGCTTCGACCAGTTGCCGGGTGTCCAGGTTCCCAGCCGCGCCAACAGGCCGGCCGAGGAGGCAAACTTCGTCACCGCGATGCCTGCAAGCACCGCACCGAACCAGGGGAACAGCGGCACATAGTCGTCCGAGCGAGGGTTGGTAGCGGAGAGACCAACCCACCATAACGCCGGATGATCGAAGAATCCCGAGCGCAAATAGTAAGGCGCCGCGATAATGGCCGCGGCGACGATTGCCGTCAGGACCGCCGGTAGTCGCAGGAACGCAAGGCCGAGCAAGCTGGCCAGCGCAATCTCGTGCAGGATGCCAAAGAAGATCAGGTTGTTGCGATCAGTGAAGAAGGTGACTGCGGTAACTGCTAATGCCGCGAGCGCGACAATGGCAAAGCGCTTCCAGAAGCTTGGCCAACGAATTTGCCGGCCATGAGCAAGGAATAGGCTGACTCCGACCAGGAAGAGGAAGGTCGAAGCGATGCAGCGGGCATAGATCTTCCAGCCGCCAACTGCGGTCGTGCCGGGTTCGATATATTGAAAATGGTCCAGATCCCAGGTGAAGTGATAGCTCGCCATGGCGATCAGCGCGATGCCACGCAGGACGTCGATGGCGGCGATGCGGCTGTGTTTCGGCGCGTCCTGGACGGCTTCGCTCGTCGTTTGAAGGCTCATCATCTCGCAATCCGATTCAGTCGTGCCAAACGACTATCACGGTTCGCGCGAACAACAGAGGGGCCGCTGCCATTCGGGGAATGGCGCGCCGCTTTAGGCCAGCGGCGGAAAGCCTTTGGCCGGCTTCGCTTTTCGGCCTCTCGGAGTCGGTTTCCTGCTACCTGCCTGCCGGTAGTCCGGCCAGATTTGGCGAGCGATTCACTTTCGGAGGGCCGATGTCCACCCATGTGCGCCATCCGATCTGGCTTCCGGCTCTCAGGCCAACCGATGCGCGCACCTTCGCCTCGCTCTACGCGGTCGAATCCTTTGCCCGCGCCACGATCTCCAGCGTCATCCCGATCCAGGCCTATGAGATCCTGCGCAACGAGCAGATCGTCTCGATCCTCTACACCGTCGTCTCGCTGCTCGGGCTTTCGGTGACGCTGTTCATGCCGATGCTGATCCGCCGCTTCGCGCGACGCTGGGTCTATACGGCCGGCTGCCTGATGCTAGCGATCGGCTCGGTGTTCTTCGTCACGCACACGCTGCCGGGGCAACTCGCCGGCATGCTCTGCCGTGTCATGGGGGCGAGCGCGCTGTCGATCACGCTCAACCTCTACATCATGGATCACATCCGCAAGACCGACTTCATGCAGGCGGAATCGCTGCGCATGGCCTGGTCGATGTTTGCCTGGACGGGCGGACCGACGCTCGGCATCTTCCTCTACACGCGCTTCGGCATCTATGCCGCGCATGGCGCGGTCGTGGCTTTCGCGCTTGCGCTGCTCGCGCTGTTCTGGGCTTACCGGCTGGGCGACAACCCCTCGATCCGTCCCGGCAAGAGCGGGCCAGCCAATCCGCTCGCCAATATAGGCCGTTTCGTCACGCAGCCGCGGCTGCGCCTCGCCTGGCTGATCGCCTTCGGCCGCTCCTGCTTCTGGACGACCTTCTTCGTCTACGGTCCGCTGTTCATGGTGATCACCGGCGAGGGCAAGCTTGCCGGCGGACTGCTGGTGTCAGCGGGCAACGCGCTGCTGTTCATGGCGATCTTCTGGGGCAAGGCGGGAAAGCGTTTTGGCGGCCGCCGCACGATGACCTTCGCCTATTTCGCCATGGCGGCGATGCTTTTCGCGGCCGGCGGCGTCGGCGAAGCCGCGCCGCTGCTCACCGCCGCCTTCCTGCTTTGCGGCGCCTTGTTCACCATCGCGCTCGACGCGCTGGGTTCGACCGCCTTCATGCGCTCGGTGCGCTCTTACGAAAGGGCTCAGATGGCGGCGGTCTACCGCACCTATCTCGATTTTTCCGAGCTGACGCCGCCGCTGGTCTATTCCGTGGTGCTTTCCTTCTTCGGCCTCGGCTCGGTGTTCGTCACGCTTGGCCTATTGGCGACTTTCTGCGGCTTCTTCACCTGGCGCTATCTGCCGAAGTCGTTTTGACTGGGGACTGAAATGCCGCGTGGCGCCCGCGCACCCACTCGTGGAAGCGGCGCAAATCATATTCTTCGGGCATCAGCACGCCGGCTTCGTGACGGATCGAGCGCAGGCCCTTCTGGTTGACCTCGCAGATTGCGGCGTCCTCCTCCAGCACCTGGGTGCCGAAGGCGACGATATTGTCGATATCGGTTTGCGCGAGCGCTTCCGGCGCGAAAAGCCATTCGGCGGTGAGCTCGGTCTGCTCGGGTCCGAGCGGGGCGAGCCGCACCGTGCGGACATAATCGACATGGCCGACGATGAACATCGAGGGCAGCGACGTGGCGTAGGTCTGGCCGGCGGTGCGCTCGGCCGGCGTCAGGCCGGCAAAGATTGGCCCATGGACGCGTCCGTCGCGCGACCAGGTCTCGGCGCCGGCGCGCAGACCGCCGGAAAACTCCGGCGCGTCATTGTCGGCGTGGCGCGTCCATTCCGGATCGTCGTGCCTCGCCATCAGGCCGCGGCCGTAGATCGGCACCAGCCGCGACAGATCCTTGTGCACGCCCGGGCAGTGCAGGCACTCGTTGAAGTTCTCCCAGAAAATCTTCCAGTTGCAGTTCATCACCTTGCTGAGCCGGTGGCCGGTGACGAGCGTCTCCAGCGGCCAGTTCGCAAGATCGCCGGAAGCGGGATCGAAGGAGGCTTCCGCCGAGTCATCGGCATCCTCGGCAAGGTTGACGAAGACGAAACCTCGCCAGACCGACAGCGCCACCCGGTAGAGCGGGTAATCGGCCTTGTCGAAGCCTTCGGGCAGCGATTTCGACGGCACCCGCACCAGGTCGCCGCGCAGCGAGTAGGACCAGGCATGGTAGGGGCAGGTGAGCAGCCTTGCCTTCAGCCGCCCAGCGCTTTCCTGGCAAAGCTGCGAGCCGCGATGCCGGCAGGTGTTGTGGAAGGCTCGCAGGCTTCCGGTTTCGTCGCGCAGCACGACGACTTCCTGCGAGCCGATGCGGGACGTTCGAAAGGCGAGAGGTTCCACGAGATCGGCCTCGCGGCAAACCATCAGCCAGCTTCGGTACCAGATCGTGTCCAGATCGCGCTGGTAAGCCTCGGGTTCCCGATACGCCGTGGCGGGCAATGTCGGCTCGAGGCTGGTAAGACCATTGTAGCGATCGCGTCCGCTCGGATTCGGCTGCATCGGCTTCTCCTTCGCTGCCGACAGCCGACACCCGGCCAAGGCCGTTGTCAATTGCGGGCCATTGTGGCGTCCCGGCACCGCCCTTAAAGTCGTTTCCGACGCTGGCGCTTGCCGGCTGGTCGGGATCGCAAATATGCCTGCAAGAACGATGTCGCTCACCGAGGAGCTGGTCGCTCGTTGTTTTCGAGTCGTCGAAGACAGCGGCCCCGATCCGCATGCCGCGCATCTCGATAACGCCGACTATGAGACGATGCTGGACACCCTGGAGGCTGAACTCCCCGCCGACGAGCCGCTCTGGCTCTTCGGCTATGGTTCGCTGATCTGGAAGCCCGAGATCGATCATGTCGAGGAGCGGGTCGCCGTCGCGCGCGGCTGGCACCGTTCCTTCTGCATGAACATGACGCGCTGGCGCGGTACCAAGGAGCAGCCGGGCCTGATGATGGCCCTGGATCGCGGCGGGCAGTGCAAGGGCGTCGCCTTCCGGCTGAACGGCAACGACCGCCGGCAGGCATTGGACAAGCTTTTCCGGCGCGAGATGACGCTGAAGCCGACAAGCTATCATCCGCGGCTGCTCAACCTGACGGGCAACGCCGGACGCTTCCGGGCGCTGGCGTTTGTGATCAACCGCAAAGGCACGACCTATGCCGGTCCGATCGAGGAGAAGGTGGTGGTCGAGAGGCTGGCGACATCCTGCGGCCATTGGGGCTCGGGCGCGGACTATCTCTACAATACGGTGAAGAACCTCGAGCAGCGCGGCATTCACGACCGCCATTTGTGGCGATTGCAGCAGTTGGTTGCCGAGCGGATCGCCGCTTCTTAAAGCCTGTCTGCCGAAAGTGGGAACCGTTTTCGGGACAAAGACATGCGTGGGGTCGGAAACCCAAACCCGTGCCGCAATCACGCTGCGACGTGACGGAATTTGGTTTGCCGGGCGCGGCGATTCTGCATATAGTCTGCGCCGTCGTCGGTTCCGTTTTTGGAGCCAAGAGGGAATGCGGTGAGGGTGGAGTTTCCACCCAAAGCCGTGGCTGCCCCCGCAACTGTGTGCGGTAGTCCTCTCCATAAACCACTGAGGGTTTTCCTCGGGAAGGTGGGGAAGGGCGCGGATCCGCGAGCCAGGAGACCTGCCGGCGACGGGAAAGTTGACTTCGATGCCCTCGGGTGGAGGGCGAAAGGACAAGACATGAATACCGCTTCCGTCTCCCTAGGCGCCTCCGTCTCCTCGCAGTCGCGCATCATGCAGCTGGCCTTGGCCGCGCTGCTCGGCATTTTCGTCGTCGGTTTCGTCGGCTTCTCGCATATCGATGCGGTCCACAACGCCGCGCACGACTATCGCCATTCGATGGCTTTTCCCTGCCACTGAGCAAGGCCTGACATCATGAACCTGTTTCGCAACGTCGTGTTCATCGCGGCGATCGCGGGGCTCGTGGCGGGCATAGCGCTCGCCTGCATGCAGGCCTATGCGACCGTGCCGCTGATCCTGAAGGCGGAAGTCTATGAAAAGGCCGGCGGCGGTCATCACCACGATCATGCCGCCGCCAGCACAAGCAACAACGCAATGAGTTCGGCCGCTCCGGCGGACAACGCGATGAGCAGCGCGGCTCCGGCGCCGGCGGAAGCAACTGCTCCGGCCGAGGACGAGGGCTGGGCGCCGGCCGACGGCTTCGAGCGCTTCGCCTTCAACGTGGTCGCCAACATCGTCACCGGCATCGGCTTCGCGCTGATCCTGGTCGCGGTCTCCGAATTCGCCGGCGGCATCGGCAACTGGCGCCAGGGCATCTTCTGGGGCCTTGCCGGCTTTGCCGTGTTCACGTTGGCGCCCGGCCTCGGCCTGCCACCCGAACTGCCGGCGATGCCCGCGGCCGAGCTTTTGCCGCGCCAGATCTGGTGGATTTCGACAGTGGCCGCGACGGCCGCCGGGCTCGGTTTGATCGCTTTCCGAAAGTCGCTGCCGCTTGCGATCCTCGGTGTTGCGCTGATCGTGGCGCCGCACATTGTCGGTGCGCCGCAGCCGGAAAGCTTCGAGACCGCGATCCCCGAAGGCCTGCATCACCAGTTCGTCGTGGCGGTGACGCTCACCGATCTGGTGTTCTGGCTGGTGCTGGGCGCAGTTGTCGGCGTGGTGCGCGGCCGCTTCACCGGCACGGCGACCAGCCTGCGCGGCAGCTTTGCCTGATCGCGCCAAGGGTCGTCTGACCTTCATCGTCGGCGGCGCGCGCTCGGGAAAGAGCGCGCATGCCGAAACCTTGGCGACGGCAAGCCCGTCGCCCTGGACCTACATCGCCACCGCGCAGGCCTATGACGACGAGATGCGCGAGCGTATCGCGCTGCATCGCGCGCGCCGCGGCGAAGGCTGGGTCACCGTCGATGCGCCGCTCGATCTCACCGACGCGATCGAGGCCTTGCCCGATCACCAGCCGGTGCTCGTCGACTGCCTGACATTGTGGCTTACCAATCATATGCTGGCCGACCATGATATCGAGGCCGAGTGCCGGCGGCTGACCGATGTGCTGTCGCGTCCGCGTGGGCCCTGGTTCGTGGTGTCGAACGAAGTCGGGCTCGGCATCGTGCCGGACAATGCGCTGGCGCGCCGGTTCCGCGATGCTGCCGGCCGGCTCAACCAGCAGGTCGCGGCGGTTGCCGACAGCGTGTTGATGATGGTGGCGGGGCTGCCGCTCAGGGTGAAGTGACATGGCCGAGATCGACGACAAGACCATCAATGAGGGGGACGCCGAACGCCATCGCGCCAAGATGGCCAAGCGCAAGGCGGTCCAGGATGCCGAGGTGGCTGGCAAGACGATCGAGAAGGGACTGCTGATCGTCAACACGGGGCCGGGCAAGGGCAAGACCACGGCTGCCTTCGGGCTGGCGCTGAGGATGCTCGGCTACGGCAAGCGTGTCGGCGTCGTCCAGTTCATCAAGGGCAAGTGGCATACGGGCGAAAAGGATGCCTTCGCCGCTTTCGGCGACCGCGTCGTCTGGCACGCGATGGGCGAAGGCTTCACCTGGGAAACCCAGGACCTGAAGCGCGACATCGCCGCCGCCGAAGCCGCCTGGGCGAAGGCGCTCGAGTTGATGGCCGATCCCTCGATCAGCCTCGTGGTGCTCGATGAGCTCAATATCGCCCTGCGCTACGATTACCTTGATCTGGAGAAGGTGGTCGCGGCGCTGAAGGCGCGCCGCGAGGGCCTGCACGTCATCGTCACCGGCCGCAACGCCAAGCCGCTGCTCGTCGAGGCGGCCGACCTCGTTACCGAGATGGGCCTGACCAAGCACCATTTCTCGGCCGGCGTTAAGGCGCAGCAGGGAATAGAATTCTAACCGGCAATCAGGATGGTCACGTAGATCACGGCCGCTGACAGGATGCCGAACAGCGCAATCAGCAGCCCATCGGCGACTCGATAGAGTCTCAGCGCCTGTCTTATGTCGGTGCTTTCCGCCTCGCGCCGGCCGCCTTCGCCCATGAAGGCGTCCTCGACGATATCGCCGCCATAGCTGCGCGGCCCTGCTAGGGCTAGGCCCAAGGCACCGGCCATGGCGGCTTCCGGCCAGCCGGCATTGGGCGAGCGATGCTTTTTCGCGTCGCGGCGCATGACCAACCAAGCCTCCCGGGGATCGGCACCTTTGACCAGGAAGGCCGCGAGCACGATCAGCAGACCGGTGAGCCGCGATGCCGGCAGGTTGATCCTGTCGTCGAAGAGCGCCGCGGCGCGGCCGAAGGCCTCATATTTCGGCGTGCGGTGGCCGATCATCGAATCGGCGGTGTTGGCGGCCTTGTAGGCAGCACCCCCGGCCAGCCCGCCGATGCCGGTCCAGAAGGCTGGCGCGACGATGCCGTCGGAGAAATTCTCGGCCAGGCTTTCGATCGCCGCCCGGGCGACGCCCGCCTTGTCGAGCTTTTCCGGATCGCGGCCGACGATGCGCGAAACGGCGATACGGCCAAGCGTCAGGCCGCCGGTCTCCAGCGCATCGGCGACATCCTCGACATGCTCCGCCAGGCTTTTCTGTGACAGCAGCGATGAGCCGAGGATGGCTGCAATGACAAGGCCGGATGGGAAGATCAGCCAGAGCAGGACATGCAGCGCCAGGCCGATGGCCGCCGGCACCAGCAGGATGACGAGCAGCGCCTGGACGCCGCGGCGACGACGCAATTCGTCGGAATCGGTCGCGCGGTTGAGCCGGCGATCGAGAAAGGATATCAGCCTGCCGATCCAGGTTACCGGATGGCCGATGGCGTTAAACAGCCAGTCCGGATAGCCAAGGGCACGTTCAACGGCGAGTGACAGGAAAGCGATCAGGATCGACATGAAGCTTCTTGATGGAGCGGTTGCTGCAGTGGATCACGGCGGATCCCTCGGCCGGGCGAGCGCGCTCTTCCCCCACGCGCCACGGCCTTTCGTCGACCTCTCGACAGGTATCAATCCGCACTCCTATCCGCTTTTTGAATTGCCCGCCACCGCCCTGTCACGATTGCCGGAATCCGAACGGCTGCGTGAATTGGCCGAAATTGCGGCCAAGGCCTATGGCGCGCCGTCGGCTGCGCATGTCGCGGCCGGGCCTGGCACGCAAATCCTCCTGCCTCGCGTCGCGTCACTGGTGAGGCCCGGCAAGGCGCGGGTGCTCGGTCCGACCTATGCCGAACACGCCAGGGCTGCCGCGATCGCGGGCCATGCGGTCGCGGAGGTGAACGACTTCACAGCGTTGGCGGACGCCGACCTTGCGGTGCTGGTGAATCCGAACAATCCGGATGGTCGGGTGATCGAACGGAACCGATTGCTCGATCTCGCCGTGCGGCTTCGCGCGAGGGGCGGTCTGCTGGTCGTCGACGAAGCCTTCATGGATGTCGGCCCAATAGAGCACAGCCTGGCCGGCGGCGTCGGGGAGGGCGGCATCGTGGTGCTGCGCTCCTTCGGCAAGTTCTTCGGACTTGCCGGCGTCAGGCTCGGCTTCGCGCTTGCCGATACGCTGACGGTCGAGCGGCTCGACGTACAACTCGGGCCTTGGGCCGTTGCCGGCCCGGCGCTCGAATACGGTATCCGCGCGTTGGCGGACACCAAGTGGCTCGGCGACATGCGGCGACGCCTTGCAGGCGATGCCGAGCGTCTCGACGCGTTGCTCGGCCGATTCGAGGTTCCGGTCGCCGGCGGCACCAGTCTGTTCCGCTATTTGTCTTTCCCTGACGCTCCAAACCTGTTTGCGGCACTTGGGCGGCGTGGTGTGCTGGTTCGCCATTTCGCCGCGCGGCCCCATGTCTTGCGCATCGGTCTGCCGGGCAGCGAGGAGGAATGGCAGCGCCTCGAAAGCGCGCTTGCCGACTGGGGCGCGCGGCGCGACGATGCGGCGAAGGAGACCGCGCCATGATTCACGTCTGCTCGCTGTCGAAGCTGGAAGAGACGGTGGCGAGGACTGGCGCCGAGCGACTGCTGTCGCTGCTCGCGGCGGGCACCGAAGTGACACGTCCGGCTTCTATCCTGGCGGAGAATCATCTGCATCTGGTCATGCACGATATCGCAGTCGCGCAGGAAGGCATGACCATGCCGGGCGAGGAGCATGTGCGCGCGCTGCTCGACTTCGCCTATCGCTGGGATCGGGTAAAGCCCATGGTCGTGCACTGCTATGCCGGCATCAGCCGCTCGACGGCATCGGCCTATATCATCGCGGCAGCGCTGGCGCCCAAGCGCGACGAGGCGGAACTGGCGAAGACGCTACGCTTTCTCTCGCCGTCAGCGACGCCCAATCCCCGGCTGATTGCCGTCGCCGATACCTTGCTCGGGCGTGACGGCCGGATGATTGCGGCGATCGAAGCAATCGGGCGCGGCGCCGACGCGTTTGAAGGGACGCCGTTCGAGCTGGATATCCAGGCTTAAAGCAGCCAGTCCGCAAGCCTCGCCTTACGAACATCTCTGACAAGGCCGATGAAACCATCCGCCTGATGCTCGGCGGTCAGCCGGCCTTTTTCGGCGGTGGCGATGCTGGCGTCGCCGACCACGCCGTTCGGATTGAGGTCGCTGGCGATCCAGGCGAAGGCGTGCGTTCCGGTGTGGCGCAGCAGGGCGAATTCCTTTTCGGCGCGACCCACATGCGAGACGAAATTATCGGCCTTGCCCATGTCGACGAGATCCGGCCGGAAGTGCAGCATCAGCGAGGTCTCGACATCGCCGCCATGGATGCCGTGGCGGTCTTCCAGCTCGGTATACATGCCGGCCGGCCGGCCGAAGCGCTGCCAGCTCGTCTTCACCGCCAGCATTCTTGCGCGCACGCGCAATTCGCGCGTGATGATGCCCATGATCTCCTCGTTGCCGCCATGCGAGTTGACGACGATCAGTTTTCTCACCCCGGCACGCGCGATCGACAGGCCAAGCTCGGTCCATGCATCCACCAGCGTGGTGGCCGGCAGGGTGAGCGTGCCCGGCGCATGCAGATGCTCATTCGACTTGCCGACTGCCTGGATCGGCAGGATGCGGATATCGAGGTCCTCGGGCAGGCGCGCGATCACCGTCTCCAGCATGCCCATCATGATCGAGGTGTCGGTCGAAACCGGAAGGTGCGGGCCATGCTGCTCGATCGCCGCCACCGGCAGCACGGCGATCGTTGCCTCCGCGTCGATCGAGGCGTATTCGGTCGTCCGGTAGTCGCCCCACCACACACGTTTTTTTGTCAATGTCGTCTCCCGAAGGTCCGTTTGTCCGGACTGGAGCGGTCTAGAGCGCTTGGCGTCCGCAGGCAACCGCTAGCCGGCTGCCAGCACTTCCACCTCGACCTTGAATTCCGGGCGGGCAAAGCCCGAAACGATCATAAGCGTCGAGGCCGGCGCCGGATCGGAAAAGAGGCGGTTGCGGACATCCATATAGGCCTGCAGATGTGCGCGGTCGGTGACGAAGGCGTTGATGCGCACGACATCGTTCAGCGTCAGCCCGGCTTCGCTTAAGATCGCGGCAATGTTCTTGAAGCAGAGCTCGGTCTGCGCGCCGGCATCCTCGGGGACGGCATCATCCGGCGCTATGCCCAGCTGGCCGGAGCACAGGACAATGCGCTTTCCCACTGGGATTTCGACGCCGTGACTATAGCGGGCAAAGGGCGGCTTGATCGATTGGGGGGCGAGATATTTGAGCATGGCATTCTCCTGTCCGCAGGCAGACTAAGGCCGGATTCACGAAAGCTTCAAGATGCGGTGCATGCCACCCGGGCGATTATGGACAGGCGTCCAAAAAATAGGCACGATGCCTCCCGTACAGCATGACCCGTCCGGTCTCGGCAATGACTGCCGCGCAAGCAGGCGGCCCAGGCGGTGGCATGTGTCTTGCTTCTTGAACCAACGGTGTCGAGCCCAGCGCACAGCGCGCCGGAGCGAAGAGAGGGTGATGTTAATGTACGGAAAAGAAAAGATCCTGGCGGGTGCGATCGCGCTGCTTGCAGCCAGCACGCTGGGCGCAGCGGCCAACGAGAAGGTCACCTTCGGCACCAACTGGCTGGCCGAGCCGGAACATGGCGGCTACTACCAGGCGATCGCCGACGGCACCTATGCCGCCTGCGGCCTCGACGTGACCATCATGCAGGGCGGCCCGCAGGTCAGCGGCCGGCCCATGCTGCTTGCCGGCAAGATCGATTTCTACATGGGTGGCAACCTGCTCTCGGCCTTCGACGCCGTGCAGCAGGGCATTCCGATGCGCGTCGTCGCCGCCGACTTCCAGAAGGATCCTCAGGTCATCATGTCCCAGCCGGGGCAGGGGCTCGATAAATGGGAGGACCTCAAGAACGCCGACCAATACATCCTCGGCGACGAGGGCGCGCAGACCTTCTTCCAGTGGATGGTGACCGATCTCGGCTTCGATGCCGCCAAGCGCGTACCCTACACGTTCAATCCGGCGCCCTTCATCGCCAACAAGAAGTCGATCCAGCAAGGCTATGTCACATCCGAGCCTTTTGCCGTGCAGAAGCAGGGCGGCTTCGTGCCGAACCAGTTCCTGCTCGCCGACAACGGCTGGGATACCTACGCGACGACCATCGAGGTGATGCAGGACACGATCGACAAGCGGCCGGAAGTGGTGCAGTGCTTCGTCGATGGCTCGGCCAAAGGCTGGTACAATTATCTCTACGGCGACAACAAGGCGGCCAACGAGATGATCAAGAAGGACAATCCGGACATGACGGATGAGCAGATCGCCTTCTCGATCGAGCAGCTGAAGAAGTTCGGCATTGTCGATTCCGGCGATTCGGAAAAGCTCGGTATCGGCGCCATGACCGATGCGCGCATCCAGAGCTTCTACGACAAGATGGTCAAGGCAAAGGTCGCGCAGCCGGGCATCGACATCAAGAAGGCCTATACCCTCGCCTTCATCAACAAGGGTGTCGGGCTGGAGCTAAAGAAATAAGGCGGCCTGCCTGAGATGATCCAGGAGAAAGTGGCGCAGAAAGCAGCATCGAGCGAGAGCCCGATGCTGCTTTCGCTGCGCAATGTCGGCAAGGTCTTTTCCAACGGCGTGACGGCGCTGAGCAAGGTCGACCTGGCGATCCGGGAAGGCGATTTCCTCAGCCTGCTCGGCCCGTCGGGCTGCGGCAAGTCGACGGCGCTGAGGCTGATCGCCGGCTTGTCGACGCCGACCTCCGGCCAACTCGACTGGCGCGGCTCGATCGACCGGTCGAATATCGGCTTCGTCTTCCAGGAACCGACGCTGCTGCCCTGGGCCAGCGTCTTCGACAATGTCTGGCTGCCGCTCAGGCTGAAGGGCGTGTCGCGCGCCGGGGCCAAGCCCGCCGTGATGGAAATGCTGTCGCGCGTCCACCTCACCGGCTTCGAGAATGCCGTGCCGCGCGAGCTTTCCGGCGGCATGAAGATGCGCGTTTCGATCGCTCGCGCCATGGTGACAAAGCCGCGCATCCTTCTGATGGATGAGCCTTTTGCCGCACTCGACGAGATCACCCGTTTCAAACTCAACAACGACCTACTGGAGCTTTGGCAGGACGAGCGCTTCACCGTCGTCTTCGTCACCCACAGCGTTTTCGAAAGCGTGTTCCTGTCGAGCCGCGTCGTCGTCATGGCGGCACGACCGGGCCGCGTCTTCGGCGAGCTTGCCGTCGATGCGCCATATCCGCGCGACGAGGCGTTCCGGACTTCGCCCGACTATGCCGCGCTTTGCCGGCAGGCCTCGGAGGTGCTGGTGAATGCCATCAACTCAACCGCCGGACCTCATCATGACGGCCACTGAAGACACCGTGCTGCAGCTCGACGCGGAGGAGGCGCGCCGCGTTCGCCAGGAGCGTCTGGAGCGGATCGGCAAGTGGGTGCTGCCCTTGGCGATCATGGTGCTGGCGATCTGGCTGTGGGACCGCATCTGCGTCTGGAACGAGATCCCGCAATACATCCTGCCGCGCCCTGGCGTGGTGCTGCAGACGCTGCATGACGATGCCGGCCTGTTGTTCTCGTCGCTCCTGGTGACGCTGAGGATCACCTTCCTCAGCCTGTTGCTTGCCGTCATCGGCGGGGTCGGGCTGGCGGTGCTGTTCGCGCAGTCGAAATGGGTGGAGATGTCGTTCTTCCCCTTCGCCATCGTGCTGCAGGTGACGCCGATCGTCGCGATCTTCCCGTTGATCAACATCTACATCAACAACCAGACGACGAAGCTTCTGCTCTGCGCCTGGATCGTCGCCTTCTTCCCGATCCTTTCCAACACGACGCTCGGGCTGAACTCGGTCGACCGCAATTTGCGCGACCTGTTCAAGCTCAATGGCGCGACGCGGTGGCAGCAGTTGCGCTATCTGCGCCTGCCGGCGGCGATGCCCTATTTCCTCGGCGGGCTGAAGATCGCCGGCGGTCTGTCGCTGATCGGTGCGGTGGTCGCCGAGTTCGTTGCCGGCGCGCAGGGGCAGTCGTCCGGACTTGCCTCGCGCATCATCGAGGCCGGCTACCGGCTCAACGCGCCGAGGCTGTTCGCGGCGCTGATCCTGATCTCGCTGACCGGCATCCTCATCTTCCTGGCGCTGTCGCTGGTGTCGCATCTCATCCTGCGCCGCTGGCACGAGAGCGCGTTGAAGCAGGAGCGGTAGGGTGCGTGATGTGATTGAGAATAGTGAGGGGCTGGTTGAGCCGAAGACACAGCGAACAGGCGTGCGGAGACATCGCGAACAGTTTTTGTGCCGCCGCATTCTGGGGGGATCGTAACGGAATGGATCCTCGGGTCTACGCGTCCGCTTCGCTTCCGCTCCGCCCGTGGATGACGAAGGACAAGAAAGCGGATGCAATTCGCCAACGCTGGAGATTGGTAGGAGCTGCGGTATCCCCGACGTTTGCGATTGGTGCGGGCATCCTTCCTCTTCGTCATCCTCGGGCGGAGCGGGAGCGAAGCGGACGCGCAGACCCTAGGATCCATGCCGTTCCTTTCGAGCTTCGCGGCGGTGCAAAACTGTTCGCGATGTCTCCGCACAGCCGTTCAGCGTGTCTCCGACCCAACCGACCCCTTTGGGGAACTATGTTGCATAGGACAGCGGGGGGCAGGCCTTGATACCAACCTCTGGTTCTTATCGCCTGGCCAACGTTCGGCTTCATCGATCCCTCACGCCGGGTCTTGCCGCCGCTTTCGACCCGGACGGGTTTGCACTGGCCGCCATTACCATCGCCGATGGCAAGATCGCCGACCTTGCCGCGCACGACCGGGCAGTGGCACCGGCCGAGGCGATCGACCTTGGCGGCCGCATCGTGCTGCCGTGCTTCGTCGACTGCCACACCCATATCGACAAGAGCCATATCTGGCCGCGAAAGCCCAATCCCGACGGCACCTTCATGGGCGCGCTCAATGCCACCGGCGCCGACCGCGCCGCCCGCTGGAGCGCGGAGGACGTCGCGCGGCGCATGGATTTCTCGCTGCGCTCAGCTTACGCGCATGGCACCAAGGCCGTGCGCACGCATCTCGACAGCGTGCCGCCGCAAGAGGAGATCTCCTGGCCTGTGTTCGAGACGATGCGGGAAAAATGGCGCGGGCGCGTCGAGCTGCAGGCTGCCTGCCTGCTCGGCATCGAAGGCGTGCGCGACATGGCCTGGTTCGAGCGGCTGGCGAAACGCGTCGCAGCGGCCAAGGGCGTGCTCGGCGTGGTTACCTATATGGTGCCCGACCTCGAAGAATTGCTCGACAAGGTGTTTGCTGAAGCCATCAAGCACGGGCTCGACCTCGATTTCCATGCCGACGAGACCGACGACGTCGCGGCGATCTCGCTGAAGAAGATCGCCGAAGCTTCGCTGTGGAACGGTTTTGACGGCAACATCCTCGTCGGCCATTGCTGTTCGCTCTCGCGCCAGCCGGACCTCGAGGTGCTCGACACGCTGGACAAAGTGGCGAAGGCGGGGCTCGCCGTGGTGTCGCTGCCGATGTGCAATCTCTATCTCCAGGACAGGCGCGGCAACAACACGACCCCGCGCTGGCGCGGCGTGACGCTGCTGCACGAGATGAAGGCGCGCGGCATCAAGGTGGCGGTCGCTTCCGACAACACGCGCGATCCGTTTTACGCCTATGGAGATCTCGACATGCTTGAGGTCTATCGCATGGCGACCCGCATCCTGCATTTCGACCACCCGGTCGGCGACTGGCCGAAGGCCGTGGCGGCGACGCCGGCAGAGGTGATGCGGCTCGACGGCGCCGGCACGCTTGCTGCCGGCGGCAGCGCTGACTTCGTCGTCTTCAAGGGACGGAGCTGGACCGAATTGCTGTCGCGGCCCGAATCGGATCGCATCGTCGTGCGCGACGGCCGGGCGATTGAACGCAGGCTGCCCGACTATGCCGAACTCGATGAACTGATGGTGGAATGATGGATATCGAAGCGCTGAAGCGCGATCTCGAAGGGCTCAAGATCGACGACCATCCCGCCATCGTCCAGCAGAAGAGCCGCGACTTCTACTGGTACAGCCCGGTTCTGAAGCAGCAGCTCGACCATGTCAGCGGCGACCTGATCGTCACGCCGAAGAATGAGGGCGAGGTGATCCGCGTGCTTGCCGCCTGCCACCGCCACGGCGTGCCGGTCACGCCGCGCGGCAGCGGCACCGGCAATTATGGTCAGGCGATGCCGCTGTCCGGCGGCGTGGTGCTCAATCTCGCCGAGATGAACGAGGTGAAGGCGATCGCGCCGGGCCGCGTGGTGACCGGGCCGGGCGCGGTTCTGGCCGAAATCGACAAGGCGACGCGGGCGCACTCGAGCCAGGAACTGCGCATGTCGCCGTCGACCTACAACACGGCCTCGATCGGCGGCTTCGTCGCCGGCGGCTCGGGTGGCGTCGGCTCGATCCGCTGGGGCGGGCTGCGCGACCTCGGCAATGTCATCCGGCTGAGAACCGTGACGATGGAGGCCGAGCCGCGCGTCATGGACCTCACCGGCGAGGAGGTTCTCAAGGTGATGCACGCCTACGGCACCAACGGCATCATCACCGAGGTCGAGATGCCGCTGACGGCGTCCTACGACTGGATCGACGTCATTGTCGGTTTCGACGATTTCATGGACGCGGCCGGCTTCGGCAACGATCTCGCCGCCCAGGACGGCATTTTGGCGAAGCTGATCACGCCGATCGCCGCGCCCATCCCTTACGATTATTTCAAGCGGCACCAGAAATTCTTCCGGCGCGAGCAGAGCATCGTGGTATGCATGATCGCGCCGCATGCCATGGACGCCTTCCTCGCCTTCGTGCGCAGCGGCAAGGGTGAGATCGTCTTCCGCGCCGACCAGGAGGCTGATCTCAAGGGGCTGCCGCCGGCCTACGAGCTGACCTGGAACCACACGACGCTGCGCGCCATCCGGGTCGATCCGACCATCACCTACCTGCAGGCGCGCTATCCGTCGCCCGACCATCTCGCCCACGTCAAGGCGATGGTCGACCGGTTTGGCGACGAGGTGCCGGCGCATCTCGAATTCATCCGCTTCGACGGCGCGATCGGCGCCGCCGGCCTGCCGCTGGTGCGTTACACCACGGAAGAGCGGCTCGACGAGATCATCCGCATCCACGAGGACAATGGCTGCTGGATCTTCAACCCGCATCGCTACACGCTGGAAGAAGGCGGTATGAAGCAGACCGACGAGGTGCAGCTTGCCTTCAAGCATGAGACCGACCCGCAAGGCCTGCTCAACCCCGGCAAGATGATCGCCTGGGAGAACCCCGGCTACGATTACCGCTCGGGCAAGCCCTTCCTGTTCAAGGGCCTGCAAAAGGCGAGTTGATGAACATCCTCGTGCTCTACGCGCATCCGGTGGAGACCAGCTTCAATGCAGGCCTACACCGGACGATCGTCGAGCGGCTTTCCGCGGCGGGCCACAAGATCGACGACTGCGATCTCTATGCCGAGGATTTCGATCCACGGATGACGCGCGCCGAGCGGCTCGGCTATCACGACCAGCGTGGGCCGAACGATACGGTCGCCGGCTACGTCGACAGGCTGCGCAGCGCTGAGGCGCTGGTATTGTCGTTTCCGGTCTGGAACTACGGCTATCCGGCGATCCTGAAGGGCTTCTTCGACCGCGTCTTCCTGCCCGGTGTGTCATTCAAGCTGGTCGACGGCAAGGTTCGGCCGACGCTGCACAACATCCGCAAGCTTACGGCCGTCACCACCTATGGCGGCAGCCGTTTTCGCGCCATGCTGATGGGCGATCCGCCGCGCAAGATCGTGAAGCGTATGCTGCGGGCCACCATCAAGCCTGGCGCGCCCGTCTCCTATCTCGCGCATTATTCGATGAACCTTTCGACGGATCAGACGCGCAAAGCCTTCATGGCTACGGTCGCGGCTACCATGGATCAATTCTGATGCGCGTGCTGGTGGTCTATTGCCATCCGGTTCCGGAGAGCTATTGCGCGGCGATTCGCGACACGGCGATAGAAGTGCTGACACGACGAGGATGGGACGTACGGCTCCTCGATCTCTATGCCGAGAATTTCAATCCGGTGATGAGCTGCGAGGAGCGGCGCTCCTACAACGACCGCGCGCCTGAGGATCCGGTACTCGAGCCGCATTTCGAGCACCTGCAATGGGCTGAGGCGATCCTCTTCATCTATCCGACCTGGTGGTATGGCCTGCCGGCCATGCTGAAGGGGTGGTTCGATCGCGTCTGGGCAACCGACATCGCCTTCAAGCTGCCGGTCGGCAAGGGACGGATCACGTCGCTGATGCGGCATGTGACCAAGGTCGGCGTGATCACCACTTGCGGCGCGCCGACCTGGTGGAGCGTCGTTGTCGGCCAGCCCGGCCGCAAGACGATCTTGCGCGGCATGCGCGCGCTCTGCGCCACGCGCTGCAAGACCTTCTTTCTGGCGCATTATCTGATGGATTCCTCGACGCCGAAGAGCCGGGCGGCATTCCTGGCGAAGGTGCGGGTGAGGCTGGAGAGGTTTTGAGCGCCGGTTTCCCCTTCTCCGCTTGTGGGAGAAGGTGGCCGCGTAGCGGCCGGATGAGGGGTGCTCCAGGGAAAGCCAGCGTCTCACTCCGCTGGAACACCCCTCATCCGTCTCGGCGCTGCGCGCCGATCCACCTTCTCCCACAAGGGGAGAAGGAAAGAGGCGCTACATCCGCACCCGTTCCGCCTTCGGATCGTACATCGGCTTCAGCGATGCTTCCGCGGCGAAACGCTCACCGGCGATTTCCACCTCGTAGGACGATGCCAGCACTTCCGCCTCGTTCTCGCCCTGGCACGGCACATAGCCGAGGCCAATGGCGCCGCCGAGTTGGTGGCCGTAATTGCCGGAGGTGATCGGGCCGACGATCCTGCCGTCGCGCAGGATCGCTTCGTTGTGGAAGAGCAGGGGCTCGGGGTCCTTGAGGCGGAACTGCACCAAGCGGCGGCTCAGCCCGGCTCCCTTCTTTCGCAGCACCGCGTCGCGGCCGATGAAATCGGGCTTGCTCGTCTTCACCGCAAAGCCGAGGCCGGCCTCCAGCACATTGTCCTCGTCGGTGATGTCGTGACCGAAATGGCGGAAGGCTTTTTCGATACGGCAGGAATCGAGCGTGTGCAGGCCGCAGAGCTTCAGCCCGACATCGGCACCAGCGTCGGCGATCGCCTCGAAGACATGAGCGGCCTGCTCGGTCGAGACATAGAGCTCCCAGCCGAGCTCGCCGACATAGGTCACGCGATGGGCGCGGGCGAGCCCCATGCCGACCTCGATCTCTTGAAAAGTGCCGAACGGGTTGGCTTCGTTGGAGAAATCGTTGGGGCTGACCTTCTGGATCAGCTTTCGCGAGTCCGGACCCATCACGCAGATGACGGCTTCGGCGGCGGTCACATCGGTGATGACGACGAACTCGTCGGCGATATGCCGCCTCAGCCAAGCGAGGTCGCGCTGAAGCGTGGCGCCCGGCACCACGAGGAAATAGGCCGTCTCCGACAGCCGCGTCACGGTGAGGTCGCTCTCGATGCCGCCCTTGGCGTTGAGCATCTGCGTATAGACGATCCTGCCGGGCGCGACGTCCATGTCGTTGGCGCAGAGCCGCTGCAGGAAGGCACAGGCATCGCGGCCCTCGATGCGGATCTTGCCGAAGGAGGTCATGTCGAACAGGCCGACGCCGTTGCGCACGGCAAGATGCTCCTCGCGCTGGTTGTCGAACCAGTTCTGCCGCTTCCAGGAATAGCGGTATTCGCGCTCCTGGCCGGGCCTAGCGAACCAGTTGGCGCGCTCCCAGCCCACCACCTCGCCGAACACGGCGCCGCGCGCCTTCAGATGCTCGTGCAGAGGCGAGCGGCGCACGCCACGCGAGGTCGCCATCTGGCGGTAAGGAAAATGATCGGCATAGAGCAGGCCAAGCGTTTCGGAGACGCGCTCCTTGAGATAGCGGCGGTTCTTCTGGAACGGCTGGGCGCGGCGGATGTCGACCTCCCAGAGATCGAAGGGCGCCTCGCCGTCGTTGATCCACTGCGCCAGCGCCATGCCGGCGCCGCCTGAGGAAACGATGCCGATCGAATTGTAGCCGGTCGCCATCCAGTAGCCGGACAGCTCCGGCGCCTCGCCGAGATAGTAGCGGTCGTCGGGGGTAAAGCTTTCGGGGCCGTTGAAGAAGGTGTGGATGCCGGCCGTGCCCAGCATCGGCATGCGGTTGACGCCCATTTCCAGGATCGGCTCGAAATGGTCCATGTCCTCAGGCAACTGGTCGAAGCAGAAATCCTCGCGAATGCCGTCCATGCCCCAGGGTTTCGCCACCGGTTCGAAGGCACCGAGCATCATCTTGCCGGCGTCCTCCTTGTAGTAGGCGCACTCGTCCGGCACGCGCAGCACCGGCAGGCGAGACAGACCCGGGATCGGCTCGGTGACGAGATAGAAATGCTCGCAGGCATGCAGAGGAATGGTGACGCCGTTCTGCCGTCCAAGCTCGCGCGCCCACATGCCGGCGCAGTTGACGACGATGTCGGTCTCGATCGTGCCCTGATCCTCGCCCTGAGCCCAGGAGACGCCGGAGACGCGGCCATTTCTGGTATGGACCTTGGTGACTTTCACATTCTCGATGGTCGTGGCGCCGCGCTGGCGCGCGCCCTTGGCCAACGCCATGGCGATGTTGGCCGGATCGCACTGGCCGTCGAGCGGCAGATGCACGGCGCCGACTACGTCCGATACATTGAGATGCGGATACATCTCCTTGACTTCGCTCGGCGAAATCTCGCGCACGTCCACATCGAAGGCACGGGCCAGCGAGGCCTGCCGGTAGATCTCGTGCTTGCGCTCCTCGGTCAGTGCGACGGTGATTGAGCCGACCTGGCGCATGCCGGTGCCGACGCCGGTTTCGGCCTCGAGCTTGACGTAGAGGTCGGCGGAATACTTCGCCAGCCGCGTCATGTTCTGCGAGGCGCGCAATTGGCCGATCAGGCCGGCCGCATGCCAGGTCGTGCCGCAGGTGAGCTGCTTGCGTTCGAGCAGCACGATGTCGGTCCAGCCGAGCTTGGCCAGATGATAGGCGACCGAGCAGCCCGAGACGCCGCCGCCGATGATGACGGCGCGGGCTTTACTGGGAATGGTCTTGGTCATGCGGCCTCGCGGCGATAGTTGGAAGCGAAGCGGCGTACGCGAAGCGCTGCTTCCTGAAGGACAGGTTCGGGCTGGCAGAGGCTGATTCGGATGTGGCCGGCTGCGGCCTCGCCGAAGCTCGAGCCCGGCATGACGCCGACCTTTTCCTTGTCGAGCAGCGCCCAAGCGAATTTCTCGTCGTCGGGCTCGACGGCCGTGATGTCGAGCATGACATACATGCCGCCTTCGGAGCCGTGCACGGTGAGTTCATTTGCGCCGCGTATGGCATTGAGGAAGACGGTGCGGCGCGCCGCGTAGCGCTCGGCGATTTCCTTCACGCCGTAGTGGTTCTCCAGCGCCTCGGCGCAGGCGATCGAGATGAACGCCGGCAGGCCGTAGGTCGTCACCAGGTTGAGGTCGGTCATCAGCGCTATCATCGCTTTCGGGCCGGTCAGCCAGCCCATGCGCCAGCCGGTCATGCCATGGCTCTTCGACATCGAATTAATGACCAGCGTGCGCTCGGCCATGCCGGGCAGCGAGCGCGGCGAGATGTGCTCGCCGCCGCCAAGCGTCCAGTAGACCTCGTCGGACAGCAGCCAGAGATCGCGTTCCTTGCAGATTTCGGCCAGCTCTTGGAGCCGTTCGCGCGAATAGACGGCCCCGGTCGGATTGTTCGGCGTGTTGATCAGGATGGCGCGCGTGTTAGGCCTGAGCGCCGCGCGGATCATGTCGGCGTGCGGCTGGAAACCGTCCTCGGCCGGCGTCTCGACCACGGTGAAGCTGGCGCCGGCGGCGCTGAAGGTGTTGGGATAGGTGGCGTAGTAAGGCGCGACGACGATGGCGTGATCGCCGGCATCGAGCACGCCCTGCACGGCGGCGTAGAGCGCGCCCTGGCCACCGGCTGTGGCGATGATCTCGTCCGGTTCCGTCAGGATGCCGGTGCAAGCGGTGGAGGCCGCAGCCATCGCCTTGCGCAGGCGCGGTAGGCCGGGCAAGGGCGTATAGTGGTGATTGCTGCCGCGGACGGCGTTGACGCAGGCCTCGATCGTGTCCGAGGGCGTGTCGAAGTCGTGATCGCCGACCGAGAGCACGATGATGTCTTCGCCGGCTGCCCTCCGGGTCCAGGCGGCGAAATGGACTTCCCAGCCATCCTTGCCCGAAGGCACGATGCCGGTGATGCGCTTCGATGGTTTTGGCATTCTAGAACCTTTCCCGACCATATCGGCCGCATTCTGACGGGCTATTTTGCACCAATTCCGGCGCAAGGCCCCTTGTGCGTACCGCCGGTACGCCCTGCGGTTCTTCGCTTGATCTTGTCACAAAATTCCTCCGCCAGAATGGACCGCCATGGCCGGGAAAGGTCCTAAGCTCTCAACCTCTCATTCTTCGGATCCCAGAGCGGCTCATCCTTCTGCACCACCGCCTTGAAGCGGTCGCCGAAGATCTCGACCTCGATCGCCGTGCCGGGCTCGGCCAGATCGGAACGCAGCATGCCGAGCGCGATGGATTTATCGACGCGGTGGCCCCAGCCGCCCGAGGTCGTCTCGCCGACGATCTTGCCGTCATGCCAGAGCGTCGACATATAGGGCGCATCGCAATCGCCGGGATTCTCGACGACCAGCGTGACGAAGCGCTTCTTGACGCCCTGCTGCTTTTCGTTGAGCAGCGCTGCCTTGCCGCGGAAGTCGTGCTTGTCCCATTTGACGAAGCGCTCCAGCCCGCCCTGCAGGATCGAATAGTCGGTCGACAGATCGCCCTTCCAGGCGCGGTAGCCTTTTTCCAGCCGCAGCGAATCCAGTGCATACATGCCGAAAGGTTTTAGCCCCTGCTTCTGCCCTGCGGCCCAGACGGCGTCGAAGACCGTCAAAGTGTCGGCGATCCTGGTGTGGATCTCCCAGCCGAGCTCGCCGGCGAAGGAAACGCGCACCAGCTTCGCCCAGCGTCCGGCAATGGTCGTTTCCTGATGCGTCAGCCAGGGCAGCGTCAGATCGGCGTCACAGACCTCGGCAAGGATGGCGCGCGAGTTCGGACCGGCGAGGATCTGCGTCGAGTATTCCTCCGTCCGGTCGGTCAGCGTGAAGGCCGCATCCGCCGGCATGCGCGACTTCAGCCATTCGAAATCGTGCCACTGCGCCACCGCCGCGGTGATCAGCGTCATCTGGTCCTCGCCGTGGCGCACGACCGACATTTCGGTGACGATGCGGCCCTTGTCGTCGGCAAAATAGACGAGGCCGATACGGCCGGGTTTCGGCACCAGGCCGGTGACCTGCAGCGCCAGCCATTCGGCGGCGCCCGGACCTTCGAGGTTGAAGCGGGAGAAGCCGGGCAGGTCGAGGATGCCGGCGGCGTCGCGTACGGCCAGGCATTCCTCTCGCACACGCTGCTGCCAAGGCCCGTCCCGGCGGAAGGTGAGGGTCGCTTCTTCCGAAATGTCATCGCTGGGCTTGGCGTACCAGGTCGCGCGTTCCCAGCCATTGTAGGCATCGAACTGGCCGCCGAGCGCCTTGATGCGATCATGCAGCGGCGAGTGCTTGCGGTCGCGCCCGGCCGGCCAGGCATGGCGCGGGAACTGGATGGCGTATTCATTGCCGTAGATCTCCAGGCCCTTGGCGACACAATAGTCAGGAGCGGACGCGAAGGCGGTGAAGCGGCGTGGGTCGCAGGACCACATGTCCCATTCCGTCTGACCCTCGGTCACCCACTCGGCCAGCACCTTGCCGGCGCCGCCGCCTTGCGCGATGCCGAAAGTGAAGACGCAGGCTTCGAAGGCATTCGGCACGCCGGGCATCGGTCCGATCAGCGGGTTGCCGTCCGGCGCGTAGGGAATCGGGCCGTTGATCACCTTGGAGAGGCCGGCTGTGCCAAGGATCGGAACGCGGGCGACGGCATCGGCGAGATAATGCTCCAGCCGGTCGAGATCGTCGGGGAAGAGCTGGAAGGAAAAATCCTCTGGCATCGGGTCGTTATGCGTCGCCCAGTGCGCGCGGCAATTGCGCTCATAGGGGCCGAGATTCATGCCGGTCTTTTCCTGGCGCAGATAATAGGACGTGTCGACGTCGCGCAGCAACGGCAGCTTATGCCCCTGTTCCTTCGTCCAGGCGGCCAGCTCGGGGATCTCCTCAAACAATATGTACTGATGGCTCATCACCATCATCGGCACTTCGCGGCCGAACATTTTTCCAACTTCGGCGGCGCGGTAGCCGGCGGCATTGATGACGATTTCGCAGCGGATTTCGCCCTGCGGCGTCGCGACCACCCATTCGCCTTTCTCGCGGCGAACGCCGGTGACCGGGCAGAAACGGATGATCCGGGCGCCCATGTCGCGCGCGCCCTTTGCGAGCGCCTGCGTCAGCTGCGCCGGGTCTATGTCGCCGTCGCTCGGATCGTAAAGCGCGCCCTTCAGCTCGTGCGTCTCAATGAAGGGATAGCGCCGCTTGATTTCGTCGAGGCCGACGACATCGATGTCCATGCCCTGATAGCGGCCCATGCCCTTGGCGCGCTGGAACTCCTGCATACGCTCCTTGGTGTGGGCGAGTCTGAGCGAGCCGGTGACATGGTAGTTCATCGGATAGTCGACCGCTTCGGCCAAACCCCGGTAGAGCTCTGTCGAGTAGCGCTGCATGTTCATCAGCGACCATGACGAGGAGAAGGTCGGCACATTGCCGGCGGCGTGCCAGGTCGAGCCGGAGGTCAGCTCGTTCTTCTCCAACAGCACGCAGTCGGTCCAGCCGGCCTTGCAGAGGTGGTAGAGCGAGGAGGCGCCGACGACACCGCCTCCGATGATCACCACGCGCGCCGTGGTCGGCAAACCGGCCATGCTTCTTCCTCCCAAGCTCTAACTCAATATACCGGCGGCGAAACCACCCAGATGACTACTGCCGGCTCGGCGCCCGGATTGCGCCAGCGGAACGGCTTGCCTTCGAAGCGGAACGAGTCGCCTTCGCCAAGCCGATGCCAGACGCCGCCGATCTCGATCTCGAAAGTGCCCGACACGACATAGCCCGCTTCCTCGGTCGGACGGCGCGCCTCGGTCTTCAGTTCGGCGCCTGGCGCGAAGACCGAGCGCAGCATCTCGAAGCTACCGCCGAGGTCGGGCGACAGAAGCTCCTCCACCAGGCCTGATTCGCTTGTGCCAAGCGAGCGGCGGCTGCCCGCGCGCACAACCACGCCGCGTTCCTTCTCGACAGGCACGTCATGGCTGAAGAACAGGCTGAGCGGCACGCCGAAGAGCTCGGCGAAGGCCCTGAGATCGCCGAGCGAAGGAACCGAAAGTCCGCGCTCGACCTGGCTGACCCAGCCGACGGAGCGGCCGAGCTTGAACGCGACCTCGCTGAGCGTCAGCCCGCGGGCCTTGCGCAGCGCACGGATATCGCCGGCAAGCAGCCGCTCGCCATTGTCCTGCTCCGGTCTGACAGCGGTCGAGGTCAATCGTGACTCATGAAAAAATATGAATGATTTTCATGTGAGTGCAAACCAGTGAAAAAATCAAGCGGATTTTCATACGCTGCAAGATTTGCTTGCGCGATTTTGGCGCTTGATGCAAAGGCTCCCCTACGAGCGGAGGGTGGGGCGTCCGATCGGGACCAGTCTAGTTTTGTGTCTGCGGATGGTCATTGCGGAAACCGGGTTCCGGCCATGCCTGAAGGGACGGCCCATGCTGGATAAGAATAGCCGGATCGCGCTCGATGCGGCCATTGTCGACGAGGCGATCATTTCGCGCCGATCCGTGCGCGCGTTTTTGCCCGACGTGGTCGACGATGAAACGATCCGCGCCATCCTGACGGTGGCGGCGCGGGCGCCGTCGGGCACCAACATGCAGCCTTGGCGGGTCTATGTGACCAAGGGCGAGGTGAAGCAGCGCATCAGCGACGCTATCCTCAATTCCGGCATTCGCGCCGAGAAGGCGGAGTGGGACGAGTACCGCTACTATCCCGACCAGTTCTTCGAGCCCTATCTCAGTCGGCGCCGGGCCAACGGCTTCGGCCTCTACGGCGCGATCGGCATCGGCCGGCGCGAGGTCGACAGGATGCGCGCGCAGCACGATCGCAACTTCATCTTCTTCGACGCGCCGGTCGGCATGATCTTCACCGTCGACCGGCGGCTGAATAAGGGGTCGTGGATCGACTACGGCATGTTCCTGCAGAACATCATGGTCGCCGCGCGAGGCAGGGGGCTGCATACCTGTCCGCAGGCCGCCTTCGCACCCTACCACCGGCAGATCCGCCCGGTGCTCAACATTCCCGACGAGGAAGTCGTCGTCTGCGGCATGGCGCTGGGCTATGAGGACAACTCCAAGCCCGAGAATGAATTCCGCACCGACCGCGCGCCGCTCGAAGAATGGGTGACGTTCGCTGAGTAGCGCGGACAGGGACCGGTCGCGCTGACTGCTAGTCCGTGCTCATATGCGCACCGTGGCCGCTGACATGGGCGCCGTCCTGCGGTGTCAGCCTGAGATAAGCGAGCAGCGCGCAAAGCGTGATCAGGGCCTCGACGATGAACAGGATGCGGTAGTCGTCGACGCTGGCCTGGCCGCCGCCTGCCAGCAGCGACAGCAGCGCCGCCGCCAGGCCGACGCTGATCGCGACCGCCAGCTGCCAGAGGATGTAATAGAGCGCGCTGAAGCGCGAGAGCTGCTCCGGCGAGATGTCCGAATAGGCGAGATTGCCGGTCGAGGCCCACTGCACGGAGCGGAAGAGGCCGAAGACGAAGATGTAGGTGAGCACGATCCAGGCGGGCGTGCTTTCCTGCATCAAGGCAAACCCCGCGACCAAAAGGGCGACAATCGGCGTGTTGGTGACCAGCACGCGCCTGAAGCCGAAGCGGTTGAGGATACGCGGCATGAAGAAGCGCATCAGAACCGAACCGATCGCCGCGACGAAGGTCAGCGATCCGGCCTGGACGGCGCTCATGCCGAAACCGAGCTGGAACATCAGCGGTAAGAGGAAAACCACCGAACTCAGCCCGATCGTGTCGAGACCGCCGCCGGTCAGGAAGCTGACGCGGAAGGTGCGGATGCGCAGCAGGTTGAGGTCGAGCAGCGGGTTGCGGGTGCGCAGGCAGTAAAGCGCGGCGACGGTCAGGATGGCGATCGCCAGCCCGAGCTCCATGGCGATGCTGGCGCTCGCGACATCCTTCGCGGCAAGCGAATCCATGCCGAAGACGAGCAGCGCCATGCCGCTGCCGACGAGCAGGAAGCCCGAAAAATCGAACGGCGTGCGGACCGGCTTGGTGGTCGTGGGAAACAGCGAGGCCGCGAGCAATGCCGCGGTCAGCGCGATCGGTATGTTGATGTAAAAGATCCAGCGCCACGACACGTAGGTGGTCAGCGCGCCGCCGACGAGCGGCCCGACCAGGGGGCCTGACTGGCCGGCGAGCGAGATATACATGTTGATCCTGAGCGTGCGGTCGCGCGGGAAGCTCGACAGGATCACGACCTGGCCGAGCGTGCCCATCAGCGCGCCGCCGAAACCCTGCAGCGCGCGCGAGCCGACCAGCATCCAGATGTTTTCCGACAGGCCGCAGAACGCCGAGGCGCTGGCGAAGACGAGCAGCGCAAAGCAGTAGACGTTGCGCAGCCCGAAGCGATCGGCCAGCCAGCCGCCGAGAGGCATCGTGATGATCAGGCTCGCGACATAGACGGTGATCAAAAGACCGAGCTGGCTCGGCGGGCGGTCCAGGCTTTGGCCGATGCCTGGCAGCGCGGTCACGATGACGTTCTGGTCGAGGCTGGTCATGAACACGCCGCAGGCGACGGTTGCCGGCAACAGCAGCGACGGGTCGCCCGCCGGAGCAAAGCGGGTCGTGGCTGTCGCCGTAGTCTCTGCGGTCATGGAAGGAATTGTCGAACTGGTTGCCTGAGCGGCTCCGACAGGAGCCCGTGATTCCTTATCTATCGTTTTCGCTGGTCCAAGGCTCAAGCAGCAGTTGTGGCCGTCGATAGTGCCAGGCGCCTGCTACTGAACCTCGTAGCCGACTTCCTCGCTGGCGTGGCACAAGGCTTTCCAGAACGACCGAGCAAACGATCGGAAGACGTAGATGTCGAACTGGTCCGCGCCGGTGCGCTGGATCTGAGCGAAAACATCGTGATGGTTGGTCGAGCGGCCTGCGCCCAAGGGGAAGGCCGGCAAGGCAAAATCGATGGCGAAGAATTTCGCCAGCACCCATTCCGCTTTCGGTCCGGCGACGCGGATCGCCGTGCGGCCGTGCGACAGGTCGGTGAGCGTGCCGACCGAGGGCGTGATCACGCCCGTAAACGCGGCGGCCAAGCCCTCGGTCTCGTCGACCACGGTGAACTTGCCCGGCGCGAAGCCGAACGCCGACTTCGCGCCATTGCTGACGCCGCCGCCGGCGCCGTCCGGAAGGGCAAGGCCCGTCACCTTGTATATGCCGGACATCAGGCGCTTCTCCTCGCCCGGCCACGCGGCAAGCTGCAGGATCGAGCCTGGCCGCGTTTCGGACAGGATGACATCGACGCCATGTTCGAAATTGCCATGCGAGCCTGGGTGGTAGACGGGCGCCAGGGGCGATTGACGTTCAACCATGCATGCGGCTCCCGTCCGGATCGTAGAAATGGTTGGAGACGATCTCGACCGGCCCGAACCGGTTGCGCAGCGGGTCGGAGACGAAGGCGCGCGTGCCGTGGCGCGCCTTGCCGCCCCTGACCAGCGCCAGAGCGATGTATTTGCCGAGCGCCGGCGAATAGCAGCAGGCGGTGATGTGGCCGATCGAATCGTGCGGGTTCTCTTGGTCCAGTTCCTCGACGATATGTCCGCCACCATTGAGCGCGCGGTTGTCGAGAGCGATCACGCCGACCAGTTCCAGCCGGTCCGGAGCGATCAGCCCCTCGCGGTCCATCATAGCGGAACCGATGAAGGGTTTCTTCTTCGACAGCATCCAGTCGAGATGGAGGTCGCGCGCGGTGGTGCGGCCGTCGATCTCGGCGCCGGTGACGTGACCCTTCTCGATGCGCATGGTGCCCAGCGCCTCGAGCCCGTAGGTGACAAGGCCGAACGGCTTGCCGGCCTCGATGAGCGCTTCCCACACCCGTGTGCCGTAACCGGCGCCGGAATAGACCTCAAAGGCCATTTCGCCGGAGAAGGAGAGGCGGCAGATCATCACCGGCGCGCCGGCGATCTGGCCATGGACGATGCCCATGAAGGGAAGCGTGGCGTTGTCGACGGCGGTGCCTTCGACGCAAGAGGCAAGGATGGCGCGGGCCTTCGGGCCGCCGATCGCGGCGCCAGCCCATTCGTCGGTGACCGAGGTGACGGTGACCTTCAGTTCCGGCCAGATGACGTCGAGGAAATATTCCAGATGCTGCATCACCTTGCCGGCATTGGCGGTGGTGGTGGTCATCAGGAATTCCTGCTCCCCGAGCCGCCAAGTGGTGCCGTCGTCGAAGGCAAGACCGTCCTCGCGCAGCATCAGGCCGTAGCGGGCCTTGCCGACGGCGAGGGTGGAAAACATGTTGGTGTAGACGCGGTCGAGGAACTCGGCCGCGTCCGGTCCTTGCACGGCGATCTTGCCGAGTGTCGAGACATCGACGATGCCGGCGCTCTCGCGTGTCGCCTGGGCTTCGCGTACGTAGGCCTGCTCTACGGTCTCGCCGGCGAGGCCGTAGATCATCGGGCGATACCAGAGGCCGGCCGCATACATGATCGCGCCGTTGGCAATATGCCAGTCATGCATCGGCGTCAGCCGCTCCGGCTTCAAATCGCCGAAGCGCTCGGCCGCCAGCGAGCCGATCGAGACCGCCGTATAGGGCGGGCGGAAGCGTGTCGTGCCGACTTCCGGTATCGGTTTGCCGAGCGCTTCGGCCATGATGGCTAGGCCCGGCACGTTGGAGTTCTTGCCCTGGTCGGTCGCCATGCCGAGCGTGGTGTAGCGTTTGAGATGCTCGACCGAGACGAAGCCCTCGCGATGTGCGAGCCGCACGTCCTCGGCGGTCACGTCGTGCTGGAAGTCGACGAAACTCTTGCCCTTGGCCTTGATCTCGAAGACCGGCGCCGGGTCGGGATCGCCAGGAACAGCCTCGACAACGGGCAGGGGCGCGGAGGACGGCGTTCCGCCGGCCGCCTGGAGGCCGGCCGCGCGGCCCTCGGCAAAGGCTTCGGCAGTGGAAAAACTGCCGGTGAAGGCGCCGGCGCCGATCCAGCGCTGCGTCGGCTGCGGCGGCAGGAAGGCCTGCCTGGCAGTGTCCCATATGGCCTTCGCACCGGCCTGGCTGGCGAGATGGATTGTCGGCGACCAGCCGCCCGACATCGCCAGGCAGTCGGCATGGATGCTGCGTTCATCGCCGCTGAGCGCACCGCTCATCACGTCGAAGCGTTGCACCTTGAGGCCGGTGAGCGCCTTGCCGCCTTCGGTCGCGATTACGGCATGGCCGGCGAACAATTCGGCCTCGGCTTCGCTCGCCAGCCTGCGCATCTCGTTCGAGACGTCGCCGCGGACATCGATGACGGCGACGACGGCAGCGCCTGCCTTCTTCAGGGCGACGGCCGAGCGGTAGGCGCTGTCGTTGTTGGTGAACAATGCGATCCGTTCGCCGGGCAGCACGCCATATTCGTTGGCGTAGCGTTCGGCCGCATGTGCCAGCATGACACCCGGACGATCGTTGCCCGGAAACACCAGCGGCCGCTCGAAGGAGCCGGTGGCGAGAACCACCGTCTTGGCGCGGATCGCCCAGTAGCGCTGGCGCGGCTCGCCCTTGGCCGGCACTTCCTTATGGTCGGTCACCCGTTCGAGGGCGGCCAAAGTGTTGCCGTCGTAGTAGCCCCAGACGGTCGTGCGCGGCAGTAGGCGGACATTGTCGTTGCCTTCGAGCTGGCCGACGACGCGCGCCGCCCAGTCGGCGGCCGGCACGCCGTCGATGGTTTCGCCAGACCAGCTGGCCGAACCGCCGAACTTTGCCTCGAGATCGGCCAGGATCACGCGCGCACCCTGGTCGGCGGCGGCCTTCGCCGCCATCAGGCCGGCTGGGCCGGAGCCGACGACCAGCACGTCGCAAAAGGCGTTCATGCGCTCGTAGCGCGCGGTGTCGGGCGCAACACCCGCCTTGCCGAGGCCGGCGGCGCGACGGATGAAATGCTCGCAGAACATCCAGAACCGCGTGCCCTTCAGCGGGCCGAATACCGGTCCCATGAAGGTCTTGTAGTAAAAACCGGCCGACAGGATCTTGCCGCCGAGCTGGTTGAGCGCGCCGATATCCAAAGCGAGCGAGGGGGAGCGGTTCTGGCTGACAGCGACCAGCCCGTCATAGATCTCGACCATGGTGGCGGGGATGTTGGGCTCGCGCACTTCACCGCGCAGCACCGTCACCAGGGCATTCGGCTCCTCGACGCCGGCGGCGAGCAGGCCGCGCGGGCGGTGGTACTTGAACGAACGGCCGAATAGCGTCACGCCATTGGCGAGCAGCGCCGAAGCCAGCGTGTCGCCGGCATGGCCGGTATAGGGCGCGCCGTCGAAGGTGAAGCGGATGGTGTGCAGCCGGTCGATGCGGCCGCCGGTTTCCGTGCGGCGCGGGCTCACTGGTTGCCTCCCGCTTTATGGCCCGCGGATTTGTGTCCGCCACGGGCGAACGCCGTACTCAGGATTTCATGGGTCAGGGTATTGCGTACGACCCGCAGGTGCGCGCGGCAGCCGCCGGAATGCTGCCAGATTTCATTGTGGTCTCCGGCCGGGTTCAGCCGGTCGTAGACATAGGCATTCCAGGCATCGAGATCCTGCGAGGCCGGCTGCGGCCGCTCGCGGTTGCCGTCGCCCTGGTAGGTGAATTCGATGACGTCGCGCGGGCCGCAATAGGGACAAGTGATCAGCATCTCGTTTTATCTTTTTGTTTGACCATGATCTTTTCCAAAAACCGGCGTCCACTTTTTGGGATCATGGTCTAATGCAGCCGCGGCGTCGCGCCCTGGCCTTTGTCGTCGATGATCAGGCCACGATAAAAACGGTCGAGCGTGAAGGGGGCGTTGAACTCGTGCGGCTCGTCCTTGGCGATGGTCCAGGCGAAGCACCAGCCCGAGGCGGGCGTAGCCTTGAAGCCGCCGTAGCACCAGCCGCAATTGAGATACATGCCGGGCAGCGGGCCGGTGGTGATGATCGGCGAGCCGTCCATCGTCATGTCGCAAAGCCCACCCCAGGAACGCAGCAAGCGCACCCGCGCGAGGCCCGGGAACAGCGCCAGCATCTCGCTCATCACCTCATCGACGATTGGCAGGCTGCCGCGCTGGGCGTAGCTGTTGTAGCCGTCGAGGTCGCCGCCATAGACGAGGCCGCCCTTGTCGGACTGCGAGATGTAGAAATGGCCCATGCCGAAGGTGAGAACGGTGTCGACGATCGGCTTCAGCGATTCCGAGACGAAGGCCTGCAAAACGTGGCTTTCGATCGGCATGTGCGAAATGCCGGCAAGCTGCATGACATGGCCGGTGCTGCCGGCGACGGCAAGCGCCACTTTCCTGGCGCGGATATCGCCGCGTGTCGTCGTCACGCCAATGACCTGGTCGCCGTCGCGCAGGAAGCCGGTGACCTCGCAATTCTCGATGATGTCGACGCCGCGCCGGTCGGCGCCGCGCGCATAACCCCAGGCGACCGCGTCGTGCCGAGCGGTGCCGGCGCGTGGCTGCATCAGCCCGCCAAGGACGGGAAAGCGGGCTGAGCCCGAGACGTCCAGCGCGGGGACTAGCCGCTTGATCTGGTCGACGGTCATCAACTCGGCATCGACGCCAAGATGGCGCATCGCGTTGCCGCGCCTTGCATAGTCGTCGAGCTGGGCCGGCGTGTGCGCGAGATTGAGGCAGCCGCGCTGCGAGAACATGACGTTGTAGTTGAGGTCGTGCGAGAGGTTCTCCCACAGCTTCATCGAATGCTCGTAGAAGCGGGTGTTTTGCGGCAAAAGATAGTTGGAGCGCACCGCCGTTGTGTTGCGGCCGACATTGCCCGACCCCAGCCAGCCTTTTTCCAGCACCGCGACATTGGTGATGCCGTGTTCCTTGGCAAGGTAATAGGCGGTCGAGAGTCCGTGGCCGCCGCCACCGATGACGATTACATCATAGGACGCCTTCGGGTCCGGCTTGCGCCACGCCGGCTTCCAGTCCTTGTTGCCGTTCAGCGCGTTCTTGAGCAGCGAAAAGGCCGAATATTCCGCCATTCTTCCTGTCGTCCTGTTGGTGCGAGGCGGCACACTATAGAGCAGCCCACAACCGCAAAGCCAAGATTGCGCCATCGCTTTTCGACAGACCGACTTCGATCCATGCCCATCGCTCCACGGATCGGGACGGCTTGCCGCCTGATATGGCGGTCTTTATCAAGGGCGGAATTTTCGAAGATTTTTCGGCCGCGAGTCGCCCGTCCGTCATGATTTTCCGACTGCTACGCCTGATCTTGGTCGCCACCGTCGTCGTCGCGACGCAGCCGTCGTCCCACGCCATGGCGCAGGCGATTGGCCAGGGCTCCGCACAGCTCATCGCCGATCAGACCAAGGCCATCCAGGACCTGACGGCCAAGACCGACGGCCTGGAGAAGAAGATAAGCGATCCCGATGAAGACGATGCCGGGCTCGTCGACATCCGCCTGCAGCTCGAGGACATATCGCGAGCGGCGCTGAACAGCGCGCTGGCATTCCGTTCGCGCCTCAACGACATCAACAACCGCGTCGAGGTTCTGGGGCCGCCACCCGCGCAAGGACAGCAAGAGCCCGCGATCGTCGCCAATGAGCGTGCGGCGCTCACGGCCGAGAAGGCCGAGATCAACGCGGTGGTCGCCAGCGCGCAGAACCTGTCGATCCGCATCAGCGGCCTGGTCGACAATATCGCCATCAAGCGCAGCGAGCTTTTCCGCAGCGTTCTGACGAAACGCTACGAATTGACCGATGTGTTGAGCCCGCAGGGCTTTTCCGACGCGCATGACCAGTTCACCGGCCTCTACAAGGCAGTGGCGTCCTGGCTGACCTTCGCGTTCAAGTTCAAATTTCAGGCAATCCTTGCCGCGACGCTGATGGCGCTGGCGCTGGCAGCCGTGCTCCTGATAGGCGGGCGGCGGCTGTTCGGCCGCATTTTCGAGCCCAATCCATCCGTGGAGGATCCTTCGTACCTCAGCCGGCTGTCCGTGGCGTTCTGGTCGACGCTGCTGCCGACTGCGGCGCTCGGCGCGTTCTTGGCCTCCGCAGTGTTCTTCTTCAACTATTACAACGTGCTGCGCGGCGATATCGGCACATTCCTCAACGCGCTGCTCGCCGTAATCGCAGTGGTGTTCTGCGTCAACCGGCTGACCAATGCGGCGCTCGAGCCGCGGCTGCCTAACTGGCGGCTCATTCCAGTTGCAACCGGCCCTGCGCGCTGGCTGGTGAGGCTGACCACCGCCATGGCCGTGGTTCTCGGCATCAATTACTTCCTCTCGGTCGTCAACGAGAAGATGGGTTCCCCGCTTTCGCTGACGATCGCCAGGGGTTTTGTCGCCACCATCATCGTCGGCGTCATCCTGATCCTGATGGGGCTGCTGAGACCATTCAGGGCGGCTGACGGCGCATGGCGTCCTTGGCCGGCATGGCTTCGCTTCCTTGCCTTCGGGCTTGGCCTGTTCACCATCGCAGCGGCGCTGCTCGGCTATATAGGCCTAGCCCTCTTCGTCTCGGTGCAGGTCGTGGTCACCGGCACCATCCTGGTCACTGCCTATATAGGCTTCCTGTCGGCGCGGGCGATCGGCGAGGAGGGCGGCTTCGCCGACACCTCGGTCGGGCGCTGGCTGTCGACCAATTCCAGCTATGAGGACACGGCGCTCGACCAGCTCGGCCTGGTCGTCAGCATTGCCATCAACCTGATGATCGTGCTGGTGTTCCTGCCGTTGATCCTTCTGATGTGGGGCTTCCAGCCCGGCGATATCGAGGCCTGGGCCTACAAGCTGGCGACGGGCGTCACCATCGGCTCCGTCACCATCTCGGTGCTCGGCATCCTCACCGGCATCGTCGTCTTCGTCATCGGCTATTTCTTGACACGCTGGTTCCAGGGCTGGCTCGACGGGTCGGTGATGGCGCGCGGCAAGGTCGATACCGGCGTGCGCAACTCGATCCGGCTGGCGGTGGGCTATGCAGGCGTGGCGCTCGCGGCACTTATCGGCATATCGGCGGCTGGTATCGATCTTTCTAATCTGGCGCTCGTTGCCGGCGCGCTGTCACTTGGTATCGGCTTCGGCCTGCAGAACGTGGTCTCGAACTTCGTCTCCGGCCTGATCCTGCTTGCCGAACGTCCGTTCAAGGTGGGCGACTGGATTGTCGCCGGCGACATCAGCGGCACGGTGAAGAAGATCAGCGTGCGTGCGACGGAAATCGAGACGTTCCAGCGGCAGTCGGTGATCCTGCCCAATTCGAACCTCATCAACAATGCGGTCGGCAATTGGACGCATCGCAACAAGCTCGGCCGCGTCGACATCAGGGTCGGCGTCGCCTATGGCAGCGACGTCAAGCGGGTGCACGCGCTTCTGCTCGATATCGCCCGCGCCCATCCGATGGTGCTCAAGAACCCCGAGCCCTTCGTGCTCTTCGCCAACTTCGGAACGGCCGCGCTCGAATTCGAAATCCGCGTGTTCGTGGCCGACGTGATGAACGGCAGCATCGTCCAGAACGATATACGCTTCGCGATCTTCGATATCTTCGAGGACGAGCACATCGAGATCCCGTCGACGCCGCGCGCCGTGGTCGAGACAACGAAGCACGAGTCGTGGCCGATCGACGACGACAAGATCGAGGCGGAATTTGCCGAGCGCGAGCGGCTGGAAGCGGAAGCAGCGGCCGAACGCGAACGGCTCGCCAAGATGAAGCGAAGGGGCCGCAAGCCCGATCCAGGCTAGACGTTGCGCCATTTTCCCGTCGGTGAAACCAATTGCGGCATGAATGCGGCATTCAGTTGCGGTTCAGCTTGCTTGTCATATAAGCTCTCACGCAAAGGGCGAGAATGCCTTGCGAAATTGAACAGAGGCGGTGTGGGAACACCGGAATTGCAATGTGGAAGTCTGTCGTTACCGCCATCGCTTTCTTGGCCCTGGGCGGTTCGGCTTTTGCCGCCAGCGCGGTCAACAAGGACGCTCAGACGCGGACGTTGATCGTGACCGAAGGCGGCGGCAAGACCGAGCTGGCGCTGGCCGCCGGCGAGACGGTGGAGTTCTGCCCGAATGGCTGCTTCGTCACCCTGCCCAATGGTGACCTCGAAGCGCTGACCGGTTCAGAAACGGTCGAGATCTCGGGCGGCGTTGCCCGGATCAAGTAAAATCCTTAGACGCGATCGGCGAAGGCCGGGCAAACGCCCGGCCTTTTATCGTTTCCGGTAGCCGCTGCTTAACGATAGCACCGGAAATACCCCGCACAGCGCGCCGCAACCGGGCGTTTTAACTCCGTCATGCCCCGTTATATCCATCGCGTAGGCGCCGAAATACGGCGTGGGGTGAGCAGGGCAGAGCAATGGACGCGCGGTCGGACGGGAACGCAATTCCGCTTGCGGTCGATCTCGACGGCGCGCTGATTGCAACGGACCTTCTGTGGGAAGGCCTGTTCATCCTGCTCAAGAAGAATCCGCTCTATCTCTTTGTCCTGCCGCTCTGGTTGATCGGCGGTCCGGCGCGGCTAAAGCAGGAAATCGCAGCGCGCATCGACATCGATCCGGCATCGCTGCCTTACCGGCTTGAACTGCTCGAGCGGCTTCGCAGCGAACATGAGGACCGCCGCAGGATCGTGCTGGCGACGGGCACGCCGCGCAAATTCGCCGAGGCGATCGCGGCGGCCAGGCCGCGGTCGGCGCCATAATCGCCAGGCGCGACGTCTACATGAAAGCCTATGGCACGCCGAAGACGGCAATGATCCACGCCATGGCGACCTTCGGTGGCATGGGCGAGGCCTGCATCACCGCGATCGAGGCGCTCAACGTGCTGTACGACGAAGCGCTGATCGACAATGCTGCGTCGACCGGCGACTCCCTTTTGCAGCGGCTGCAGGCGCTGAAGGCGAAATATCCGAAGATCATCAAGGATGTGCGCAGCAAGGGTCTTATGATCGGGCTCGAGTTCCACGATTTCTCGCAGACCTTGCCGATGGTGCTGCGTCCTGTGGTGAGCGTGCTCGACGACAAGCTGAAGGGTTCGCTGTCGGGCTTCGTCGGCTCGCTCTTGCTACGCGACTACGACGTGCTCGTCGCCTTCACCGAGTACAACCGCAACGTCATTCGGCTCGAGCCGCCGCTGATCTGCCAGCGCGAGCATGTCGACCGCTTCGTCGACGCCTTCGACAGCTTCCTGTCGCTCGGCATTGTGGCGATCGTGAAGGATTTTGTAAAAAGCCAGGTCCGCTGAGACAGACGCTGCTGACCAGGCCACCCGTCGCTCCCGCCGATCCGCTCGACCGGCTGACCGGCGCCGGTCTTGCCTGGGGCGAGGGGGCTTACGCAAGATGGGCCGCGCCGATCGGTGCGGCGATCTTCTCGCTCTACATCCTGCTGACCGCCGTGACGGCCTGGTTCATGCCCGACGTCAACTGGGACATGCTGCCTTATCTGGCAATCGCCGAGGAGGGCCGCTATCCCGATCCGCTGGCGCTGCATGATTATGCCTACAGCACCGTCAAGGCCGGCGACTACAAGACGCTGACCGACGATGGCGGCGGCTTCCGCAACCACATGGCGGAGAAGCTTCCATGCACGATGGCGTTGAGCCGCAATGCCGGCCAAACGCGCTTGACAAGATGACGCTGGCCCGTTCAACCTAAGCCATTCACCAGGGGAGTCCCGGCAAGGGGCTGAGATACTGCTGGCTTTTGCGGCGCAGTGACCCGTTGAACCTGATCCAGTTCATACTGGCGTAGGGACGGTGCAAGCGCTTTGCGGGCGTTCATGCCCGAAGACCTGTCTCAGGCAGGCAGACCGAAGCGTCTTTTCATCCTTCCGGCACAGAACTGGGTCTCCAATGCAACGAGCAAAGGAGCCTCAAATGAATGCCCTGACCCCCACCGTATCGACTGGACCGCTGCCGGCGTCGCGGAAGATCCACAAATCCGGCGCCCTCCACCCGCAGATCAAGGTGCCGATGCGCGAGATCGCCGTTCACCCGACTGCCGGTGAACCGCCGGTGACGGTCTACGATCCGTCAGGCCCCTATACCGACCCCGCAATCGAAACCGATATCGAGAGGGGGCTTGCCCCCCTTCGGCAAGACTGGATCGTGGCGCGTGGCGATGTCGAATCCTATGACGGCCGCCATATCAGGCCGGAGGACAATGGATTTGCGACAGGAGAGCGCCTGACGCCGGAGTTTCCGACCCGCAACCGTCCGCTGCGGGCCAAGGCCGGCAAGGCGGTAACGCAGCTTGCCTATGCGCGCGCCGGGATCATCACGCCCGAAATGGAATTCGTTGCCATCCGCGAAAACCTCGGTCGCGAGATCATGCGGAGCGGGCTGCAACGGGACGGCGAGGCGTTCGGCGCATCGATGCCGGACTTCGTCACACCGGAATTCGTACGCGACGAGGTGGCGCGCGGCCGCGCGATCATCCCCGCCAACATCAACCATCCCGAGAGCGAGCCGATGATCATCGGCCGCAATTTCCTGGTGAAGATCAACGCCAATATCGGCAGTTCCGCCGTCACCTCTTCGATGGCCGAAGAGGTCGAAAAGATGGTCTGGGCCATCCGCTGGGGTGCCGACACGGTCATGGACCTGTCGACCGGCCGCAACATCCACAACATCCGCGAATGGATCGTGCGCAACTCGCCGGTGCCGATCGGCACGGTGCCGCTCTACCAGGCGCTGGAGAAGGTGGGCGGTGTCGCCGAGGATCTGAGTTGGGAAGTCTATCGCGACACGCTGATCGAGCAGGCCGAGCAGGGCGTCGACTACTTCACCATTCATGCCGGCGTGCGGCTGCATCACATCCCGCTCACCGTCGGCCGGGTTACCGGTATCGTCAGCAGGGGCGGCTCGATCATGGCGAAATGGTGCCTGCACCATCACCGCGAAAGCTTCCTCTATGAGCATTTCGCGGAGATATGCGACATCGCCAGAGCCTATGACGTCTCTTTCTCGCTTGGCGACGGCCTTCGTCCCGGCTCGATCGCCGATGCCAATGACCAAGCCCAATTCGCCGAGCTGGAAACGCTTGGCGAATTGACGAAGATCGCCTGGGCAAAGGACTGCCAGGTGATGATCGAGGGCCCCGGCCATGTTCCCATGCACAAGATCAAGCAGAACATGGACAAGCAGCTCGCCGTCTGCGGCGAGGCGCCTTTCTACACGCTGGGACCGCTGACCACGGACATAGCGCCGGGCTACGACCACATCACGTCCGGCATCGGCGCAGCCATGATCGGCTGGTTCGGCACGGCCATGCTCTGCTACGTGACGCCGAAGGAACATCTCGGCCTGCCGGATCGCAATGACGTCAAGACCGGCGTCATCACCTACAAGATCGCGGCGCACGCCGCCGACCTCGCCAAGGGGCATCCTGCGGCGAAGATCCGCGACGACGCGCTTTCGCGGGCGCGGTTCGAGTTCCGCTGGGAAGACCAGTTCAACCTGTCGCTCGATCCCGAAACCGCGCGCTCGATGCACGACGAGACCTTGCCCAAGGAAGCGCACAAGGTAGCGCATTTCTGCTCGATGTGCGGACCGAAATTCTGCTCCATGCGCATCTCCCACGACATTCGCGCCGAAGCGCAGAAGGAGGGGATGGCGGCGATGGCGCAGAAATACCGCGCGGGCGGCGATCTCTACGTGCCGGTCGAAACGCCCGGGGCGGGAGAACAAGCTTTGGCGCAGGACGATCAGAGGACGGACTGAGCCGTGCGCCGTGTCCTTGTCAAAGGCGCCGGTGTGGCAGGCCTCACCGTCGCCCATGAATTGGCCGCGCGAGGTGCGTCGGTCACGGTTGCCGAAATTCGGAGCCAGATAGGCGGCAATGCCTCCTGGCTCGCCGGCGGCATGCTTGCTCCTTGGTGCGAACGCGAAAGCGCCGAAGAGACGGTTGTCAGTCTCGGCAGAATTTCGACCGACTGGTGGGAAAGGGTGCTGCCCGGGCTCGTGACGACGGCCGGCACTCTCGTCATCGCCCATGTGCGCGACGCCTTCGAGCTTGCCCGCTTTGCGGCCCGTACCCGCAATCACGAGTCCGTCGACGACGAGGCGATCGCCGCCCTCGAACCCGATCTTGCCGGTCGCTTCCGCAAGGGCCTGTTCTTCGCCGGCGAAGCTCATCTCGATCCCCGTCGGGTTCTCGAAGCCCTCGCCGACAAGCTGCGTGCGATGGGAGTCGTCTTCCTTTTCGAGGTGGACGAGGTGGACCTTTCTGGCTTCGACCAGGTGATCGACTGCACGGGCATCGCGCGAGCCGACGACGATTTGCGTGGCGTGCGCGGCGAGATGCTGATCCTCCACACGCGGGAGGTTTCGCTCACCCGGCCGGTGCGTCTCCTCCATCCGCGTCATCCGATCTATGTCGTGCCGCGGGCCGATCATCACTTCATGGTCGGCGCGACCATGATCGAAAGCGACCATGACGGGCCGATCACCTCCCGTTCGCTGATGGAGCTCCTCAATGCGGCCTACGCGCTCCATCCGGCGTTCGGTGAGGCCGAAATCGTCGAGACAGGAGTGGGCGTGCGCCCCGCCTATCCCGACAATCTGCCGCGGGTGAAGCGTCGGAAGGACGGCGCGATCACGATCAACGGCCTTTACCGGCACGGTTTCCTGCTCTCGCCGGCAATGGCCGAGCAGGCTGCCGGCCTTCTCTTCAATTCATCTGCCGACCTGGAGTCTGAAAATGAAGCTGATCGTCAATGGCGAAGCGCTTGAGGTCAGGGCGACGACGCTCGCCGCCCTTTTGAAGGAGCTTGACTATGAGGGCGGCTGGCTCGCCACCGCGCTGAACGGCGATGTCGTGCCTGCGGCCGAACGGGCGGAATTGCGGGTGAACGAAGGCGATCGGATCGAAATCCTGTCGCCCATGCAGGGAGGCTAGCCGATGTTCGATCTTCTCGGGACAAAGTTGGCCTCGCGCCTGCTGCTGGGCACCGCCCAATATCCTTCGCCGGCGATCCTTGCCGATGCTGTCAAGGCGTCGAGCACCTCGGCGGTCACCGTTTCGCTGCGCCGGGAAATGGCCGGCGGCAGGGCCGGCGAGCAATTCTGGTCGCTGATCCGCTCGCTCGGCGTGAGGGTGCTGCCCAACACCGCCGGCTGCCATTCCGTCAAGGAAGCCGTGACGACCGCGAAGATGGCGCGCGAGGTCTTCGGCACGTCCTGGATCAAGCTCGAAGTGATCGGCAATCACGACACGCTGCAGCCCGATGTGTTCGGCCTGGTCGAGGCCGCGCGCATCCTTTGCGGGGACGGTTTCGACGTGTTCCCCTATACCACCGACGATCTCGTCGTTGCCGAGCGGCTGCTGGAGGCAGGCTGCAAGGTTCTGATGCCGTGGTGCGCGCCGATCGGCTCGGCGCTCGGGCCGGTCAACATCATGGCGCTGCGCTCGATGCGCGGGCATTTCCCCGACGTGCCGTTGATCGTCGATGCAGGTCTCGGACGACCGTCGCACGCGGCAACCGTCATGGAACTCGGCTTTGACGCCGTGCTCCTCAACACGGCGGTCGCCAAGGCTAGCGATCCGGTGGGCATGGCGCGCGCTTTCAGCAAGGCGGTCGATGCCGGCCGCGAAGCCTATGGTTCGGGACTGCTCGAGCCGCGCGACGTCGCTGTGCCATCGACGCCCACAATCGGAAGGGCGGTTTTCTCATGAAGCTCGATCCCTTCTACCTGATCGTCGACAGCGCCGCCTGGATCGAGCGCCTGGTGCCGCTCGGCGTCGGGCTGGTGCAGCTCCGCATCAAGAACATGGACGAGGGCAGGCTGCGCGCGGAAATCCGCAAGGCGAAAGCCTTGTGCGCACGGCATGAGTGCCAGCTCATCGTCAACGATCATTGGCGGTTGGCGATCGAGGAGCGCTGCGACTTCGTCCATCTCGGCCAGGAGGATCTGCAGGCCGCCGACCTCCCGGCGATACGGACGGCCGGCATCAAGCTCGGGCTGAGCACGCACGATCATGCCGAACTGCAGACGGCCATGGCAGCCAGGCCCGACTACGTCGCGCTGGGTCCCGTCTATCCTACCATCCTGAAGAAGATGAAATGGGCGCCGCAGGGGCTCGAAAGAGTTCGCGCCTGGAAGGGAGCCGTTGCACCCACTCCCCTGGTCGCCATCGGCGGCCTCAATCCCGGGCGGCTCGATGGCATTTTCGAAGCCGGCGCCGACAGCGCCGCGGTGGTGACGGACATAACCTTGAACCCGGATCCCGAGGCGCGCACCAGGGAATGGATCGAAAAGACCGACCCATGGCGCTGAACCGAGACCCGCACGTGCTCGTCGTCGGCGGATCGGATTCCAGCGGGGGCGCCGGAATTGCGCGCGATATCGAGACGATCTCTTCAATCGGCTTGCGCAGTTGCGTTGCCGTCACCGCGGTGACGGTGCAGACACACCAATCCGTTACGGCAATCCACCATATGCAACCCGGCCTGGTTGCCGATCAGATGCGCGCGGCGCTGAGGGCCAACAAAGTCTCGGCGATAAAGATCGGCATGCTTTCAACGGGACGCGTCATCGCGGCGGTTGCCGCGGTGCTGCGCGAGAATCCGCGGATACCGACAGTCCTCGATCCGGTGCTGGCTTCCTCGTCGGGCAGGCAATTGCTGGAGCCGGGTGCGATCGGCGTCTTGAAGCGCGATCTCATGCCGCTCTGCCGTCTTGTCACGCCGAACCTCATCGAACTGGCGATCCTGGCCGGTTCGGATTTGGCTGTGGACGACGACGATGCTCTGCGGCAGGGAGGGCGATTGCTTGCGGAAGGGCTGCGGGCGCTGCTCATCAAGGGCGGCCACGCGACGGGATCCAAATCAACGGATATCCTGTTGAACTCTGGACGGGAGCCTATCCACTTCGACATGCCCAGGCTCGCGGGATCGATGCGCGGGACGGGCTGCGTGTTGGCGAGCGCGATCGCCGCGCATCTGGCCGGCGCAAAACCGCTCGAGGACAGCGTGCGCGAAGGCAAGCGGCTTGTCTTCGAGAAGCTTGTGCGAGGTATCGAGCGCGAATTCGGCCTTGGCGCATAGGAAATCCTCACCGGTGACACCCTGGACGAGGCGCGTTCGGCTGTCAGGGTCGCTCGGTCTTTTTCCAATGTCGCAAACAGGCTTCATTCACCCCACCGCTCGGCCCTATAGTCCGCCCGCTTTACCAATTTGGAGTCGCGGGCAATGGCAGAGTTTCCGAAAAAGACGAAGGTCGTCATCGTCGGTCTTGGCGGTATCGTCGGCGCATTGGTCGCCCATCACCTGATCGAGCGCGGCTGGGACGACATCGTCGGCATCGACAAGTCGGGCATCCCGACCGATATCGGCTCGACCGCGCATGCCTCCGACTTCTGCTACACGACCAGCCACGACTTCCTGTCCTGCTGGACGACGCTCTACTCCATCGATTTCTATGAGAAGATGGGCCACTACGCCCGCATCGGTGGCCTCGAAGTCGCCCGCGTCGGCGACGACGGACGCATGGACGAGATCAAGCGCAAGATCGCTTCCGCCAAGGCTTTCGGCACCCGCGCGCGGCTTATCGAGCCGGCCGAGATCAAGGAGAAGTTCCCGCTGATCGAGGAGCATCTGGTGCAGGGCGGCCTGTGGGATCCCGACGCTGGCCTCGTCATTCCGCGCTCGCAGACGGTGGCCGGCAAGCTCGTCGATCAAGGTGTCGCCTCCGGCAAGCTCCAGGCTTTCGCCAATACCTCGGCCAAGGAGTTGGTCGTCGAGAATGGCCGCATCAAGGGCGTGGTGACCGAGCGCGGCACGATCGAAGCCGACTATGTTGTCGTCTGCACCGGCATCTGGGGGCGGCTCACCGCGGCACTGGTCGGCGAGGACCTGCCGGTCATGCCGATCGACCATCCGCTGACCTTCTTCGGCCCCTACAACGAGTTCGCCGGCACCGGCAAGGAGATCGGCTGGCCGCTGCTGCGCGACCAGGGCAACTCCGCCTATATGCGCGATACCGGCGATCCGAAGACCGCCGAAGGCGGGCAGATCGAATGGGGCTATTACGAGGAGACCAATCCGCGCCTCTGCCACCCGCGCGACCTCTTGGAAAAGGACCAGGCGCGGCTGTCGCCGTCGCAGCGCGACCTCGATATGGAGCAGATCATGGCGCCGCTGGAGCGCGCCATGGAACTGACGCCGATCCTCGGCGAGCTCGGTTACAATGAAGGCCATTCCTTCAACGGCCTGCTGCAGGTGACCACCGATGGCGGCCCGTCCATGGGCGAAAGCCAGAAGGTGAGGGGGCTGTGGTATGCCGTCGCCATTTGGGTCAAGGACGGCCCGGGCATGGGCAAGCTGATCGCCGACTGGATGACCGACGGCCGCACGTCGATCGACCACCACGCCATCGACTATTCGCGCTTCTACCCGCACCAGATGAAGGAGCAGTTCATCTGGGATCGCTGCACCGAGACCGCGATGAAGGTCTACAATCCGGCGGTGCATCCGCGCGAACCCTTCTCCAAGGGCCGCAACGTCCGGCGCTCGCCGTTCTGGGAGCGTGAGAAGGAGCTCGGCGGCTATTTCATGGAGCTGGGCGGCTGGGAGCGGGCGCACGGCTACGCCGCCAACGAGCATCTGCTCGAGAAATACGGCAACCGCGTGCCGGTACGCGAGAACGAATGGGACAACCGCCATTTCTGGCGCGTCTCCAATGCCGAGCACCTGGCGATGAGCGAGGATTGCGGCATCGTCAACCTCTCGCATTTCTCGATGTACGACGTCGAAGGGCCGGACCATGTCGCGTTGCTGGAATGGCTGTGCGCGGCCAAGATTGGCGGCGACAACAATATCGGCAAGGGCATCTATACCCACTTCCTCGACGAGGAAGGCATGGTGCGCGCCGACTTCACGGTGATCCGCATGGCCGACCGCTGCCGGGTGATCGACGGCGCCGACGCCGGGCCGCGCGACTTCCGCTACATGCAGCGCACCGCGCAGGACAAAGGCTTCGATGTCACCGTCACCGACGTGACCGAGAAATACGTCACCATCGGCATCTGGGGGCCGAACGCGCGCACGACGCTCCAGAAGGTGGTCGAGGACCCGAATGGGCTTACGCCGGAGAATTTTCCCTTCGCGGCGATCAAGCCGATCAGGATCGGCGGCAAGGATGTCACCGCCTTCCGCATCTCCTATGTCGGCGAGCAGGGCTGGGAACTCCATATGCGCTACGAAGACGGCCTGGCCGTCTGGGACGCGCTGCGCTCGACCGGCGTCATGCCGTTCGGCGTCGAGACCTACGCCAACACGCGCCGTATGGAGAAGAGCCTGCGGCTGCAGAACGCCGACCTCTTGACCGAGTACAACCTGCTCGAAGCCGATCTTGCCCGCCCGAAGGTCAAGGAGAACGACTTCTGCGGCAAGGCCAAGCATCTGGAGTATCGCGCCCGCGAGCACCAGCCCGCCATGCTGTGCACGCTGGTGATGACCGAGAACACCGATTCCAAGGGCGTGGCGCGCTATCCGGTCGGCACCATGCCGGTGCAGGATCCCGCGACCGGCGAGACGCTGGTCGACGAACTCGGCCGCCGCTCCTTCACCACCTCGGTTGCCTATGGCCCGACCATCGGCAAGAACATCGCGCTCGCCTACCTGCCCTGGGCCTACTGCCAGGAAGGCCGCAGGCTGCAGGTCGAGTATTTCGGCGAAACCTATCCGGTGGAAGTCGCAGGCGTCGGCTACAAGCCGCTCTACGATCCGGAGAACCTCAAGCCGAGAAGCTGAGCCTGTGTTCGCCTGAACAGGCAAAAGGCCCGGTCGACGCCGGGCCTTTTTACTTTGTTCATGCCCAATTATCGCTTACCGTCACGTCATGTCGGCTTCCTGTCGAACAGGGCATTGGCTTTCGGGCGCCGCCGCGCTGGCGCTGCTCCTCGGCCTGACCGCGCGATCGACGGCGGTAGAGCCGGTCGATGTCGAGCTGGTGCTGGCGGTCGATGTGTCGCTCTCGATGTCGCCGGCCGAGCTCGAGATCCAGCGCCACGGCTATGCGGCCGCACTGACGCATGACAACGTGCTCAAGGCCATCGCCGACGGCGCCTACGGCAAGATCGCGGTCACCTATGTCGAGTGGGCCGGCACCCGATGGCAGCGGGTCGTCGTGCCGTGGACGGTGATCGCCAATCGCGCCGATGCAGAGAGGGTGGTCGCCCAGCTCAATGCGAGTCCGCCGGACAGCGCGCGGCGCACCTCGATCTCGGGCGCGCTTGAATTCGGCAGCGACCTTTTCGCCGAAAGCGGCTTTCAGGGCACCAAGCGCGTCATCGATGTTTCGGGCGACGGCCCCAACAATCAGGGCGCACCGGTCGATATCACGCGTGACGAGGTGGTGAGGCAAGGCATCACCATCAATGGACTGCCGCTGATGACTAGGGGAGGTTTCAGCGGCGCCTTCGACGTCGCCAATCTCGACCGCTACTACAGCGACTGCGTTATCGGCGGGCCGGGCGCCTTCATGATTCCGGTCAACGACTGGACGCAATTCCCGGAGGCAATCCGCCGCAAGCTGGTGCTGGAACTTGCCGGTCCGGCATCGCAGCAATGGGCGGCCGAAGAGGCGGCTCACCCGCCTGTCGTGCAGGCCGACGACAGGCCGGCCGCCGATTGCTTAGCCGGCGAGAAGATGTGGCGCAACCGCGGTTGGATGCTGGACAACCGCTAACGCCAATTCGTAGTGTTTCAGATCGAACTTCTGCTATGGCTGGAAAGCAAATCGCCCACGATTCACCAGCAGCAGCAAGTGTGAAGGGGCGCAACGGGCTGAGGGGGCTCTCGCTTATCAGAGCCTCTTGTCTTGGGGGAGCGCTGGGATGAGCACGGACCGAGACACAGTGCGGTCCTATGATGCGGTTGCGGCGGAGTACGCTGCCGAGGCCGCGGCGATGCCCGGATGGGTCGCGACAGAGATCGATGCCTTCGTGACCGGACTGGGTGGCTCCGGCAGGGTGCTGGAGATCGGAAGCGGGGGCGGGCGGGATGCACTCGAACTTGAGAAGCGGGGGATTAGCGTCCGGCGCACCGACGTTTCAAAGGGTTTCGTCGAACTGCTTCGCTCGAATGGCTTCGGGGCCGACCTGTTGGATCCACTGACCGACGACCTGGCCGACCCGCAGCGCCCTAGCACGCCATATGACGGCGTCTGGGCCTGCGCCTGCCTGATTCACGTCGCGCGCGAGGATTTCGGTAAGGTCCTTGGACGGCTTGCCGAGGTGACCCGAACTGGTGGGCGACTGCACGCCTCGGTTCGAGACGGCGATGGCGAGGATATATCCACACATGGTGCCGCGCCCCGCCGCTATGCCGAGACGTACTGGCGCGAACCTGCCCTGCGGTCCGCACTCACGGACGCTGGCTGGGTCGTCAGCGGGATACGTCGGTGCATGGGAAGGCCTGATGATTGGTGGCTGAGTGTTCGGGCGAGTCGGGCGTGACGCGCACAGAGTTCTGGGCCCGCATGGAGGCGGTGTATCACGTCCGCATGTGGCACCAAAGTGGGGTCAGCTCGAAGTTCCGGTTCGGATCGAGAGCCGAAATCAACTGAAACACTACCAAACAATTCCGGGAGAAATGCGCAGCGGTTTTCCGTCTGGAGCGTTATAGCAGGGCCGAGGTTGGCGGCTGGACGATCAGGCGCGAGCTTGCCTCCGCGCGCGGCACGATGGCAAAGTGCTCCTGGGGCCGGCGGCATCGCTCGAAGTCACTGAACGAGGAAGAACGACAATGAAACGCCTGCTCATTCCGACCGTGTTTGCGTCTCTGCTTTGCGCCGGCAGCGCCAGCGCTCAGTTCTACGGGGAGGCCGCCTGCGTGCTGTTCGAGAATGCGAACTTCCGCGGACGCTCGCTCGAAATGGGTCCCGATGACGCCACCAGTTTCGGGGGCGGGTTCTGGAACGACCGCGTCTCCTCGGTGCTTGTGCGCCCGGGCTGCACGCTCGTCGCCTACGAGCATTCCGGGATGCGCGGCCGCTCGATCGAGCTCGACCGCAGGGTTCGCAATTTCGGAGGTTCCGGCTGGAACGACCGCATCTCATCAGCCGAGTGCTATTGCGACCGGTATTGAAGCCGGACGGCCCGGGCGAGCGACCGCAACCGGTGAGGCGCGTGCAAGGCTTTTCAGGAGTTTTCCGCGCCCTGAGTTTGGACCATGGCCGATGACCGGTCCTGCTTCATTGACAAGCCTGTTGGGCTCTGTGAGACAGTTTCCCCTCACCAGACAAAAGGGGAACCAAAATGAACAGGATCAGCATTTTCGCGGCGGCACTGACGGCTATCGTCGGATTGTCGGCGCCGGCCATGGCCGCGACGTCGCTCACCATCGGCATCAGCGGCTGGACCGGCTTCGCGCCGCTGACTTTGGCCAAGCAGGCCGGGCTTTTCGAGAAACATGGGCTCGACGTCACGCTGAAGAAGGTTCCGCAGGCGAGCCGTCCGCTGGCGATTGCGAGCGGCGACCTGCAATGCGCGGCGACCACGGTCGAGACCTGGATGGTTTGGAACGCCAGCGGCGTCACCACCAAGCAGATATTCCAACTCGACAAGTCCTATGGCGCGGACGGCATCGTAGTGCGCAACGACATCAAGACGGTCGCCGACCTCAAAGGCAAGAACGTCGCGTCCTCGGCCCCGGGCACGTCGCCCTATTTCCTGCTTGCCTGGGTGCTCAACAAGAACGGCATGTCGACCAAGGACGTGACGGTCGTCAATCTGGAGCCGGATGCGGCCGCACAAGCCTTCCTCGCTGGGCAGAACGATGCCGCCGTCACCTACGAGCCCTTCATTTCGGCGGTGCGCGACAAGGCCGACCAGGGCCATATCCTGGCGACCACGCTCGACTATCCGATGGTGATGGACACTGTCGGCTGCACGCCGGAGTTCCTCAAGGCCAATCCCGATGCCGCCAAGGCGCTGGCCGACAGCTATTTCGATGCCCTCGACATGATCAAGAAGGAGCCGCAGAAGTCCTACGAAATCATGGGCGCCGACGTAAAACAGTCGGCCAAGGAATTCGAGGATTCCGCCAAGTACCTGAAATGGGCTGATCGGGAAGCGAACAAGCAATTCTTCACCAAGGACTTCCAGGATTTTTCCAAGACGGCGGCGGAGCTGCTGCTGCAGATGGGGCTGATCAAGGAAGCGCCCGATGTGACGACGCTTGCCGACACCAGCGCCGTGTCCAACTGACCGCGCATCTCCCGATCGACGGGGGCGACAAGCCGCCGTTCCTTTTTCCTTGAAGCGCGTCACGATCTTTCAGGTTCGCTCCCTGCGCTTTAGGTTTTTATTTTGCGCATGTCTTTGTCCCGAAACCGATTCCCACTTTCGTGAGACATGCTTTAAGGACAGTGCCTGATGCTGCGTCCCTTGCATCCCGTTCCGCCGGTCGCTCGAACCCTGCTCGGCATCGCCTTCTTCGTGCTCTTCGTGGCATTTTGGGCGTGGATCACGCTTGGCGGCCATGTGAACCGGATCTTCCTCGCCGACCCGCTGTCGATGCTGAAGGACGGCTGGCGGCTTCTGGTCGAGGACCGTTTCTGGCTCGACATCCTTATCACCATCTGGCGTGTCTTCGGCGGCTTCGTGCTGGCCTCGATCATTGCCGTGCCGATCGGCATAGCCATGGGTGCCTGGAAGCCCGTCGAGGCGTTTCTGGAGCCGTTCGTGTCCTTTGCCCGCTACCTGCCGGCGTCCGCCTTCATACCGCTGCTCATCCTGTGGGCCGGCATCGGTGAACTGGAAAAGCTGCTGGTGATCTTCGTCGGCTCGGTCTTCCAGGTCATCCTGATCATCGCGGTCAAGGTCGGCAGCACTCGTCGTGACTTGGTCGAAGCCGCCTATACGCTAGGGGCGACGGACAACGGCATCGTCAAGCGGGTGATCATGCCGGCCAACGCGCCCGAGATCGCCGAGACGCTGCGGCTGGTGCTCGGCTGGGCATGGACCTATGTCATCGTCGCCGAGCTGATCGGCTCGTCGTCGGGCATCGGCTACATGATCATCAACAGCCAGTCGCGGCTGGCGACGGGGCAGATCATCTTCGGCATCATCGTCATCGGGCTGATCGGGCTCTTGTCCGACTTCGCCTTCAAGGCGCTGAACCGCTGGCTCTATCCATGGACCCTGGCGTGAGCAAGCTTCTGATCGAAGGCGTTTCCCGGACCTTTGCCGGGGCGAGCGGCGGACAGCCGGTGCAAGCGCTCCAGCCTGTCGACCTCGCGGTCGCGGCCAATGATTTCATCACCATCCTCGGTCCGTCCGGCTGCGGAAAATCGACCTTGCTCAGGATCGTCGCCGGGCTGGAGGCGCCAAGCACCGGCCGCGTGCTGCTCGACGGCAAAGCCGTCACGCGTCCGGGCCCGGATCGCGGCATGGTGTTCCAGTCCTACACGCTGTTCCCCTGGCTGACGGTCGCTGAAAACATCGGCTTCGGCTTGCGCGAGCGGAACATGCCCGAGCGCGCGCGCCACGACATCGTTGCATCCTATGTCGATCTCGTCGGGCTGAAGGGCTTCGAGAACCATTGGCCGAAGCAGCTTTCGGGCGGCATGCAGCAGCGCACGGCGATCGCGCGCGCGCTCGCCAACGACCCTGCAATCCTTTTGCTCGACGAGCCGTTCGGGGCGCTGGACAACCAGACGCGCGGCCTGATGCAGGAATTGCTGCTCGGCATCTGGGAGCGGCGCAAGAAGACGGTGCTGTTCGTCACCCACGACATCGAGGAAGCGATCTTCATGGCCTCGCGCGTGATCGTAATGAGCGCGCGTCCCGGCCGCATCAAATCCGATGTATCGGTCGACCTGCCGCACCCACGCCACTACACGCTGAAGACCAGCCCGGAATTCTCCACGCTGAAGGCGCAGCTCACAGAGGACATCCGCATCGAGGCGATGCGGACGGCGCAGACGCAATCCGCTTAGGTTTCCCGACGGCTCAAGCTGCCAGAAGCTGCTTGCGGTCGACGCGTTCCTGCTGCGGCGAGCGAGCGTAGAGCTCGCGGTAGCATTTGGAGAAGTGCGAGGCCGAGACGAAGCCGCAGGCCACCGCCACTTCCACCACCGGCATCGACGACTGGATGAGCAGATGCCTGGCGCGGTCGAGCCGGATTTCCAGATAATAGCGGGCAGGTGAGCGCCCCATCTCGGTGCGGAACAGGCGCTCGATCTGACGGCGCGACAGGTCGACATGGTCGGCAATCTCGATCAGCGACAACGGCTCGGCAAGGTTCGCCTCCATCAGTTCGATGATGGTGAGCACCTTGGAATTCTGCACGCCGAGACGGGCGCGCAGCGGCAGGCGCTGGCGGTCGGTCGGGCTGCGCACGCGGTCGGTCAGAACCTGCTCGCAGACGCGGTTGACGAGGCTCTCGTCGAAATCGTCGCCGATCAGCTTCAGCATCATGTCGAGCGCCGCGGTGCCGCCGGCACAGGTGTAGACGTTCTGATCGATCTCGAAGAGGTCGGCAAAGACATTGGCTTTCGGGAATGCTTCGGAGAAGCCCGGCAGGTTCTCCCAATGGATGGCGCAGCGCTTGTTTGACAACAGGCCCGCGGCTGCCAGGACATGCGCGCCGGTGCAAAGCCCGCCGACCGCGACGCCGCGGTTGTATTCCTCGCGCAGCCAGGCGAAGGCCGACTTGTTGTGGTAGCGCTCGACATTGATGCCGCTGCAGACGATCGCCATGTTCGGCCTGTCCGGCCCGGCCATCTTCTTGCGCTCTTCCTCGAGCGAGGTGTTGACGGCGCATTCGACGCCGTTCGAGGCGCGCACTGGTTTGCCGTCGATGCTGGCCAAACGCCAGCTATAGGCCTCGTAGCCGAGCATCCGGTTGGCCGAGCGCAGCGGGTCGAGCGCCGTCGCGAAGGCGATCATGGTGAAGTCGGGGATAAGGAAGAATACAAACGATCTCTTGATCGGGTGCTTTACGGCATTCACGATAAACCTCACGCGGCCATGACGCGAACAGAATGTCGCTAATAGCATAGCGACATCAGGAAAAATCATTCTTGTCAATCGGGTAGGCGGCTAAGTGAAGATTAAATTTGCGACACGGGTCGCAAATGGGCAATCGCCGATGGCGTACGCCCGGCGGCTACCACCTCAGATACCCAATGAAGGCGCCGTCAAAATAAAAACGCCGCCTCGGCGAAGCCGGGCGGCGTCGAATTCCATACAGGGCGACGGCATCAGGTGCCGTCGGCGACAGCTGTCTCAGGCAACGAAGCCGAGGCGAGCGGCAGCCATGGCGCCCGTCTGGCCGGGCATGGTCTTGGCGAGGCGCTGACGCTCGAGGGCGGTCGTCAGGTTCATTTCGCGACGGGTGAACAGGCGGGCAAAGAGCTTCATCATCATCTCCATTTGGTTGCTCAGACGGGTCGCCTTCGCTTAATGGAGTGGGGCAGCTCGTTTTTGCTGCACGGGATATAGGCTTGCTTCAGCAAAAACTAAATCGCAAAAACGAAGCGCTTGATATGAAAAGCGACACGGATTGCGACATATTTGGGCAATATGCCCGAAATTTCCTGTTATTTACAAAGCGTTAAATGGAAAGCTGCCGTGCTATGCGAGTGGTTCATATGCGTCATGCGGCTGCCGCATGGCTGAAAAAACCGTTTGAATGCAAACAAAAAAGCCTGCCGGTCTGACGCCACGGCAGGCCTTCAGTACTCGATACACACTTAGCTACTTCGCTCCGGCCCAGGTTCCGACGCCGAGGCGCACACCGGTCTTGGCATCGGCGGCTTCCGGCCAGCCAATATCCTTCTGCAGCTCGATCGGCAGCGAATGGATTGCGCGTTCGGTCTGGTAGCGGGCGCGGGCGGCGCTGAATTCGGTCGCGAGCCGACCGATAGACGACAGGATAGACATTTTCTTTCTCCTCGATTCGGGCAGGGAGGCGCCCGGCAAATGCGTTACGTCAGGTCTGTTTCAGCTTCATTTCATGTCGATTGCAGGTTCGTGTCGTGGTCGTGTGATGGCTGCTTGTGGCGGCATTCTGCATCGATCGAGTTGACTATGTGCCCGAAGTGATGTTCAATCAAACGAAATGGGATGATCGTTTGCATCAGAAAAATTGAAGGCAGCCAATGAACGCCCCGCTTAACCACCCCCTTCCACTGCTCGACCTCGACGTGCTGCGCACTTTCGTGGCGATCGCCGAGACCGGCAGCTTCACCACCGCCGCCAATGCCGTGTTTCGCACCCCCTCTGCCGTCTCCATGCAGATCAAGAAGCTGGAAGACATCCTCGGCCGTTCCGTCTTCGCGCGCGACGCGCGTTCGGTGACGTTGACCACCGATGGCGAGATGCTGCTCGGCTATGCCCGGCGGCTGCTGTCGATCAACCGCGAGGTGGTGTCGAAGTTCATCATTCCCGACATTGTCGGCGTCGTGCGGCTGGGTTCCCCGGACGACTATGGCGAACGTATCCTGCCGCATGTGCTGAAGCGCTTCGCGCAGTCGCATCCGTCGATCGCCGTCGATGTCACCATCGACCAGAGCATCAATCTGCGCCGCCGCATGGACGACCGCGCGCTCGACCTCACGCTGCTCACCAATTCCTACAAGACCAGCGCGCTCGGCGCCGAGGTGCTTTTGACCGAGCCGATCGTCTGGGCCGGCGCCAAGGGCGGCTGCGCGCACCTGCGCGAACCGCTGCCGGTGTCGCTGTGGGAAGAGGGCTGCGCCTGGCGGGCTGGCGCCCTGGAAGCGCTCGGCCGCGAGGGCCGCAACTACCGCGTCGCCTATATGAGCGCCCACACCGCCGGCCAGCGCGCGGCGATCATGGCGGATCTCGCCGTGGCGCCGCTACCGAAGTCGTTCCTTGGCGACGATATGGTGGAGCTCGGACAGAAGGACGGCATGCCCGATATCGGCACCTACAACCTCGCCATGGTGGTGGCGCCCGACGCCAGCGCGCCGGTGAAGGCCGTCGCCGATCACATCCGCGCGACGTTCGAGCTGTTCCGGGAAACCGGCAAGTTCTGAGGCTATTCGGCCGCCGGCGCGGTGCTGGCTGCGATCGTGGCTTTTGTCCTGCGCCGTGCGCCGAGGCGGCGTGGCATCGGGTCGCCAATGAGGAAGTCGACGATGCTATCGCGCGCGCGTCGCGCTTCCGGCATCTCGATCAGCGGCCAGACATGGAACATGCCTTCCTCGTAGACGACGTCGACCTCGACGCCGGCAAGGCGTGCCCTTTCCGCGAAGATCAGATTGTCGGGGCTGAGCAGGTCGCGCGAGCCGGTGAGCAGCAGCGTCTTCGGCAGCACGGAGAGATCGCCGTAGAGCGGGCTGATGTGCCAGTCGGAGCGGTCGATGCCGGCGCTGTAGAGCCGGATCGCCTCGAGCCCGCCCGGAATACCGAGCCAGGGATCGTTGCGTTCGGCCTCGAACACCTCCGGATTGGACAGCGACATGTCCAGGCCGGGCGAGATCAGCACATGGCGCGACGGTGCGGGAAGGCCTTTCTCCGCAATCATCATGGTGAGCACCACGGCCATGTTGCCGCCGGCGGAATCGCCCATGAAGATGATGTCCTCGGCGCCGGTTTCTTCGAGCATGCGACTGTAGACGTCGCCGACCATCCCGAACATGTCATGGAAATTGTGCTCCGGCGCGATCGGATAGATCGGCACGGTGACGCCAAAACCCAGCCGTTCCGCCATCTCGGCAATCAGCACCCAGTGATAGGACGTGATCTGAAAGACGAACGCGCCGCCATGCAGATAGAGGATGCGCCGATGCTCGCCGGCCTTCGGCGCTATCTCGTAGACCGGGAAGCCATCGACGCTGGTCTCGGCGATATCCAGCCGCGCCTTTAGAAGGGCCGGCGGATGATAGTCTTCGGTCTTGCGGGCGTAGGCGATCCAGCGCTGCAGATTTTCGGGACTGGAAAAGGCCTTCTTGCGGCTGTGCCTGAGAATGAACGAAACGACGTGGCTTTTCAAACTGGGCATGTGAATACACGGACTTCGGCAGAGCCGACTAAGAGAGTTCCCCGCTATTCCAACATTGTATCTCGGTTGAAAATGTCAAGATTCGTCGCGGGCACATCGGCGTGATGCGACGCCCTGAATCCATAGCAGGCGCGTCACCGTCGCCCTGGCAGCAACGCGGCGCGCAACCTGTTGTCGCCGATCGCCGAGGCCGCTCGCAGGCCCCGGCGCTTGCCGAGCAGCTTGCATTTGTCGGCGAAGGTCATCAGCGCGGCGTGCCCAGGAGCAGCTTGTGAAGGGCTGCCTGCGGGTCGCTCGGCGGCGAGGCCGGCCAGCCAATATCTTTCTGGACATGCGCTGGCAGGTCGTTGAGCGCACGGATAGCCTTGTTCCTGGCATGGGCCTGCCTGATGGTAACGCCGAAGCGGCTGAGATTGTCGAACATCGACATTGCGGTTTCCTCCGGAAGGTCGCGTCGGCCTGAAGACATTTCACGCCAGCCCTTCGATGGCGGGCTAAATGCACCCGACATGTTTCCAGCGGATTTCACGAAAGCAGCGTTTCGGTTTCCGGATCTGGCGATCTGGAAACATTTGCATGCAAATGAAATCGAAGTGCGTTTGGCGAGAAGCAGGCCTATTCGCGGCCGCGGCGTGCCGCGCGCTCCTCGCGTGAGCGCCGGCGCGGGGTGGCATCGCCGGCAGCACCATCCTCGCTCGTTGCCTTGCGCGGCGGCAGCTTCACTGCGGCCGCAAGCTTCGGGAACGGGTCGACCTTGTTCGGCAGCGCCATGGCGTAGACGAAGTGCTCCTGGAACTTCGGCTCCAGCGCGGTCTCGATCTTCTCGATGCTGCCCACCGTCTCCTCGATCTCGCGGCGGTAGCCGCGATTGAGGAGCGCCATGCGCGCGCCGGCACCGGCGGCGTTGCCGACAGCCTTGACCTTGTCGAGATCGCAGTCGGGGATCAGCCCCAGCACCATGGCGTATTTCGGATCGATGAAGGAGCCGAAGGCGCCGGCGAAATGGATGCTGTCGACATGGTCAGTGTGCTGCTTTTCCATCAAAAGCTTGGTGCCGGCATAAAGAGCCGCCTTGGCAAGCTGGATGGCGCGCACGTCGTTCTGGGTGATGGTGATCTTCGGCTCGCCGTCCTTCAGCACGTAGGAGAAGGTACGGCCATTGGGGACGATACGCGGCGAGCGCGCGGCCAGCGATCCATCGACGACGCCGTCCTCGGAAATGATGCCGGACAGATACATTTCGGCCACCACTTCGATGATTCCGGACCCGCAAATGCCGGTGACGCCAGTCGCCTGCACGCTCTCGGCGAAGCCGGGCTGATCGGACCAGAGTTCCGAACCGATGACGCGGTAGCGCGGCTCCAGCGTATCAGGGTCGATGCGCACGCGCTCGATGGCGCCGGGCGCGGCGCGCTGGCCGCCGGAGATCTCCGCCCCTTCGAACGCCGGCCCGGTGGGAGAGGAGGCCGCCACCACGCGCGTGCTGTTGCCGAGCACGATCTCGGCATTGGTGCCGACATCAACGATCAGCATCATCTCGTCCTGGCGGTGCGGGCCTTCAGAGAGCGTGACAGCGGCGGCATCGGCGCCGACATGGCCGGCGATGCAAGGCAGCATATAGAGACGCGCGCCCTGGTTCAGCTTCAGGCCGAGGTCGGAGGCCTTGATGCGCACGGCGCCAGACACGGCGAGCGCAAACGGCGCGCCGCCGAGCTCGGTCGGGTCGATGCCGAGGAACAGGTGGTGCATGATCGGATTGCCGACGAACACCGCGTCGAGGATGTCGTTGCGCTGGACGTTGCCTTCGGCGCAGACGTTGTCGACGAGGCCGGAAACGGCCTCGCGCACGGCGACCGTCATGCCCTCGCGGCCGTCGGGATTCATCATCACGTAGGAGACGCGGCTCATCAGATCCTCGCCGAAGCGGATCTGCGGATTGGAGGTGCCGGATGAGGCAGCGACGCGGCCCGAGAGCAGCGATACCAGATGCATGGCAATCGTGGTGGAGCCGATATCGCAGGCAAGCCCGTAGGCCTCGTTCTTCAAGCCGGGCCACAGCGCGATGACGCGCGCGATATCGCTGTCGGCATCTTTGTGGATGGCGGCGGTGGCGGTCCAGTTGCCCTTGCGCAGGATGCCCTGCACCTGCGGCAGCAGATAGAAGTCGAATTCGAGGTTCTTGAGACCCCAGTCCTTCATCAAGGCAATCTTGAGCCGGTCGAGATCGCCGAGCGGCTTGTGCATGTCGGGCTCTTCGATCTCGACATAGCACATGCGGATCGCCGTATCGCGAGCGATGACCCTGGTATCGGCGTCCTTGCGGATGGTCTGCGCGTTGATGACCGTATCCTGGGGCACGTCGATGACGAGGTCGCCGAGGATCTGCGCCGAGCAGGAGAGGCGACGGCGCTCCGGCAGGCCGCGGACACGTTCGTAGCGCTCTTCCTTGGCGCCCTTGGACGAGATGTGGTCGTTGGACGAGATGATCTTGTGCTTGGCGAAATTGCCTTCCTGCACCTCGATCTGGCAGCGCCCGCAAGTGGCGCGGCCGCCGCACACGCTCTCGACATAGACGCCGAGCTGGCGCGCGGCGTCGAGCACCGGCGTGCCAACAGGGAACCGCCCGCGCTTGCCTGACGGCATGAACAGCACGAGCGGATCGGTTATGTTCGGGGGAGGGTTCATACGCGAATACCTCCCTCTGTCGAAAAAGTCACAATCTCTACCTTATGCCCTCGCCATGCGGGCTTCACGGCCGCCGCGGCGACGGCCGCCGGCAGCAGCGCCATCGCCGGGGGCGGTTACCGCCACCGGCGCGGCAACCGCATGGCCGCCTTCGGCCGGTTTATAGTCCTTGTAGGTGCGGATCCAGTTGGTGCAGTTCTCGTCGGTACCGTTGAGAACGTTGGCGCCGCGTACGGCTTCCATTTCCTGCGGGCGGACCGGATTCATGATCGCCGACGTCATGCCGGCGCCGATCACCATCGGGATGAAGGCGGCGTTGATGCCGTGGCGGTGCGGCAGGCCGAAGGAGATGTTGGAGAGGCCGCAGGTGGTGTTGACCTTCAACTCCTCGCGAAGGCGCCGCAGCAGCGCGAACACCTGGCGGCCGGCATCGCCCAGCGCGCCGATCGGCATGACGAGCGGGTCGACGACGACGTCGTGCGCGGGAATGCCGTGGTCGGCGCAGCGCTCGACGATCTTCTTGGCGACCGCGAAGCGGACATCCGGGTCCATCGAGATGCCGGTCTCGTCGTTGGAGATGGCGACGACGGGAACGTTGTATTTCTTGATCAGCGGCAGAATGGCTTCGAGCTTTTCTTCCTCGCCGGTGACGGAGTTGACCAGCGGACGCCCCTTGGCCACTTTGAGCGCAGCCTCGATCGCGGCGGTGACCGAAGAGTCGATGGACAGCGGCAGGTCGACGAGGTTCTGCACGATCTCCAGCGTCTGCACCAAAAGCGCCGGCTCGGTCGCATTGGGGTCGACGGCGGTGACGCCGGCATTGACGTCGAGCATGGTGGCTCCGCAGGCGGCCTGCTCCAGCGCATCCTTGATGACGGTCTCGAAGTTGCCGGCCACCATCTCGGCGGCCAGCTTCTTGCGGCCGGTCGGGTTGATACGCTCGCCGATCACGCAGAAGGGCTGATCGAAGCCGATGACGATTTCTCGGGTGGCCGAGGCGACGATGGTGCGGGTCATGCGATCTCTCCGTCGGGATATAAAGAGTTCTTTATATCGTTATCTGATTTTGTTCAAGGCGGATGGTGCCAGCCGCGCTCTTGGATTCTAAGTTCATGTATGTCGTTGCCCCAAAACCGGTTCCCACTTTTGGGCGACATACATCAGTGCGCGGTCTTCACCATATCCACCTGGGTTTCGGTAATCTCGTCGTGCAGTATGTGGTCGAGCCGCTCGGCAACCAACTGATCGTCGCGGCGGATCTCCCGCTTCCAGGGCTGGCGGCCTTTCAGCACGCCCGATTCATCGACGATCTCGGCGACATATTCTTCCTGGCGATAGGCCATCACATGGACGCCGGCGACGCCCGGGATTTCCTTCACCTCGTTGATGATGTCGATGCAGAGCTGCTTGCCTTCCTTCTTCTGGTCCTGCGCGCCCTCGAGCCGCTTGATCACCGCGTCGGGGATATGGATGCCAGGCACGTTGGAACGGATCCATTTCGCCGTCTTGGCGGAGGCGAGCGGTCCGACGCCGCACAGGATGAAGACTTTTTCCGTATGCCCCAAGTCCCGCGCCTTCTGCATGAAGCTTTTGAACATCGGCACGTCGAAGCAGTATTGCGTCTGGACGAATTGCGCGCCGGCGGCGATCTTCTTGCCGAGGTGGATCGGGCGGAAATCGTAAGGCGGTGCGAAGGGGTTGACGGCAGCACCGAGGAAGACCTGCGGCGGCGTCGTCAACTTGCGGCCGGACAGGAACTTGCCATTGTCGCGCATGATGCGGATGGTTTCGAGCAGCGACATGGAATCGAGATCGAACACCGGCTTGGCGCCCGGCTGGTCGCCGGCCTGAACGCCGTCGCCGGTGAGGCAGAGCATATTGGCGACGCCCATCGCCGCCCCGCCCAAGACGTCGCCCTGGATGGCGATGCGGTTCTTGTCGCGGCAGGCGATCTGCATAATCGGGGCGTAACCCATGCGGGTCAAAAGCGCGCAGATGCCGACCGACGACATGTGGCAGTTGGCACCGGAGGCGTCGACCGCGTTGATGGCGTCGACCCAGCCGTCGAAGATCTTGGCGCGGTTGTAGACGTCTTCGGGATCGGCGCTGTCGGGCGGGTTGAGCTCGGTCGTCACCGCGAACTCGCCGCGGCGCAGCACGCGCTCCAGCCGGCCGCGCGAAGTGTGGCCCGGCAGGGGATCGAGCGGCAGGTGGATGCCCGCTGGATTCTCGTCGCGCTGGCGGGCGGTCATGCCGAAGCTCCGGGGTTCTGCACGTTCTGAGCCGCTTCACGTGCGGCGGCAGCCTGCGCGGTCACTCGCAGCCAGGCTGAGGTTTCGCGCAGCGACTGATCGACGGGCTTCTGCACGGTGAGGATCTTGTCGCCATGCACCATGTTGCGCGAACCTTCCCAGGCCTTGACCCAGACGCAGGGCATGTCCGGCTCGACCTCGCAATTGCCGTTGGCGCGCACGCCGCCGCACGGGCCGTTGCGAAGCTGCTTGGGGCAATTCATCGGGCATGACATGCCGGTGGAGGAAAGCACGCACTGGCCGCACATGCGGCAGTCGAACATAAAGCCCTTGACGCGCTTCTCGACGAATTTCACCGGAGCTTCGACACGACCATAGCCGATGCCCTTCCACAAAGGATGCAGAAGCAGGAAGACGTCAGCGAACCTGCTGTAGAACCATTCGAGCAACCGCGAATGGCGGATCGACCATAATCTCACAGCAAAAGTGCGCTGGACGCGCCGCTGCGGCGACACGTCGGCAGGCTTGTAATCGGACTTCGGCGCTGCCTTCTTGACCAATGTGGCCTGGGTAACCGCCGGCTGCTTCTCAGACATTTTCTTTCCCGCCAGCCTTGACCAGAGCGACCAGCCGCTCGCGGTCGTATTTCGCGTCGAGTTCTTGGTAGGCCTTCTCGACCTCGGTCTCGATATCGTCGCCGACCGGAACCGGATCGGCCTTGCGCCATTCGGCCAGGTAGTCGTCGGTGCCGCCGGCGCCGGTGCGCATGGCGCACATGTCGATCGCCTCAGTGAAGCGCAGCGGCAGTTCGCGCTTGGCACTCTGCCGGCCCTTCTTGACGATGACCTGTGCAGGGATGTCGCGCCAATAGACGACGATCAGATCGGCCATGAATTCTCAACTCCTCGATGTCTGGAGCATTGCCGCATGCGCCCTTGGGCCGCTTGTTATGGGACGACGCGCGCGCCTTCAAAAGCGACGCTGTCGATGACGCAAAGCGAATGCTGAAATGAGCTGCCGGCTGACTACCAGACGCGCTTCGTCAGGCCGGTCCAGAGATAGAACCAGATCGTCGGGTGAAACCACTGCCTCGACGGCAGGCCGGGATCGATCGTTGTAAGTTTTCCCGCCAGCGCATCTTTCACTGCCTCGACGCAGATGTCGCGGGAAAAGGCGGCCTGGCGCAGCGCGTAGCTGGCGATGGTGTCGCCATGCTTCGGCTCGCCGCGCGCCTGTTTCAGCACGCCACCGGTGTCGACGCCGGCGTCGACCAGATGCACGGTGGTGCCGAAATTCCTTTGATCGCCGGAGGCCAGCGCCCAGTAGCCGCCATTCATGCCGCGATATTTCGGTGCGATGCCGGCATGGTAGTTGAGCACCGGGCAGGGCATCTTCGCGAGCGTGTCTTTCGACAGCAGCCGGCAGCCGGCGAGCAGTACGACGCCCGGCTTGAGGTTTGCAATCTCCTTGAGGCACTCCGGCCCGTTGGCAGAAGGGACATGGATAACCGTCTGACCTGGGCGAGGCTCTGTCTCGAGCTTCTCCTCGGCAATCAGGCGCGCCGTATGGCCCGCGAAGAAGCGCTTGCCGAGTCTGGTCAGCACCATGGTGCCGAGCTGGCCGATGGCCGAGATCCAGCCCTGGCGTCGCGCCCGCCCGAGCAGCAAACGCTTTTTGGATTCAGGGGTTTCGAGGATGACACTGACAGGGCCGAAACGATCGGCGATGGCGTTGACGATCGCCCAGATGTGCGGACCGCCCTCGGTGACGACCACGATCTGTCGCGGACTGGGTTCCGACGCTGCCATGGCAAGCCCCCCGCTCTCAAAGTCGGGCGCATGCTAGGGCGAGCGGGTTAATCCTTGGTGAGCCGTCAGCGCTTGAATTCCATGATGTCGAGCTTCGATTCGTAATAGGGCGCGGGGAATTCGATGCGCCATTCGGTGGCGCTGTTGCGGAAGGCGTAGCCGACCTGGTCGCTTTCGGGACCGCTGCCATAGGGCTTGGCCTTGTCGCCATTGACCGAGAACGAGCCGAGATAGATGGCGCGCTTCTCGCCATCGTCGAAGAAGCGGCCCGTGGTACGCTGCGAGCCGCTGATCTTCTGCAGTCGCCAGCCTGAACCGTCGTCGCTCACCTTGCATTTGAACCAGCCATAGATGACGAGCGGGCTCAAGCCGCCGACCTTGATGGTGCGGCATTTCCAATTGCCGGTCAGGTCCTTGTCGGAGAAAGCGACCAGCGGCTTGGCGAGCAACAGGCCGAGTTGCTTGACCTCGGCCGGATTGCCGGTCTTCGCTTCCTCGAGGGCTGCCTTGCGCGTCTCGCCATATTTGTCGAGCCGCGCCTTGTCGGCGGCGGTGATCAGCTTCTGCACCTCGCCATCGGCATAGGCCGGGAGGGCAAAGCCGATGAGGCAAAGGGCGGCAAGCAGCAGGCGAGGGGTCATGGGTGGTTCCCGGATCGGAGGCTGGAACAGCGTTTTCTCGGTCTGGCGCACAACTTACCCATTCGCCGATCGTTGTCATCCGTGCTTAACAGCGTGGCAGCGGAAATGACGGTTTGATCGATGCGTATCTTGCTCACAGGATCATCGGGCTGGCTGGGCAGCGCGCTGGCGCCGAGGCTGGACGGCCTTGGCCATCAGGTGATCGGCCTCGACCCGGTTGCGTCGTCGCAGACCGAGGTGGTCGGCTCGGTTGCCGATCGCGAGCTTGTCCTGCGCACTGTCAGCGAGAACGACATCGAGGCCATCATCCACAGCGGCGCGCTGCACAAGCCGAATATCGAGCACTATGAGAATTCGGACTTCGTCGCGACGAATGTACAGGGCACGCTCAACCTGCTCGACGCCGCGGTGGCGCATGGAGTCCAACGCTTTGTCTTCACCTCGACGACATCGCTGATGATTTCACAAGCGATCCGCGCCGGCTTCCAGGACGGCGCGCGCAAGGCCGCCTGGCTGACGGAGGACATGTCGCCCGAGCCGCGCAACATCTACGGCGTCACCAAATTGTCCGCCGAGCATCTCTGCCGCCTCTATCATATCGAGCACGGCCTGCCGGTGGTGGTGCTGCGCACGGCCCGCTTTTTTCCCGAAGCCGACGACATGGCGCATGCGATCGAGCAGTCGGATGCCAACACCAAGGCGAACGAATTGCTGTTCCGCCGGCTAACAGTGGAGGATGCGGCCGAGGCCCACGTTGCGGCGCTGGAGAAGGCGCCGAGCCTCGGCTTCGACATCTTCATCGTCTCGGCGCCGACGCCGTTTCGGCCGCAGGATTGCACCGAGCTGATCGCCGACGCGCCGTCGGTCGTTGCGCGCTATTTTCCTGATTATCCCAGGCTCTATGCGAGGAAAGGCTGGACGATGTTCTCCTCGATCGACCGCGTCTACGATCCGTCGCGAGCGAGGGAGAAGCTGGGCTTCGTTTGCAAGACGAGCTTTGCCGATGTGCTGGCGGCGCTCGAAGCGGAGGCGTGAGGCCGTCAGGCGCCGGCCGCCGCCCGCGCCAATTCGCCTGTCAGATCGCCATAGCCGGTAGAGCGGCGCTCATAGGCGAGGCCGAGCATAGCCGCGGCTTTCTCGGCCACCTTGTCGAGCTCCGGATCGTCGGTCTGGGCGAGATAGATCAGCTTCTCGTAATTGCCGAAATAGTCCTTGATCAGCTCGGGATGCCGGTCGAGGCCGAGCGGCTTGATGAAGAAGGCGTCGAACTGGCGGCAGAGGAAGTCGGTCATGTAGAACGACATCATGTCGTCGTCGGCGATCTTCGCATAGGCGTCCATGCCCTGGTAGAAGGCAAAACAGTGCGGGCCGGCCATCCGCTCGACACCATGCTTCTCGATGACGCGATCGAGCAGGCCGCCGGTGCCGCAATCGGCATAGCCGACGAAGATATGCTCGTAGCCTTCCGCTTTGGCCTTCTCGATCGCCTTGTCCATCGCCGGCGCGATACGGTCCGGATAGAAATGGAACTCGGCCGGCAGGCAGGTCAGCTCGAGATGGTCGAGCTTTAGCTGTTGCTTGACGGCCAAAACTTCGCGCGCAATCATCCCGCAGGCGATGACGAGCAGCCTGTCCGTTTGATTCGGTTCCGTTTTTTGCGTTTTGACCAAGTCTGACCGGCTTTCGCTGCGGGGCTAATATCTGTCGAGGGAGACACCGTTCATGAAACTGCTACGCATCGCGCCGATGGCCATCCTTGCCTGCGCGCTTGCACTCACCGCCTGCGCCAACACCATTCGGGGCGTCGGCAAGGATGTCAAATCGACGGCAAGGGCGGTCAAAGACACTGTCGCCAACTGATCGGCAGCCTTTTCCATCATCTGGGAACAAAAAAGCCGCGCTGCAAGGCGCGGCTTTTTTCGATCCATCCTGATGCCTTGGGTCAGGCGGAAGCGCGCACGTTGTGCTTGCGCTTCATGAAATCCTTGGCGGTCTCGACCGCAACCGCGGCGTCGCGGCAATAGGCGTCGGCGCCGACGGCCTTGCCGAATTCCTCGTTGAGCGGCGCGCCGCCGACCAGGACGACATAGTCGTCGCGGATGCCCTTTTCCTTCATCGTGTCGATGACGACCTTCATGTAGGGCATGGTGGTGGTGAGCAGCGCCGACATGCCGATGATGTCGGGCTGATGCTGCTCGATCGCGTCCAGATATTTCTCGACCGCGTTGTTGATGCCGAGATCGATGACGTCGAAGCCGGCGCCTTCCATCATCATGCCGACGAGGTTCTTGCCGATGTCGTGGATGTCGCCCTTGACGGTGCCGATCACCATCTTGCCCTGCTTGGGCGCGCCGGTGGCGGCGAGCAGCGGGCGCAGGATGGCCATGCCGGCCTTCATGGCGTTGGCCGACAGCAGCACTTCCGGCACGAACAGGATGCCGTCGCGGAAATCCTCGCCCACGATGCGCATGCCTTCGACCAGCGCTTCGGTGAGCACCGTGTAGGGCTGCCAGCCGCGCTCGAGAAGGATATGCGTGCCTTCCTCGATTTCTTCCTTCAGCCCGTCATAGAGGTCGTCGTGCATCTGCTGCACGAGTTCCTCGTCGGAAAGCTCGGAAAGGATGATCTCGTCGTCGGACATTTTTTCTCGGGCTCCTTGCTGCTCGGAATGCTTGCTGCAGCTTAAAAATCGATGCGCCAATACCTAACCCGCGAGGGCAAGGTAGCCATAGCTGATTTGCGACTTCCCGCAAAAGGAAAGCGACTGAAAAGTTGGCGCTTTTCTTGTCGATTTTGCGACAGGCGTTGGCGCTGGCGGGCCGTTTCCAATAGGGTGCATGGCTACGATCCGGCAAGAAGCGGCGACAAACCGGCCGCGAGCCAATTCAGGTCAAATTTAGGATGGACGATCATGAGCGATAACGCGTCAGTCGAGCAGGAAGCATCGGGCGGAAGACGCGGACGCGGCGCCAGCGGCGGCGCGGCGGCCAGGCGCGCGGCACGCGCCGGCGGCGGCCCGGGCACCCAGCTCACCTATATCAAGCGCAAGATCAACGTCTACGAAGTCCTCGACGAGGAAGGCCTGGCGCTGATCGAGAAGAACACCGATACCGTGCTGGAAGAAATCGGCATCATCTTCCGCGACGACGCCGAGGCGCTTGCGCTGTGGAAAGAGGCCGGCGCCGACGTCAAGGGCGAGCGCGTGCATTTCCCCAAGGGGCTCTGCCGCTCGCTCTTGAAGACCGCGCCCTCGATCTACACCCAGCATGCGCGCAACCCCGAGCGCTCGGTGCAAATCGGCGGCAAGGCGACGGTGTTCGCGCCGGTCTACGGCCCGCCCTTCGTGCGTGACCTCGACGGCAACCGCCGTTACGCGACGCTCGAGGATTTCCAGAATTTCGTGAAGCTCGCCTATATGGCGCCGTCGATCCATCACTCGGGCGGCACGGTGTGCGAGCCGGTGGACGTGCCGGTCAACAAACGACACCTGGATATGGTCTACAGCCACATCCGCTACTCCGACAAACCGTTCATGGGCTCGGTGACCGCGCCGGAACGCGCCGAGGACACGGTGGCGATGGCCAAGATCGTGTTCGGCGACGACTTCGTCGAGAACAACACCGTGCTGACCAGCCTGATCAACGCTAACTCGCCGATGGTGTTCGACGAGACGATGCTCGGCGCGCTGAAAGTCTATTCGCGCCACAACCAGGCCTGCATCGTCACGCCCTTCATCCTGGCCGGCGCCATGAGCCCGGTGACGGTCGCAGGAACGCTGACGCAGATCCTGGCCGAGGTGCTGGCGGGCGCCTCATTCACGCAGCTGATCAGGCCCGGTGCGCCGGTGCTGTTCGGCACCTTCGCCTCGTCGATCTCGATGCAGTCGGGCGCGCCGACCTTCGGCACGCCGGAGCCGTCGCTGGTCTCCTACGGCGCGGCACAGCTCGCCCGCCGGCTCGGCCTGCCGTTCCGCACCGGCGGCTCGCTCTGCGCCTCGAAGATACCGGATGCGCAGGCGGCGTATGAGAGCGCCAACACGCTGAACTCGACGATCCTTGCCGGCACAAATTTCGTGCTGCATTCGGCAGGCTGGCTCGAGGGCGGTCTGGCCTCCTGCTACGAAAAATTCATGATGGACATCGACCAACTCGGCATGACCCAAAAATTCTCCGAAGGCGTCGACCTGTCGGAGAACGGACAGGCGATGGATGCCATCCGCCAAGTCGGTCCGGGTAGCCACTACCTCGGCTGCGACCATACGCAGGCGAATTTCCAGACCGCCTTCTACCGGTCCAACATCGCCGATAACAATTCCTACGAGCAGTGGCTTGCCGAAGGCGAGAAGACCGCGCCGCAGCGCGCCAACGAGCTTGCCCGCCGCTGGCTGGAAAGCTACGAGGCTCCGCATCTCGATCCGGCGATCGACGAGGCGCTGAAAGACTTCATCGCCAAGAAGAAAGCCTCGATGGCCGACGCCTTCACTTGAAAGGAGCCCGAGTCAGGCCGGGCTAAAGTCGCCAACATCATCCACAAGGAAGTCTGGCGGAGCGCGTTCTCCGACCCGGACCGGAAGCGATGATTCTTTCGCGCGGCACGATTGAAGGGGTCGCGGCCGCGCTTGCCGCCCATGGCCTGATCCCTCGCGGCGGCTTCTGCTTCGCAAGCGACGAAGCCGCGCCTGCCGGGCTTTCGGGTGCGCCCGCCAAGTCCGTCCTGCTGGTCGGGCAGGCGGGCGCCGCATCCTGGCCGCATTTCCAGCGCTGGCTCGAGGGGCAATCGCAACCCATCGCCAATCCGCTAGACACGTGGTCGCGCGAAGTGATCGGCGCGGTCGCGCAACAGTTCGGCGCCCGCGCAGTGTCGCCCTCCGATCGGCCCTATCTGCCATTCCAGCAATGGGCGATGCGGGCGGAGGGCTTGAAGCCTTCGCCGCTCGGCATCCTCATGCATCCCGAATACGGGCTCTGGCATGCCTATCGCGGCGCGCTGCTGGTCGAGGAGGAGATTTTCCTCCCCGAACCTCACGAATCGATTCATCTTTGCGACACATGCAGTGACAAACCCTGCATGAAATCCTGTCCGGTCGATGCCTATTCCGAGCAGGGTTTTGCCCATGATGCCTGCCTTGGCCATGTGCGTGGACTTCGGGGCGGGCCATGCCGCACCGGCGGCTGCCTGGACCGCAATGCCTGTCCTTACGGCACGGGCTATCGCTATCCGCCGGAGGTTCAGGCCTTTCACATGGCGGCGTTTGCACGCCTTTAGGATAAGGCCGCCAGCACGAAATCTTGAACGGCGGGCTCCGGGATTGTCTTGCCGGAGCGGCTACAGCCGATATCTATCGCGCGACAGCCGACGGAGAGCATCATGGCAAAGCAAGAGATCGAGATCGAAACCAAGGACGGCAAGGCGAAGGCCGGACTGTTCCGACCGGCAGCCGCGGCCAGGGCCGGCCTCATCCTCTATATGGACGCCTTCGGGCCGCGCCCGGCGCTCGATCATATGGCAGAGCGGTTCGCTGGACATGGCTATGCCGTACTGGTTCCCGATCTCTTCTATCGCAAGGCGCCCTACGGTCCGTTCGATGCCAAGACAGCTTTCACGATGGAGGAAACCAAGACAAAGCTGATGGCGCTGGTCTCGGGCACAACACAGGAGATGACTATACGCGACAGCGGGGCCTTTCTCGATGCATTGTCCGCCGAAGGTATCGGCACAATCGGCGTCGTCGGCTATTGCATGGGCGGCGCACGGGCGCTGAACGCGGCAGCGACCCATCCGGACCGCATCGTCGCGGCGGCGAGCTTCCATGGCGGCAATCTCGCAAGCGATGCGCCCGACAGCCCATACCGCAAGGCGGCTTCGATCAAAGCGCGCGTCTATGTCGGCACCGCCGGCGTTGACCGCAGCTTCCCGCCGGAGCAATCGGCACGGCTGGCCGAGGCGCTCAGGGTCGCCGAGGTCGATTATGTGATCGAGAATTATGTGGATGTCGGCCATGGCTGGTGCGTGCCGGATCATAGCGTCTATGACGAGACTGGTGCGGAGAGGCACTGGAAGCGGCTGACGATGTTTTTCGGCGAGACGCTCGGATAAGGTTTCGTTCGCCTGTTGCTGGGATGCCGTGCCTAGCACGAACCTTCGAATGCTCGCGCTGCCCCTCATCCGTCCTTCGGACACCTTCTCCCGTGAACCGAGGAGAAGGAAACCCACGCCCCAAAAAAATCTTTTCATCGCCCCAAGGATTGGCCATTAGCCTTCGTCCAACAGGCAAATGACGGCGATGATGCTGGACGACAGCGAAGCCTCCGATGCCGAATTGATCGGGCGGGCGCGGGGCGGAGACAGGGGGGCTTTCGGCAAACTGCTCGAAAGGCACTATGGCTTCGTCTATCGCGCCGCCTATCGCTGGTGCGGCCGGAAGGCCGACGCCGAGGACATCGCCCAGGATGTCTGCATGCGGCTCGGCCGGGCGATCCGCGACTATCAGGGCAACGGCGCCTTCACGACATGGCTCTATGCCATGACGCTGAACGCGTCGCGCGACATGATGCGCAAGCGCGCCCGCGACGCCGCCAAGACCGAAGCCTTTGGCACCTATGCGCTGATTGCGGGGGAGGGCTCGGCGGAAAGCCAGGACCCGATCGAGGCGCTGTGGGCAGCGGTACGCATGCTGCCCGATAAGCAGCGCGATGCGGTTCTGCTCGTCTATGGCGAGGGCATCAGCCACGCTGCGGCGGCGGACGTGATGGCGATCTCGGAGGCGACGGTTTCCTGGCACATCCATGAAGCGAAGAAACGGCTGAAGGTGCTGATGCGCTCAGCCGGGGAAGTGTGACCATGGTCGATGACAACGAACTCGAAAGGCTGCGCGATCTGGCAGTGCCGGCGCCCGACGGCGAAGCGAAGGCGCGTGCCTTCGCCGCAGCGATGCACGCCTTCGACGGCCAAGAAAATATTTCGACCGTCCCCCAAGAAACGCCGGCAGGTCTTCGTCTCACGGAGCGAGCAAGAACGCTCTGGAGAGAGATCATGCAACGGAAACTCATTGCCACGCCTGCCATCACCGCGCTGGTCGCGCTGCCTGTTGCCGGCTATGCCGCTTTTGAGATGTTGAAGGAGCAGCCGCCAGTCATCGGCGGCAACGAAGGCAAGGTGACCGAGACGGTGGCCGACAAGCCGGTGGCGCAGAAGCCTGCGAGCAATGGGCTGGCGACCAACGAACCGCTGGCGGCCGCGCCCGCCAAGAAGAAGACCGACGGCGATAGCGAGGATCGCCTCAAGGATGAGGCGCAGATCGCGCCGGCGGTGCCGAAGCCGGCGACGGAGGTGGACAGTCTGCTCAAGCAGGAGGTTGCGCCGGAGGCTATGCCGGCACCACCGCCGGCGGAGAGCGGCCAGCTTGCAGCCGGCGGACGCGCCAGTGCGCAAGCACCCGCAGCCACCATGCGGTCTGCCGGGATGCCTGCCGGCACGGTCGCCGATTCCAAGTTGATGGCGCAGCCTTCGCCCATGCCGGCCGACCAGATGCAGCCGCAGGAGGAAAACCGCGACCGCATCGAGACCTTCAAGACCAATCCGGTGCACGCAACCGCCCAGGATCCGGTCTCGACCTTCTCGATCGATGTCGACACCGCCTCCTATTCCTTTGTCCGGCGTTCGCTGAAGGAAGGTATTCTGCCCGACCCGGACACTGTCCGCGTCGAGGAGATGATCAACTACTTCCCCTATGACTGGAAGGGTCCGGACTCGGCTGCGACGCCGTTCAACTCGACCGTCACCGTCATGCCGACGCCCTGGAACCAGCGCACCAAGCTGATGCATGTCGCGATCAAGGGTTTTGACGTGAAGCCGGCCGAAGCGCCCAAGGCCAACCTGGTGTTCCTGATCGACGTGTCGGGCTCGATGGACGAGCCGGACAAGCTGCCGCTCTTGAAGTCCGCCTTCCGGCTGCTGGTCGGCAGGCTTAAGCCCGACGATACCGTCTCGATCGTCACCTATGCCGGCAATGCCGGCACGGTGCTGATGCCGACCAAGGCGGCGGAGAAGCAGAAGATCCTTGCGGCTATCGACAATCTCGAGCCCGGCGGATCGACGGCCGGCGAGGCGGGCATCAAGGAGGCCTACAAGCTTGCGCAGCAGTCCTTCGTCAAGGACGGCGTCAACCGCGTGATGCTCGCCACGGACGGCGATTTCAATGTCGGCCAGACCGATGACGACGATCTCAAGCAACTGATCGAGAAGGAGCGCAAGACCGGCGTGTTCCTCTCGGTGTTCGGCTTCGGCCGCGGCAATCTCAACGACCAGATGATGCAGACCATCGCCCAGAACGGCAATGGCACGGCGGCCTATATCGACACGCTTGCCGAGGCCGAGAAGGTGCTGGTTGAGGACGCATCCTCGACGCTGTTCACCATCGCCAAGGACGTCAAGATCCAGATCGAGTTCAACCCGGCCAAGGTCTCGGAATATCGCCTTGTCGGTTATGAGACCCGCGCGTTGAAGCGCGAGGATTTCAACAACGACCGCGTCGATGCCGGAGACATCGGCTCCGGCCATTCGGTGACGGCGATCTATGAGATTACGCCCAAGGGCAGCGGCGCCGAGCAGGTCGACCCGCTGCGCTACGGCGAGGCGAAGGTCGACAATGGCGGCGTCGCCAATGCGGACGAATATGCCTTCGTCAAGATCCGCTACAAGCTGCCGAACGAGGACGTCTCCAAGCTGATCACCACGCCGGTGACCGCCGCCAGCGAGGTATCGTCCTTCAACGAGGCGGGCGCTGATCAGCGCTTCTCGGTCGCGGTCGCCGCCTTCGGGCAGAAACTGCGTGACGAGGACCAGACGGCGAATTTCGGCTACGAGCGAATCCTGGAGATCGCCAATGCGGCCAGAGGCGCCGATCCGTTCGGCTATAGAGCCGAATTCCTGTCGCTGGTGCATTTGGCCTCGTCACTGGGAACCAGGCCCTAAATTTGCAGGGCGGACGGCTTGCCGGGTCCGCCCTGCACCTGTAGCAGAACAAATTCTGCAGTGCAGCTGAATGACGCAACGAACTGCAGGCAGGTATCGATGCCTCGCTGGGCAGCTATTGCACGTAACTGGTCGCAGCCCGGCGAATCCTATTGCTCTTCGTCGACGCGCCGCAGGATTGCGCGATAACGGTTGCACACGTCGGGATCCTCGTAGAAGTCCACTTCCGTATCTACGATGTCGTCCAGGCTTAGTCCGCGATAATGCGCCTTTACCTTTGCCAGGACGTCTTGCGCTTGCTTGATTTCGCCGAGTTCGGAATGGCAGATGATAAGACGAATGAGCGACCACGGTGTTACAGTCGCCATTTTCGCGTAGCAGGCCGCCGCCTCGCGATATCGCCCGGCCGTCGTCAGCAGGACGCCACGGAAGTCGTCATACCATCCCACGGCGTATGGGTCGCGGCGCTGGGCTTCGGTTATTTCATCAAGCCCTTGCTCTGGCCTGTTCGTATGATTGAGGAAAATAGCGCGGATACTGAGAATGAACGGGTCGTTCGGATTGAGCGCAACCGCCCGGTCAAGGCTGAATTCAGCCTGCTTGAATTGGCGCAGGTACAAGTGAGCGAAGCCGGTGGCGAGATGCCCATAGGCTTCGTCGGGATCAAGGCCCAATGCGGTTCTGGCGATCTCTAGTCCGGAATGCAAATGACCGGGATTGTTGTAGTCCCAATAGTACTTGATGGACTCCACAAAGCTCAGCATGGCGTGGGCGGCGGCAAACTGCGGATCGAGCTTTACCGCCTGGCGCAGAAAAGGTTCCGCTTCGAGCACCGTGTCATAGACGGCTGCCAATTGCAGCGCCCGCAGGTAAATCTCATAGGCCGACATATTGTTGGTCGGCCGGGCCCTGGCGCGCGACGCAATCGCGGTTCTGGCTTGGCGGGCCAGACGGGCTGCGATCATGTGGGTGATTTCGTCCTGGATGGCGAAAATATCGTTGAGCTCCCTGTCATAGTGCTCGCCCCAGACATGAGCCATCGCGGGTGCATTGGTCAGCTGCACGGTGATCCGCACCCGATTGTTGATCTTGCGCACGCTGCCTTCGACAACGTACTGGACGCCAAGTTTCCTTGCCACCTCAGCCAGATCATTCGCCTTGCCGCGGAACTGACGGGAGGAGTTCCGTGCGGTAACCAGGAATTCCTTGAACTTGCCGAGCTCAGCGATGATGTCTTCGGTAATTCCGTCGCTGAAATAGTCTTGCTCCGGGTCGCCGCTCATGTTGTCGAAGGGAAGTACGGCGATGGACGGTCTGGACGGCGCCGTAGCCTCCGCCGCCGCCACGAAGGGCCTGGGGCCAGCATATTTATAACCGCGCCCATGCACGGTCACGATCATCTCGGCAGGCAGCAGCTTTCGAAGCGCCGAAATGTGGACCTGCAGCGTGTTTTCCTCCACCACCAGGCCCGGCCAGACCGTAGCGAGAAGTTCGGTCTTGCCGATCACTTCATCCGGCTTATCGAGCAACATGGCGAGGATGTCGAAGGAGCGAGCCGAAAGCTCCGTCGGCCCATTCGGCCCCAGCAGCTGCCGTTCGGCGCGCTTCAAACGATATTTCCCAAATTCCAAGTCCATTGGCCAAGAACCGTCCCTCACGGCGAAGATAATCGAAGATGACCCTGAAGGCGAACTTCAGGGCTGTTCAGGACTCTTCAGGTCCGCACCAAGGACCTGAGTGGCAAGCGGTGTCATTCTCAGCATTGCGGAAGACACCATGGCTGACATCCCCATCACCGCCCCGACTGCCGGCCGACGCCTCAATCTGCTGCGGCTAGGTTTTCCAAGGCTTGCAATCGGCGCATCGCTCAGCGCCATGACCAGCTTGATGGGTGATGCGCTCAAACTGGCCTACGTGGACCCCTACGTGAGTGTTCGCCGCGAGGCGCCGGCCGCCCCGGACGACAATCTCGAAGGCCGAGATCCCGCCTGGTGACCTGCACGGTCCTCACCGAGTGGTGGTTCAGCGGGAGCTTCCGGTCAGCGCGGGATATCTGGCTTGGGCCATTCGCGTCAGGGCAGACCTGCCGGCCTAGCCGATCGTTAAATTGCGCGGCTTTTCCGGAACCTCGTCGCAATGACCTTCTGTTAGTCGAAACTGATAGAGGACTTTGAGGGGCTGGAATTGCATATCACGGGGAACGTGTCGTCGACTGCGGGCAATCTTCAGGCGCGAGCGCCATCCGCACCATCGGCTGAATCCGCGCGTATCAGGAACGATGTCGATGCTGCCCGCAACACGGCGCTCTCCGCGCTGAACAACGACCGCTTTCGCGTGATGCTGGAGCAGATCAGCGACCCGCGCGCGTCCGGCACGTTGATGACGATGGGCGCCGACAGCAACAACACCGCCGGAACCGACTTCAATACGGCGCTGTCGCGCTACGACGAAAACAGCAAATAGAAAGGAGCGTCAGGCGCGGCTGCGCCGGCGCTCGCGACGGCCTTCGCCAGCCTCGGCCGAACCGGCCGAGGCGATCTTGTTGCGCATCGGACCGATGCGCTCGACGATGGTCTCGACGGTCGGGCGCACGGACTTGGTGTGACCGTCGAGCGCCTTGCGCATGGCGGCGAGGTGAGCGAACGAGGTGCCGCAGCAGCCGCCGACGATTTTCGCGCCGGCGTCGACCGCCAGCCGGACATAGTCGGCCATCAGCTCGGGCGTGCCGGAATAGTGGATCTCGCTGCCGCGGAATTCCGGAATGCCGCAATTGCCCTTGACGATCACGGTGGCTTCCGGCTTGGCGTCGGTCATGTCGAGCAGCGAGGCCAGGATGTCGGCCGCGCCGACACCGCAGTTGGCACCGACGCCGAGCGGAGCCTGAGACAGCCCATCGGCAACGCCGTGGATGTCCTTCGGCAACAGCCCCATCATGGTGCGGCCGGCCGTGTCGAAGGAGCCGGTGTAGGTATAGGGCAGGCCGACGCGGATCGCCGCTTCGGCCGCGGCGCGGATCTCGACCGGCGCCGACATGGTCTCGATCCAGGCGACTTCGGCGCCGCCCGCCTTGAGGCCCTCGATCTGCTCGGCGAAGGCATCGACCGCGTCCTCATAGGTCATAGCGCCGAGCGGCATCAGCAGCTCGCCGGTCGGGCCGACGGAGCCGGCGACGATGACCTTGCGGCCGGCCTTGTCGGCGACCGAGCGGGCGATTTCGGCGGCGCGCTTGTTCAATTCGCCAACCCGGTCCTGGGCATGATGCAGCTTCAGCCGGTGACGGGTGCCGCCGAAGGAATTGGTCAGGATGATGTCGGCACCGGCGTCGACGAAATTCTGGTGGAGTGTGGCGATCGTTTCGGGCGAGGTCTCGTTGAGCAGCTCGGGCGCTTCGCCGGCCTCGAGTCCCATCGCGAACAAATTGGTGCCGGTGGCGCCGTCGGCCAAAAGCACGCCCTTTTCAGCAATCAGTGCGTCGATCGGATTGGTCGCGGTCATGGCTTTGGCTTTCGTATTCTGAATTCGAATAACGATATAAAGAAGTCTTTATATCTAGTCAATGAATTTGCAGGTCGCGACAGCACCCTTGCGGCCACCCTTCGCGGTAGCAGCGTTCAGACAGAGCCCGAGGGGAAGGACATACCGGCCAGCCTCTGCGTGAAGCTCGCCGCCTCATGTGCGTTGACATTGGCGGCGCGGATCAGATTGTCGAAATGGCTGGTCAGGGTGCGGACCGGCTGGGTGGCGTTGAGCACCAGATACATGTCGCCGACATAGATCGCGGCGCGATAGGGACCGAAGATCGTGTAGGGGATCGAATAGCGCATGCGGCCGTCGTAGAGAAACAGCCGGAAGGTCGGGTAAAGGTCGTCGAGGAGCGTTGCCATGTGCAGCAATTGCCTGCGACGCTCGGCTTCCGGAAAACGGTCCCATATGCCGAGGCCGCGCGCGAAGATCTCCAGCGTATGGCGCGGCATGCAGACTTCCATGTCGGTCTCGGGCCGCCTGTTGTAGTCGATGCGATACTGCGTTTCGCCGGCCTGCGCCTCGCGGCTCTTATTGGCGATGCCCGCCTCGTACTCGACCAGCGACTCGGTGCGTAAGAGATCCGGAATACCCGCCGGGACGTAGCGGATCTTCGTGCCCGCCGCCTCGGCATGCCATTTGGCAAGCAGCGTGCGGTCGAAGCCGTCCGGCGCCTCTTCGATCTCCAGGCTTTCTCTTATTTCGCCGGTGACGCCTTCGTCCTGGCTCAGGCCCAGCAGCCAGTCGAGCGACACCTTGAACTCGGCGGCGATGTTGAGAAGCGTCTCGGCGCGAGGCAGGCGGGTCGAGGCGCCTGACAGCAGTTGCGACAGCGCCGAACGGTCGATGCCGACAGCCGTCGCGAAGGCCGACTGGTTCAAGTCGGAGCGTGTCAAGAGCAATTTCAAACGTTCCCGGAAGATCGTCGACAGATCACGCTTGTCCATGCCGCAGTTCCTGCCTGAGGGAGGAAAAATTTGCGCCAGCACAGCATTAGGCTGCCGCGAAGGCGTAAATGAATCTCCGAATTTGTTTATAATCCATAACATTTGCCGCTAAAAATGCGCAATCGCAACAGTTTGTGCGCTTTGTCGCGTTGCGACAACGAAAGGCTCCTGACACAATGTTGTCAGGAATCGAACTGGTTCCGGCGACTGGAAGGCAGTGGTCGATAGCATGACTGGCATAAGCAAGAGACGTAGCACCAAACCGGCCGTGGAATGGCCGACCGTATTCCTTGCACTCTTCTGTTACGGCGCCTGGCTCGCCACGGGTTTCCTGCTTTGGCCTTCCCATCCGCTGCTGGCGCTCGCCGTCCTGGCCGTGATATTGGCCCTGCAGTCCTCGCTCATGCACGAGGTTTCGCATGGCCACCCGACCCGCAACGCCAGGATCAACGAAGCCTTCGTCTTCCTGCCGATCGGCTTCGTCTGGCCGTTCCGCCGCTTCAAGACGATCCACCTTCGCCATCATGCCGACGAGCGGCTGACCGATCCGTTGGACGATCCGGAAAGCTATTACCAGGCGCTCTGGATGCATGAGGAACTGCCGCCGGCGATGAAGTTCCTGCTCAAGATCAACAACACCATGGTCGGCCGCTTCATTCTCGGCCCGTGGCTGTCGTCGATCGGCTTCTTCATCGACGACGCCAGGCAGATTGCCGCCGGCGACAAGACGATCCGCAACGCCTGGCTGCTGCATGCCGTCGGCCTTGTCGTGGTTGTGCCGATCGTGACGTTGGCCTTCGGCATCCCGCTCTGGCTCTACATACTGGTGCCGGTGTGGTTCGGCCAGTCGCTGATCTCGGTGCGCACCTATGCCGAGCACCAGTGGTCGGAACATCCGGAGGGGCGCACGATCATCGTCGAGCGGTCGCCGCTGTCGTTCCTGTTCCTCAACAACAACCTGCATTTCGTGCATCACAAGAGCCCGACGGTCGCTTGGTACAAGCTGCCGAAGATGTTTCGCGATCGCCGCGAAGAATGGCTGCGGATGAACAACGGATATGTCTATCCGAGTTATTTCGCGCTGATCAAATCCTTCGCCTTCAAGGCCAAGGAGCCGGTGGTGCACCCGGTGCTGCGCCGTACACCGGAGCCCGGCCGTGCCTTCAAGCCGCGCATCAGGGCGCGTAATGTGAATGGACTTGGAACGGCTCCAGTGCCGGCCGAGCCGCCCAAAGAGTAATTTCGACTTTCCGCGACGGCTTTTTCTCGCGGAACGCAGGCTCCGATGGCCGCCTGTCATTGAAAGCTATTCATCATGAGCAAGTTGGTTGCGGCCTTGCCGATGTATGACTGGCCCGAGGTGCGTGGCGAGGTCGACGCGCAATGGGCGCGGCTCCGCGACGCTTTCCGGCAGAGAGGTATCGACGCGCCGGAGAAAATGGCGCGCAGCAATCGCGATTTGCCGCCGGTGCCAGGCGGTATCCGCGACGGTACCGGAAGACTGATCGCGCCCGACCCGGCGACATTGCCCCCGGACGATTTCGATTTTCACCAGCTTTGGCTGAGCCCTGCGCTGCTCTTCGGGCAAACCTGCTGGGGACCAATGGAACTCGGCTTGGCCGGGCATGTGCAGGTGATTGCACAGCCAAGCTATGACGAGTTCGAGGGCGGGCAGGGCGAGCTCTATTCCAGCGCGCTGGTGATGCTGGCCGATGGCGGGTCGTCGGTTGCCTCGCCCGGGCATGGCAAGGCCATCATCCCGCTCGATCTCATCCGCGGCAAGCGCTTCATTTTCAACAACCCAGATTCCATGTCCGGGCTGCTCGGGCTGACCCGCGACCTGGAGGCGGTCGGCGAAACTCTAGACATCTTCGCCTCGCGCAGCGAAAGCGGCGGCCACCGGTCATCGATCGTCGCCATCGCCGAGGGCAGGGCCGACGTCGCCGCCATCGACTGCCAGAGCTGGGCGTTGGTGCAGCGTTTCGAGCCGGCGGCGAAGTATGTCAAGGTCGTCGGTTGGACGGCAAGGCGCAAGGGCCTGCCGTTCATCACCGCGAGGACTACGTCGGCGAATGTCATCGCATCCATGCGCGAAGCCATCGCCGAGCTTGGCCTGGAAGGTTCAGGCGCCAAGCAGCCTTTCGTCGAGCGGATAGGCTGAGAGCTTTTCGTTGCCGATCTCGGTGATCAGGATCTGCTCCTCTATCTTCACGCCCTCGCGTCCACCCAGCCTGCCGATGTAGCTTTCCACGCAAAGCACCATGCCGGGTTCGAGCACGCCGTCAGGCGTGTCGTCCGTCCAGTCAACGGCATGCGGCAAGGTTGGATATTCGTCCGCCAGCCCGACGCCGTGGTAGAGCACGCCGTAGCGCGTCGGGAAGCAGTCTTCGGACGGCACCGCCGAACGCTCGACGAGATCGCGAAACGAGATGCCCGGCCGCAATAGGCTGGTGTTGTGCGCGATCTGGTCGGCGGCGATGCGGAACAGGTCGCGCTGCTCGTTCGATGGCCTCCCGTCTCCACATAGCCAGGTGCGCGAAAGATCGGCGCAAAATCCATAGGGGCCGATGAGGTCGGTGTCGAAGGCGACGAGGTCGCCATCCTCGATCACGCGCGACGAGCATTCCTGGAACCAGGGATTGGTGCGCGGCCCGGACGACAGCAGCCGGGTTTCGATCCATTCACCGCCGCGCGCGATGTTGCCGCGATGGAGCTCCGCCCACAACTCGTTCTCGGAAATACCCGGCTTCAGCGCCGCTTCCATCTCGCCCATTGCTGCCTCACAGGCGACGATCGCTCGGCGCATGGCAAGGATTTCGTCGGGCGACTTGATCAGGCGCGCGTTCTCCATCACAGCCTCCCCGTTGCCGACCGTGATGCCGCGGCGGGCAAGCTCGTCGACGCCTTCCGGGTTGATGTGGTCGACGGCGATGCGACGATTGCCGCCGCCGTGCTCGGCAAGGAGTTCGGCGATGCCGGCTCCCCAGCGGCGAACCTTCTTGTCGGTCAGCTCGCCGCTATAAAGATACATCCACGACACAGCCGGTCGCACCTCGTCGACGACCCCGGCGTGATCCGACAAGTGCTCACAGGAGAAATAATCGAACAGCACCACCGGGCCTTCGGTGGCGACGAAACAGTGGCGGGTCGGGTTGTGCGCGACCCAAAGCTGCATGTTGGTCGTATCGGTCGCGTAGCGGATGTTGACCGGGTCGTAGAGCAAGGCGCCGGCATAGTCGCGGCGCCTCAGCTCGGCGCGGATGCGCTCGAGCCGGTATTTTCGCATCGCCGGCAGGTCGGGAACGGCAATGCCTGCGGCCGCCCATTCGGCTTCGGCCTGTGCGCCATAGCCCAGGACGTGTTGGTTGAGCGCGGCAGCCTTCTCGCGGGAAGCCTCGCGCAGCGCTTTGACGGAGCCCGGTTCGAAGGGCATGATCTTGCGGTGGCGGCCGAAGCGAAATTTGTCCATGCGGTCCCCCTACGCCTATTGCACCGCGATCTTGTGAAGCCTGGTGATCGTCACCTGACGGGTTCGCGGCGTGCCTCCGAGCAGCTGCGGCACCTCGATGCGCCGATGGATGGTGTCCATCACGTAGCCCGCCTTGGCGATCCTGTCGAAGATGACCCCGACGGGCTCCCTGTCATCAGCCAGGACGAGCACCGCCGGCTCGCGGATCGACTGGCTGAAGTCAGGTATCTCGTCGTCGAGTATGACAAGATCTGGATCGACCAGCCGCAGATTGCCGACCCAGAACCAGCTTGAGACCACCGTGTCTACCGGTCCATCGACGGTGATCTGGTCGTAAAGCGAACGATAGTCCATCCGTACGATACGGCCACGGTTGTCCCCCCCGTTCAGATGCATGTACCAGCTTGCCGGTAACGCCAGAATGGCAAGGGCGGCGCCGACGAAGACGATCGTGCCTTGCGTCTTCCGACCCCTGTCGCCCATGGCGTCGAGCTGCATGGCAAGGGCGACAGGCAGCAGAACAAAAATAGGGAGCATCCAGCGGTCGCGAAATTGCGTCACGCCGCCGACAAGAACCACGACGAGCGTGAGCAACAGGGCGAGGCCAATCGCCCGCCAGACCAACTTTTCGGGCCACGATGCCGCCACGGGTGGTGGTGCGGATTCCTTGCGTGCCAGAAAGAAGGCGAGGGCAAAGATTGAGATCGGAAGTCCAGCGAAGTTGAGCATCGCGTTGCCAAGGCCAAGAATGCCGAGAGATGCCGTTTTCGCCGCGCGGCCGCCCCCAAAGCCATCGAAGCTCCCGCCGTGCGCCAGCAAGTCTCCCAGATGGGTGAGGCTCCAGTAGAATGTCGGCAGGCAGGCAAGGATCGCCACAACCACGCTGATCAGGAAACGGCGATCGAAGATCGCCTCACGCGTCTCGCGAAGCGACAGCGCCGCAAGGAACAGCGCGGCGAGAAAGATCACCACATTGTATTTCGACAGCGTCGCCGCTGCCGTCGCCAGGCCAAGCAGCGCATAGGCGGCTGTCGAACGCCGTTTCTGCAGCTCGACCACCGCCAGAAGCAGCAGCGACGAAAAGGAGAAAACGGCGACCGAGTGGGTGAGGGCGTGCTGCATCTCCCACACGATCTGAGGAAAAAGCAGCAGACCGAACATCGCCGCGGCGGCCGCGCGGTTCGAGTAGCCGAAGCGGCGCACCGCTGCAAAGGACGCGATCAACCCACCGGCCAGCATGGCGTATTTGACGATCTTGAGCGCGAGGATGTCGGTGCCGACCAGCGATGCGGTGAGGATGCCGAGCCAGGTGTATAAAGGCGGCTGCGAACTGCCATAGCCGGCCGCCAGGAAACGCATCGCCATCAACTGTTCGGCGTCGTCGACGCCAACGCCCGTGCCCACGACGTGGGACGAGAGCGTCATCACCGCGATCTGGACAAGGCAGTATGCAAGAGCAAACGCGATCGCGGCGCTGAATGGGCCGACCCGTTCATCGCAGAGCCAGTCGGTCCATTTCTCTAGCTGCCGCAAAGGGGTCGTCTTCTCACTGATGCGTTGGTGGCCGGTTGTTTATATAGCCGGCCACCGGCGCGATCCGAAAGCGGTACATTCAGGGCGAAACCGTGCACACTCCTGGAGTTGCTCTAGGCGCGCATCTTCTCGCCGCTCGGGTCGAAAGGCGGCTCCACATTGATGCGGGCCGGGCGGCGGTGGCCGAGGATCTCGATCTCGAACAGACCGGCGCTCTCGTCTTCGGCAAGGGCGGCCGGCACATAACCCTGCGCCATCGACTTCCGCACGTAATGCGCATAGCCGCCCGAGGTGACCCAGCCGACGACGCGCCACTCGCCGTCGACAATGCCGCGCACGGCCGAAGCGCCCTCGGCGGCCTTGGAGCCGCGCACTTCCTTGCCGGTCTCGTCGAAGCGCGGTGCGCCATAACCATGCGGCTTTTCCACCGTGCCGTAGTCCTTGCCGACCTTGGCCCAGATCGGCTCGTCGCCCATCACGTCGGCGTCCGCCGCATCGACGATGAAGGAGACGCGGCGCAGCTTCGGCCCCTGCGCCTGCTCTTTGGCTGACGCCTCACGGCCGATGAAGTCGTTCTTCTCCAGCTTGATGAAGCGGTCCATCGAACCTTCGAACGGTCCGTAGATCGGGCGCAGCTCGCGGAACCAGGTCGGGAAGTTCTTCTCCAGGCGCATCGACAAGAGCGCGCGCATGCCGAAATCGACGATGCCGAATTCGGCGCCGGCGTCCTTGATCGCCTTGTAGACCAGACGCTGGTAGGCGGGCGCCATCCAGATCTCGTAGCCCAAGTCGCCGGTATAGGTGATGCGGTTGACCATGCAGGGCGCGCCGCCGACCGCCATCTCGCGGAAATCCATGAAGCGGAAGGCCTTGGTCGAGACGTCGACATCGACAAGCTTCTGCAACAGGTCGCGTGATTTCGGTCCGGCGATGGACAGCCCGACCAGCGTCTGGTCGAAGCGGTGGATGCGTACCGAACCGTCCTTCGGCAGGTATTTCTCGAACCAGCGCATATGATATTTCTGTGCGGCCGACGAGCCCCAGATCATGAAGCGGTCTTCTCCATTCCTTGGGCCGGCCTTGGCGATGGTGAAGTCGCCGATCAGCTTGCCGAATTCGTTGACCATCGGGGTCAGCACGATGCGGCCGGTCTTCGGCATGCGGTTGGTCATCAGCCGGTTGAGGAAATCCTCGGCTGCCGGTCCCGACACCTCGTATTTGGCGAAGTTGGCGATCTCGGTGACGCCGACCTTCTCGCGCGTGGCGCGCACCTCCTCGCCGATCGGGCCGAAATCGTTCGAACGGTGGAAGGAGACGATGTCCTTCGGCTCGGTGCCCTTAGGGGCGAACCAGAGCGGGGTTTCGAGCCCCCACGAGTCGCCCATGACGGCGTTGTTGGCGAGCATGGTGTCGTAGAGCGGGGTCGTCTGCGCCGGACGGGCGGCAGGCAGTTCCTCGTTCGGAAAGCGGATCGAGAAGCGCCGCGAATAGTTCTCGCGCACCTTGGCGTTGGTGTAGCGCAGCGTCGCCCATTCGCCGAAGCGGGCGACGTCCATGCCCCAGACGTCGAAGCCCGGATCGCCATGCACCATCCAATTGGAGAGCGCGAGGCCGACGCCGCCGCCCTGGCTGAAGCCGGCCATGACGGCGCAGGCGCACCAGAAATTGGTCAGGCCCTGGACCGGACCGACCAGCGGGTTGCCGTCCAGCGCGAAGGTGAAGGGGCCGTTGATGATCTGCTTGATGCCGGCCTTCTCGATGCCGGGGAAATGCTTGAAGCCGATCTCCAGCGACGGCGCGATGCGGTCGATGTCGGGCTGCAGCAATTCATGGCCGAAATCCCACGGCGTGTTCACCGGCGACCACGGCTTGCAGGCCTTTTCATAGGTGCCGAGCAGAATGCCGTTGCGCTCCTGGCGGGTGTAGATCTCGCCCTTGAAATCGAGCACGCCGATCATCTCGCGGCCTGTTGACTTGTTGAATTCCTCGACCTCCGGCATCGGCTCGGTGAGCAGGTACATGTGCTCCATCGCCAGCACCGGCAATTCGACGCCGACCATGCGGCCGATCTCGCGCGCCCACAGTCCGCCGCAGTTGACGACATGCTCGGCCTTCACCGTGCCCTGCTCGGTGACGACGTTCCAGGTGCCGTCGACCTCCTGTGTCAGCTCGACGACGCGGTTGCGCAGCACGATCTCGGCGCCGAGTTTTCGCGCGGCCTTGGCATAGGCATGCGTGGTGCCGGACGGGTCGAGATGGCCTTCGACCGGATCCCACATGGCACCGACGAAATTCTTCTCGTCCATCAGCGGGAACATCGCCTTCGCCTCCGAAGGCGTGATCAGCTCGGTGTCCATGCCGAGATAGCGGCCCTTGGCGTGGGCAAGGCGCAGGAAGTCCATGCGCTCCGGCGTATCGGCCATCATAACGCCGCCGGTGAGATGCAGCGAGCAGGACTGGCCGGAGAGCTCCTCGATCTCCTTATAGAGCTGGACGGTATAGGCCTGCAGCTTGGCGACGTTGGGGTCGCCGTTGAGCGTATGGAAGCCGCCCGCCGCGTGCCAGGACGAGCCAGAGGTCAGCTCCGAACGCTCAATCAGCATGATGTCGGTCCAGCCGGCCTTGGCGAGGTGGTAAAGCACCGAGCAGCCGACGACACCGCCGCCGATAACAACCGCTTTTACGTGGGATTTCATGAAGATAGGTCCGTTTTTATAGAGACTGAATCGAGTGAGCGAGGCGTAAAGACAAGGCGCAGATCGGAGGCGACGATGTTTTCAGCCAGCCTGCCGTCCAGCGCGGCAAGGATGGTTTCACAGATGGAAGGGCGGTGCTTCAGAACGTCGTGGTTCCAAAGGCGCAGGATCGAATAACCTTGCGCGCGCATGAAGTCGTCGCGGCGGCGGTCATAGGAACTGTCGGCGTGTTGGGATCCATCGACCTCAACGACCAGCCATTTTTCGCGGCAAGCGAAGTCCGCGAAATAGGGGCCTATGGAAAATTGGCGAGTGAACCGGTAGCCGCCGAGCTTGCGCGCCTTCAGTTCAAGCCAAAGCAGCGCTTCGGCCTGATTGCCTGTCTGACGCAGGCTTCTTGCCCGCTGGGTGGTACCTTGTTTGCGGCGGCTTCGCGTTTCAGCAGCGCCTTCCCCCACTCCGTCGCCGCTTCGCGGCGCCACCTCTCCCCCCTCCGGAGGGAGAGGAAGGGCGCCAGCTGGAATCGCCTCGCGCCTTTCCTCTCCCCCGTCGATCGGGGGAGAGGTGTCGAGCGCAGCTTGACGGAGTGGGGGTCGACTATTCATCAGCCAACACAGAGGATCAGAAGTCGGTCGGCGCGCCGCCTTCGGCGCGGCGCTTGTCGACGAAATCGTTGAGCTCTTCGCGAATGGCAGGGTCCATGTAGGGCTCCTCGTAGGAAGCAAGGCGCTCCTTCCACACCTTGTTGGTGCGCTCCAGCGCCGTCGGCGAGCCGGCCTCGGTCCAGGTTTCGAAATTACGCCAGTCGGACACGATCGGCGAATAAAAGGCGGTCTTGTAGCGCTCCTGCGTGTGCTGTGTGCCGAAGAAATGACCGCCCGGTCCGACCGACTGGATGGCGTCGAAGCCGAGAGCATCCTCGGAGAGGTCGAGCGGGGTGAGGAATTCCGCCACCATCTGCAGAAGATCGATGTCGAGAATGGTCTTTTCGTAGGAGCAGCGAAGGCCGCCTTCCAGCCAGCCGGCGCCATGCATCATCAGATTGCCGCCGCCCTGGATAGCGCCCCACAACGAGAAGACGCTTTCATAGGCGGCCTGCGCGTCGACCGTGTTGGCCGCGCAGGTGTTCGAGGTGCGATAGGGGATGTTGTAACGGCGGGCGAGCTGGCCGCCGACGAGCTGCGCCTTCATGTATTCCGGCGTGCCGAAGGCCGGCGCGCCGGATTTCATGTCGACATTCGAGGTAAAGCCGCCATAGCCGACCGGTGCGCCCTTCCTCACCATCTGCGAGAAGGCGATACCGGAGAGCGCCTCGGCGTTTTGCTGCACCAGCGCCCCGGCGATGGTGACGGGCGCCATGGCGCCGGAAAGCGTGAACGGGGTGACGATCACCGCCTGGCCCATGCTGGCCATCTGGATGATGCCTTCCATCATCGGCACGTCGAGCTTGAGCGGCGAATTGGTGTTGATGATGGTGAAGACCGAGGGCTCTTCCATCAGCTGCTCGCGGCTGATGCCGCGGGCGATGCGGGTGATCTCGATGCCGTCGACATTGCGCTCCTTGCCGAGCGAATAGATATGGAAGACCTTGTCGGTGAGCATCGCCAGGTCGCGGATGCATTCGAGGTGCCGGACCGACGGATGGATGTCGATCGGCTCGACCGGGTAGCCGCCGGTGCAATGCAGGATGTTGTGCATCTGTGCCAGGCGCAGGAAGTTGCGGTAGTCGGCCTGGTTGCCGGGGCGCCGGCCGCGATCGAGGTCGGAGCAATTGGGCGCCGAAGCCATCATCGACAGGATGACATTGTTGCCGCCGAAACGCAGATTGTGCGCCGGATTGCGCGCATGCAACGTGAATTCCGGCGGGCAGTGCGCAATCAGCTCCAGGATCATGTCGCTGTCGAAGCGGACGCGCTCGCTGCCTTCGCTGACGTCGGCGCCATGCGCCTTCATGATGCGGCGGGCTTCCTCGTGCAGCACGTCGACGCCGATTTCCTTCAAAACGCGCAGCGAGGCGAGGTGGATCGATTCCAACTCGTCGTCGGAGACCAGCTTGGTCGGCGTCAGCGGGTTCTTCAGCTGCCGAAAGGGAGGCTGCTCGAAGGCCGCCGATCCGCCAGCGCGCTTCCCCGCACGGCCGCCGCGGCGGGCGCGATCTGTTGCCAATGCCGGTTCGGCGGGATGAAGGGCGGCGGTCATGAGAAGCCTCGTGAGAATACGAAATCGGCCGGCATAATGGACCGGCGGCAATGTTGCCGGTGAGGAGGCGGCGACCACTAGGGCGAGGGAAGCGACATGACGAAACGGCAAGGCTGGCGCCCCGGTCTGCGGACCCAGGTTCGGGCGACGCTGCTCTTGAATGTTGGCGCCGCGAACGCGATGTAGGCAGGGCCCAGACGCCGGAGACCCGCATGACCAGCACAATGACCAAAACCCAGCCCGAACTGGCGGCCGAGGATCCCTTCCTGTGGCTGGAGGACCGCAACGGCAAGGAAGCGCTCGACTGGGTTCATCGCCAGAATGCGGTGACGGTCGCCGAATTGCAGGGCGACCCTTCCTATCAGGGCGCGTTCGAAACCGCGCTCGACCTGATGACCGCCGAGGACAATATTCCGGTGGGATCGGCGCTCGCCGGCCATGTCTATAATTTCTGGCAGGACAAGACCAATGCGCTTGGTCTGTGGCGCCGCGCGCCTGTCGCTTCCTACAAGACCGCCAAGCCGGAGTGGGAGACGATCATCGACTTCGACCAGCTCTCGGCCAAGGAAGGCGTGAAATGGGTGTTCGGCGGGGCGAGCCGGCTCTACCCCGATTTCGATCTCTGCCTGCTCTCCATGTCGCCGGATGGCGGCGACGCCAGCGAGATGCGCGAGTTCGACATCTCGACGAAATCCTTCGTCGAGGACGGTTTTCGGGCGCCAGCGTCGAAGTCGGGTTTTTCCTGGCTGGACAAGGACACGGTGATCGTCTCGGCGGCTTTCGAGGAGGACGACAAAACGCAGTCAGGCTATCCGCGTGTGATCAAGCTCTGGCGGCGCGGGACGAAGCTGGAGGACGCAACGCCGATCTTCGAAGGCGAGAAGCATCATCTCGCGGTCGGCGGCGGCGTGGAGTTCGACGGCGACAAGAAGCATGTGCTGCTTGGCAAAACGATCGACTTCTTCACCTCGCACAGTTTTCTGCGGCTGGCTTCGGGCGAGAACCGACGCATCCCGCTGCCCGATGACGCCACCGACACGGCGATCTTCAAAGGACAACTCGTTTTCGGCGTGCGCAGCCCGTGGACGGCGCCTGACGGCACACGCTGCCTGCCCGACGGGCTGTACTCCGTGGATTTCGACCGCTGGATCGAAACCGGTACGTTCGAACCGATCGAGACGCTGCTCAAACCGGAGCATCGCGTATCCATCGCAGGCCTCGCGAGGACGCAGGACCGCCTGTTCATCAACCTGATGGACAATGTGCGCGGCAAGGTCGTCGTTTGCGATCGCACGGACAAGGGCTGGTCGCTGAAACCGGTCGGCCTGCCCGATAACGGCAATGTCGGCATCAGCCATGCCGAGCATTTCGGCGCAAGCGTCTCGTTCACCTTCACCGACTTCCTGACGCCGAGTTCGATCATCTGGTCGGACGATAACGGGGAGACACTGACGACCGTGAAGGCACAGCCGGCGCGGTTCGATGCCTCGCCCTATGTTTCGGAGCAGTTCGAGGCGCGCTCGAAGGACGGCACGATGATCCCGTATTTCGTCGTGCGGCGCCGTGACCAGACGGGACCGGCACCGGCGCTGCTCTATGGCTATGGCGGCTTCGAAGTGCCGCTCCTGCCAGGCTATGCCGGCATCCGCGGCAGGCTCTGGCTGGACAAGGGCAACGCCTATGTGCAGGCCAATATCCGCGGCGGCGGCGAATTCGGTCCGGCCTGGCATCAGGCCGCTCTCAAGGGCAAGCGCCAGAACGCCTTCGACGATTTCGCGGCGGTGGCTGAGGATGTGGTCAGGCGCGGCATCACCACGGCGGCGCAACTCGGCATCCAGGGCGGCTCGAATGGCGGCCTGCTGACTGGCGTATCGCTGACGCAGCGGCCGGAGCTGTTCGGCGCCGTCATCATCGATGTGCCGCTGCTCGACATGCTGCGTTATACCGAACTACCGCCGGGCGCGTCATGGATCGCCGAGTATGGCGATCCCTCGAAGCCCGAGGAGGTAGCCTGGCTCGGCGCCTACTCGCCCTATCAGCATGTCGCTGCCGATGCCGCCTATCCGCCAGTGCTGTTGATGACATCAACCGCCGACGACCGCGTCCATCCCGGCCACGCGCGCAAGATGGCGGCGCGGTTGCAGGAAGCCGGTCACCGCAGGACGCTGTTCTTCGAAGAAACCGAAGGCGGTCACGGCGGGCGCGGCGACCGCCGGCCGCAAGCGGCACAGACGGCTATGCGCTATGTTTTTCTACAGCGTGCGCTCGCTGGCGCAGCTTGAATTTATGGCCATGGGCAGCTTAATGTGCCGCCATGATCCGCTTCAGCACATCAGGCGCCTTCGGGGTCGCGGTAACGCCGTCGCCGCGAACGCTGCGTGCCGAGCTTTTGCGGCTGTGCGCACGCATCGGCTATTCGCCGCCCCGTTTCCTCTGACGAATCCGCCCCGGCTCCTGCCGGATTGATTCAAGAGGAAAGACCAAATCCATGACCTATCAGAACTATTCGCTGAAGCAGCTTCAGCAAATCGATGCCGCGCATCACCTTCACCCCTTCACCGACCACAAGGAACTGCGTGAGATCGGCTCGCGCATCATCACCCGCGCCGACGGTCCGTTCATCTACGATTCCGAAGGAACGGAGATCCTCGACGGCATGGCGGGCCTTTGGTGCGTCAATATCGGCTATGGCCGTGACGAACTGGCGGATGCCGCTTACGCCCAGATGAAGGAGCTGCCTTATTACAACTCCTTCTTCAAATGCTCTACGCCGACGCCGGTGCTTTTGTCGAAGAAGCTGGCGGAGCTGGCGCCCAAGCATGTCAGCCAAGTCTTTTACGGCTCGTCCGGCTCGGAGGCGAACGACACGGCGCTTCGGCTCGTGCGCCACTATTGGGCGTTGGAAGGCAAGCCGGAGAAGAACCGCATCATCTCGCGCAAGATGGCCTACCACGGCTCGACCATCGCCGGCACCTCGCTCGGCGGCATGGAGCCGATGCACAAGCAGCTCGGCGGCGCGGTGCCAAACATCGTCCATGTGATGATGCCTTATGCCTATGAGCTCGCGCTGCCTGGCGAAAGCGACCATGATTTCGGCATCCGCGCGGCCAAGGCGGTAGAGGACGCCATCCTCGAAGCCGGGGCCGACAAGGTCGCCGCCTTCATCGGCGAACCGGTGATGGGTGCCGGCGGGGTAAAAATCCCGCCGATGAGCTACTGGCCGGAGGTGCAGCGCATCTGCCGCAAATACGACGTGCTGCTGATGCTCGACGAAGTGATTACCGGCTATGGCCGCACCGGCGAATGGTTCGCGGCGCAGACCTTCGATGTGGAACCCGACACCATCACTACGGCGAAGGCGCTGACCTCCGGCTACCAGCCGCTATCGGCGCTGCTGGTCGGCGACCGCATCAGCAGGACGCTGGTCGAGAAGGGCGGCGAGTTCTATCACGGCTACACCTATTCCGGTCATCCGGTGGCCTGCGCGGTGGCGCTGAAGAATCTCGAGATCATCGAGCGGGAAGGACTGGTCGACCGGGTCAGGACCGACACCGGTCCCTATTTCGCGCAGGCGCTGCAGGAGCGCATCGCCGGCCACAGGCTGGTCGGCGAAGTGCGCTCGATCGGCCTGATGGGCGCAATCGAGATCGTCAGGGACAAGGCGACCAAGGAACGCTACCTGCCGTCGGGCAGCGCCGCGGTCGTCGTACGCGACCATGCGATTGCGCAAGGCATGATGCTGCGCGCCACCGGCGACACCATGATCTTGTCGCCGCCGCTGATCTGGACGCGCGACACGATCGACATGGCCTGCGAGCGCATCGCCAAGGCGCTCGACCTTGCCGAGGCGGATCTGCGGAAACGCTGACCAGGCGAATCGCAGTCCCGTCATCATCCTGGGGCGAGGCAAGGAGCTTCGCCCCCGAATAACGAGGTGAACGGACATTCCGGAAACGCAAAAACCGCGCCCCAACGGGAACGCGGCTTTGCCAGATACGCATGGCGCTTCGCTACGAGAGACTTGCGAAACTTACGGGCTCCGGTACGCGAGACCTGATCCGGAGCGCCGGGCGGTTGCGATGTCCGCCTCGCAGTCCGTTTTAAAGGCACATCGTTACCGGTGAGTTATCGAGAACTTAAGCAAATCTAAATTTGCCGGCTTTGTGTCGAAAAAATCCGCTGATAAGCCTTTGAAAGCAGCGATTTAGCTTTTATCGCCGCGCAGGAAATTAATAATGCCGGAAAAATCGACTCCGGCATTCCCTTGCGCGTTGAACAGCGCATATAGCTGCGTCGCCTCGGCGCCCAGAGGCGTCACCGCGCCGGCACTTTGCGCGGCTTCTTGCGACAGTTTCAGGTCCTTCAGCATCAGCGCCGCGGCAAAGCCCGGCTTGTAGTCGCGGTTTGCAGGAGATGCCGGAACAGGGCCGGGCACCGGGCAGTAGGTGGTGAGCGACCAGCACTGACCGGAAGAGGTGGAGGCGACGTCGAACAGCGCCTGGTGCGAGAGGCCGAGCTTCTCGGCCAGCACGAAGGCTTCAGCGACACCGATCATCGAGATGCCGAGGATCATGTTGTTGCAGATCTTGGCGGCCTGGCCGGCGCCGTCGCCGCCGCAATGGACGATGCGGCCGGCCATCGGCTTCAGGATCGGCTCGGCGGCGGCGAAAGCCGCGTCGGAACCGCCGGCCATGAAGGTGAGCGTGCCTGCGACGGCGCCACCGGTGCCGCCGGAGACCGGGGCGTCGATCGAGGGCAGGTCATGCCTGGCGGCAATCGCATGCGCCTTGCGCGCCGATTCGACATCGATGGTCGAGGAATCGATGAGCAGCGCGCCTTTCTTCGCCTTGGGCGCGATGTCCTCGTAAACCGACAGCACATGCTTGCCGGCCGGCAGCATTGTGATCGCCACATCGGCGTCTTTCACCGCGGCGATGGCATTGGCCATGACGGTGACGCCATGCTCTTTCGCCACAGTCAGGTTCTCGGGAATGAGATCAAAACCCAGCACCGTGTGTCCCGCCTTGACCAAATTGGCGGCCATCGGATTGCCCATGTTGCCGAGGCCGATGAAGGCGATGGTGGTCATAGTGGTGCTCCCAGTTAGGCAGTAGGCAGTAGGCAGTAGGCAGTAGGCAGTAGGCAGTAGGCAGTAGGCAGTAGGGGGGTCTATTCAGGTGCTAGCTTGATAATAAGCTGGCGAAGCATTTTTCCGATAGCTTCTGTGGCCGAGAGCATATGATGAACCTCATCACGAGTGGCCAAGCCGATGCGTTCAGCGATCTGGAGATGCGTCTCGAGCTCCTTTAGAGAGCCTTGGGCTATCCTGAGAAACTGCTGATAGGAGCCCGTGTTATCTCGGCCGTAACCTTCCGCAATGTTTGCCGGGATAGATGTGGCCGAGCGGCGGATTTGGCTGGTCAGTCCATACAGTTCCTCTTTTGGCCATACCTTGGTCAAGGAGTAGGTTGCGACGGCCAAATCCATGGCCTGCTGCCAGACGATCAAATCCTTGTACGAGTTGATCTTGCCGGTCATCTTTGCCTACTGCCTACCAATCAACGTCCGCGCGATGATGACGCGCATGATCTCGTTGGTGCCTTCCAGGATCTGGTGGACGCGCAGGTCCCGCACCAGCTTCTCGATGCCGTAGTCGTGCAGGTAGCCATAACCGCCATGCAGCTGCAGCGCGTCATTGGCGACGTCGAAGCCGATATCGGTGACGAAGCGCTTGGCCATCGCGGACCATTTGCCGGCGTCCGGAGCCTTGCGGTCGAGCTTCGAGGCGGCGGCATAGAGGAAGATGCGGGCGGCCTGCAACTCGGTCTCCATGTCCGCCAGCCTGAACTGCAGCGCCTGGAACTGATTGATCTTCGATCCGAATGCCTTGCGCTCGGCGGTGTAGGTGAGCGCCTTGTCGAGCGCCGACTGCGCGCCGCCCAGCGAACAGGCGGCGATATTGAGCCGGCCGCCGTCGAGCCCGGCCATAGCGATGCCGAAGCCCGCGCCTTCGGTCGCAAGCAGGTTCTCGGCGGGCACCTTGCAATCCTCGAAGATGACCTGGCGGGTCGATTGCATGTGCCAGCCCATCTTGTGTTCATTGGCGCCGAAGGAGAGGCCCGGCGCATCCTTGGGCACGACGAGGGTCGAAATGCCTTTCGGCCCGTCGCCGCCGGTGCGCGCCATGACGACATAGAGGTCGCTGTCGCCGGCGCCGGAAATGAACTGCTTGGCGCCATTGAGCACATAGTCGCCGCCGGTCTTGACCGCGCGCGTCTTCAGCGCCGCGGCATCCGAACCGGAGCCAGGCTCGGTCAGGCAATAGCTTGCCAGCCATTCCATCGAGGTCAGCTTCGGCAGGAAGCGCCGGCGCTGCTCGTCGCTGCCGAAGCGGTCGATCATCGAGGCCGCCATGTTGTGGATCGAAATGAAGGAGGAGAAGGCCGGATCGGCGCGGGCGAGCGCCTCGAAGATCAGCACGGCATCGAGGCGGCCGAGCGTCGAGCCGCCGACATCGTCCTTGATATAGATGCCGCCGAGGCCGAGCGGCCCGGTCTCGCGGATCACATCGGCGGGAAAGTGCTTCGCCCGGTCCCAATCGAGCGCGTTCGGCGCGACGCGGTCGGCCGCGAAGGCCTCGGCCATCTCCTGGATGGCGCGCTGCTCCTCGGTGAGTTCGAATTGGCCAGTGCCCGCATCGACTGCCGCGTCCATGGCGTGCTCCCTGTCGTTTCAGGCCCTTGTGGCCTGTCGTTTTTGGCTTTGCGCAGCGTTCAATCTAGACCAATGATGCCGCCGCGCAACCCGGCCCCCTGCGGACCGGCTGTGCATGGATTGATCAACGGAGCCTTGCGTGCCGACAATTTTCGACCGGTTGCTGGAGCGGTTCCACTTCTATCTGGCCGGTGTCGACAGCGATCTGGTCGCGGACGCCGTCGCGCGCATCAGTTGGAACATGCTGGCTCGTACGCTCGAACCGCGCGCGCTCGGCTGTCTTCGCTATCTCGATCGCATCGCCGAGCTTGCGCAGCCTCACAGCAAGCCGTTGGCGCGGTTCGTTGCCGATCATCGAGACGAGCTGCGCTGGGGGCAGACCTATACGGCCAGTGATTTCGGCCAAGCCTTCATCGACAGTTACGGTTGGCTGGAGGTGTTCGGCACGCGCGGGCACTTCGTCAATGATGAGGTCGCGGCCGGCCTGCTGATCCTGGGGCCCGGCATCGTCTATCCCGACCATCACCACATCGCCGAAGAGATCTATGTTCCGCTGACCGACGGCACCGAATGGCGCATGGGCGAGGGGGACTTCCACGTTCGTGCGGCCGGCGAGGTCATTCACCACGCGTCCAACGTCAGCCATGCCATGCGCACGGGCAAGGAGCCGCTCATGGCGCTCTATATCTGGCGTGGCGGACCGCTGGCGCAGAAATCGACGATCGGCTTGGAGGGCAGCAACTGATGGCAAAAGCGATCATGCTGCAAGGCACCGGCTCCGATGTTGGAAAGACTGTGCTGGTGGCGGGGCTCTGTCGTGCCGCCCAAAAGCGAGGCCTGAAGGTCAGGCCGTTCAAGCCGCAGAATATGTCGAACAACGCCGCCGTCGCCGATGTCCCCGGCGACAACAATGCCGGCGGCGAGATCGGCCGTGGGCAATGGCTGCAGGCGCTGGCCTGCGGGGTCCGGCCGACCGTGCACATGAACCCTGTGCTGCTCAAGCCGCAGAGCGACATCGGCTCGCAAGTGGTGGTGCAGGGCAAGGTGTTCGGCGAGGCGCGGGCGCGCGACTATCAGGCGATGAAGGCACGGCTGATGGACGCAGTGCTCGATTCCTGGGCGAAGGTCGGCGAGGGCGCCGATCTGGTCATCGTCGAAGGCGCCGGCTCGCCGGCCGAGATCAATCTGAGGAGCCGCGACATCGCCAATATGGGCTTTGCGACGCGCGCCAACGTGCCGGTGGTTCTGGTCGGCGACATCGATCGTGGCGGCGTCATCGCCTCCGTCGCCGGTACGCATCTGATCCTGCCGGAGGAAGACCGGCGCATGATTGCCGGATACCTCATCAACAAGTTCCGCGGCGATGTCTCGCTGTTCGACGATGGCATAAGCGCGATCGAGAAATTCACCGGGTGGCGTTGCTTTGGCGTAGTGCCGTGGCTGAAGGCTGCCGCGCGCCTGCCTTCGGAGGATTCGGTGGTGCTCGAGCGCCTCGCCTCCGGCGAGAAGCGGGCGCTGAAGGTGGCGGTGCCGATGCTGGCGCGCATCGCCAATTTCGACGATCTCGATCCGATCAAGGCCGAGCCGCAAGTCGAGGTGGTGTTCGTACCGCCGGGCAAGAAGCTGCCGGAGGACGCCGGGCTGGTGGTCATACCCGGCTCGAAGTCGACGATCGGCGACCTCCTGAAATTCCGCGAGAATGGCTGGGATCGTGACCTCGTCGCCCATCGCAAGCGCGGTGGCCATGTCGTCGGCATCTGTGGCGGCTATCAGATGCTCGGCCGCGTGGTGCGCGATCCAGACGGTATCGAAGGCAGTGTCACCGAAGCGGAAGGCCTTGGCCTGCTTGACATCGAGACGGTGATGGAGCCGGAAAAAACGGTGCGCAATTCAAGCGCCCGTTCGGTCCAGTTCGGCCTGCCGCTCGAAGGCTACGAAATCCATCTCGGCCGCACCACCGGTCCGGACACGGCGCGGCCGTCGGCGATCATCAACGGCGTCGAGGACGGCGCGGTCTCCGCCGACGGCAAGGTGATCGGCACCTATCTGCACGGGCTGTTTTCGGCGAATGCCTTCCGCGCCGCTTATCTCGAGAGCCTTGGCGTCAGAAGCGGCGGCGTCGACTACCGCGCCGAGGTCGAAAAGGCGCTGGATGAGGTCGCGGCCGAGCTGGAAGCGTATCTCGACTGTGATGCGATTTTTGCGTTGGCGCGGTAGGCCTCTCACCAACACGTCTGAGATCAGCGAAACGCTCATCGAGTCGTCATTCGATGGCGGAGCAAGGAGCGAAGCGACGCTCGCAGACCATAGAATCCATCCGTGACGTCGAGGCGTTGCAGCCGTGCAGAATTCTGCTCCGCTGCGCCCTTCGACCGAGGTCACGGAATGGATCCTCGGGTCTCCGCGACGGAGCTTCGCTCCTGCTCCGCCCGTGGATGACGAGTTCAGGCGCCTCGCCAATCGCCAACGTCAACGAGACGTCCTACCCCTTTTCCCCGGCCTTCGGCCAATAGGTGCCGAAGGACCAGACATTGCCTTCCGGGTCGAGGCAGATGAACTCGCGGCTGCCGTAGTCGCGGTCGACCAGCTCCTGGATGATTTTCGCACCCGCCTTTTTCGCCTTGGCATAGGCGGCGTCGGCGCTGTCTATGGCAATGTAGATCGACTTGCCGCCACCACCGCCCGGCTCGCCGACCATCTTGCCGTAGTCGTCGTCGCGGGCCGTGCCGAGCATGATCATCGAGGAACCGAAGGTCAGCTCGGCGTGATGGACGAGGTCGCCCTCGCCGTAGCGGGCGCGCACTTCAAAGCCGAAGGCCTCGCACAGCCAATCGATCATCTTGGCAGCGTTCCTGTAGCGCAGGGCAGGATAGATACGGGGTGCTTCGTTTGCCGCGGACATGACAATCTCCCTTGTGTCGGTTGATGAGAGCCAGTCTCGCCTGGGGCGGTTTCCGCGTCTTGAAGAAATGTTACCTACCCCTCGGCGGCCTAAGCCAGCGTGGCGAGCGTGGACGGCGTTTCGCCGGCGAGCTGGCGGAATTCGCGCACCATGTGCGCCTGGTCGGCATAGCCGCAATCGGCGGCGATGCCGGCCCAGTCGTCTTCCTGCCGCTTCGACAGCGAGAGCGCGTGGTTGAAGCGCACGATGCGCGACAATGTCTTCGGGCCTATGCCGATCGCGTCGGAGAATTTGGCCGCCCGATGCTTGCGGCTCCAGCCGATCTCTTCGGCGAGCGCCGAAATGCGGGTGCGGCCGCCCGATGCGATGACCGTCCGGTAGGCCCACGCGACTTCGGGCGAAAGCGGATTCGCCTCGGCAAGCCGGCTGGTCACGAATCCCTCGGCAATCGCAAAGCGCGCGTCCCAGTTCCGTGCTTCGCCCAGCCGTTCGCGCAACGCGATGCCTTCGAAGCCCAGCGCATCGTCGAGGTCGACCATGCGGTCCTTGAGCTCGCTCATCGGCAGGCCGAAGAATTGCCTGGCGCCGAGCGGGGTGAAATTGACCTGAACGCAGCAGGCGCCGCCGAAGGATTCGATCACGACAGGACCGGCATAGAGGCCCGCGGCGAAGCTGGCGAAACGATCGTTGTCGCCGGGATCGCGGCCGAGTCCGATGGCGAAGGCCTCGGCAAAACTGATCACCAACGGCACGGTAAGCGAGGCATATTCGACGATGCGGAAATGGCCGGGCCATATCTCCCGATAGCCGCAGATATCGGTGACAATGCCCGCGAGCACGGCGGTGGGCTTACGCCGGACCATCTCGAAATGGAGGGCGGGAGAGCGATTGTCCTGCCGATGGCGCTCTGTCTCGTCGGACATGGCTCAAGCCTAGCAGACCATGCTCCCGAATCAAAAGCGCCCGGCAGGACCGGGCGCTTCTAGTCGCAGGAGATCTGCGGGTCCTTATGCGCCGCGCATCAGACAGCCGGCGGCGAGCACGATGTAGGCGATGAGCATGATCCACACCGCCGCGAGAGGAATGAACGCAAGAAGGCCAAGAGCGGCGAGAAGGCCGATGATGGCGATGACCAACGAAATAATGAACACGATCTGGGTGGGCGCACTGAGATTCATGTCTGGTCCCTCCAACATGATTCGCAACACCCGAATTCTACCAGCAGGACCGTCACACACCAATTAGCTGGCGTAGGGGGTTGGCCGGGTCGGCAAGCAGCTTGATCGCCAGCGCCACACATACGATCACCAGCAGCGGCTTGATCAGTTTGGCGCCGATCCTGATGGCGAGGCTGGCGCCGACGCGTGCGCCGAGAAACTGCGCCACGCCCATCATCAGACCGATCTTCCAGTAAACGACGCCGACAGCGGCGAAGACGACGAAGCCGCCTATGTTGGAGGCGAAGTTGAGCAGCTTGGTGTGCGCCGTCGCCTTGAGCACGCCGTAACCGGCGAGCGCGACGAAGGCCAGCATGAGAAACGAACCCGTCCCCGGGCCGAACAGGCCGTCATAGAAGCCGATCGCCGGTACGATCGTCAGGCCGAACAGAAACGGAGACAGGCGCTCGGCACGATCGACATCGCCCATGTTGGGCTTGAACGCAAAATAGAGAGCGATGGCGATCAGCAGGACCGGCAACAGGGCACGCAGGAAGTCGCCGGGCACGACCGTCGCCAGCAGGGCGCCGATGGCGCCGCCGACGAGCGCCAGCAGCGCGGAGGGGAGTTGGCGACGCAGATCGACCTGACCGTTCGCGGCATAATGGATGGTGGCCGAGCCGGAGCCGAACATGCCCTGCAGCTTATTGGTGCCGAGTGCCGCGACCGGTGAGAAGCCCGCGAGAAGCAGCGCCGGAATCGTGATCAAGCCGCCGCCGCCGGCGATCGAATCGACAAAGCCCGCGGCGAAAGCGGCGGCGATCAGTATGAAGACGGACTGCAGGGTAAGGTCGATCATCGGGCTGGGGCGGGGCGAGGAGGGAGCCGCAGCTTCCATCACGCTTGCCCAGTTTGCGCAAGACCGATTCCACGCTAACAATCAGACGGAATCGCAAAGGGAGGCTGATGGCGATGGCGCTGCTCGATCAGATACGCTCGATCTTCGACGGCGACCCGGGCGTGCGCAAGGTGGCGGACGATCCGGTGCTGTCGGCGGAGCTTTTGATGCTGTTCCGCATGATCCTGGCCGACGGCTCGGTCTCCGAGAGCGAAATGATCGCCTTCCGGCGCATCTGCAGGGAAGCCTTCGGTATTCAGGAATCCTCTATCGACAGCGTCATCGAATATCTCAACGACTACGGCTACGAGACCAACGGCTCGCAGGCGATCGCGCTGTTCCGCGACCTCGACGTCGAGCGGCGCAAGCTGCTTGCGCGCCACATGGCCGAGATAGCCAAGGCCGACGCCAAGCTCGCTGAGAGCGAGGTCAAGCTTCTGCGCCGCACGCTCGATCTACTCGATATCAGCCCGGTCGATCTGGTCAAGCCGGAGGGCTGAGCGCGGCTGCCCGGCCGAGTCCCCGCCGCTTCGCGGCGTCCGGCGTTCGCTGTCGCGTTGCGCAAACCGGCTGCTCAACCCTGTTCATGCATGCGCCGCGCGATCGCGCGGTGAAGGTCTGGCGCCGCCGCGACCAACGCCCGAGCCGATTCAGAGCGAGGATTGTCGAGCACATCGCTGGTCCGGCCGCGCTCGACGATCTTGCCCTCATGCATGACCAGCACTTCATCCGACATGGCGCGGGCAACCGTCAGGTCGTGGGTGATGAAGAGATAGGCGATGCCGAGTTTCTGGTTGAGCTCGGCGAAAAGATCGAGGATCTGGGCGCGGATCGAGACATCCAGCGCCGAGACCGGCTCGTCGGCCACCACCAGCTTTGGGCGGGTGATGATGGCGCGGGCGATCGACAGGCGCTGGCGCTGACCGCCCGAGAATTCATGCGGGTACTTATCCATGTCGCGTGGGCCAAGCCCGACCTCATGCAGCGCATTCGCGACAATCTCGCGGCGCTCGGCTCTGGCCGGCTGCTTTTCCAGAAGGTGCAGCGGTTCGCCCACCAGCTTCTCGACCTTCTGGCGCGGGTCGAAGGAGCCGTAGGGGTCCTGGAAAACCACCTGCATGTCACGCCGGGCCGGCTTCAGCGCCGCCTCCGCCTTACCGCTGATGGTCTCGCCGCGAAAGCGGATCGCCCCTGCCGTCGGCCTGTCCAGCGCCAGGATCATGCGGGCAAGCGTGGATTTGCCGCAACCGGAGCGTCCGACGAGCGCAACAGACTGGGCGGGTTCGATGGTCAGCGAGACGTTGTCGACGGCGCGGACCGGCTCTGCTGGTCGGAACAAGGATTTGCGTCGGCCCGGATAATCGCGGCTGACGCCTTGGACCTCGAGCAGCGGCTTGGTCGAGCCGGCAAGATGGATCTTAGGCCGCGCCGGCACGTGCATGGAGGCCAGGGCCAACTCGCGGGTGTAGGGGTGGAACTGCTCCGACAGCGTGCGCGCGGTATCGCCGGCCTCCATCACCTCGCCTTGCCGCAGGATGGTCAGGCGATCGGCCATCTCGGTCACCACCGCGAGGTCGTGCGAGATGAGCAGCAGGCCCATGCGGTTTTCGCGCACGAGATCGCGCAGTAGGTCCAGGATCTGCGCCTGCAGCACCACGTCGAGTGCCGTCGTCGGCTCGTCGGCGATTAGAAGTTTCGGCTTCAGCGCGCAGGCAATCGCAATGACGACGCGCTGGCGCTGGCCGCCGGAGAGTTCGTGCGGGTAGCGTGACAGCGGGAATTTCGCTTCCGGCAGGCCGACCCGGTCGAGCATCTTTCGCGCATGTTCCTCGGCCTCGGCGCGGCCAGCCTTGGTGTGCCAACGAATACCCTCGGCCACCTGCTCGCCGATCGTCTTGACCGGATTGAGCGCCGTCATCGGCTCTTGGAAGACCATGCCGATGTCGTCGCCGCGCAGCGCGCACATCTGGTCCTCGCTCGCGGCCAGGAGGTCGATGCCGTCGAAAGTGACGCGTCCGTCGGTGCGCGCCAGATGCGGCAGAAGGCGCATGATGGTCAGCGCCGTCATCGACTTGCCGGAGCCGGATTCGCCGACCAGGCCGACCACCTCGCCGGGCCCGATTGCGAGCCCGACTTCCTTCAGGATCGGCGTCTTGCCGATGGCCAGCGACAGGTTCTCGATCTCGAGCAGGCTCATCGCTGCCGCCGCGATTTCGGGTCGAGGATGTCGGCGATGCCGTCGCCGAGCAGGTTCAGCCCGAGCACGGTGACGACGATCGCCATGCCGGGAAAGATCGCCATCCAGGGCGCCGTCACCATGCGCGTCTGGGCGTCGAACAGCATGCGCCCCCAGCTCGGCATCGGCGGCTGCGCGCCGAGACCAACGTAGGAGAGGCCGGCTTCCGCAAGGATGCCGAGCGCAAACTGGATCGTGCCCTGGACCAGCAGCAGCGTCGCGATGTTGGGCAGGATGTGCTCGATGGTGATATGCGTCATGCCCTTGCCGGCGGCGCGCGCAGCAAGGATGAACTCGCGCGGCCAGATCGCCAGGCCACCCGCGCGAGCGACGCGGGCGAAGACCGGGATGTTGAAGATGCCGATGGCGATGATGGCATTGACGGCGCCGGGGCCGAAGATGGCGGTGATCATGATCGCCGAAAGCAGCGCCGGGAAGGCGAAGACGAGGTCGTTGACGCGCATCAGCGCCTCGTCGGCAATGCCGCCGCGCGCGGCGGCGAAAGCGCCGAGCGGCACGCCGACGCCCATGCCGATGCCGACCGCCACCAGCGCCACGGCGATCGAGTTGCGGGCGCCGACCATGATCATCGACAGGATGTCGCGACCGAAGTGATCAGTGCCGAACCAGTGCGTCGGCGACGGCGCCTGCGTCTTGTCGGCGATCACCAGCTTGGTCACGTCATAGGGCGTCCAGCCGAAGGACAGCAGCGCGACCGCGGCGACGAGCAGGGTGATCGCGAAGCCGATAAGGAACGAGCGGTTGCGGAAGGCTTTGGCCAGAGCCCCGGCAAGGGTTTCCTCGGGCAACTCAACGCGCGTCGTCATTGCCGGCCTCTAAGCCGCGGATCGACGACGGCATAGGAGAAGTCGACCAGCAGGTTGACGGCGATCACGGCGGCGACCAAGAGCATCACGACGCTCTCGACGACGATCAAGTCGCGCTGGGTGATGGCCTGGAACACCAGCCGGCCGAGACCAGGCAGATAGAAGACATTCTCGATGATGATGGTGCCGGCGAGCAGGAAGGCGAATTGCAGGCCGAGGATGGTGAGCACCGGTATCATGGCATTGCGCAGCGCGTGGCGCCAGAGCACGGCGCGGTAGGGCAGGCCCTTGGCGCGGGCGGTGCGGATATAGTCTTCGCTGAGCACCTCGATCAGTGCCGAGCGGGCGACCCGCGCGAGGATCGCCGCTTGCGGCAGGGCCAACGCGAAGGCAGGCAGCAGCAGCGACTTCAGCGCCGGCCAGATGCCGGCGCTCCAGCCGGGAAAGCCGCCGGCCGGCACCAGCCGCAGCCACACGGCGAAGAGGTAGATCAGCATCAGGGCGAACCAAAAGTTCGGCACGGCGACGCCGAGCTGCGCGGCGCCCATCGCAAGCGCGTCGCCGGCCCCCCCCTGCCGGCTGGCCGAAAACACGCCGACCGGAATGGCTATGACGGTCGAGAGCGTCAGCGCGACCAGCGCCAGCGGCAGGGAAACGACGACGCGCTCACGCACAAGGTCGATGACGGGAACCGAGTAGGTGTAGGAGCGACCGAAATCGAGGCTGAGCAGCCCGCCCGCCCAGTGCAGGTAACGCAGGACAAGCGGCGCGTTCAGCCCCATCTGGTTGCGCAGCAGCTCGACCTGGTCGGCGCCGGCGTTGAAGCCCAGCATCAGGCGCGCGGGGTCGCCGGGCAGGATTTCCATCACCACGAAGACCACCATCGAGGCCAGCACCAGCGTGATGGCCGCGATGATGAGGCGCTTTACGAGGTAGACGGTCATGGGAGGCGATCAGGCGATCGCGCCAGCCTCAATCCGCCCACTTCACCTTGGTGAGGTCGTTGGCCTGGATCGGCGCGTTCTCCCACAGGCCCTGCAGCTTGGCGTCCCAGACCCCGACCTTCGGCAGCTCGTAGAGGAAGCCGACCACGGCGTCGTCGGCGAGGATCTTCTGCGCTTCGCCGAGCAGTTCCTTGCGCTTGGCTTCGTCGGAGGTCAGGTTGAGGTCGGCGATGATCTTGTCGAAGGTCGGATTGTCGTAGTTGAAGTAATAGTCCTTGCGGGAATAGATATCGATGTCGTTCGGCTCGGTGTGGGACACGATCGTGAGGTCGTAGTCCTTCTTGGTGAAGACCTGGTCGAGCCATTGCGCCCATTCGACCGGAATGATCTCCAGGTCGATGCCGACCTCGCGCAGTTCGGAGGCAATGATCTCGCCGCCAAGCCGCGCATAGGAAGGCGGCGGCAGCTTCAGCGTCGCCTTGAAGCCGTTTTCGAGACCGGCCTCCTTCAGCAGTTCCTTGGCTTTGTCGACGTTGTGCGGATAGAGGCCGGTGAGGTCGACATAGTCCTTGTTGGCCGGCGACATATGCGAGCCGATCGGCACGCCGAGACCGGCCGAGGCGCCGTCGATGATCGCCTTGCGGTCGAGCGCGAAGGAGATCGCCTGTCTGACCTGCAGCTTGTCGAAGGGCGGCTTCTTGTTGTTGATCGAAAGAATCGTCTCGCCTTCGGTGGAGCCGATCACGACCTTGAAACGCGGATCGCCCTTGACCTGGGAAACGCTGTCGGGATCGAAGAAGGGAAAGGCCTGGATGTCGCCGGAAAGCAGTGCCGGCACGGCGGCGGCGGCGTCAGGCACGATGCGGAACTCGACCTTGTCGAGCGCAACGGGGGCGCCCCAGTAGCTGTCCGACTTCACCAGCGAGATCGACGAGCCCTTGGCCCAGTTCTGGAACTTGAAGGGGCCGGTCCCAATCGGCTTTTCCTTGTTGGTGTCGGCGGATTTCGGCGACACGATCACCGCGTCGCCCCAGCCCATGTTGTAGAGGAAGGAGCCCTGCGGGTTCTTCAACGTCACCTTGACGGTGGCTGGATCGACGACGTCGACCTTGTCGATCTGCGCGAACAGCCCTTTCTGGGCGTTGACCGAATTGTCGGCGCGAGCGCGGTCTAGGGAGAATTTCACGTCGTCGGCGCTGAAGTCGCTGCCATCGTGGAACTTCACGCCGGTGTGAAGCTTGAAGGCGTAGGTCTTGCCGTCATCCGAGATGGTCCAGCTTTCGGCGAGGTCGGGCAGAACCTCGCCGTTGGGGCCAATGCGGGTGAGGCCTTCGAACACGTTGGCATAGAGCACCTCGTCGATCGCGGCGGCCGCGCCCGCGGTCGGATCGAGATGCGGGGGTTCGAGCGGAATGCCGATGACGAGGTCGGTGCGCGCGGCAAACGCCGACGTGGCGGCGGCAAACGACATCACGGCTGCGGCAAAAATGGTCTTCCACAATTTCATCGCTGAACTCCCATTGCTCAAAATATGCTCAAGCCAGCGGATAGAAGCGTGATTTGGCCCGGGAGTAAATTGCGTTTCGTGCTGCCGGGCCGCGCCAAGGGAAATGTTTTTCCGGATCAACCGGTCGCACCGCGCAGCAGCACGTTGAGGCCGATCGCCATCACCTTGGCCGATTCCACCATGTCGGCGATGCCGACCCATTCGTCCGGCCGATGGGCAAGATCGAGAATGCCTGGGCCATAGGCGATGCAGTCGTAGATATGGCCGATGCGGGCGACATGCTTCTGATCGTAGGTGCCGGGCGAAATCACATAGTCGGGCTCGCGGTCGAAGACCTCCATGATGCCTTGTGCGACAGCCTTCACCACCGGTGCGTCGCGCTCCGTCATCAGCGGCAGAACTTCCATCAGGTCGCGGATCTCGTAGTCGAACTTCTTCCGCTCGCGCTTCAGCCGTTCGAGGATGCCCGTGACTTCGCCCTTGACGGCGGCGAGTTCCTCCTCGAGCAGGAAGCGGCGGTCGATGGTCAGCCGGCAGGAATCGGGAACATTGGGCGAGGGCAGGCCCGGCCTGAAATCCTCGGTCTGGCCGCCATGGATGGAATTGATGTTCATGGTCGAGCGCCGGGCGCCCTCTGGCACCACCGGCATGCGGGTCATCTTGCGGTCGAGCGCCGGGAACAGCTCGTCCTCGAAGGCCTGCAGTACGGCGCCCATATGGCGCACGGCGTTGTCGCCGAGGAACGGCATCGAGCCATGCGCGATCTCGCCCTTGGTCTCGATCTCGGCCCACCAGACGCCGCGATGGCCAAGGCAGATGCGATCCTTGTTGAGCGGCTCGGGAATGATGACGTGGTCGACCTTCGGCCTGGAGAAGTAGCCCAGCTTCGCCAGATGCGCGACGCCGCCGAAGCCGCCGGACTCCTCGTCGACGGTGCCTGAAATCTCGATGGCGCCGGAGAAGTCGGGATAGACCTCCATGAACGCTTCCGCGGCGATGACGGAGGCGGCGAGCCCGCCTTTCATGTCGCAGGCGCCGCGGCCGTAAACCCGGCCGTCCTTTACCAGGCCGGCAAAGGGATCGACGGTCCAGCCTTCGCCCGCTTCGACCACGTCGATATGCGAATTGAAGTGTACGCAACCACCGGGCGAGCGGCCGTCGAAACGGGCGACGACATTGACGCGCGGGTAGCGGTCGGTGTCGCCGGGCGTGCCCTCGGCGCGAATGAACTCGGTCTCGAAGCCGAGCTTTTCCAGCCGCGCGCCAAGATACTCGGCGCACGGCCGGTAGGCCTCGCCGGGGGGATTGACGGTCGGAAAGCGGATCAGGTCGGCGGCAAGCGCGACCAGGTCGTCGACCCGGTCGTCGACGGCCCGAAGGAGTCGTTCATTCATCCGACGGATTGAAGAAGCAATGCCGCGGTTTTGCAAGCCGCCTGTCGCTCACCGTCAAACAATAATCGGCCAAGCAATGATCCGGGCAGGCTCAAAAGGTTAAACCGTCGAGAGTGCGTGCCGTGTTGGCAACCATGGCGGGAAAATCATTCAAATTCGCCGCACCGGATTGGCGGTTTCGTCAACGAGTGTGTGGTACTTAACGCACCTGCCGGCAAAATGATGGAAAAGAACCACGTGATGGCAAGGGGCAATCGAAGGGGTTTGATCGCATGAAGAAGTCCGTTCTCATGGCAGCCGTGCTGGCAACCGCGCTGCTTGGCACATCTTTTGCCGGCCGGGCGGCCTCGCTGGTCGCCAACATCGACGTTTCCACGCAGACGATGACCGTCAGCAAATATGGCCAGGTGCTCTACCGCTGGAACGTATCGACCGCGCGCAAGGGCTACTTCACGCCGCGCGGCAGCTACCGGCCGCAATGGACTGCGCGGATGTGGTACTCGCGCAAGTACGACAATTCGCCGATGCCGTATTCAGTGTTCTTCCACGGCGGCTACGCCATCCACGGCACCGGCGCGGTGAAATATCTCGGGCGGCCGGCCTCGCATGGTTGCGTGCGCCTGCACACGGCCAACGCCGCGACCTTCTACGCGATGGTTAGGGAAGTCGGCTACGGCAATACGCGGATCGTCGTGACCAACTGATCCGGTCTGGACAGCCGGTTAGGGGAGTTCATCGTTTCACGGAAACGCTGAACTGCCCTAACTATCTGTTTTTACGCAATTGTCTATCTTGCCTGCCCGCGCTTGCGCCGGCGGCCGCTCATCTCCCAGCGCTTGTGGAACCACATCCACTGTCCGGGATCCTCGCGCACCCAGCGCTCGACGACGTCGCCGAGCAGCTGGGTGGTGGCGTGGACGTCGACAATGCCGCCTTCGGTGCGCGGCAGGGTCAGCTTGTCTTCGATCTCGAGGCGGAACCGGTTTCCCGGCAACCTGACGCAGCGGGCCGGATAGACATCGCAGTCATAGTGGCGGGCGAGCATGCCCAGCACCGGATTGCTTTGGCAGGGGCGGCCGAAGAAGGTCGTTTCGACGCCGTTCGTGAATTTCTGATCGACCAGCACGCCGATATTGCCGCCGTTTTCGAGAATGGAGGCAAGGGCGAACGATGCCCCCGTCGAGGAGGGCAGCAAGCCTCCCATCGTCGAGCGGCGTGTCGAATGGATGTAGTCGGCGAGGTATGGATTGTTAGGCGGGCGAAACAGCGCCGTGATGTTCATGCCGAAGGTGGCGGCCGCCACCGGCAGCAGTTCGAAATTGCCGAGATGTCCAGTAAACAGGATATGCGGCTTCTTCTCACCGGCGATCGCGACGAAATGGTCGATGCCGCGGACCTCGACCCGGCCCGGCTCGATGGCGTTAGGATCGAAGTCGAACAAAGCATCGAGGAAGATATACTCGGCCGCCAGGCGAGCCATGTTGCCCCACATGTCGGACGCAATGGCCTCGATCTCGGCATCACTCTTTTCCGGATAGGCGAGGCGCAGATTGTTGACCGCCACCCTATGCCGCCCGACCAGAGGCCCAATGCGGCGGGCGACGCGGTCGGCGAAGTTGAGCGCGCTGTCCGGTGGCAAAAGCCGCAGTAGGCCGATCATCGTCATGGCAAGCCGCGCGACCAGCCAGTGCTCCATCTGGCGCAGCCGCCGGCCGTAGCGGAACATGAAGTCCCGACGGGCTTTCTTGAGCACCTTGCCGACCATCTTGTCCTAGGAAACGCGCAGGATGATCTTGCCGAAGACGTCGCGGCCTTCCATGCGCTTCAGCGCAGCGTCGATGTCGTCGAAGCCGACCTCCGTATCGATGACCGGGGCGACAAGGCCGGCCGCCATCTTCTGCATCGCATCGGCCATGTTCTCCATGCGGCAGCCGAAGGAGCCGAGCAGTTTCAGTTGCTGCTGGAAAAGCTGCATCAGGTTGACTTGCGTCGACACGCCGGACGTCGAGCCGCAGGTGACGAGACGCCCGCCGCGCTTCAAGGACAGCATCGAGCCGGCAAAGGTATCGGCGCCGACATGCTCGAACACGACATCGACGCCCTTCTTCTTCGTCAGCTTGCGCACGACGCCTTCGAAACGGTCCTCGCGGTAGTTGATGACATGGTCGGCGCCAAGCGCCTTCGCCTTGTCGATCTTGTCGTTTGAGCCGACCGTGGTGATGACCGTGCAGCCCATGCGCTTCGCCAGCTGGATGGCGGCGGTGCCGATGCCCGAGCCGCCGGCATGGACGAGGATGGTCTCGCCCGGTTCCAGCTTCGCGTTGTCGAACAGCATGTGCTCGACCGTGCCGAAGGTGACGGGCGCGACGGCGGCGCCGATTTCGGTGACCCCAGGGGGCGCGGGCACCAGGAGGCGGGCGGGCAGGTTGATCTTTTCCTGAGCGAAGCCGTCGAGATGAAAACCGTGGACGCCGGACACATGCTCGCAGAGATTGTCGCGGCCTTCCCGGCAGGCGCGGCAAAGCCCGCAGGTGCGCGCGCCGTAAATCGACACCAACTGACCCGGCAGAAGGTTGGAGACACCTGGTCCGACCGCCTCGACTTCACCGGAGGCCTCGGCGCCGACGACCAGCGGCAGCTTGCGCTTGGCGAAGGCCATGCCGCGCCAGCCCCAGACGTCGATATGGTTGAGCGCCACCGCCCTTATGCGGAGCGTCACTTCGCCTAGCGATGGCGGCGGAGGAGGCGGCAGGTCCACCGTTTCAAGGCGGCGGTCCTCGATAAGTTGCAATGCGCGCATTTGGCCTGTCGGTACTGTGGAAGCGGAAAAACGTCCGCTAAAGCGCGTCGCGCAGAAACGGATTCATGCGACGCGCTTTAACTCTTTGTTTTGATGCATGTCGTTCTCCCAAAACCGCTGCGCACTTTTGGGCGACATGCATTAGACCGGTTCCCGCGCCATGACAAGGCAGGTGTTCTGGCCGCCGAAGCCGAAGGAATTCGACAGGACCGTGCCGACTTCGGCGTTGCGCTTCCTGTTCGGCACGACATCGAGCACGATTGCGGGATCGGGATTGTCGTAATTGATCGTCGGCGGAATGACGCTTTCGCGCATCGTCATCAGCGAGAATGCGGCCTCGACCGCGCCGGCGGCCGATAGCGTGTGGCCGATCATCGACTTGTTGGACGAGATCGGCATCGAGCCGATCCGCTCGCCGAAGACGGTCGACAGCGACAGATGCTCCATCTTGTCGTTTTCCGGCGTCGAGGTGCCGTGCGCGTTGACGTAGTCGATCTCGTCTTCGCTGAGGCCCGCATCGGCAAGGGCGGCGCGCACCGCGGCGATCGCCGGCGAAGCGTCGGGTTTGGAACGGGTGCGATGGAAATCGTCGGCCTTTTCGCCACAGCCGCGCATGATGCCGAGGATGGCCGCGCCGCGGGCAAGGGCGGCCTCCAGCGACTCCAGCACCAGCGCGCCGGAGCCTTCGGCAAGGACGAAGCCGTCGCGATCCTTGGAGAAGGGTTTTGACGCTTTCTCGGGAATAGCGTTGTGGGTGGAGAGCGCCGAGAGCAACGAGAAGCGGATCAACGCCTCGGCCGTGGCTGAACCGTCGGCGCCGATCGACAGCGCCTTGTCGCACTCGCCGCGCCGGATCGCCTCGACGCCAAGCTGGATGGCGGTAGCGCCCGAAGCGCAAGCGGTCGACAGCGTGATCGGCAGGCCACGCGTGCCGAAGCGGTCGGCCAGGCGGTCGGCGATCGAGCCGAACTGCGTGGTCTCGAAGATGTCGAGCTCCTTCAACGCGCGGGCCACGCGCAGCAATCTCTCCGAACCGCTTTCCTTCTTGTCGGAATTGTAGAGCGAGAAGCGGTCGGCCCAATCGAGCTCGACCGGCGGTGAGGCGAGGAACAGCGGTCCGCCGAAATCGCCGGAATCGAGGCCTGCCTCCGACACCGCCTCCTGGGCCGCCGTCTCGGCCAGCTCGTAGGTGAGGGGGCTCGCACCCTTGGAGCTCGACGGCAGAAAATCGACCATGCCGGAGATGCGGGTGTTGAGGTGATCGACCGGAAAGCGGGTGATCGGATGGATGCCGGATCTGCCTGAGGTCAGCGCCGCCCAGTTATCGGTCTTGCCGACGCCCAGCGAGGTGACGACGCCGATGCCGGTCACGGCAACGATCGGCCTGCCCATGTGATCGCGGAGATTGGCCATGTTTTTATTGCCTCGCTCTAAGCGGCTTTGATCAGCCCTAGGCCTTCGAATTGGTGATAGCCGATCGCCGTTGCAAGGACGGTCGTGGGGGCGCCTTCGAATGGCCGCTCGGCGGTGGCATCGAAGGCAGGATAACCGGCCTTGCGATCGACGGCGAGCGCGGCGAGCGCCACGGCGAAGGGGAACTGCGCTTCCTTCATGTGGCCAGTAAGCGTCGAGAAGGCGCGCACGGCAAGCGCCGGGTTGGCGTCGAGCGTCGCCTTTTCGGCCGCCGTGGCGGCATGGGCGCCCGAGGCGCCGGAAATGGTCAGCAACGCGCCATCGGGCAAAGCCGCCTGCTTGAGCAGCGCGGCGATTTCGGCATTCAGCTCGCCGCGCCGGCGCCTGGCCCGGCCGGAAACCACGGGACCGAGCTCGGCGTAGATCTTGCGACCGCGGCTCATTGCGTGCTCGCGCTGTTCGAGCACCAGGAAGGCGCCGCCCGAGCCGGTGACCACGCCGCCGCCTTCCGCCCCCTGCCGCTGCCAGACCGGCCTCCAGGGACCGCGATGCAGATAGCCGGCGAGCTCATAGCCCAGCAGCATGTCGGAATGTTCGGTCTGGAACGCGCCGCCGACCAGCACATGCGTCGACTGGCCGGAACGGATGCGCGCGGCGGCCGTCTCGACGGCCGAGACGCCGGCGCCTTCCTCGCCCATGAAGGTGCGGGACGAGCCGGTGACCTTGTGCACGATCGAGATGTTGCCGGCGAGCAGGTTCGAAAGCTGGGCGAGGAACAGCGTCGGCCGCAATTCCGTGGTCAGCTTCTCGTTGAGCAGCACGTCGCGGTCGTTGCGGCTCTCGGAAGCCGCCAGGATCGCGCCGTCGACAGCCTCGTCGCGCTCGCCGCCGCCGGCCGCCACCACCATGTCCATGGTCGTGCTGAGCTCGTCATTGCCCTTGATGCCGGCATCGTCCAGCGCCTGGCCGGCAACATAGGTGCCAAGCCGCTGCCAGGTTTCCATCTGGCGCTGGTCGCCGCGCTTGGCGATCTGCAGGTTCCAGTCGATCTCGGGCAGGGGGTGGATGGTGTAGGGAGCGAAGCGGGTCGCATCGAGCACCGGCTCGACACCCGGCCGGGTCAGCTTCTGCCAATGCGCGTCCGGACCTTCTCCCAGCGAGGAGACAAGGCCGATGCCGGTGATGACGACGTCGTGGGAATTCATAAGCGGCCGTTGTGGGTCGGGTTGCTTCCGATTTTGCGCATGATCCTTTCCGAAAATCGTTGCCGATTTTCGGGGTGATGCGCTGGGCACAGCAAGACCACGCGCGGGCCGTCTCAGGCGGCCTTGGCCGCGACCAGCGCGTCGATCTTGGCGCAAAGGTTCTTCATGACGAAGTAATCGTCGGTCGAGGCCTTGCCGTCATTGACCTCCTGAGTCCACTTCTCGAGCGGTACCTTGATGCCGAATTCCTTGTCGATGGCAAAGACGATGTCGAGGAAATCGAGGCTGTCGATACCGAGATCGTCAATGGTGTGGCTTTCGGGCGTGATGGTGTCGATATCGATCTCGCTGGTGTCGGCAATGATCTTGGCGACTTTCTCGAACGTCGTGGACAAGGGCTCTTCCTTCGGTTGCGGGCGGAATCTGTCCGCATCTTGTTTGGGCGCTGTCTAATCGGTTTTTCCGGGCAGGAAAAGGCCGAATGCACGGCGCGCAGATGGGATGCCGGCTTTCGGAACGCAAGAAGGGCCGCCGGTCGGCCCGGTGGCCCTTCCCGTTAACCTTAAGTCAGCTCAGCTCTCGCGGAGCTTGACCAGGTCGTTGAGCAGCCCGCCCGTACCGTTGTGGACGGTCAGGCGCTCAATCTTGCCGGCGATTGCTTCGAGAGCCTCGAGCTCCTTCAGCCGCAGCATCACCGGGTGCTCGGCCATCACCTTGGCCGTGTTGAGCAGCGAACGCGTGGCGTTCGTCTCCTCGCGGCGGCGGATGACGTTGGCCTCGGCCTGCTTCTCGGCCGAAACCACCTGGTTGAGGATTTCGCGCATCTCGCCCGGCAGGATGACATCCTTGAGCGCGATATCGCTGACCTCGAGGCCGATCGCGGCCATGTCGGCCCGGACCTTGGCCGCCGCCTCCTCGTCGACCGTCACCTTCTTGTCGAGGATCTGGTCGAGCGTGAGCGCGCCAAGCGTCTTGCGGAAGGCGTACTGCAGGGCGCGGTAGAGGGCTTCCGAGAAGTCCTTGACCGTGCTCACCGCCGTCACTGGATCGACAACCCGGTATTCGGCGGCGATGTTGACGCGGATCGTCACGCGATCCTTGGTCAGCATTTCCTGTCCGGCGACATCAAGCGACTGCCGCTTGAGGTCGACGACCTTCACCTGGACCATGCGCCCGACGTTCCAGAAGGCGTGCACGCCCGCGGCAAGCGCGCGGGTGTAGACGCCGTCCACGAACAGCAGCCCGACCTGGCCGTCCACGACCGGATGCAGGAACATGTGTTCCGTCTTCCGGGCCTGGCCGATCCGGCGCATCAAGGCCGGATCGACGGCCAGATCGGCCGCCGTGTCGACGGATGTCACCTTCCACGGGCCGGCATCCGTCCACAGCACGAGCTTGCGGTCCGGAACGAGAACGGCATGGAGGACGCCGTCGCGCTCGATGACGGCAATGTCGGTGCGCCCGGTGCGAACGACCGTGAAGTGACGCGCGGCCACATCCGGGAGCTTGTCGAACAATGCCTTCTCGTACGCGGAAACGAATTCCGGGTTCTTCAGGTCATGCCTGGAGACTTCCAGGTTGCCGCGCCGGCTGGCGAGCCAATGTTCGCCCGGCATCAGGACAGCCTGGATCTCGCCCTTGTAGAGGGCGACTGCACGTTCGTTTTCCTTCACGAGGACGCGCTGGCGTCCAAGAAGCTTTTCGAGAATGGTCTTCATTGTCTTCACTCCTGTCGGGCATGGCCCCATGCGAGGCGTCACGTCATGCGTCGATCGTCCTTTCGTTTCTCGTTTCAACTCCCGGCACGAATGATCCGGAGACCGGTGGCATCGCCAAGCGGCGGGCTTTCGGGAGCGGATCGCGGGGCGGCAAAGCGGGCGCCGAAGGCCGTAGCCTCCTTTGCGGGGATTGCCGCGCCTTGATCGTCACCGCGGCCTGGCCGCGAGCCGACGGCGCAGGACATCGCCGTCCGGCGGGGCCGAAGTCCTGCCGTTCATGAAGTCCTCGCATTCCGGTCCCCGGACCGTTTTGGATAACACCACCTGAAGGTGTCGGCCTTTCAGGCCGTTGGAGAAGGATTCGAACCTTCGACAGTCAGATTATGAGTCTGATGCTCTAACCAATTGAGCTATCCGTGTCGTGGGTGTGGGAATCGAACCCTGCCTCCGGACCCAAATCCGGCGCTCTCCATGAGCTACACCCCGCAAGTCCCAACACTCCGAAACGGCGCCGTACACAACGCGGCAAAGCCGTCTGCGCGGGCGGAGGCGAAAGCTCCAACCGTTGTGCTCGTTTCGGTTTTCGTGACCGGGAGCGCGCCTTTAGACCCTGCGACGGGTTGTCGCAAGCGGCATTGTTGCGGCGGATTCGCGGCTTCTTTCGGTTGTTGCATTTCGGCAACGATTGCATGTACCGATGTACCATGGTACGAAAGGCCATGACTGTAGAACGTGTTCAGACCGGGGTTCGCCTGGAAAAGAGGTTGGTGAAGGTACTCAAGGCGCTCGCCGAGCATCGCGACATCAGCCTTGGCGATCTCATCGAGGGCATCGTGCTGCATGCTTTCGAAGGCCAGGCGCCGTTCTCGCCAGAAACCTTGGAAACGATTGATCAGCTGAAGCGCATCTACGGGCTGGAGCTCGGCGCGGCAGACAGCCATCGCCTGGTGGAAACGATTGCGAAAGCCGATGACGAACCATCTTGAGCGCAGCCACAGCATTTTCCTTGCCGGACCGGTCGAACGCGTCTTCCCGTTGTTCACGCCGATCGGGGAAACGTTGTGGGTCGACGGCTGGGATCCGGAGTTTCTGCATCCGCAGGATGGGGAGACGCGCCGTGGCATGGTCTTCCGGACCAGCCATGGCGACGAGACCACGCTCTGGGCCTGCACGGATTGGGAGCCTGAGGCGCATCGAGTACGCTATGCCAGGGTGACGCCGGATTCGCGTTTCGGTTTTGTCGAGGTGGCCTGCCGCCAGGCCGGCACCGGAGGTACACAGGTGTCGATCGCCTATACGCTCACAGCGTTGAACGAGGCGGGACGGTCATATCTGTTCGAGCTGACGGAGGATGCGTTCGAGCGCATGATCGAAGGCTGGAAGGTCCGCATCGACGCATGGCTGCTGAAGAATGCGTCGGCCAACCTGGCCAGCTAAAACGTGACGCGGCCAAGCACCTTGAGGCCGTCGCCCTCCGGCGCCACGACCACGGCTTCGCCCTCGCGCGGCGCAATCCCGGTGAGCGCCTCGATGTTTTCCAGATGCGTGACCAGCACGAGATTGTCGGAACCGGAATAGCCGCGGATCTCCTTCATCACCGCCTCCAGCTGGGCAGCTTTCTCAGCCGGATCGGTCTTGAGCAGGTCGAGCGGCGCGAATGGCTCCGGTTCGGCCTCGAAAGCGATGCGGGCGGTGTCGAGGCAGCGGCAGTAGCGGCTGGAGAGCACGCGCTCGATCGGGGCAGCGCGCGCCGCGAAGAGGGCGCCGATGCGGCTTGACTGCTGCTTGCCGCGTTCCGACAGGTTGAGCTGGGTGGCGCAATTGCCGATGTCGAAATTCGCCGGGTCGGTATTGCCGGTGACGAAGGCATGGCGAAGCAGCACGACATGGCCGCCATCGCGCAGCAGCGCCCAGCCCGCGTCGGTCGCGTGGGCGAGCGTAGGAACAGCAAGCAGGAAAAGCGCCAGGGTAAGTCGCAGCATCAGAAGTCCTTGAGACGGCCCGAGAGACCCCGGGTCCGGTTGGCATATAGGAATCGCAAAGCGAGCCGAAAGACAAGCTGAGGACCCGGCGGATGGGGAAGGCGGCCCCGATTGCACCGCGATCGGAGCTCGCCTATGACGAGAAAAATGTCCCCGCCCCGAAAATGACCCCGCTCACCGAAACCGTCCTCTTCGTATTCAGCCTCGTCGCGCTCGGCTATCTGGCCGGGTTCGCCGGTTATCTGAGGCCGGCAAGCGGCGAGGGCATTTCCGAATTCGCAGTCAACGTGGCGATGCCGCTGCTGTTGTTCCAGACGATGGTGAAGTCCGATTTCCACGGCGTGGCGCCGTGGTCGCTGTGGGGCGCCTATTTTGCGGCGGTCGCCGTCACCTGGACCGCCGGTCATCTGGTCACGACACGCGTCTTCGGCCGGGACGCCCGTGCCGGCGTCGTCGGCGGTGTTTCCTCGGCTTATTCCAATGTCGTGCTGCTCGGCGCCCCCTTCATCCTCGGCATTTTCGGTCGGAGCGGCTTCGAGGTGCTGTCGCTGCTGGTCTCGGTTCACCTGCCGATCATGATGATGGCCTCGATCGTGCTGTTTGAGATGTTCGGCCGCGGCGGCGACGAGCAAGTGCATCCACTGCGCGTTATCGGGAATTTTCTCAGGCGGCTGTTTGTCAATCCGCTGATCATCGGCATTCTGGCGGGGCTCGCCTGGCGCTTCACCGGCGCGCCGCTGCCGGCGCTGATCGGGAGGCTGGTCGACGCGCTGGCCAATACGGCCGGACCGGTTGCGCTGTTCGCGATGGGTCTCAGCCTGCGCCGTTTCGGCATTTCCGGCAACGTCCGGCCGGCGCTCGCGCTGTCGGTACTGAAACTCTTCCTGATGCCGGCCTTGACGCTCTTCCTGGTCTGGCTGCTCGGCCTGCCGCCGCTGACGGCAAAGGTGGCGGTGGTGGTGGCGGCGCTGCCCTCCGGCATCAATTCCTATCTCATCGCCGTCCAGTTCAGCACCGGCCAGGCGCTGGCCTCGAACCAGATGACAATCGCCACCGCGAGCGCGGTGCTGACCACGTCCTTCTGGCTGACGGTGGTTGTCCACGTCTTCGGCTGACAGGGGCAGGCGCTCGCTTTTGCTGGCCCAACCCCTATATGCCATCTTGTGATTGCTTGCAGGGCTTTCCCTAGGTAAGAGCAATGCGCCAGCGTGCGGCCACGCACGCCCATCGAATATCCAGAAAAACGGCCGATCAGCGCGCCGAACGGAGGCCAGACCATGCTTCAGAAAACCAGCCATTTCATGCGCCAGGCCAATCTCATCAACGGCGAATGGGTGCAGGCCGACAGCGGCCAGACCATCGACGTCAACAACCCGGCCACGGGCCTCAAGATCGGTACGGTGCCGAAGGCCGGCAAGGCCGAAACCCGCCGCGCCATCGAGGCCGCCGAGGAAGCCTTCAAGACCTGGCGCAAGACCACCGCGCTCGAACGTTCGAAGCTCTTGCGCAAGCTGCATGACGCCATGATGGACAATCAGGACGTTCTGGCCGAGCTGCTCACCATCGAGCAGGGCAAGTCGCTGTTCGAGTCCAAAGGCGAGATCGGCTCGGCCGCGAGCTATATCCTCTGGTTCGCCGAGGAAGGCCGGCGTGTCTATGGCGACATCGTGCCGTCGCCGTGGGGCGACCGCCGCATCCTGGTGACCAAGGAGCCGGTCGGCGTCATCGCCGCCATCACGCCCTGGAATTTCCCGTCCTCGATGCTTGCCCGCAAGATCGGCCCAGCGCTTGCCGCCGGCTGCACGACCGTGGTCAAGCCGGCTTCGCAGACACCTTATTCGGGCCTCGCCTGGGGCGCTCTGGCCGAAGAGGTCGGCTTCCCCAAGGGCGTCATCAACATCCTGACCGGCTCGGCCGGCGAGATCGGCGACGAGCTCTGCACCAATCCGCTGGTCAAGAAGATCACCTTCACCGGCTCGACCGAAGTCGGCAAGATCCTGATCCAGAAGTCGGCCTCGACGGTCAAGAAAGTGTCGATGGAACTCGGCGGCAATGCGCCGTTCCTGGTCTTCGACGACGCCGATGTCGATCGTGCGGTCGTCGGCGCCATCACCGCCAAATACCGCAATTCCGGCCAGACCTGCGTCTGCACCAACCGCTTCCTCGTGCAGGCCGGCATCTACGACAAGTTCGTCGAAAAACTCGCCGCCGCCAGCAACAGTCTGAAGGTCGGCTCCGGCCTGGAGGAAGGCGTGCAGCAGGGACCGCTGATCGACGAGAAAGCGGTGGAGAAGGTCGAGGAACTGATTGCCGATGCGACGTCGAAGGGCGGCAAGATCGTCGCCGGCGGCAAGCGCCACGCGCTCGGCGGCTCGTTCTTTCAGCCGACGGTGATTGCGGAAGCCACGCCGAAGATGCGCTTCATGAAGGAAGAGATCTTCGGACCGGTCGCGCCGGTGTTCAAGTTCGAGACCGAGGAAGAGGCGATCGCTCTGGCCAACGACACAGAGTTCGGCCTCGCCTCCTATTTCTACACGGGCGATCTCGGCCGCGCCTTCCGGGTGATGGAAGGTCTGAAATACGGCATGGTCGGCGTCAATGAAGGGCTGATCACCACGCCCGAGGCGCCGTTCGGCGGCGTCAAAGAATCCGGTCTCGGCCGCGAAGGCGGGCATCAGGGCATCGAGGACTATCTCGACACCAAATATGCCTGCTTCGGCGGCCTCGGCCTCTGACAACCATCCATGGAGCAGGGCAGGCGGATTGGCCTGCCCTTGCCGGACGAGACGCAGCCGGCCTAAATCCACGGATCATGAAGCGAGGTTTCGGGCACTGCGATGAAGGACGGCGAGGTCTTCGGCACGACGCAAGCGGGCGAGGCCGTTCGCCGCTTCACCATCAGGGGCGGCGGCCTCACCGCCAGCATCATCGGGCTCGGCGCGATCATCCAGGACCTGCGGCTCACCGGCCACGATGCGCCGCTGGTGCTGGGCTACGACCGGTTCGAGCCCTATGAGACCGACCGCGCCTATTTCGGCGCCGTGGTCGGCCGCTTCGCCAACCGCATCCGCGACGGCCGCTTCACCATCGCCGGCAAACGCTACCAGACGGACCGCAATTTTCTCGCCAAGCACACGCTGCATGGCGGCTCGGAAGGCTATTTCCACCGGCCGTGGACGGTCTCGCTGCACGGCCGCGATTTCGTGACGCTGACGCTGCATGATCCCGACGGCACGATGGGCTTTCCCGGCGCGCTGGACGTCACCTGCACCTACCGCCTGAAGATCCCCGGCACGCTCAGCATGGAGCTGACCGCGACCTGCGAGGAGCCGACGCTCTGCAACCTGGCGCAGCACTCCTACTTCAATCTCGACGACGGCGGCGCCGGCGACATCCTCGACCACCGGCTGATGCTCAATGCCGGCGCCTATACGCCGGTCGACAGCGAGATGATCCCGACCGGCGCGGTGAAGCCGGTCGACGGCACGCCCTATGACTTCCGCCAGGCGCGGCCGCTGCGCATGGAGACGGAAGGCGAACAGCTTCCCTACGACCTGAATTACTGCCTCGCCTCCAGTCGTGGGCCGCTCCATCAGGCGGCCTGGGTGCAGGGCGCCAGTTCCGGTGTCGAGATGGAGGTCTGGACCACCGAGCCTGGCCTGCAGCTCTATATCGGCCAGTATGTCGCGCCATCATCGCCTGGGCTGGACGGCCGCCTCTACAAGCCGTTTTCCGGTTTCTGCCTCGAAGCACAGACATGGCCGGATGCGCCGAACAGGCCCTATTTCCCGCAGGCCACATTATGGCCCGGCCAGATCTACCGTCAGGTTACGGAATACAGGTTCCGCCTGCCACAGCCAGTCTAACCTTCAAAGGCTGTTTTCAGAATCTCGAAGGGCGCCAGGGCGCCGCGCACCTGAACGACGGCTGCAGCCACGCGATGCGCGCGCCGAACCGCGTCGGCGGGCGCATGGCCGGCAAGGCGCGCGGCGAGATAGCCGCCGTTGAAGGAATCGCCGGCGCCGGTGGTGTCGACGGGCGTGGCGACATGCACGGCGTCGACTGTTTCCGAGACGCCGTTCACGGCAATCAATGCCGGCTGCTCGCCATTCTTGACGACGACTTCGCCGAGTCGCTTGCCGAGCCGCTCGGCGGTCGCCTGCGGGGTCTCGTCGCCGAACAGCATCTGCTCGTCCGGAAAAGTGGGCAGCGCAATATCGGCAACGGCGAGCGCTCCCAGGATCGCAGCCTGCGCGGTTTCACGGCTCGACCAGAGCCTGGGACGGTAGTTTGGGTCGAAGGCGACGAGCGAGCCCGCCGAGCGGGCGGCTGCGATGGCCGCAAGCAGGGTCTCGCGCGCCGCGTCGTCCAGAATTGCCAGGGTGATTCCAGAAAAATAGACAAGCGCCTGGTTTTCAAGGCTTTTGGCGAGTGCCGCCGGATCGGAGGCGAGCTGGCGCGCCGCTGCGTCGCTTCGCCAATAGGTGAAGGCGCGTTCGGCTCCGGTGAGCGTGATGGCGTAGAGCCCGGGCCTGGCGCCGGCAATGACCGGACTGTTGCCGATGCCGATGCCGTTTTGTGCGAAGAAGCCGATCTGATCGCGCGAGAAAGGGTCGTCGCCGAAGGCCGACACATAGGTCGCCGGCCGGTCCGGGCTCAGCGCATGCAGCGCCCATAGCGTGTTGAAGGTGTCGCCGGCAAAACCCATGCGCCAATTTGGGCCGCTCTGGCCCGACAGTTCCAGCATGCACTCGCCGATCGACGCGATACCATTGGCTTCCATGCGGCTTGTCCTCCTAAAACTCTGGTGCTGTAGCTTTTTGCGAGCGGCAGCGCCATGCTTGGCTCGGGCCGTTTTTTGCGCCAGAAGCGATTTCCCACAGGTGGGGCGGGATGCTGCACCCAGCCCGCGACGTTATCAGCCGAAGAGGAACCGGTTTGGCATCGATATGGCGTTACATTCTTGCGGGTCTCGGTCTGGCTGCCTTGCTCGTCGGTATCCTGGCGGTCGTCTATCTGACGGCGCCGCATTCGGCGCAAGGTCCCGACACGTCGCGTTCGAAGAGGACGGCGAGCGGCCTGTTCGTCGCCAGCTTCGAGCCGGAACGCGGCGTCATTCGGCAAGGCGAGCTGCAGTCCTGGCTGCTGACGCTGAAAACCGCCGCCGGCGCCCCGGTGGAAGGTGCCGCGATCACCATTTCGGGCGGCATGCCGCAGCACAATCATGGCCTGCCGACCAGTCCGCAGGCGACCGACTATCTGGGCGAAGGACGCTACCGCATCGACGGCGTCAAATTCACCATGAGCGGCTGGTGGCAGCTGCGCTTCGCCATCTCGGCGGCGGCGGGTTCCGATTCCGTCGTCTTCAACATCGTGTTGTGAGTGGCCGATGAGGCGTCTTGCCCGTGTCGCAAGCCTGGCCGCACTCGCCTTGCTTGGCGGCTGCGGCAAGCCTGAGTTCGGCGATGCCGAGAAGAAGACCATCGCCTCGCTGGCGCTGAACACGCTGCCGGCGCTCAAAATGGACACCACGAACCAATATGCCGACGTTCCGGCCGCGGCCGCGCTCGGATCGACATTGTTCTTCGATGTCGGCATGAGCCGCGACGGCACCGTGTCCTGCTCGACCTGCCACAAGATCGACCGCCAGTTCCAGGACGACCTGCCGCAAGCGGTCGGCGTCGGCCGAACCAATCGGCGCACCATGCCGCTGGCCGGCGTGGCGCGCGATCCATGGTTTTTCTGGGACGGGCGGCGCGACAGCCTTTGGGCGCAGGCCCTGACGCCGCTCGAAAATCCGCTGGAGCAGGCCGGCAACCGCGCCGCCTTCGCGCATTATATCAAGAACCGGTTCGGCGAGCGCTACGAGCGCATCTTCGGGCCGCTGCCCGATCTCTCGACTGTGCCGGCCACTGCCAGCCCGCTTGGCACCGATGCGGAGAAGGCGGCGTGGAACGCCATGCCGGCCGGCGAGCAAGAGGACGTCAACCGCGTCTTCGCCAATATCGGCAAGGCGATCGCTGCTTTCGAGCGATCGATTGAGCCTGAGCAGACGCGCTTCGACCGCTTCGCCATCGATCTTGCGACCGGCGCCAAGCCGCAGGGTGATGCTGCTTTCTCGCCGGAAGAAATCCTCGGGCTGAAGCTGTTCATCGGAAAAGCCAACTGCGTGACCTGCCACAACGGGCCGCGCTTTACCGACAATGCTTTCCACAACACCGGCGTGCCGCCGGTCAAGGATCTGCCGCCGGATCGCGGCCGGGTCGATGCGGTGGCTCAGGTCCAGGCCGATCCGTTCAACTGCTTCGGTAAGTTCCGTGACGGGGACGCCAGCGCCTGCCGCGAGCTGCGTTTCATGGTGAAGGATGGGCAGCAGCTGGTGCGCGCCTATAAGACGCCGTCGCTGCGGGGCGCGGCCGCCCGTGCGCCTTACATGCATGCCGGGCAGTTCTCATCGCTCGACGAAGTGGTGGCGCACTATTCGAGGGCGCCGGCTGCCGTCGAGGGCGTTTCGGAAGTCCATCCGCTCGACCTGTCCGACCACGAGCGCGCGGCGCTGGTGGCTTCCTCAAGACCCTGTCGGAGTAGCTATCGGTCCTTCACCGTCTCCATCGCCACGAAGGTCGAGGTCTGCGCCACGTGGGGGAGGGCCGAGATGCGCTCGCCAAGCACGCGGCGATAGGCGGCGATATCGGTGGTGCGGACTTTCAGGAGATAATCGAAACTCGACGCCATCATGTGGCATTGCTCGATTTCCGGCACGCCTTGCACCGCGCGGTTGAAACCGTCGAGCGCGGCTGAGCGCGTATCGGAAAGCTTCACCTGCACGAAGGCGACATGGCCTTCGCCCATGCGCTCGCGGTCGATGATGGCGCGGTAGCCTCTGATATAGCCGTCCTTCTCCAGCCGCTTCACCCGCGCCTGCACCGGCGTCTTCGACAGACCGACCTTCAAAGCCAGTTCCGACATGGAAAGCCTGCCATCGCGCCCGAGCGCGGCCAGGATGTTGCGATCTATGCGGTCCAATTGGTCTTCGGTCATCGATCTGGCGGTCAAAATGGTGGGAAATATACCCTCATGATAGTTCAATCGAACTATTCTGTCGATTTCTTTGGACCGATTGGAGTCTGCAGCTGTGCTAGCTTGCGCCAATCGGTCCGGCGACCGCCAGACCGCTCGCTAACGCTTGCTCTCATGGACCCGACATGCCGCTCGACGCCATCCGCCAGCAGATCCGCGCCAACTATTTGCCCGACGAAGACGAGGTGGTGAAGCGCCTCTCCGCGGCAGCCGGGCTTTCGTCAGAGAAGCGCAAGGCGATCTCGGCCCGCGCCGCCGATCTTGTGCGCGCGGTGCGCGGCTCATCGGATCCTCGGTTGATGGAGGTTTTCCTCTCGGCCTACGGCCTATCGACCAAGGAAGGCGTGGCGCTGATGTGTCTGGCCGAAGCGCTGCTGCGCGTGCCCGACGCCGAGACGATGGACGATCTCATCGCCGACAAGATCGCGCCGCATGACTGGTCGGCGCATTCGGGCAGCTCGAGTTCCATCTTCGTCAATGCCTCGACCTGGGCGCTGATGCTGACCGGCCGCGTGCTCGACGAAGGCGAGGGCGGCATCGAAGGCACGCTGCGCGCCATGGTGAGAAGGCTCGGCGAGCCGGTCATCCGCAAGGCCGTTGCGGCGGCGATGCGCGAGATGGGCGAGCAGTTCGTGCTCGGCCGCACCATCGCCGAGGCCGTCAGGCGCGGCCGACCGATGACACAGAAGGGCTATCTCTATTCCTTCGACATGCTGGGTGAGGCGGCACGCACCGAGGCCGATGCGCTGCGCTATCACAAGGCCTATGCCGACGCGATTTCTTCGCTCGACGCCGGTTCGAACGGACCCGACATCCGCTACAATCACGGCGTTTCGGTCAAGCTTTCCGCGCTGCATCCGCGCTACGAGGTGGCGCAGAAGGACAAGATGCTGCCGGTGATGGCCGAGCGGCTTTTGTCGCTGGCGCTCGCGGCGCGACACTCGCGCATGGGCCTCAATATCGACGCGGAAGAAGCCGACCGGCTCGATCTGTCGCTCGATGTCATCGAACGTGTGCTGGCCGAGCCGGAACTTGCCGGCTGGGACGGTTTCGGCGTCGTCGTTCAGGCCTATGGCCCGCGCGCGGCCTTCGTCATCGACTGGCTTTACGCGCTCGCCAGGAAATACGACCGCAACATCATGGTGCGGCTGGTGAAGGGCGCCTATTGGGACACCGAGATCAAGCGAGCGCAGACGCTCGGGCTCGCCGGCTATCCCGTCTTCACGCGCAAGACCAACACCGACATCTCGTATCTGGCCTGCGCGCGAAAACTGCTGTCAATGACCGACCGCATCTATCCGCAATTCGCCACGCATAATGCGCATACCGTGGCGGCTATTCTCTCGATGGCGAAGGACCGCGATTCCTTCGAGTTCCAGCGCCTGCACGGCATGGGCGAATCCCTGCACGAGACGGTGCGCAAGTCTGAAGGTACCCGCTGCCGCATCTATGCGCCGGTCGGCGCGCATTCCGACCTGCTCGCCTATCTGGTGCGACGGCTCTTGGAAAATGGCGCCAACTCGTCCTTCGTGCACCAGTTGACCGACGAGGAGGTCGAGCCGGAGGAGATCGCCCGGGATCCGCTCGAGGCCATCGAGAAGCAGGGTCCCGCCGCCAATCCCGCGATCGCGCGTCCCGCCGCAATCTTCGGCGCCGGCCGGCGCAACTCCAAAGGATTCGACATCACCGATCCGGTGACGCTCGCAGCCATCGACAGGGCGAGGGCAGAGTTTTCCGGTACGGACCGCTGGCATGCCAAGCCTGTCACGCGGGCCGCCGGCTACGGCAACCAGCGCCAGATCGTCAATCCGGCCAAGCCCGACGAAATCGTCGGCACCGTGCATGAGGCGGCGGCCAAGCAGGTGTCGACCGCCGTCCGCATCGCCGTCGACGCGCAACCGGCCTGGGCAAGACGCCCGGTTGCCGAGCGCGCCGCGATCCTCAACCGCGCCGCCGATCTCTACGAGGCCAACGCCGCCGAGTTCTTCGCGCTCGCAACGCGCGAGGCTGGCAAGTCGCTGGCCGACGGTGTCGCCGAGGTGCGAGAGGCGGTCGACTTCCTGCGCTACTACGCTGCCGAGGCGGCGAATGCCGAAGCTGGCACCGAAGCGCGCGGCGCGATCGTCTGCATCTCGCCGTGGAATTTCCCACTGGCGATCTTCACCGGCCAGATCGCTGCGGCGCTGGTCACCGGCAATTCGGTGATCGCCAAACCCGCCGAGCAGACGCCGCTGATTGCGTTCCGCGCCATCGAGATGCTGCGCGAGGCCGGCGTGCCGGAGGACGTCATCCAGCTTCTGCCGGGCGACGGTCCGTCGGTCGGTGCGCCGCTCACCGCCGACCCGCGCATCGCCGGTGTCTGCTTCACCGGCTCGACCGAGGTGGCCAAGCTGATCGAAAAACAGCTGGCCGAGACGGCGGCGCCCGACGCCATGCTGATCGCCGAAACCGGCGGGCTCAACGCCATGATCGTCGATTCCACGGCACTGCCCGAGCAGGCGGTGCGAGACATCCTAGCGTCCGCCTTCCAGAGCGCCGGCCAGCGCTGCTCGGCGCTGCGCGTGCTCTATGTCCAGAAGGATGTCGAGAAGAAGATGCTGGAAATGCTGAAGGGCGCGATGGAAGCGCTCAATGTCGGCGATCCGTGGGCGATCTCGACCGACGTCGGCCCGGTCATCGACGACGAGGCGCAGGCCTCGATCAGCGATTATTGCACCAAGAAGGGGCTGGAGGGCCGGCTGATCGCCAAGCTGGAAGCGCCGAAGGGCGGCCGCTTCGTCGCGCCGCATGTCTTCCGCGTCAAGGGCATCGAAGAGATGGAGCGCGAGGTGTTCGGCCCGGTGCTGCATGTCGCCAGTTTCGACGCCGACGACATCGACGCGGTGATTGCCGCCATCAACCGCAAGGGCTATGGCCTGACCTTCGGCCTGCATACCCGCATCGAGGGCCGCGTCCAGCATTTCGTCGACGGCATCCATGCCGGCAACATCTACGTCAACCGCAACCAGATCGGCGCCGTCGTCGGCTCGCAGCCTTTCGGCGGCGAGGGGCTGTCGGGCACGGGGCCGAAAGCCGGCGGGCCACATTACCTGCGCCGTTTCCGCAAGGGACCGCAAGCCGGAGCGGAGGTGGGCGAAGGCCATAAGGTCACCGCCACCGAACTCGCCGACAATATGCCGGATCCGACGCTTGGCGGCTGGTCGACGCGGCCGGATCGCGTGGCGATCCTGCGAAAGCATCTGCGCGGCAAGGGCGCGGCGGCAATCACCGCTGCGGCTGGCCTTGATTTCGGCCAGGTCGACCTGCCAGGTCCGACGGGCGAGGCCAACACGCTGTCGCTGGCCCCGCGCGGGCGTGTGCTCTGCCTCGGGCCGGATGCCGACACGCTGCTCGCCCAGACGATCCAGGCTCTGGCCGCCGGCAACGCGGTGCTGGCGGTGGCGCCAGGCGCGCCTGCGGCGCTGTCGGCGCTGACCGGCAAGGGGCTGCCGCTCGCGGCGATCGACGGCCGGCCCGACCCGGTCGAGGCACGGTCGCTGCGCGTCGACGTCGTGGCGTTCTCCGGGACGCCGGAAGCGGCGCGCATCGTGCGCAAGGTTATCGCCGAGCGCGCCGGGCCGATCGTGCCGCTGGTCAGCGAAGTGCTCAACCCGGCGACCTACGCCCATGAGCGCGCCGTCTGCGTCGACACGACGGCGGCCGGCGGCAATGCCAGCCTGCTTGCGGCCGCATAGCGGCAGTGAAGATTGTCAATGGCTGCCGCGATAGCGGCGGTCAGGCGCCTTCGACGACCGAAAAGCCCTCGAACTGGGGATGACCGAGATAGTGCACCTTCGAGGTGCCGGCGTTGCGGTGGGCGGCGCGAAAATTCTCCGACTTCGTCCAGGCGACAAAATCATCCTGGCTCGCCCAGACCGTGTGCGAAGCAAACAGCGTGTAGCCTTCGGTCTCGTTGACCGGGCCGCGCAGCAGGTGGAATTCCCGAAAACCTTTCATGTCGGAGAGGCTGGAGTCGCGGTTCTTCCAGACGTCCTCGAAGGCTTCTTCCGAGCCGTTCTGGACCTTGAAGCGGTTCAGGGCGATGTACATTGGCTTCCTTTCGAAATGGATGAATCCTGACGTTCAAGACGGCTTTGGCGGTGGGCCTTAAAACGGACCGATCCGTGCTTTGAACAGCCAACTTGACCTTCCGGTCTCGGGTGGAATGGGAGGGAAGGGGGCTTGCTTGCGCACCAGCGTCAGGGCGAATTCATCGAGCTCGGCAGACCCTGAGCTTTCGGCGAGCTGCAAGTCGCTGATGCTGCCGTCGGCCGCGACGATGAAGACCACCCTGGCATTGTTGCGAGCCTTGGCCTGCACCGATTTCGAAACGCGACGGTTGGCGCGGGCAAGCTTCTTTTGAATTTCGCCACTGTAGCGGGATTCCAGGGCGTTGCCGGCGGCAGCCTTTATCTTGCCCCTGCTGGCGATGACCGGCGCATCGCGCGCATCGCCATCCGTTGTTTCCGTGCCGCGCGTTTCAACGGGTTGGCCTGACCCTGCCGATCCGGCTCGCGCTGCGGCCGGGACCGGCGGTTGCTCGGGCTCGGCGGGGCGCGCTTCGGCGCTTCGAGGTTCGATCGCGGCCGTCGGATCGCTGTCCGAGGGAACACTCTGATCGTCCTGGCGCGGTGCGGCGGCCGCTAGGATATCCGGCGTGGGGGTTGGCACTTTGACGGCTTCCGGCTTGGGCTGAGACGTCACCGGTTCGCTTGCCGGTTGCAGCGCTTCGGCTGGCGGAGTGGGCTCGACGGCCCGCGGTTTCACCGGCCGCGGATCCGGCACCAAGGTTACATCCACCGCGCCGGACGCGGCGTCATTCAAGGCGCTGCCCTGGGCGTCGGCGCCTGACTGGTCGGTGCCTTCGGCCTGGATCGCGTCTTGAGAGTCGAATATTGCGGCGGGCGCGATCACAAACGCCGCCGCCGCGGCGCCATGGAGCAGGCCGGAGGCGACAATGGCCACTGGCCAGTTGCGCCGCCCGGCCGTTTGCCGCGGCTGCACAAGCTGCTCGGCCGGGGTGACCGCCAATTCGCTGCCTGCGCCGGAGGGGTGATCGATGTCCTGCATATCTAGCGCCGAGACCTGCCGCGCGCGATAGGGAGTTGTCAAATCAAGATCGGTTGCCGCCCATGGCAGCGTGCCGGGAGCGGACCATGCCATAGTGTCCTGCGGGAGGGCCAGATGCAGTCCCATCTCTATACACCGAAAGCGATGCCAGTCTTGGTCGAGGTTTTCAGAGCGCGCATGCAAGCCGCCGGGTCGACGCCGGTGCCGACGCATTCCGTCGCGCTGTTGATCAGCACGCGGCCGATCTTTCCGCAATCAGCGCCGGCGAGGTCGAAGCGCGTGACCTTCGTCTTGCCGGCCGGCAGATCCTTGAAGTCGAGCACGGTGAGGCGATCGACGACACCGGCCTCGTTGAACAGCGCGATCTCGAAAGCCGCCTTCGACAGGTCGGCGCCGAGCGCGTTGTTGACGACGAAGGCCAGCCGGCAGCCCTTGTCGGAGGGCTGCGCGGTGTTGAGCTCCAGGCTCAATGCCGGAACTGGGGCCTGAACCGAGGCCGGCGCCGGCGTGGACTGGGCCCACGCCGGCGCCGGGCCGAGCGACATCGCCAGCGCCGAGGTCAAGAGACGAAGCGATGTCGTTGAGCGTGGCATGTCCGGTCAGCCTCCGAAGCGCATGGTTGCCGCCAGCTTCAGCGTGACGCCGGGTTCGTAGAGAACCGCGGTCGTGCTTCCGTTGAGCGGGTTGGTGTATTTGACGTCGAACAGATTGTCGGCACGGAAGTCGACCTTGAGATTGTCCGTCGCCTGGTAGCTGGCAAAGGCGTTGGCCAGCGTATAGTCCTTGGCCACTGGATTGCCCTTGGGCTTGCCGTTGTATTGCACTTCGCCGCCGACGGTGAGCTTGTCTTCGAGGAAACGGAGGCCGAGCTGTGCCGTCACCTGGGCGGAAGGGAGGCTGGCAAGGTCGGCCCGCTCGCCTTCATAAGAGATGGTGTGGCCGTTGATGATCGAGGCCGAGAGGCCGGCAAAGCCCCAGCCGGCGTCGTAGACGCTTTCCAGCTCGAAGCCGTTGATCTTGGCCTTGGCAAAATTCTGGTACTGGAAGCAGATCGGGATGCCCGGGCCGAACGGGCAGCCGCTGGTCGGATCGAAAGCCGAGAGCGTGACGCCGTCGATATAGTCCTCGACATTGTTGTTGAAGTAGTCGGCCTTGAGCCGCAGCGCATCGCCTGCCTCGAGAATATCGTTCTGCTTGTAGTTGACACCGAACTCGACGGTCTTGCCGGTTTCAGGCTTGAGATTGGGGTTGGGCAGGAACGGGAAGGTGACGCCGGCCGGGTGATTGCCGCTGATCAGCGTCTCTGTCAGTGAGGGTGAGCGGTAGCCTTCCGCATAGGTGCCATAGAACTGCAGACCCGCGAGGCCGGCGCTTTCGACGGGCGAGACGCCGACGGTGATGCGCGGCGACAGCCGGTCACCCGATGTCTCGTGGTCGGAGTCCTTCAGGCTGTAGTTGTCGTAGCGCAACCCGGCGATGATCTCGAGCCATTCCCAGGTCAGCTTGTCCTGAATGTAGGCGCCGGAGACGTTGCGCTTGCCCGACGGCGTGTAGAAGCTGTCGCCGCCGGCCGTGCCGCCTGTCTCGACGTCGTCGCCCACCCAGTCGCCGCCATAGGTCAGCTCATGCGCGATGCCGGCGGGCTCGAAGCGCGACGTATTCCAGATGTCGATGCCGGTCGTTCCGACATCGAAGGTCGACAGCGAGCCGGCGGGCAGCACCACGGGCAGACCTGTGCTGGGGTCGAACCGGTTTTGCGGAACGAGCGTCGTCAGATCGAGAACCGTCTTGTTGAAGGAGGTGTTGATGTGGAGATCGAGCCAGCTCTTGGCATCGTCGGTGATGTTGTAGCGGGCGGTAAAGGTGTTCGACTTGAGGTCGACATCGTTGGCGGGAACGCCGCTGCTGGTCTCCGTCCATCCGTCGCTGGAACCGACCCAGCCGAGCTTCAGCTCGCTGTTTTCGCTCGGACGAATGGTGGTCTTGAGCAGACCGCTCAGCACATCGAAGCCGGTGCCGGCCACGGTGTCGCCGCCGCCATTCTTGTAGTCGCCGTAGTCGCGATAGACGATGTTGCCCAGAACATCCCAGTTCTCGTTGAAGCGGTAGGCGCCGCTGGCGCCGGTGGTCCAGCCCTTGCCATTGCTTTCATAGCGGCCGGTAACGGAGGCGGCCCAGCTTTCCTCCGGCTCGAGGAAATCCTCGGCATCCTTGGTGCTGAAGAAGACGACGCCGCCGATGGCGCCGGAGCCATAGGTATTGGCGACCGGGCCGCGGATCACGTCGACCGATTTGATGAGCTCGGGATCGACATAGAAGGTCGACTGCGTGCCGTGGTCGGAGCGCTGGAAGTCCTGCCTGGCGCCGTCGACGATCACCGCGACGCGGCCGAAATCCTGCAGGCCGCGGATGTTGATGCTGGAGCTGACGCGCCGCGCGTCGGCCTGGACGGTGACTCCCGGAACGCCGAGCAGCATTTCGTTCGGGGTCGTCGCCATGCGGCGATCGAGCTGTTCCCTACCGACATGGCTGGCCGATGCCAGCGACTGGATCGCCGTTTCGCCAGTGCGGCTGATGACCAGAATCTTGTCGAGCAGGGTCGAGTCGCCTGCAGGCTTCTCGTCAGTCTTTTTTGCTTGATCCGTCTGCTGGTCAGCCGCCGGCTGCGTGGCCTGTTGCGCTTTGGCCGCCGGCATGGCGAGCGCGATTGCCGCAGCGCCGGCAAGTAGCGCTGCCATTTCCTTCGCCATCGACCGATCTGTCGGCCGTCCCCAATTCACCAACCCCATGCCCCAGCTCCAAATTTTCAGACTCGATGCTGGCTGGCGCGGGGCTCGCTCGCATTTTTGATCACATCCGGCGTCTTAAATGTTGACTCATTTAGTCCGATAATGCACGACTAGTAAACATGATTATTAGAGTCAAGAATTGAATCGGCATTTTGCGAGGCGCCTGCCAGGTGGCCGGCACAGGAAAGGATCGAACGAGATGAACACGTACAATCCCAACGACTTCCGCTATCGCGTCCGCCGTTCAGACGACACGCCAACGCGCTTCGAGCGCATGCCGATGGTGGTGCGCACGCTCTCCAGCAACATGCTGTTCCAGGGTGAGCATGAGATCGGCATCGAGCATCACGGCGCGCTCTACCGCCTCAAGATCACCCGCCAAGGCAAGCTGATCCTCAACAAGTAAGCGCGGCCGGCGGGCGGCCAAATAGAGCAGAGACAGGAAGTTGGCAGGTGGACGACATGGACCAGCGCGTGAAGCCGTCGCCGGACGAGATCCGGCGGGCGCGGGAAGACAATCCGAAGCTGCGAGAGCGTGATCTTGCGGCCAGGACCGATCACATCCAAGAAGTCTGGGCGGTGCGCAAGCCAACCAAGGACGGCCATGTCACCTCGCTCGAGACCTATGACGCCAAGGGCGGCATGATCGTCCAGTTCTTCGGCAAGCGACACGAAGGCGAGGACGAGCGGGAAGACTGGCGCTTCCTCGCCGAGAACCTGCCCCGCATTCCCAGCCCGACCGCTGCATGAGGCAAGGCCCGATGTGTGTTGTCTTCCGTTTCCGCTCGGCGCTTGCGCCATTGCTTGGCGTTCTGCTTGCTTTCACCGCTCTGCCTGCCGGAGCCAGTGAAAACACGGCCGTCTTCTCGGATACGTCGCGGATCGCTTCGATCGGCGGCTCGATCACCGAGATCGTCTACGCGCTTGGCGAGGAAGGCCATCTCGTCGCCCGCGATTCGACCAGTTACTTTCCGCGGGCCGCGCTCAAGCTGCCCAATGTCGGCTACATGCGTGCGCTGTCGCCGGAGGGCGTGCTCTCGGTCAATCCAAGCGGAATCCTGGCGCTGCATGGCAGCGGCCCGAAGGAAGCGGTCGACGTGCTGAAGAAATCGAGCGTGCCCTTCATCGAGGTGCCCGAGCGCTACAGCCACGAAGGCATCCTCGAAAAGATCCGCATCGTCGGCAAGGCGCTGGGCGTCGACGCCAAGGCCGAGAAACTGGCGACCGAGATGGACGCGAAGCTGAAGTCGGCCGAGAAGCAGACGGCTTCGATCAAGGAGCGCAAGCGCATCCTGTTCGTGCTGTCGACGCAGGGCGGCAAGATCCTGGCCGCCGGCAGCGACACCGCCGGCGACGGCATCATCAAGCTCGCCGGCGCGGTCAACGCGGTCGACGGCTTCTCCGGCTACAAGCAGATGTCGGACGAGGCGATCCTCACCGCCCGGCCGGATGTGATACTGACCATGAAGAACGCTGGGCCGCCGATCGCCGAGGAGGAGTTGTTCGCGAACCCGTCGATCGCCTCGACGCCTGCGGGCGCCGCCCGCAAGGTGATCAGTATGGACGGCGGCTATCTGCTGGGTTTCGGGCCGCGCACGGCCGAAGCCATCCACGATCTTGCCGCCTCGCTCTACGGCAACCAGGTCACGGACTGAGCGGCCATGGCCGAACAGTCGATTGCCGGTCCGGCAGGTGGGGCGATGGCATCCGCCGGCGACCGATCGGCACGGGCAAGGATCGTCATCCTGCTTTTGTCGCTTGCACTTGCGCTATCCGTGTTCCTGTCGCTGACCTCGGGCGCTTCGGACGCGTCCGCCGTCCGAGTCATTCGTGACTGGCTCACGGGAGCCGTGCCAGTCGATGCGGCGCTCGCCGCCCGCGATCAGTTGATCGTCTTCGACATCCGCATGCCGCGCGTCCTGCTTGGCGCGCTGGTCGGCGCCGCTCTCGCCGTTTCCGGTGCGATAATGCAGGGCCTGTTCCGCAATCCGCTTGCCGATCCCGGCCTGATCGGCGTCTCTGCCGGATCGAGCCTTGGCGCGGTAGCGATCATCGTGCTCGGCACGACCTGGCTCGCACCTGTCACGCTCGCCCTCGGCTCGCTCGCCTTGCCGCTGGCGGCTTTCTTCGGCGGCCTGGCGGTGACGCTATTGCTTTACGCCATCGCGACGCGTCAGGGCCGGACATCGGTTGCCACGATGCTGCTCGCGGGCCTCGCCATCGCCGCCCTTGCCATGGCGCTCACCGGTATCCTGATCTTCATGGCCGACGACCGGCAGTTGCGCGACCTGACCTTCTGGCAACTCGGCTCGCTCGCCGGCGCGACATGGCCGAAGATCGGCACCGTCGGCCCGGTAATCGTACTGGCACTGTCCGCGATGCCGTTCCTGTCGCGCGGCCTCAACGCGCTGGCGCTAGGCGAGGCGACCGCCGGCCATCTCGGCATCCCGGTGCAGCGGCTGAAATACACGGCCATCGTCGGGGTTTCGGCGGCGGTCGGCGCGTCGGTTGCCGTCAGCGGCGGCATCGGCTTCATCGGCATCGTCGTGCCGCATCTCTTGCGTCTCGCGATCGGTCCCGACAACCGCTACCTCTTGCCGGCCTCGGCCTTGCTCGGCGCCTCGCTGCTGCTGCTCGCCGACGCGGTCGCCCGCACGATCGTCGCTCCGGCCGAGCTGCCGATCGGCATCGTCACGGCAGTGGCCGGTGCGCCGTTCTTCCTGTGGATACTGCTGCGCAAGCGCGGCATCGTCGATTTGTGAGCTGTCCATGATCGAGGCACGCGACGTCTCCGTGGCGATCGGCAACAAGCGCATCGCATCCCATGTCGATTTCACGGCGCGGCCGGGCGAGGTGACGGCAATCGTCGGGCCGAACGGGTCGGGCAAGACGACGCTGCTCAAGGCGCTGACGGGCGAGATCGCCCATGCCGGGACCGTCACGCTCAACGGCCGCGATCTATCGACCATGAAACCGGTCGAGGCGGCGACACAGCGCGCCGTACTGCCGCAGTCGACCAGTCTGTCCTTTCCGTTCACCGTGCGTGAGATCGTTCGCCTCGGCCTGATCGGAGGCCGTTCGGGCGTGCCGCCCGGCGAGGATGCGCGCCTGCCTGAGCGAGCGCTGGCGCGCGTCGATCTCGATGGTTTTGCCGGGCGCTTCTACCAGGAGCTTTCCGGAGGCGAGCAGCAGCGTGTCCAGCTTGCGCGCGTGCTATGCCAGGTCTGGGCGCCGGTGCTGGAGGGCAGGCCGCGCTATCTCTTTCTCGACGAGCCGGTTTCCAGCCTCGACGTCAAGCACCAGCTCATCATCATGGACATCGCGCGCGATTTCGCCCGGCGAGGTGGCGGCGTGGTGGCGATCCTGCACGACCTCAACCTGACGGCAATGTATGCCGACCGCATCTTAGTGCTGCATCGCGGCCAAGTGGCGGCTGCCGGTTCGCCGAAAGACGTGCTCAACGACGAATTGATCGAAAAGGTCTTCGACTGCCGCCTCAAGGTCGGCGTGCTGCCTTCGGCGAGCGTGCCGTTCGTGCTGCCGCAATCGGCGGCTTAGGCGTAGCTGCGCTCCTTGCTCCGCCTGTGAATGACGAAGTCATGGACGGCGGCGCGCTCGGGAAGCCGTGGGCCGCGCCCTCGAAAACGAGCCTAGGGTTCGATTACGCCGCCGGAGCGCGCTGCTCCAACAGGTCGATGCCAAGGAGGTGGCGCACGTTCGGGCGCGCCGCGACGAGGTCGGCGATCGTGTAGCGGGAGAGAACGGCGAAGAAAGCGTTGAGCGCCTCACGCAGCGCCGAATTCAACGCGCAGCTGTCAACCAGCGGACATTCGGCGGCGTCGTTCTCGAAGCATTCGGCCATGGCGAAGCTCTCTTCCGTGACGCGCACCACATCGAACAGGCTGATCTGCTCGGCCGGGCGGCCGAGCCTCACGCCGCCGTTCCTGCCGCGCACGGTCTCGACCAAGCCTGCTTCGACCAGCGGCTGCAGGATCTTGAACAGGAACAGCTCCGAAACCGAGTAGGCGGCGGCGATCTCGGGGATACGGCTCAGCCTGTCGGTGTTCGCAGCGCAATACATCAGTATGCGCATCGCATAGTTGGTCTGGCGCGTGAGCCGCATGGTATCCTCGCGAAAATATTAGCTTGAGCCGAATATGGCCCATAGTTTGGAACAATTCCAGACTGGACCGCCACATAGCTGAATAATCGTGTCAACTTTTTGTGCATGCCGGTGCACATGGTCAGCCCGATACGCTTTTGAGCGGGCGTTTCGCCGGCGCAGGCACTAGATAAGTCCGGGTGCAAATAGCAAACGGCCTTTCCATGTCACGATCAGCTCCGGCCCTCGCGCCGGTTCGATTCGACACCGATGCGCAGGCAAAGCTCTCGGCATTGCGGCGGATCAAGATCATCGCCGCGGCCGCGCTCGCTTTGTGCGTCCTCGTCTTCGCGCTCGCCAAGTCTTTCCAGGGCAATCATCCCTGGCTCGGCTTCGTCGCCGCCTTTGCCGAGGCGGCGATCATAGGCGGGCTCGCTGATTGGTATGCGGTCGTCGCGCTGTTCAGGCGGCCGCTCGGCTTGCCGATCCCGCATACCGCCATCATCCCGGAAAACCAGCACCGCATAGCCGACAATCTCGGCCGTTTCATCGAGGCCAATTTCCTCGCGCCGGAGCCGGTGCGGGAAAAGCTCGCCGAGGTCGACTTTGCAGCTCTCGTCGCCGACTGGCTGGCCGATGCCGAACGCGCCGCCGACTTGTCGCGGTTCGTCGCCCGGCTGGTGCCGCAGACACTTGCCGCGGTGGAGCAGTCCGGGCTGCGCGACTTCGTCACCAGCCGCATGCTGGAGCAGATCGAGAAGGTGCCGCTGGCGCCGCTTGCCGCCGACCTGTTGTCGGCGCTCACCGACGACCGTCGTCATCAGAAGCTGTTCGACGAGTTCACCAGGGTGGCCGGGCGTTTCCTGAACGACGAGAAGGCCCTGGCGACGATGCGCGAGAAGATCCGCGAGGAACTGCCGTCGCTGTTCAACCTGTTTCGTGCCGACGCCTATCTCCTGAAGAAGATCGTCGCGTCAGCCGGATCGCTCCTGGAGGAGGTACGGGCCGATCCCGATCATCCGATGCGCGGCGAATTCGACCGTTTCGCGCTCGGGTTCATCGAGCAGCTGCGGACGTCGAAGCAATATGCAAGGCGCGCCGAGAAGCTGAAGCGCGATTTCCTTGGCCGCCCGGAAGTCAGGGCACTGGCCGGCGACACGTGGGCAAGCCTGCGTCTGTTCATCGAGCAGGATGCCAGCGCGCCCAATTCGATGGTCCGCGAGCATCTTGCCAACATGTTCGTCGAGGTCGGCCGGCATCTGGCCGATGATGCGCAGATCAGGGCCGACATGAACCAGGGCTTCGTCGTCGCGCTCGCCTCCTTCGTCGAAAGCCAGAAGAGCGGCGTGTCGAAATTCATCGCCGACCAGGTCAAGCGCTGGGACCTGGCCCAGCTGACACGGCTGATCGAGATGAACATCGGCAGGGACCTGCAATATATCCGCTTCAACGGCATGGTGATCGGCGGCCTAGCCGGTTTGGTGCTCTATACGGCAGAGCGGCTGTTTCTCCTCAATTGACGCGGGCCGGGCGCGCACTATTCTCCCTAGCGGGCGCCGCAAAACGCGGCAGATCGGGAGGCGACGAAATGGCACGACGACCGGAATCCGACTCTTTCCTCGACATCTTCGGCAGGTTCGGCCGCGACCTGAAGCTGCCCAAGGTCGACGTTCAGGCAATCCTCGATCATCACCGCAAGAATCTCGAGGCTCTGGAGAAGTCGGCCAGGGCAAGTGCCGCCGGCGCGTCGTCCGTTCTGTCGAGGCAGCACGAAATGGTGCAGGAAGCGCTCAGCGAAATCACCCGGATGGCACAGAATTACCGGGCCCCGGGCAATCCGCAGGAGTTGATGACAAAGCAGGTGGATTTCGCCAGGAAATCCTTCGAGACAACGCTGAAGAATGCCGGCGAGGTCGCCGACCTGGTCCGGAAGTCCGGCACCGAATCGATCGAAATCCTGCGCGACAGGATCAAGGACGCGATGGCGGAAATCCGGGCAGGCTACGACGGCAAGTGAGCCATCCGGTTCCAGGATTTCCGAATCGGGTTCGGGCGTTGAACAACCGGAGCGCGGGACTGCGCGTTTCCTGCCTGCCGCAAAACCGTCAACTCCAGGAGGGAAATCGCGTCTAGGCGTGAAATCGCCGCGCCGCGAATTGACAGGAGCCGCCGGTTCATGGTCGGGAGACTGGCAGAAGCCACCAGGAAAGCAGGAATGACGGAAAATCGGCCGAGAACGCCGCCGACCTTCGAACAGTTGCGGACAATGGCCGGCCAGGAGATCGGGGTGTCGGACTGGACGACGGTCGACCAGCAGCGAATCGACCAGTTCGCCGAATGCACGGGCGACCATCAGTGGATCCATGTCGATCCGGAGCGTGCGAAACGACAAAGCCCGTTCCGCGCCACGATCGCGCATGGCTATCTGACGCTGTCGATCATCGGAGCATTGGCGCTCGAGATGGGCATCGTGCCGGAAAATACCCAGGCCGCCTTCAACTATGGCTTCGACAAGGTGCGTTTCCTGGCGCCGGTGAAGTCCGGCGCGCGCATCAGGCTGCGCACGACGCTGCTTTCCATGGAGGACCGCGGTCCCGGCCAGTATCTGATGAAGGCCGCGAACACCGTCGAGATCGAAGGCGAGCAGAAGCCGGCGCTGACGGCCGAGACGCTGGTGATGATGTATGAGCGCCGCAAACGGGCGGCAACCTGATATTCAGGTTGGGCCGGCCCGCGACGCAACCTAGCTGCGGGACGCCGCCATCGCCCTCCCAAGCACCTTGAAAATACGCTCGTCGGCGCACTGGGCAACGTTGAAGCGCATGAAGCGGCCGGCGGCGTGCGACAGGCTGAAGGCGTTGCCGGGCGCCAGCACGACATTGGCCGAAAGCGCATGGCGTGCGACATCGGCGGCGTCGATATCGTCGGGGAGGCGGCACCAGAGGAACATGCCGGCAGGCTGGTCGATCCAGGGCATGATGCCCATCGCCTTCAGCCGGCCGGCGGTCTCGGCCATGGCGCGCGACAGGCGGGTGCGCAATTGCTCGACATGCTTGCGGTAGCTGCCGTCCTTCAGCAGGGTCAGCACCAGTTCGGCGGAGAGCCGCGCACCGCCGAATGTCGTGGCGATCTTGAGATCGGTCAGGCCTTCCATCCAGTCGGGTGGCGCTGCGATGAAGCCGCAGCGCACCGAGGCCGACAGCGTCTTGGAGAAGGAACCGATCTGGACGACGCGCTGCAGCCCGTCGAAGGCCGCGAGCCTTGGGGCAGGGCTGTGCTCGAAGTCGGCGAAAATGTCGTCCTCGACGATGGTGAGGTCCGCCTGGTCGGAAAGCTTCAGGAGTCGATGCGCGGTGACCGGCGACAGGATCGCGCCCGTCGGGTTGTGGATGCCGGAATTGGTGATGTAGAGGCGTGGCCGATGCTCGGCGAGCGCCTCGGCGAAGAGTTCGATATCCGGTCCCGAAGGTGTGTAAGGCACGCCGACGACCTTGGCCTGGTGGGCGCGCAACAGCGCGTGAAAGTTGAAATAGCAGGGATCGTCGACCAGGACCGCGTCGCCGGGCTCGATCAGGAAACGACACAGAAGATCGATCGCCTGGGTGCCACAATCGGTCAACATGATTTGGTCGGGCGAAACCTCGATGCCGTGACCGGCCATGCGCCTTGCCAGCAATTGGCGTAAAGGCGGCAGGCCGAGCGGCGTGCCGTAATCGGCAAGCGCCACGTCGTCCGCGCGGGCGGCGGTGCGCAGAGCCCGGCGCAAGGCGGCCTGCGGCATCCAGGACGCCGGCAGCCAGCCGCAGCCAGGTTTCAGCATCTCACCTACTTCCAGCGATTGCCTGGAAACCCAGAGTGGGTCGACGGCGCGGTCAAGCCGAGGGCCGATCTCGGCCAGCGATAATGGCGCAAGCTGGCCGGCAGCATAGAAACCCGAGCCCGGCCGCGAACGGATCGCGCCTTCCGCCGCGAGGCGCTCATAGGCTTCGACCACAGTCGACTTCGAAACCTGTATGGATTTGGCCATGGCCCGTATCGACGGCAGGCGGGCTCCCGGTGTCAGCGTGCGCGCCGCGATCCGCTGGCGGATCGTCGCCATGACGGTTTCGACGAGAGTGGCGCCACTGGCATCTGGGCCGGATACGTCCATCTGTACTTCCCCGCGGACCATTACAGTTTTGTGAAACTGTACCCCATTGTCTCTGGCAATGCCATGTGCCGCACCGGTACGGAAGCGCAAACGGAGCGGATGATGGACAAGAGTTTCAACGGCTGGCTCAACGGCTTCATCGGCGTGCTGATCTTCAGCGGCTCGCTGCCGGCGACGCGCGTGGCGGTGGTGGATTTCGACCCAACCTTCCTGACATCGGCCCGCGCCGCGATCGCCGGCCTGCTCGGGATCGCGATGCTGTTCCTGTTCCGCGAGAAGCGACCGGCGCGAGGCGATCTGGTTTCGCTCGTAGTCGTCGCGCTGGGCGTCGTGGTCGGCTTTCCCTTGCTGACCGCGCTGGCGTTGAAGCACGTCACCGCGGCGCATTCCATTATCTTCGTCGGCCTGCTGCCGCTGGCGACTGCGATCTTCGGCGTGCTGCGCGGCGGCGACCGTCCGCGCCCGGCCTTCTGGTTGTTTTCATGCCTGGGCAGCGCGCTCGTCGCGGGTTTTGCCTTGTCGCAAGGCGTGACCGCATCGCCGGTCGGCGACGGCCTGATGCTCGCCGCCATCATCGCCTGCGGGCTGGGCTACGCCGAGGGCGCGGCGCTGTCGCGCAAGCTCGGCGGCTGGCAGGTGATCTGCTGGGCGCTAGCGCTGTCGCTGCCGGTCATGCTGGCGCTGGCTTTAGCGACGCTGCCGCCGTCCTTCGCCAGCGTTGGCTCCGGCGCGTGGATCGGTCTCGCTTACGTCTCGCTGTTCAGCATGCTGATCGGCTTCGTGTTCTGGTATCGCGGTCTCGCGCAGGGCGGCATCGCCGCCGTCGGGCAGTTGCAGCTCTTGCAACCCTTCTTCGGCCTGGCGCTGGCGGCAACACTGCTGCATGAGCAGGTCAGCCTATTGATGGTGGTCGTCACGCTTGGAGTGGTGGTGTGTGTGTTCGGGGCGAAGAAGTTTGCGAACCCGGGTCCGCCGCAATTGCGCGCAGCCGAGCAATGAGGGCATTGTTTCTACTCAAAACTTCGTCACCACGCCGATGCCGATGCCCTCGAAGCCGCCCATCGCCATCAGCGCCGCCGGCGCCTCCTCGAGGCTGATCCTTTTGCCGACCAGCAGTTCCGGCTTCAGTTTGCCGGTGCGGATCATCTCCATCATCGCGGAATAGCGGTAGGCCTGCATGCCGTGGCTGCCGAGGATTTCGAGCTCGAAGGCGATCACCTTGTCCATCGGCACCTGCGGGCGGGAATGCTCGCCCAGCATCAGCCCGACTTGAACGTGGCGGCCGCGCCGGCGCAGATTGGCGATCGAGTTGACGCATGTCGTCGGATGGCCGAGCGCGTCCATCGACATATGCGCGCCGCCATTGGTGATCTGCTTGACCGCCTTGACCACGTTCGGCGTCGTCGAGGCATTGATCGTCGCCACCGCGCCGATTTTTTTGGCGAAGTCCAGCTTCTCGTCGGTGAGGTCAATGGCGATGACATTGGCGCCCATGGCGCTGGCGATCATGATCGCCGAGAGACCGACGCCGCCGCAGCCATGCACCGCAACCCATTCCCCGGGCGTCACCCGGCCCTGGTCGACGATGGCGCGGAAAGAGGTGACGAAACGGCAGCCGAGGCTGGCGGCCGTGGCGAATTCCATCTCCTCGGGAAGGCGCACCAGATTGGTGTCGGCATGCTCGATGCCGACATATTCGGCGAACGAGCCCCAGCCGGTGAAGCCAGGCTGGGTCTGATGCTCGCAGACCTGGTGATTGCCCGAGGTGCATTCGAAGCAGCGGCCGCAGCCGACAGCGAACGGCACGGTGACACGGTCGCCGGCCTTCCAGCGGCTCACCTGCTTGCCGGCGGCAACGACGACGCCCGCCAGCTCATGTCCCGGGACATGGGGCAGGGTGATGCCGTCATCATGGCCCATCCAGCCGTGCCAATCGCTGCGGCAGAGGCCGGTCGCCTCGACCTTGATGACGACGCCGTCGGCTGCCGGCTTCGGGTCGGGAACGGTTTGGATCGTCGGCGCCTCGCCGAATTTTTCGAAGACGACAGCTTTCATGGGAGGTCCTTGTTATTCGGCATCGATCTGGTTCTGCGGTGCCGCCTTCTGGAAGGCGGGAAGCGCCATGCAGGCGGCGTGGATGCGCGAGATCACCGGGTAGGGCGCCATGTCGATGCCGAAGCGCGCGTTGTTGGTGACCTGGGCGGCAAGGCAGATGTCGGCCAGCCCCGGTGTCTCGCCATGGCAGAATGTGCCGGTCTCAGGCGACGAAGCCAGCAGCTTTTCAAGCGGCTGGAAGCCTTCGTTCACCCAGTGCCGGAACCAGTTGACGACGTCGTCGTCGCCGGCGCCGAACAAGCTGCGCAACGAGGTCAGCACACGCAGATTGTTCACCGGATGGATGTCGCAGGCAATCATCTGCGCCAGCATCCTGACGCGGGCGCGCCCCAGCGCATCCTTGGGCAGCAGCGGCGGCTCGGGCACAGTCTCGTCGAGATATTCGATGATCGCCAGCGACTGGGTCAACAGTGTGCCGTCGTCCAGCACCAGCGCCGGCACCAGGCCTTGCGGGTTGACCGCGAGATAAGCGGGCTCGAGATGTTCACCATGGCGCAGATGGTGCGGCACATAGGTGTAGCTCAGCCCTTTCATCTCCAGCGCGATCCGCACCCTGTAGGAGGTGGAGGAGCGGTAGTAGTTATGAAGGACGAGATCGCTCATCGAATCAGGGTCTCGGCTGGCCGATGGCCACCTCTATGGCGCCTATGCCGTCGACGCCGCCGGTGATCCTGTCGCCCGCCCGAACCGCGCCGACGCCGGCCGGCGTGCCGGTGAAGATCAGGTCGCCTGGCCGAAGCTCGACCGCCTCGCTGCAGATCGAGACGACATCGGCGACCGGCCAGATCAACTCAGCCAGGTCGCCGTCCTGTTTCACGTCACCGTTGACAGCGAGCCAGATGCGGCCCTTTTCGGGATGGCCCGACTTCGCCACCGGAAGCAGGGGACCGCAGGGCGCGGACAGGTCGAAGGCCTTCGACCAGTCCCAGGGGCGAGCCGCCCTCTTCGCCTGGTCCTGCAGGTCGCGGCGGGTCAAGTCGACGCCGACGCCGTAACCCCAGACATGGGCAAGCGCCTCGGCGCGGGCAATACGAAACCCAGCCTTGCCGATCGCCACGACCAGCTCGATCTCGTGGTGGAGATTGGCGGTCAAAGGCGGGTAGGGGATCTCGACGCCGCTGTCGACCACCGCGTCGGCCGGCTTGGTGAAGAAGAAAGGCGGGTCGCGCTCGTCATTGCCGAGCTCGCGCGCATGCGCCGCGTAGTTGCGGCCGACGCAGAAGATGCGGCGCACCGCAAACCGTTCCGCCGAGCCGGCGACGGCAACCGAAGCAATCGCTGGCGGTGGAAGGACGAATTCTGGCACGGGCTGCCTCTGTGTTGGCATGAATCGTCCGCACCTTCGGCCGATTTCGACGGGCGGGCAAGGCTCTATGACCTCGAACACATCGGCCCTGTCGTTTCAGTGACAATGCCGTGTAGTTGGGCGATATACTATTTGCCAATAAGCTGACCATGGTCAGGGGACTATCCTGTGCCCGACAAAACCGAACCAATGCCCGAACTTATGCAATGACCGCCGTCAACGAGCGCGCCCGCTTCCTGATCATTGACGACCATCCGCTGTTTCGCGAGGCGCTGCATAGCGCCGTGCAGATGGCCTATCCGGATGTCGACACCGTCGAGGCGCGCTCGATCACCGAAGCGATCGAGCTTCTCGCCGACGCAAAGCCATTCGACTTGGCGCTGCTCGACTTGAGCATGCCCGACGTGCACGGCTTCGAAGGGCTGCTGCAGCTCAGGACCCGTTATCCGCGCCTGCCGGTGGTGATCGTTTCGGGCTATGAGGAACCCAAGATCATCTCCGAGGCGCTTTCCTACGGCGCCGCGGGTTTCATCCCGAAATCGGCAAGGAAAAGCGATCTCGCCGCCGCCATCCGCTCGGTGATGGACGGCGCGGTCTATGTGCCGGAAAATTACGAAGGCCAGTCGCCGGACGCCGACAGCACCGACCGCGCCGACATGGTGCAGCGGCTGGCGACGCTGACGCCGCAGCAACTGAGGGTTCTGCAGATGCTGCGCCAGGGCATGCTCAACAAGCAGATCGCCTATGAGCTGCAGGTGGGCGAGACCACGGTCAAGGCACACGTCTCGGAGATCTTGCGCAAGCTCAATGTCTACAGCCGCACGCAGGCGGTGATCGAGGTGTCGAAGCTGGACAATGCGGAGCTGTTCAGGGATCAGACCGGGTTTTGAACGTAGTTTCTAAGCGAGCAAATGCGCCAACAGCGCGCGCAGTTGCGCGGGCTTCAGAGGTTTGCGCATGAGCTCGATGCCTGCGGCGCGGGCGGCCTTGGCAACGAGCTCCGAGCCGTCGGCGGTAACGATCAGCGCCGGCACGGGCCGCCCGAGATAGTCGCGCACTTCGGCGATGGTTGCGGTGCCGAGATCGCCACCGTCGAGATGCTGGTCGGCGATGACGATGTCGGGCACCCAGTCGGTATCGCCGATCAGGTCGAGAGCGTCGTCGGTCGAGGTGGCGGCACGTACCAGGCACTGCCAGCGCTCGAGCAGCGAGGTCATGGCGCTCAGCACGTCGGTGTCGTTCTCGACCAGCAGCACCTTGGTGCCGAACAGGCCGTAGCCGCGCGGCCGCTCCATGTCGGCGGCGCCTGCGGCCGGCTCGGCTGCGGCGCTCATGCCGACCGGCACGTCGATGTGGAAGATCGTGCCGCGCCCGACCTTTGAGGAGAAGGTGACGGGGTGGCCGAGCGCGGCCGCCATGCGGCGCACGATCGCCAGGCCGAGGCCCAGCCCGCCCGCAAGTCCTGCCTCGGTAAGGGTCGAGATGCCGCGATGGAATTCCTCGAACACCGCCTCGCGCTGGTCGTCGGGAATGCCGCAGCCGGTGTCGGCGACGTCGATGCGGATGATGTCGCCTCGATGCCTGGTGCCGACCAGCACGCCGCCGGAGCGGGTGTAGCGCAGCGCGTTGGAGAGGATGTTCTGCAGGATACGGCGCAGCAACGTACGGTCGGAACGCACGACGACATTGACCGGCCGGAATTTCAGCGACAGGCCCTTGTTCTGCGCCTCAGGCAGGAAATCCGAGCGCAGCGAGGAAAACAGCGCCTCCAGGCTGACGTCGACGATTTCCGGCTGCACCACGCCGGCGTCGAGCTTGGAGATGTCGAGCAGCGTGCGCAGCAGGTCTTCCATCGTCTCCAGCGAGCGCTCCACCTGCCGCACCAGTTTCTTGCCTTCCTCGCTGGTCTGCACTTCGGCGAGCGCCGAGACCGACAGGTGCGCGGCGTTGAGCGGTTGCAGCACGTCGTGGCTGGCAGCGGCGAGGAACCTGGTCTTGGAAAGATTCGCCAGCTCGGCGTTTTCCTTTGCCGCGCTAAGCTCGATGTTCGACCGCTCGAGCCGGCGCAGCGTCGTATGCAACTCCTCGGTGCGGGTGCGCACCTGGTTCTCCAGCGAGATCGCGGTCTGGAATAAAGAGAAGGCGTTGACCTGCTGGTCCATCGAGCGTTCGACGCGGCTGACGAGAGCGGCGTTGATCTTCTTCAGCTTCTCGAGGTCGTCGATATCGCGAAGCGGCATGGCGGTTCACTCGGCCGCCCGACGCTCACCAAAGGCGATGCCGGTGAAGGTCTGGTTGAGATGCATCGAGCGGTACTGCTCGCCATAGGTGCCGAAGCCGATGACGTTGTTGGTCCGGTAGAGCTCGGAAATATCGCGGAAGACCTGGCGGTTGCGCGCGTCGAGCCGGCGCAGCACGCAGTCGAAGCCAAGCACCATGTCGATACCGCCGAGCTTGCGCTCGACATCCAGCAAGGCGGCGCGCGTCGCTTCGACCATGTTCTTGGGCTGGGCGATGGACAGAACGACGCCGTCGTCAATGGCGCAGAAGAAGGACAGCGAGCCATCGGCATGCATCCGCTGGATCGAGCGGCAGTAATATTCGCCGCCCACCTTCACCACGACAGGGTGCGAGGCAAAACTTAAGGGCGTCAGCATCTGCGGCATGATGCCGACGGAGGCGGCATATTCCTCCGCGGCGTTGGTGGCGTTGAATTCGCGCACGATGCGGTGGTCGGGATCAGATTGAGTGACCACCAGCTTCTCGTCGGTGGGAATGAAATTGTCGGTCTTGAAGACGTGGAAGGGAATCTCGGTCGCGATCAGCACGACGATGGCGCTGTCGGAAGCGACCTTGCCGTTCGAGATCAGACTGGTGGTCTCGAATTTCAGGTTATCGCCGGCCGAACCGCCGATCAGCGGAATGTCGTCCAATCCCCAGTGGATGGCCGAGGTCACCGCTTCCTCTGCATAGGACAGCCCGTCGATAAAGCAGAGCGCGAAAGTGTCCTTGGCCCGCCCGTGCCCGACACGGTCGCGCAACGAACGTCTCAGCGCGGCAACCTCGCCGGTAATCCGGTCCATGCTCGACGAAGAGAGGTTGTCGACCATGATGCTTGCCGTAGAAAAGGACGCGGTAGGAAGCAGCAGTGCTAGGACGTGGCCTTCCTCGAGGCCTTGAGGGGTGATTTCACCGGCGGTCGAGCAGCCGGCGTAGTCAAGGGAGGGTGCATGTGTTTTGAGTGCTTCCGACAGGGCGGCCGCATCGACGAGGCTTTGGGAAAAGAAAAGCAGCGCAAAGCCGGCGTCCATGGCCGCGGCCTCCGTCGCGACCATCCGGGCGAACGCGTTCGCGTCGGGCTCATCCGTGGTGAGCGCCGAAAGGCCGCAAGCATAGCGCGTCCGTGAACTGGCCAGCGACTTCCTCCCTGCATTTCCTCCGACGCTTTTTTGTGTGCGTTCAGCGCGCTTGCGTCGAAAGGCATTGTTGTCTTCAACCGCCATTTTGGCAATGGGCGGGCCTCGTGCTGCGTGACCGAAAGTACAATATGCGGAGTTCCGGACGAACTGCATTCTCGCAGCGTGGCGCTTTGGGGGCACTTCTTCCGGTGCATTATACGGTATAGGAATAGCGGATAGCCGGGGCAGCCGGGCAATAACCCGCGCCGGGACTACCAAGGTAATACCTAGGGAGGATTCATGTCGGACATATCGTTGATGGTGAACGGAAAGCGAGTCAGCGGCGTTGCCGAAGACCGAACGCTTCTGGTTCATTTCTTGCGGGAGAATCTCGGTCTCACCGGGACGCATGTCGGTTGCGACACCTCGCAATGCGGGGCCTGCGTCGTGATTGTCGACGGCAAGGCGGTGAAGTCCTGCACGATGCTCGCGGCGCAGGCCTCGGGTTCGAGCGTCGTGACGATCGAGGGACTGGCCAACGGCGCCGACCTGCACCCGGTGCAGGCAGCCTTCAAGGAGCACCACGGTCTGCAATGCGGCTTCTGCACGCCGGGCATGATCATGGCGGCGACAGACATGATCGCCCGCCACCCGCAAGGCCTCGACGAGGCCACGGTGCGCGCCGAGCTCGACGGCAATATCTGCCGCTGCACCGGCTACCACAACATCGTCAAGGCAATCCTCGCCGCATCGCAAGCGATGGCGAAGGGATCGAAGGGCAAGGCGAAGCAGGCGGCCTAGGTGGTGAATGGTCAATGGTGAATAGTGAATGGAGCCGCTGCTGGCTCTTCCTCTTTCGACCATTCACCATTTCACAATTCACCATTCACACTGACTTCCGGAGGAATTTCTAATGGGTATCGAAGGTGTCGGCGCCCGCGTGGCGCGCAAGGAAGACAAGAGGTTCATCACCGGTGGCGGCCGCTATGTCGACGACATGGTAGTTCCCGGCATGAAGCATGCCGTGTTCGTGCGAAGCCCGCACGCGCATGCCGAGATCAAGAAGATCAACGTGAAGAACGCGCAGGCGATGCCGGGCGTCGTCGGCGTTCTGACCGGCAAGGAGCTCAAGGCCGACGGGATCGGCAATCTCATCTGTGGCTGGATGATCCACTCCAAGGACGGCACGCCGATGAAGATGGGCGCCTGGTCGCCGCTCGCGGTCGACAAGGTGCGCTATGTCGGCGACGCCGTCGTGATCGTCATCGCCGATACCAAGGGCCAGGCGCGCGACGCCGCGGAAGCGGTCGAAATCACTTACAAGGAACTGAAGGCGGTGGTCGAGGCGACCAAGGCGCTCGAAAAGGGCGCACCACAGGTCCACGCCGAGGCCGAGAACAACCTCATCTTCGACTGGGAACTCGGCGACGGCAAGGCAACGGACGCCGCAATCAAGTCGGCCGCCCACGTCACGCGCATGAAGATCGTCAACAACCGGCTGGTGCCGAACGCGATGGAACCACGCGCGGCTCTGGGCCACTATGACAAGGCCGAGGACCACTATACCTGCTGGACGACCTCACAGAACCCACATGTCGCGCGGCTGGTGCTGAGCGCCTTCTACAATGTCGCACCGGAAAACAAGCTTCGGGTGATCGCGCCGGACGTAGGCGGCGGCTTCGGCTCCAAGATCTATATCTATCCGGAGGAGATCGTCTGTCTCTGGGCGTCGAAGAAGACTGGGGTTCCAGTCAAATGGGTAGCCGACCGCACCGAAAGCTTCCTCTCCGACGCGCATGGCCGCGACCATGTCTCGACGGTGGAGATGGGTTTCGACAAGGACAACCGGATCACCGGCCTCAAGGTCGACACAATAGCCAATCTCGGCGCCTACATGTCGCTGTTCTCGTCCTGCGTGCCGACCTACCTCTATGCCACGCTGCTGTCGGGCCAGTACGACATCCCGGCGATCCACGCCAATGTGCGCGCCGTCTACACCAACACGGCACCCGTCGACGCCTATCGCGGGGCGGGGCGGCCGGAGGCCACCTATGTCCTCGAGCGCATGATGGAGACCGCCGCGCGCGAGCTCGGCGTGTCGCCGGCGGAGTTGAGGCGCAAGAACTTCATCACATCGTTCCCGCACCAGACGCCGGTGATCATGAACTACGACGCCGGCGACTATGGAGCCTCTCTCGACGCGGCGATGAAGTCCGCCGACTATGCCGGCTTCGCCAAGCGCAAGGCGGATGCCGCCAAGCAGGGCAAGCTGCGCGGCATCGGCATGAGCTGCTACATCGAGGCTTGCGGCCTCGCGCCGTCGGCGGCGGTCGGTTCGCTCGGCGCCGGCGTCGGTCTGTGGGAATCGGCGGAAGTGCGCGTCAATGCGGTCGGCACGATCGAGGTGCTGACCGGCTCGCACAGCCATGGCCAGGGCCACGAGACGACCTTCGCGCAGCTGGTCAACCAGCGCTTCGGCGTGCCGATCGATTCGATCTCGATCGTCCATGGCGACACCGACAAGGTGCAGATGGGCATGGGCACTTACGGCTCGCGTTCGGGCGCCGTCGGCATGTCGGCCGTCGCCAAGGCGCTCGACAAGGTCGAGGCCAAGGCCAAGAAGATCGCGGCGCATCTGCTCGAGGCGGATGAAGGCGACATCGTCATCGAGAATGGCGAGGTCAAGGTCGCCGGCACCGACAAGAGCCTGCCCTGGTTCCAGGTGGCGCTTGCCTCCTATACCGCCCACAACCTGCCCGCCGGCATGGAGCCGGGTCTTAAGGAAACGGCCTTCTACGATCCGTCCAACTTCACCTTCCCGGCCGGCTGCTACATTTGCGAGGTCGAGATCGATCCGGAAACCGGCCTGACGGAAATCGTCCAGTTCGTCGCTGCCGACGATTTCGGCAACATCATCAATCCGATGATCGTCGAGGGGCAGGTGCATGGCGGCATCGCGCAGGGCGTCGGCCAGGCGCTGCTCGAAGGAGCGCATTATGACGCCAGCGGCCAGCTTTTGACGGCAAGCTACATGGACTACACGATGCCGCGCGCCGGCGACCTGCCGTCGTTCAAGGTCTCGACCTCGAACACGCCATGTCCCGGCAATCCGCTCGGCGTCAAAGGCTGCGGCGAGGCCGGCGCCATCGGTTCGCCGCCGGCGGTGATCAACGCCATCACAGATGCGCTCGGCGTCGTCGATATCGCCATGCCGGCGTCGCCGTCGACCGTGTGGTCGGCGATCCGCGCCAAGAAACACTGAAAGAGCGAACAGCGAATAGGGAGTAGCGAATAGAGGAAAGGCGCGATGCGAAGGGATGGGTCCTATTCGCTATTCGCTACTCCCTATTCGCTCTTTCCCGAAGGGAGGAAGACAAATGTACTCAGTCAACTACCATCGCGCCGCCTCGGTCTCCGACGCCGCCAAGCTGTTGAAGAGCGGCGATGCCAAGCTGCTCTCCGGCGGCATGACGCTGATCCCCGCCATGAAGACGCGGCTTGCAGCGCCCTCCGACCTTGTCGACGTGTCGAGGCTGAAAGAGCTGCAGGGCGTCAAGGTGTCCGGCAAGACGGTCACCATCGGTGCTGCGACGACGCATTACGACGTCTCTGCCGACGAGAAGCTGAAGAAGGCCTGCCCGGCGCTCGCGCAGTTGGCCTCGCTGATCGGCGACCCGGCGGTGCGCTACAAGGGCACGATCGGCGGCTCGATCGCCAACAACGATCCGGCGGCCGACTATCCGGCGGCGTTGCTGGCGCTGGGGGCGACCATCGTCACCAACAAGCGCGAGATCGCCGCCGACAAGTTCTTTAAGGGTCTGTTCGAAACAGCGCTGAAGGACGGCGAGATCATCACGGCGGTGACCTTCAACGCGCCCGCCAAGGCCGCATACGAAAAATTCCGCAACCCGGCCTCGCGCTACGCGATCGTCGGGGTGTTCGTGACCAAGGGCAAGGACGGGGTGAGGGCAGCGGTGACCGGCGCCGGCGACGACGGCGTCTTCCGCTCCAAGGAAATCGAGGCGGCGCTGGCGAAGAATTTCGACGCCTCGGCGCTCGGCGGTCTCAAAGTGCCGGCAAAGGGCCTGATGAGCGATATCCACGCCTCCGCCGACTATCGCGCCAATCTGATCGCGGTGATGGCCAAGCGCGCGGTGGCCGCGGCCAACGCCTGAACGCTCCCGGCCTGGCTGAAGGAAGGGGCCGTCGCGGCCCCTTTTTTCTTTCATATTTGCGGCTACTTGGCGGGAATTGCCTGAGAATTCGCGACTTCGCACTTGCACAAGATTATCCCGCGATGGAAAATTAGATACGACGGCAAGCGGTTCCGGGTGCAGCTATCGATGCCGGCGCTTCGAGTTGCGAGGGACGGGCATGACCGGTATCTCCGCAGCGCCTGTCGTCCTGCCCCAGGCCATAGTCGACAACGCGGCGCGGACGAGGCTTGCTTGTCTCGACGGCTGGCGCGGACTGTCGATCGCGCTGGTTCTGATCGGGCACTTCTTTCCAGTTCCCGGCATCAATCTCGGCGTTCTGGGTGTCGAGTTCTTCTTCGTGCTCAGCGGCCGGTTGATGGGCGAGATCCTGTTCATCGAGCACTTTCCGCTGAAGAAATTCTTCAAGCGCCGCTTCTCGCGCATCTATCCCGCGCTGCTCGTGTTCGTGATTGCCGCCATGACCGGCCTTGCCGGCACCTTTATCGCCTTCAAATGGAAGGCGGCGCTGACGGCGCTCACCTTCACCTATAACTACGCGGGCATTCTCGTGAACCGCGCCGGCGCGCTCGACCACATCTGGTCGCTCTGCGTCGAGGAGCATTCGTACATCCTGCTCGCGCTGATTAGCGTGGTGGTTTCCGGCCGTGCGAACGTCGTGCGGCTGCTTGTGGGGCTGTCGCTGCTGGCGATGGCCAACGGCGCTGTCTCCTACTGGTTTTTCGGCATGGACTACGAGACCAGCTACTGGCGCACCGACGTGCATATCGCCTCGATCCTGCTTTCGGCGGCGATCTGCCTGCTCAAGGCCGATGGCCGCCTGCCTGCATTCCTGAGGAATCAGCATGTGGCGCTCGCGGCGGCCGCGGGCGCGGTCCTGCTGTTCCTCGATCCGGTACCGACGCCCGTGCATTATCTACTGGGCGTGCCGCTGCTCGCGCTCGCCGTCAACACGCTCGACTTCGCCGGTGGCTACCCGACCGGATTGCTGTCATCGCGGCCGATGGTGATGCTGGGGCTGTGGTCCTACTCGCTCTATCTCTGGCAGCAGCCCTTCTACAAATTCGTCTATGATCGGGACGTCACACCGATCCCGATGCTGGCCGCGGTCTTCGCCTGCGCGCTGGCAAGCTACTACATCGTCGAAAAACCCGCCCGCGGCTGGCTCAACCGCAATTGGTGAGTTTAGAGCCCATCCATCCCGATAAATCGGGATCGTTTCCGAAAACCGGATTCCCTCTTTCGGGATCATGCTCCAGGTCAAGCCGCCTTGCCGTTCTTCCGCGCGGCGAGATAGCGCCGAAGCCCGGCTTCGCCGCGCGGCGTGGTCCAGCGGTGGTTCCAGGCGAAGGCCGGCCTGAGCAGGGGCGCGAGGAGTTTGAGGATCGGCCTTTCCACGATAACCTGCCAAGTGAGCTTCACATGCGTGCCGGTTCCGGACGGCGACAGTTCGGCCCGCCACAGGCCGTCGAAATCGCCGAAGGTCTTCACCACTACCAGCCTGCCCGGCTCGAGCTCGGCGGCCTCGATGATGAAGTTCAGCTCGTAGGGCAGGGCGCCTCGCGCCCTGGCTCTCGCCCGCGATCCGACGACGCCCTTGCCTTTTTTGTCCAGCGGCTCGACTTCCTTGTAGGCATCGCCCCACCAGAGCGGTAGCAATTCGGCGTCGGACAAAACGTCCCACACTTCCTGCGGCGTCCCTTCCGGAATGTTCCAGCTCTCGTCGAAACGGAAGACGTTGCTCGGCATGATGTCGCGCCCTCAAGCCAGCGGAACGACTACGTTAGCTGCGGCTTGTTTTGGTGGCTAGTAGCCGCTCAGCTGGCGACGGGTTTGGCGTAGTAGCGCACCGACTTCTTGCCACCGTGGATCACGGCATCGCCCACCTCGGCGAAGCCGAGCGCGGCGTGGAAGGCATCCGAGGCAGGGTTCGGCGGATCGGCATTGACCTCGCAGGTAACGATCGTGTGGCTGGCGCGCCGGACATGCTCGAACAGATCCTCGTAGAGGCGGCGCGCATGGCCGCGGCCGCGCGCTTCGGCGGCGACCACCACCCGGTCGACATAGACGAAGCGCCGATAGCGCTCGCGGAACCACACAAAATTCGGGCTGTCGTAGCGGGCGTCCTGATCGAAGCACATGATGAAAGCTTCGAGCGCGCCGATGCGGCGCGTGTAGAATGCCTGTCCGATCAGGAACGACAACCGGTCCGGCTCCAACCAGGACAATTCGGCGGCATGCTCGTTGTTGAGAACGAGAATGGCGGCCTCGTCGGCGGGGGAGACGCGTTCGATCGGCAGCCTATCCTGCGACATAGTCAGTTCCGGCATCAGGCCCTCGCAGCCGCGATCGTTGCCGCCACCAGGGCCTCGTCGGTCACCGTATTGCGGTATTCGCGATCGAGATCGTTGCCGCCCATGCCGACATGCGGATTGCGATAGCGCATGGCGCTCGGCACGTCGGTGAGAGCGGCGAAATGCATTTCTCGCAACCCGGTTCGCTTGCCGACTTCGCCTATGTTGTCGGGCGCCAGCGCGCCGCAACCGAGGATGATGATGCGTTTGTCGGCCTGGCGAACGAGCCGCGCCAGCAGGGTGACGCCTTCCAGCGCCGTATCGCGCTGGCCGCTGGTCAGCACACGGCCGACCTTGCAGCGGATCAGCGCTTCGAGTGCCTCGGCCGGATCACGCGTCATGTCGAAGGCGCGATGGCAGGTGACGTTGAGCGGGCCGGCAGCGCGCACCAGTTCGCTCATGCGCGCCTCGTCGATGGCGCCGTCGGCGGTCAGGCAGCCAACGACGACGCCCGCCACGCCAAGGTCGCGCAGGGCCTCAACGTCGGCGAGCATCGACCGGTATTCGGCCTCGCTGTAGAGAAAATCGCCGCCGCGCGGACGCACGATGACATGGAATGGGATGGTCGCGCGTTCGAGCGCGGCGCGCACCGTGCCGAGGCTCGGTGTGATGCCGCCTTCGACCAGGCCGGCGCAGAGCTCGACCCGGTCGGCGCCGGCGGCCTGCGCGGCAAGCAGTCCGTCAATGCCTTCGACGCAGATTTCGATCAGGGGTTTTGGGGCGTCGGTCACCGGCATCCATCCATTGAAGAGAAGCGCAGCCCTAGCATCGGGGCGACTGCGGCGAAAGCCGCATCGATCGGTCCAGCCCGAGCGATCGCTTTCCGCTTCCCGGGTCCATTCGACGTCGCTTGACAACCAATAACTGTCTAGTTATGGATAATTCATAACTGCAAAGTTATAAGTAAGCCCGGAGTCGCCGTAGATGGACCTGGTGCACAGCGTCGGCCGTGAGGCCAAAGGAGAAAGATCATGGAAGCCAGATTGAAGAACCCGGTGATGCTCATCCCCGGCGCCCTGCAGGCGCTGCTGGCGCTGGACAAGTCGACCGAGGCCGCCGAGCTGCCCTATGTGACGCGCAAGCTCGTCCATCTGCGCGCCAGCCAGATCAACGCCTGCAGCGTCTGCGTCGACATGCATGCGCGCGAGCTCAAGAAGGCCGGCGAGAAGGACGAGCGGATCTTTGCCGTATCCGCTTGGCGAGAAACGCCCTACTTCACCGGCGCGGAGCGCGCGGCCCTGGCGCTGGCGGAGGCCGCGACGCGATTGGCCGACCGCTCGGACGCCGTGCCCGACGACGTCTGGGACGAGGCAGCTCGCCACTATGACGACAAAGCGCTTGCCGCGCTGGTGATCCAGATCGCGCTGATCAACGCCTTCAACCGTCTGAACGCGCCGACCCGGCAGCCGGTGGGAACCTGGGGCTGACATGGATGATCGGGCATCCGCCTTGGGGCGGCGCCCGACCGCGGACAGCCGAGCCGTTGCCTGGCTACTGCTTCAAGATCGTATTCTTGGCGCCTTGTTCGACCTGGTCGATCACCAGGAGCTTCACCGGATCGGTGCCGATATTGGTGGCCTGGTGCCATTGCCCGATCATCTCGACGATGAAATCGCCGGTCTTGTACGTGTTGCTGCTGCCGGTCTCGACATTGGTGACCTTGAGCGTGCCTGCCTCGACATAGGCGTAACGCGGGAAGGGGTGCTTGTGGACCGGGAGCGTCGCGCCGGGCGCGATCTGATAGGCTGAAACCTGAACATCGACATTCTTCTGCGGCAGCGTGATCGACTGGCCGGAAGCGGTCGTCGTCTTGGACGCCAGTGGCGTCACGACGACAGGTGTTGCGGAACTGTCCAGCGCGTTGGCGGTGCTTGAAGAAAGCGCTGCCGCCAGGAGCAGCGCCGATGCCAGGATATTGCGCACGATTTCCTCCCAAAATGGTCGGCAAGATCGCGCAGACGTCATCCGCGCGCAAGTGGGAGGCGGCATGATCAGATCGTACCCAAGCCCTTCTGGTGATCCTTGGCGGTGCCTGCCATCGCACGCGCCAGGTTCTTGATACACGGGATTCATCCCCTAGTTATTCCGTGGGCGCCGTAGTCGCGGATTGCTTGGGAGCGACGGTTGCGACGTTCTAACCGCATGTCGCGGAAGGACGGCCGAGCCGACGCAGCTTTGGAGGCTCCCGTGCGTCGATCCCCTCGATCCAGCTTGGCATATTTCGCATTCGCTTGCTCGATTGCGATGGCTTGCGCGGGGCCAGCAGCCGGCGGCCCGCGCGGCGGAGAGCATGACGTTGGCGACCATCAAGGCGACGGCGAAGGTCATGACGCTGGCGGCAATCATGACGAAGGCGGCAACAGCGGCCCGCACAAAGGACCTGCCGGCGATCCCGTCGGCGATAACAGCAGTCTCCCGTCGAACGATCCACCGCCGAGCGATGGCGGGATCAGCACCGCTACCACTGTCGACCCGCCCGCAGGCGGCGGACATTCGCTCGACCTGCCGCTCGCCCTGCAGCCTCCCGAAGACAGCACAGTTCCACCAGCGGTTCATCCAATCGAAGTGCTGCCGGGCGTCCCGGATAAAGTCGTTCGCGCCTGTCATGACGCGGTCGTGCAGGCCGCCGCCTCGTTCGGTGCGACCAGTGTGCGCGTCAGCAGCGCAGGTTCCATGCACCAGTTGGGCTCACATACGATCTCGGCCCCGATTCAGGTCAGCATCGACTATGTGCACGACGGCCGCGTGGAGACGCGTCAGGCACCGATCGGGTGCGAATTGAACGCGAAAGGCAGCGTGATCGGGCTGACGTAGCGCATAGCGCAGGACACTTCACCGACGAAGTCGAATTCATCCCGCTGTTTTCCAGGGGGATACCACGTCTTGATCTCTCCTGCCTCTGCTGTTGCGAGAGGTGCGCAATGATCTCAAGGATCTCAAGAATCAGAGCCTTCACCGTTGGCCCGCGCGGTCGTCTAGAACTCAGTCCAATGTCGAGTAGCTTGGCCGGAGGGAAAACGGAAGCGTGATGGTACGCACGCGGATTACCCGCGACGAGTTGCGAACCTTGTTGCGCGCAGTCTTCTGGCTGACAGCCTTCACCTTGCCTGCGCCGGCCGATGCGCGGCCAGAGCGCGGCTTCAGCGGCGGATCAATCTGTGCTTGGCGGCTTTCGGCCCTGAGCTTGTCATTATCCGCGCGCACTGCGGCCAGCTCGCGGGCGAGAGAAACAGTCGCTTCACGTTGGTTGTCCAGAGCCTGCTTGAGCCTGATGGCTGCCTGCCCCAAAAGATCTCGGGCTGCGTCGCGCTCGAGGCGGGCTTTGTCGAGGTCCTCATGGGCCGAAACCGCCGAAGCGCGGTCGTGTTCCAGGGCCTGCGCCGTCTCGGTCGCTGCCTGCTCGGCATGCTCTCTCGCCGAGACCGCGCTGGCTCGTTCTTGTACAGCTGCGTCGCGCTCGAGGCGGGCCTTGTCGAGGTCCTCATGGGCCGAGACTGCTGAGGCGCGTTCTCGCTCCAGAGCCTGCGCCGTCTCGGTTGCAGCCTGCTCGGCATGCTCTCTGGCTGAGACAGCCTTGGCTCGCTCCTGGTCAGCCGCGTTGCGCTCGAGGCGGGCTTTGTCGAGGTCCTTCTGGGCCGAGACCGCTGAGGCGCGTTCTCGTGCCAGGGCCTGCGCCGCCTCGGCCGCAGTCTGCTCGGCACGCTCTCTGGCTGAGACAGCCTTGGCTCGCTCCTGGTCAGCCGCGTCGCGCTCCAGGCGGGCTTTGTCGAGGTCCTTCTGGGTCGAGGCTGCTGAAGCACGTTCTCGTGCCAGGACCTGCGCCGCCTCGGCCGCAGTCTGCTCGGCACGCTCTGTTGCTGAGACAGCGTTGGCTCGCTCCTGTTCAGCCGCGTCGCGCTCGACGCGAGCTTTGTTGAGGTCCTCTCGGAGCGAGGCTGTTGAAGCGCGTTCTCGTGCGAGGGCCTGCGCCGTCTCAGCCGCAGTTTGCTCAACCTGTTCCCGCGCTGTGGCTGCACCGGTCCGTTCCCGCTCGGCCGTGTCCGCGACCGCGGCCTTGGACAGCTCCATTTCGGCTATGTCGTTACGAAGGTCCTTCGATTTCCGGCGCTCCTCGTCAAGCATTCCGCTCGCTTGCGCCTGCGAAGCCTCGGCCTTGGCGCGATCCTGAGCGGCCTTGGCCTCAAGCTGTTCAATTTGCGCCCGCGCTTGCGACAGATCGCGCGCCATCCGTTCGGTTTGCTGACGCTCCAGGCGAGCAGCGGGCATTTGTATAAAGACGTAGTTGAGGGTCTGGCCCGCCAGCGCGCGGGCGTCTTGCGCAATTCGCCGCAATGCATCGAGCGTGCGGGCTGCCGCGAGTTCGTTGCGCAAACGCTCCTCGCTGGCTTTGCCGGCGGCTGCCATGCCTGTCTTCAGCGCATCGACCTGCTTGCGCGACTCGAAGAGCGCGCTCTGCAGGGAGGCGCTCCTGGCGCGCTCTTCTTCCACAGCCTGGTGCTCCTGGCCGGCCAATTCCCTCGCAGCGGATGCCTGAGCAAGAGCTGCATCGACTTGTGCCTTGGCGGCCGTAGGCTCCGGTCCAGGCAATTCGACATTCGTGCGCCCATCTTCCTGGGCTGGGTTACGCATATCCAACGCAGCACTGGCCGGAAGCTCGGAGGGGCGCGAAGGATCGGGATGGTCCAGGACCTGCGAAATCACGGAGACGTTCTCGACCAAGTTTTGTCTCGTCATCGCATAACCGAGCGGCACGGCCAGACAGATTGCGGCAACGCCCAGGCGCAACGCGACACTCGTCGGCCTGTGAACGCGGGGAGGCGGGGCCATAGCGAAGCTGGTCGCCGAAGCGAAAGCATTGGGCTGCACCCCAGGCGGGCTCTCGCCTGCCTCGGACGTCGTGTCGAAATCGAAATACTCGTTTCGCAACCCGGACTGCCGATCGTCGAGATCATCCTGAGGTCTGCCATCAGGGGCCGGGGGCACGGCAGCCTGGGAAGCAGGCTTGGCTGCAAGGTCGGCTGGGCGGTCCCAAGCCCAAGAAGCCTCATCGAGGGGAGTAATCCTGCTTTCGCTCAGATACGCATTTGGTTTCGCGTGACGCCGTCGCATCGCGATGAGGATACGGCGGAGTACGAGACAGACGCCTATCAAGACAAATATCGTCATCCCGCCCAGGAGGGCGAGATCCGTGTTATCTGCGTAAATTCCGGCAAGATGATTTGACATCGCAGTGCCTGTGCGGTCTTCGGTGTAATTTAATTTCGTGAGGCTTTGTGTGCGTCCTCGCCTTGGTGCTGGCTAAAGCTTCTGCCTGCCCTCGAAGCTGTCGCTGCTTCGGGCTCCCAGTGCCGTGCGAATTCGTCATTGCATCGCACAGCATAGGACATGCGCCGACAGAGGCCCGCGCCGATTATTTTTGCCTGAAACGAAACTAGAAAACGCCGTGACTGCCGATTGTCGGCGGCCGAGGACGTGCAGAACTCCGAGAAACCGGCCCGCACCTCGCCATCGTCAATGTCCCGAGAGCTCTCCCACGGTGCGTGCCATGCCGCCATTTCGGAGTCTGGATGGTCCATCGTGAGGGTAAGCTAGGTCACGGACCCTAGCGGTCAACCATCTCGGCAGCATTTCGGCCATGCGAAACGGCCATGATGCCTGCTCTTCGCGGCGGGACTGAGTCCATTCAGGGGCCTATCTCTCCCCATGGCGTCTTAGTTCCTCGTCGGCGCCATGTGCTGAAAAGAAGACTCGCCGGGCGAGGGAACCCCAACACCTCAAGCCCGGCGAGAGGTTACTTCCTGATCCCCGATCAGGACCGATGGGAGGAGCACCGGCAATCTCTTCGATGCAAGACCGGTGCCAGCATTTTGGTCCGGAAACGAAACACTCGGAAGGGTGGCCGGCGCCTCTCGTTGGGGAGATTGCCTGAAGTGTGCGCCGGCCTGGCGGCCTATTAGGTCCGCCGCATATGCAAATCGGCTAACTTACCTCGAAAAGGTATGGTGCGATCGCGGAAGGCACGCCTCGCTTAACGTGACCCGGTTGCGAACCACTAGGCAAATGCGGCTTCGGCGCTGTTGGACAGCGGCGGCTGACACGTGCTCAGCGCGAGATTGCGCGGCGCGCTGAGGCCGGCCCGGGGCCGCGCATGTAGTAAAGTTCTGGCCGGTAGCTTGGTGCAACGAATTCGCGAAAGGCCGATACCAAGCGAGCGATCAAGGTCCACATCGAACGCCCTATGACCTTGTGACGGCCGGCGGACATGGCGGCAAAATCCGCGACGCCGATACGGTCGCGAGCGAAGGACCGCTCGAACAAAAGACTGAATGGGATTGGATTGCTGTCACAAGTCTCCATGCGGTCTCGGACGAAAAGAAGGCTATCCCGAGGGCCGTGGCCAAAAATGCTGCGGGAAGGCCAAACAGAACCTTACGCTTCGTCATTGTCCCAACCTCGCACACGCCGGTGTTGATATGGAACAGTGCCTAAATTCCCGGCGTGCCTGAAATTACGACCGCAAGAACCGTGCCACGCCCGCAGTCGAACGAAGGAACGATTTCCGGCGACGTCACGGACCAATGTCCCACCGTGATATCAGCGGGCAGGGACGTCGGTCGCAGGGTCGAATGCCACGTATGGCCCTTAGCCGGTTCATCAGAAATTGCTAAGACTCGCCCACATCGGGGAGTGTCGTATGGATCCGCTGCGCATTTACCTAGAGGCCAAGCGCTGGGCAGACTCGGTAGCGCCACCGCCTAGATACAATCCTTTGCTGGCAGGTGCGCTTGGGGCGACGATAGCCGGTGGCGTGGTCGCGTTTTTTTGCTGGCTTGTCGGCAGCAGCCACATGACAGGAGCGACCATCGTCACGATGATTTTGGCGTTCGCTCTGCCGTATTTCCACCTACGGAGCAAGGACTCGAACAATGCGGGGGCCTTTGCTTCGGTATTCAGCATCCTATTGGAACTGGAGAGGAAGAGAGAAACAGGTCCTCCAGAAACCTCTGCCGAAAAATGACCGGCGCCTCTCGGTGGAGGTTGCCTGAACGCTGGCGCCGGCCAGGGAGTGCGCACGCGCAGCCATAGCTGAGTCTTGACGCAGGGTCACTCGTCTCATTTCAGAACAGATCCCTGGCATCTGTCTTGCACGGCACAGCTTGCCGGTTGATCCCGGTCCTGATCGCGTACTCTGGTCAGGTAGTAGGCTCGCCGGGCTTGAGGGAGTTGGGGTCTCGCCCGGCGAGTTCCTTCTATACTTTGTCGCTAATGTGACCGGAACACATCCAAAGAACGGCCGGGACGCATCCATACGGACGATGCCTTTCGGCCAGCAACACAATATGGCCAGACGACCCTCAGCGCGCGTGCGGCGATCCCGACATCCATTGCCACACCGTCAGCATCGGAAATCCGGAGTTGCCGTGGCTCGAGGCCGAGCTTCTGGCCGCGGAGGCAAAATTCGCCGAGGCCCGGGAACATGATACGGGGCCCGGGAGCATGACAAGTGGGTTGTAAGCGAAGTTCAGGCCAATGCGATGTAGCCCGGATTGTCGCCCCAAGAGTGACCGTGCCGGCAGAGTGGCAGGATCGGCTTCCCAGCAAAATTATCGAGAATTGTTGGCTCCCCGGGCCGGATTCGAACCAGCGACCAACCGGTTAACAGCCGGTTGCTCTACCACTGAGCTACCGGGGAACGGAGGCTCTGATGTGAGTGGCGCAGCCTATAGCAAACACCTTTCGGCTTTGCAAAGCAGCAATTCGCAATTTTTCTCCAGTTTTTCGTGCGGCCATTTGTGGCATCGTTTCGGCGTGCCCACATATGAACGGCTTCACACTGGCACGGAACAAAGCGGCCGGTTGTTGCCTTTGGTACCGATGACGCAGATGGATCTGGTTTGAATGACGGCAGCTGACGACGACAATGCACCGGCGCGGAGGATCACGGTCTTGGGCCGCGAGTTCGCGATGCCGCGCTCGCGCGGACTGCGGATCGCGATCGGCGTGCTGCTCACCGTCGGCGGGATTCTGGGCTTTCTGCCGATTCTCGGTTTCTGGATGATTCCGCTGGGCCTGTTGGTCCTATCCTACGAATTCGCGCTGGTGCGTCGCCACAGGCGGCGCTTCGTCGTCTGGTGGGAACGCCGCCGCCGGCCCGATTGAGAGCCTGCCAGGAGGCGGCATCAAGCTCCGGCGACGCTGCCGAGGACGGCCGCAAGCGATCGGCAACCACTTGTCTGCGATGACGCATGGAAAGCGCCGGGAATGACCTGCCGGTGCTTGACGACCTTCCACCGCCAACATAATGAGTTCGCTCGGAACGCCGGGAGCATGGAAGGCCTCGTGGCGGAGTGGTTACGCAGAGGACTGCAAATCCTTGCACCCCGGTTCGATTCCGGGCGAGGCCTCCAATGCCCGGACTCCGGCGCCGTGGCGCCGGAGCGTCAGGTTCCGGTCGAATTCGCTCGCGGACCTTGGATCGGGCGCGGGTGGTGAATTGGCGCGGGGAGCGGGTTGGTTGGGACATGAACGCTGATTTCTCCGAACGCCGCGTGAGGATGGTCGATGGCCAGATCCGCACCACCGACGTGACCAGCGCGCCGCTGATCGAAGCGATGCTCTCCGTGCCGCGCGAAGTCTTTGTCGGCGCCAGCCAACGCGATCTGGCCTATATCGACGAAGACATCCGTATTTCCGACGGCGTCAATGGCGGCGGCGCCCGCTACCTGATGGAACCCTCGCCGCTCGCCAAGCTCCTGCAGCTGGCTGAGATCAGCGATAGCGATTCCGTGCTCGATGTCGGTTGCGGTACCGGCTATTCGGCCGCCCTGCTTTCCCGAATCGCGAAATCGGTGGTTGCATTGGAGAGCGATCCGGCGCTGGCGGAGGCCGCGAAGTCGACACTTTCGACACTTGGTTGCCAGAACGTGACGGTGGTGATCGGGCCGTTGCCGCAAGGTCATGCCGCCAAGGCGCCCTATGACGTCATCTTCGTCGGCGGCAGCGTCGAGGAGGTGCCGGCGGCATTGCTCGACCAGCTCGCGGAGGATGGACGGCTGGTTGTGGTCGAAGGGCGGGGCAACTCTGGCGTGGCCCGGCTATTTTTCAAGGCTGGGGGGGTTGTAACCGGAAGACGCGCCTTCAATGCGGCAATTAAGCCACTACCGGGGTTCGAACGTATCCATGCGTTCGAATTTTAAGCGTTTTTGCCTTGCGGCGAAGGCGCTGTCATGATCGCTTGCGCTTGAACAATCGTTGCTGATTTGCCTGACCGGGGATTTTCGGGGGGCGGTCAGCGGGGGAACGATAACAACGCGACGCGGGCTGACCCGAAAGGAGAGGCTGCGTGGCGTGGTTCCCATGCAAAACGAATGAGGGATAATACGTGCCGCCCCTACGCAAGACTTTTCTAACAGCCATGCTCGTTTCGGCGACAGCGCTTTCGCCATTGGCCGCATCGGCAGAAACCATCACCGGCGCGCTCGCCAAGGCCTATCAATACAACTCCCAGCTGAATTCCGCCCGCGCCGGCGTGCGCGTCACAGATGAAGGCGTGGCCATCGCCAAGTCGGGCTACCGGCCGACCGTCACCGGTTCCGGCAGCATCGATTACACCAATACGCACGGATTTGGTTCCAGCAGGAGAATAACGACCGGCAGTTTCGGCATTCAAATCAACCAGCTGCTGTTCGACGGCTTTCAGACCAAGAACAACGTCGCCGCCGCCGAATCGCAGGTGAAGGCTTCGGTCGAGAGCCTGCGCAACACCGAAGAGAACATCCTGTTCAACGCGGCAAGCGCCTATATGGACGTGATCCGCGATCGCCAGATCGCGGTACTGACCGAGCAGAACCTGCAATTCCTGACCGAGCAGGCGCGCGCCGCACGGTCGCGCTTCGAGGTCGGCGAGGGAACCCGCACCGACGTCGCCCAGGCCGACGCTTCGCGAGCGACGGCGGTGGCGCAGCTCGCCAGCGCCCGCGCGACGGCTCTGGCCAGTGCCGCGACCTATCACCAGATCGTCGGCGACGAGCCGGGCAAGCTCAAGGCTGCCGCGCCGCTTGGCAAGCTATTGCCGGGAAGCATCGATTCGGCCTTCACCATCGCCGCTGCCGAGCATCCGGCCATCCTTGCCACCGAACATCTCGTCGACGCCGCGGCGTTTTCGGTGAAATCGGCGGAAGGCGCGCTGCTGCCGCAGGTCTCGGCTTCCGCCGGCATTTCGGACAACTACAGCCACACCGTTCCTACCTCCCTCACCAACCCCAACGGCAGCTCGACGTCCGCCAATATCGGCGCCACGCTGACCATTCCGATCTATTCCGGCGGCCGGACCTCGGCGATCGTGCGGCAGAACAAGGAATCGCTCAGCCAAGCGCGCATCGAAGTCGACGTCAGCCGCGACCAGGTGCGCCAGGCTGTGGCGTCGGCGTGGACGCAGTACACCGCTGCCCGCGAAAATGTTGACGCCAACCGGCAGGTGATCGCCGCCGCGCAACTGGCGCTCAACGGCGTCATCGAGGAGCGCAATGTCGGCCAGCGCACCACGCTCGACGTGCTCAACGCGCAGAACGCGGTGATCACGGCCAAGATCAATCAGGCGAGCTCGGAGCACGACGTGGTGGTAGCGAGCTATGCGATCCTGTCGGCGATCGGCCGCCTGTCGGTCGACCGGCTCGGTCTGGCGGTCACCAAGTACAAGCCGGAAGAGCACTACAACGCCGTCAAGGACAAGTGGATTGGGCTGCGCACGCCGGACGGCCGCTGATCCTTCCTGTAAACTTCCAAAAGCGTCGCGTATCCGATGGATGCGCGGCGTTTTTGCATTTGAAAGCCAACCTGTCGGCTGCTGGCGCCGGAAGCGGCTAATCTGTTGAAATCCAATGTCTCCCCAGATTGGGGATTCTCGGATGACGATCGGTCGGTTACGCTGTCGCCATTGATTCGAATTCCGGCCGGCCGGAATGGAAATCTGCAATGGGTCACAAGGGCGGCGGATGTGACGATGGCGACGGCAAGCAGCGCACAGCGCGAACCTTCCATGGAAGAGATTCTCGCTTCCATCCGAAGGATCATCGAGGACAGCGACACCGGCCGCAAGCAACCGGCGGCCGAAGGCGGTGACGTGCGCCAGGACCTCCAGCCGACGCCGGCGGCGCCGGTCGCCGATGTTGACGCCTTCCGTTCAGAGCTGAACGCGGAATCCGCTCCCCGGAAGCCGGTGAGTCTTGCGGAGATTCAAGCCCAGCTTGCGGCGTCCGATCCGGCGGCCGCGCGCGCCGAGACGCGCTCCGAACCGATGAAGACCGCATCTGCACCCACCACCCTGGCGGAAGTCGGGGCCAGGATCACCGCCGAGCCCGACACGCCGGCGGTTGCAGGGGCGGCGGCGAGCGTGCCGCAAAGTGCGGATACCATCGTTGCCGACTGGCGGCGCGAGATCGCTGCCGTTGGCGGAAGCTCCGTCAAGGCGAAGGTGGCAACCCGTCCTCCGGAAGTGGCGCCCGAAGTCGAGATCCCCGAAGTCGAGATCGATGAGGAGGATGTTGCCGAGCCAAAGGCCGAAACCGCAGCGCCCGGTAAGGTTTCCGGGCCGTCCTCGACCGACTTGCCGCCGGCACGGCCGGCGATCCTGTCCGAGCATGCCGGCCGTCAGGTCGCGGCGGCATTCGGCGAGCTTTCCGACGCCTTCGCCAGCCGCAGCAAGAAGACCTTCGACGAGATGGCCGAGGAGATGCTGCGGCCGATGCTGCAGGATTGGCTCGACAACAATCTGCCGACGCTGGTCGAACGGCTCGTGCGCGAGGAAATCGAGCGCGTGGCGCGCGGCGCGCAGTGATTTCGCCCGGCCGTTGGAAGTAAAAGGCGCCGCCGTCGGGCGGGAAATGCGGCTGCGGGATTGCCGTCGATCGCGGCAAGCCTATCTGGGCCAGGCAGGCCTATCCTTCTCGCGGTTGACTCGGCCAAGAGCTTCCGATTTACACCGGACGCTTGTTACCGACAGTTCGGACTTCCTCCATGCTTGATAAAACCTACGACGCCAAGACCGTCGAGCCGAAGATCGCCAAAATCTGGGAAGAGACCGACGCGTTCCGCGCCGGCGCCGGCGCGGAGGAAGGGGCGGAAGCCTTCACCATCGTCATCCCGCCGCCGAACGTCACCGGCTCGCTGCATATGGGCCATGCGCTCAACAACACGCTGCAGGACATACTGGTGCGCTTCGAGCGCATGCGCGGCAAGAACGTGCTTTGGCAGCCCGGCATGGACCATGCCGGTATCGCCACTCAGATGGTGGTCGAGCGCCAGCTGATGGAAAGGCAGATCCATCGCCGCGACCTGACGCGCGAGGAGTTCATCGAAAAAGTCTGGGAGTGGAAGGCCGAATCCGGCGGCGCGATCTTCAACCAGCTGAAGCGGCTCGGCGCCTCGGCCGACTGGAGCCGGGAGCGCTTCACCATGGACGAGGGCCTGTCCAAGGCGGTTCTGGAGGTCTTCGTCACGCTCTACAAGGAGGGCCTGATCTACAAGGACAAGCGCCTTGTGAACTGGGATCCGAAGCTGTTGACGGCCATTTCCGACCTCGAGGTCGAGCAGCACGAGGTCAACGGCAATTTGTGGCATTTCCGCTATCCGGTCGAGGGGGCGGTGTTCGACCCCGAGAACCCGAAGACCTTCATCACGGTCGCGACGACCCGCCCCGAAACCATGCTCGGCGACACCGCTGTGGCCGTGCATCCCGATGACGAGCGGTTTCGCGATCTGGTCGGCAAGAACGTCATCCTGCCGATCGTCGGCCGGCGCATCCCCATCGTCGCCGATGAATATTCGGATCCGGAGAAAGGCTCAGGCGCGGTCAAGATCACGCCCGCGCACGACTTCAACGATTTCGAGGTCGGCAAGCGCCACAAGCTGCCGGCGATCAACATCCTGACCGTCGATGCCGCCGTCAAGCTCAAGGACAACGAGGACTTCCTCGCCGGTCTTGAAGTGACGCCGGAGCGGCAGGCCGTCTGGGATGAGCTCGACGGGCTGGACCGCTTCGCCGCGCGCAAGAACATCGTCGAACTGATGGAAGCAGGCGGCTTCCTCGACAAGGTCGAGCCGCATCGCCACACGGTGCCGCATGGCGACCGCGGCGGCGTGCCGATCGAACCGTTCCTGACCGACCAGTGGTACGTGAACGCGGCCGAGCTCGCCAAGCCGGCGATCGCCTCGGTGCGCGAGGGCCGGACCAATTTCGTGCCGAAGAACTGGGAGAAGACCTATTTCGACTGGATGGAGAACATCCAGCCCTGGTGCATCTCGCGGCAGCTGTGGTGGGGTCACCAGATACCAGCCTGGTACGGGCCGGACGGTCGCGTCTTCGTCGAGAAAACCGAGGAAGAGGCTTTAGCCGCGGCGATCGAATACTATCTGGCGCTGGAAGGGCCGTGGAAGGCCTGGGTCGAGGACAGACTGGAGAATTTCCAGCCGGGCGAGATACTGACGCGTGACGAGGATGTTCTCGACACCTGGTTCTCCTCGGCGCTGTGGCCGTTCTCCACACTCGGCTGGCCCGACCAGACGCCGGAGCTCAAGACCTACTACCAGACCGACGTGCTGGTGACCGGATTCGACATCATCTTCTTCTGGGTGGCCCGCATGATGATGATGGGCCTGCACTTCATGGACGAGGAACCGTTCCACACGGTCTATGTCCATGCGCTGGTGCGTGACAAGAACGGGCAGAAGATGTCGAAGTCGAAAGGCAACGTCATCGACCCGCTCGACCTGATCGACGAGTATGGCGCCGATGCGCTGCGCTTCACCTTGACCGTGATGGCGGCGCAGGGACGCGACGTGAAGCTCGACCCGGCGCGCATCGCCGGCTATCGCAATTTCGGCACCAAGCTCTGGAACGCGACACGCTTCGCCGAAATGAACGAGGTCGCCAGGAACGACGACTTCTGGCTGAACGATGCCAAGCTCGCGGTCAACCGCTGGATCCTGACCGAGCTGACGCGGGCGGCGCGCGCGATCACCGAGGGCATCACCTCATACCGCTTCAACGAGGCGGCGGGCGCCGCTTACCGCTTCGTCTGGAACCAGTTCTGTGACTGGTATCTGGAGTTGCTGAAGCCGGTGTTCACGGGCACGGACGAAGCCGCCAAGGCGGAAAGCCGGGCCTGCGTCGCTTTCGTGCTGGACGAGATCTACAAGCTGCTCCACCCGATGATGCCGTTCATGACCGAGGAGCTCTGGGCGCAGACGTCGGGGGAGGGCAAGGAGCGGGAGTCACTGCTTTGCCATGCTACCTGGCCGTCGCCCGATTTCGAGGACGACGACGCGGCCACCGACATCAACTGGCTGGTCGACCTCGTTTCCGGCATCCGCTCGGTGCGCTCGGAAATGAACGTGCCGCCGGCGGCGATCGCGCCCTTGGCGGTGATCGGCGCCAACGCAACGACGCGCGAGAGGCTCGAACGCCATGATCAGGCAATCAAACGCCTGGCCCGCGTCGGCAACATATCGCTGGCGGGAACGCCGCCCAAGGGCTCGGCTCAGATCGTCCTCAACGAAGCGACCGTCTGCCTGCCGCTCGGCAGCCTGATCGATCTTGCGGCCGAGGCTGCGCGCCTGCAGAAGGAACTGGCGAAGGTGACCGAGGAGATCGCTCGCCTGCACAAGAAGCTCTCGAACGAGAAGTTCGTCGCCAACGCGCCCGAAGAAGTGGTGGAGGCCGAGCGCGAAAAGCTTGCCGAATATCGCGAGGCGCAAGAGAAGCTTTCGGTCGCCCTGACCAGGGTTCGCGACGCCGGCTGAGGGCAAGATTCGCCCTCGCCGGAAGGCCGCTTTCCCAGCGTCACCCGCTGTGGATACAGCCATGCCGTTGCGTTAATTTTGACGTAAACGGAAACTTTGCGCCCCATTGTTGCCATAATGTAACAATGGGCCCCTTTTCCCGCAAAATGGCTTGTTTTTGGGCCTTATTGAAAGGTTTTTGCAGCTTTTTTCTGCCATTCGATGCCTGTCAAGCCGCGATTGGGCTCGATTTCGCGGCCGGGCACGATGGCGAAAATGCGTGCTGTCAAGGTGTACGTGTACAACTCTTGAATTCGTAGTTGCGCCGTTAACCCGAATTGGCTCTAGCTGATCCCGCGTATTTCGGGGAGGGATTTCCATGAACGTTTTGCGTCTTAAAGCGCTGCTGGGGATAGGGTGCTTTTCGCTGGCTTTGGTCGGCGCGGCGATGCACCCGGCGCAAGCCGGCGGCCTGGAGCGCGGCGGCTACGACATCGACCTGCTGTTCGATCCGGCGCCGTTCGCGACGGAAGCGGAAGCGACATACGTGATGCCGAACCGCAAGCTCAAAAATGCGGTCGACACCAGCGGTGCTGGCCTCACAGTCGGCAGCACGGCGGACGACAGCGAGAACTATTGGGTGCCGCGGATCGGCGCAAAAGCCCAAATCGTCCAGGGCGTCGACTGCATGGTCGATTATTCGCAACCTTGGGGTGCACATACTGCCCCCGGCATCTGGAACGGCTCGTACTCAAACATCGAAACCGATATCAAGAGTAACAACTACGCCGCGACCTGCTCCTACAAAATGGATGCCGGCAAGGGCCAACTTCGGTTTATCGGTGGCGTGTTCTACCAGGAAGTCTATGGCTTCAAGGAAAGCTATGCGAGCCCACTTCTGGGTACAATCGTTGGCCGCGTGGATTTGGACAGCAGCGGCTGGGGATGGCGCGCGGGTATTGCTTACGAGATCCCAGATATCGCTCTTCGCGCCAGCCTCGTCTACAACTCTCAGGTAAGGCTGGACAATATCGACGGGACGCTGAACGTTGGTGGTGTTGTTACCAACATTTATGCTCCAACCCAGTCCATGCCGGATTCACTGGAACTGAAACTGCAATCTGGTATCGCGCCAGGTTGGCTTGCCTTCGGTTCGATCAAATGGGTGAATTGGAGCGTTCTGCAGATTGTTCCGATTTGTACGGATGCCTCGAAGGCGTTCGGCTTCGCTTGTAACAGCGGAGTGACGAATCCAAGCATCAGGCCAACTTCGCTTGACCTGATGTATCGCGACGGCTGGACCGTTTCCGGCGGCATCGGTCACAAGTTCAATGATCAGTGGAGCGCCGCTGGTCAACTCACGTGGGACCGCGGTACCTCGCATGGTTATGGTTCGCAGACCGACACCTGGACGCTTGGTGGCGGCGTTGCCTACACGCCGAAGCCGAATATCGAAGTTCGTCTGGCTGGCGCGATCGGTGTCATGACCAGCGGGCACTCCGGCACGCTGACTGACAAGAACGGTTACACGGCTGGCACCGATGTCAGCTATGACTTCGGCAACGATCTGGTCACGGCGATTTCGGGCGGTGTCAAGATCAAGTTCTAAGCGTTCGCAATTCCACGAGAAAGGCCCGGGCATCGCCCAGCCTTTTTTCGTTGTGCAATCAATGGTCATGTCCGATTGGCCGACCCTATGTTGCAGATTCTCATCACAACCGCCCTTTACGATTGTGACGTTTTGGCAACAGTTTATGAACAACCCCCGCTCTAGAAGTCTCGCCGAGGGAACTGCCTATTTCCCGCCATAAACCCGGAGCAACCCGGATAGGTCTCGGGATGCGTGCCAGGTTGGCGCGGCGATGGGACCGGCCGCGGGGTGTGCGGCAAGGACGAGTATGGACGCCAGGGTGATCTCCAAGGCCAAGCTGCCCAGCCGCCACGTGACCGAAGGTCCGGCGCGCGCGCCGCATCGCTCGTACCTCTATGCAATGGGATTGTCGGCGACCGAGATCGCGCAGCCGCTGGTCGGCGTCGCCAGTTGCTGGAACGAGGCGGCGCCCTGCAACATTTCGCTGATGCGCCAGGCGCAGGTGGTCAAGAAGGGCGTGGCGGCCGCCAACGGCACGCCGCGCGAATTCTGCACCATCACCGTCACCGACGGCATCGCCATGGGCCACCAGGGCATGAAGTCGTCGCTGGTGTCGCGCGAGGTCATCGCCGATTCGGTCGAGCTCACCATGCGCGGCCATTGCTATGACGCTTTGGTCGGGCTTGCCGGCTGCGACAAGTCGCTGCCCGGCATGATGATGGCGATGGTGCGGCTCAATGTGCCGTCGATCTTCATCTATGGCGGCTCGATCCTGCCCGGCAGCTATCGCGGCCGGCAGATCACCGTGCAGGATGTGTTCGAGGCGGTCGGCCAGCATTCGGTCGGCACGATCAGCGATGACGAGCTGCTGGAGATCGAGCAGGCTGCCTGTCCGTCGGCGGGTTCCTGCGGCGCCCAGTTCACCGCCAACACGATGGCGACCGTCGCCGAGGCGATCGGCCTTGCCTTGCCCTATTCCTGCGGCGCGCCGGCGCCCTACGAAATGCGCGACCGCTTCAATTTCGCTTCCGGCGAAAAGGTGATGGAGCTGATCGCCAAGAACATCCGGCCGCGCGACATCGTCACCCGCAAGGCGCTGGAGAACGCGGCGACCGTCGTGTCGGCCACCGGCGGCTCGACCAACGCGGCGCTGCACCTGCCGGCCATCGCGCATGAGGCCGGCATAAAATTCGACCTTTTCGACGTGGCGGCGATCTTCGAGAAGACGCCCTACATCGCCGATCTCAAGCCCGGCGGCAAATATGTCGCCAAGGACATGTTCGAAGCCGGCGGCATTCCGCTCCTGATGAAGACGCTGCTCGACCACGGCTATCTGCACGGCGACTGCATGACGGTCACCGGCCGCACTTTGGCCGAAAATATGGAGCACGTTGCCTGGAATGACAGCCAGGATGTGGTCCGTCCCGCCAATCGGCCAATCACCAAGACGGGCGGCGTCGTGGGCTTGAAGGGCAACCTTGCCCCCGAAGGCGCGATCGTGAAGGTCGCCGGCATGTCGGAACTGAAATTCTCAGGCCCGGCGCGCTGCTTCGATTCGGAAGAGGAGTGTTTCGAAGCGGTCACGCAGCGCAATTACCGCGAAGGCGAGGTTCTCGTCATCCGCTATGAAGGGCCGCGCGGCGGGCCGGGCATGCGCGAGATGCTGTCGACGACGGCAGCGCTCTACGGCCAGGGCATGGGCGGCAAGGTGGCGTTGATCACCGACGGGCGCTTCTCAGGCGCCACACGCGGCTTCTGCATCGGCCATGTCGGGCCGGAGGCGGCGGTCGGCGGACCGATCGGGCTCATCAAGGATGGCGACGTGATCTCGATCGACGCCGTGAAAGGCACGATCGAGGTGGCACTTTCGGATGCGGAACTCGCGGCACGGGCAAAGGAATGGAAGGCGCGCGAGACCGACTATCAGTCCGGCGCGATCTGGAAATATGCGCAGACCGTAGGGTCGGCTCGCGACGGCGCGGTCACCCATCCGGGCGGTGCGAAAGAAACACACTGCTATGCGGACATTTGAGGTGTTGAGGTCGTCGGTCCTTTCGGCACTGGTCGCGGTAGCGATCTTGGGCGCCGTCGGGCAGGCCATGGCCTTCGACGACAAGGTGTTCGACGACAAGACCGGGGTGAAGCCGCAGTCGAGCCCGTGGGCGGTGTTCCAGTTCGGCTTCTCCGCCTACAAGAATGGCCACAAGGACCAGGCGGTCGAGGCCTATAAATATGCCGCCGAGAACGGCCAGATCGGCGCCACCTGGAAGCTTGCGCGCATGTATGCCGAAGGCGACGGCGTGGCGCGCGACGATTATGCGGCCTTCAAGTTCTTCTCGGAGATCGTCGACCAGGACGTCGAGCCCGGCTCGCCGGAGGAAAGCTATGTCTCGGACGCCCTTGTCGCGCTCGGCGACTATCTACGCAAAGGCATCCCGGGCAGCCCGGTCGAGGAAAACGAGGTCGCCGCGCAGGAATACTACATGCGCGCCGCCGCCAACTACCGCAATCCGAACGCGCAGTTCGAGATCGGCCAGATGTTCCTCAAGGGCGAGGGCGGCGTGAAGGCCAGCGTCAAGCAGGCCGGGCGCTGGCTGCAGCTGGCGGCTGAAAAAGGCCATGCCGGCGCGCAGGCGACGCTCGGCAATCTGCTGTTCCAGAGCGGCAAGGTCGTGCGCGGCCTGGCGATGATGACGGCCGCACTCGAGCGTGCTCCGCCCGCCGATCAGCCCTGGATCCGCAGCATGCAGGAAGAGGCCTTCGCCGCCGCCGGCGAAGCCGACCGCCGCACGGCGATTTCGCTGGCCGACGACATCCTGACAAAGGGCAACAACGGCGACCAGTAAGCGGGGCCAGACCTCCCCCCTCAGAGGGGAGATCAGCAGCTCCTCAGTTCTCGGTCGGCTCCGTCGGCATCAGGCTGGGCGCCGGCGTCGAGATCGAGGTCGGGTGCAATTTCGGCGCCTGGCTCTCGCCTGGGCACTCATCCTTGACCTTCGTCCACGACGTGTTGTTGAGGACCATGTCGCAGCGCGCGAGGTGACTTTCGCCGGCAACGGTCAGGCAGGCCGTCTCACCGACCTTGAAGGATTTGCCGTTGGCAAGGCATGCCTGCGCGGCCGCCACCGACGCCGGCGCGGCAAACGCCAGCGCAAGGCCGGCCAGGCAAAGGACAAATCGGACAGCCATCGAACCCCCGCAACAATGCGCATCAAACGCGCAATTTGTGGCGATATCGGGGTCTTACGAAAGCCGCCTGCAGCTGGTGCTTTCAGGCCGGCTGCAAGTCGAGATCGATCGCCACCGGCACATGGTCGGAGGGTTTTTCCCAGGCGCGCACATGTTTTTCGACCGAGGCCGAGGAAAAGCGGTTGGCGGCTTCGGGCGACAGCAAGAGGTGGTCGATGCGAATGCCGTTGTTCTTCTGCCAGGCACCGGCCTGATAGTCCCAGAAGGTGTAGACATCGGGCGAGTCGGTCACGGCGCGCACGGCCTCGGTAAAGCCGAGATTCTTCAGGCGGCGGAAGGCCTGCCTCGTCTGCGGCTGGAACAGCGCGTCGTTCCGCCAGTTTTCGGGGAACCTGGCGTCGGCGGGCTCGGGGATGACATTGTAGTCGCCGGCCAGCACCAGCGCTTCCTCGAGCCTCAGCCGCTCTTCCGCCCAGCGCTCCAACCGCGCCATCCACGACAGCTTGTAGGAAAACTTCCGCTCGTCATCGATCGGATTGCCGTTCGGCAGATAGAGCGAGGCGACGCGCAAGGCGCCTTTATCGGTCGAGAAGACGCCTTCGATGAAGCGCGCGTGGTCGTCGGCATCGTCTCCGGGCAGACCGCGATTGACCTCGTCGAAGGGGAGCTTCGACAGGAGGGCGACGCCGTTGAAGCTCTTCTGGCCGTTGGTCTCGACATTGTAGCCGAGCGCTTCGATCTCGGCGCGCGGGAACTGATCGTCGAGGGTCTTGATCTCCTGCAGGCAGACGATGTCCGGCGCGCTCTCGGTCAGCCAGTGGGTGAGATTGCCGATGCGGGCGCGGACGCCGTTGATGTTCCAGGTGACGATCTTCATGCGGACCTCAATCTTCTTCCGGCGCAAGGCGCTCGACGAGGCCGATCGTATTGCCTGCGGGGTCCTTTAGAAAGGCCATCCATTCGCTTTCCCCCGCCGGACCGAAGCGGCCTTCGGTGTCGCGGTGCACGAGCGTGGGCGGAGCGGTGAAAGGGATACCGGCGGCTTTCGCCTCGGCGTGGAAGGCCTCGAGACAGGCGATGTCGAGATAGACGGTGCCCGGCGGAATACCGTCGGTGAAGAGCAGCCGCACATCGCCGGCCATGATGAAAGCGATGCCCGGCGGATCGTAACGCGCATGCACGCTCATGCCGAGCACGCCCTGCCAAAAGGCCAGCGTCGCATCGAGATCGCGCCCTGCCGACAGCGCGACCTGGCGGACCGCGCCGATCGCAGGCATCGGAGTTCGTCAGACGGAGAAGCTGGTGCCGCAGCCGCAGGAGGCGACGGCGTTGGGGTTCCTGATCTGGAAGGACTGGCCCATCAGGTCGTCGACGAAGTCGATCACCGAACCGCCCATATAGACCAGCGAGAGGTCGTCGATCAGGATCGTCGCGCCATCCTTTTCGATGGCGACGTCGTCGTCGTTGCGACTGTCGACCAGATCGAACTTGTAGGAAAAGCCCGAGCAGCCGCCTCCTTCGACGGAAACGCGCAGCGCCGTCTTGCCCGGCTCGCCGGACAGGATCCTGGCGATCCGCTTCGCGGCCGCTTCGGTCATCTCGACCTTCATGGCAGTCTTGGCATCCGCGCCCATCGGCGTCACCTTGCTTTCGGTTTCCCATGATAGGTATGAAGCGGGCGCGGGCAAGTCAACTGGTGGGTGAATGGGCAAGGATGCTCTCGGCGATATCGGATTCGGCTACCGGCCGCGCGCCGTCTATGCGAGCCATCCGGCGCGCTCGCGCGGCCGGCTGTTCGACGAACCGGAAAGCCCGACCCGCACGCCGTTCCAGCGCGACCGCGACCGCATCATCCACTCCACCGCTTTCCGCCGGCTGAAGCACAAGACGCAGGTGTTTGTCGCGCATGAGGGCGACCACTATCGCACCAGGCTGACGCATTCGATCGAGGTGGCGCAGATCGCGAGAGCCCTGGCGCGGGCGCTGCGCGGCGACGAGGATCTCGCCGAAGCCGTCGCCCTGGTGCACGATTTCGGCCACACGCCGTTCGGCCATACGGGCGAGGAGGCGCTGAACGAGAAAATGGCCGCCTGGGGCGGTTTCGACCACAATGCGCAGTCGCTGCGCATCGTCACCAGGCTCGAGCGGCGCTATGCCGATTTCGACGGGCTGAACCTTACCTGGGAGACGCTGGAGGGGTTGGTCAAGCATAATGGGCCGCTCACCGATGCAAGCGGGAAGGGACTGAAAGGCCCGGTGCCGCAGGCGATCCGCGACTATTCCGAACTGCACGACCTCGAGCTCGATCGCTTCGCCGGCATCGAGGCGCAGTGCGCCGCGATCGCCGACGACATCGCCTACAACACGCATGACATAGACGACGGCCTGCGCTCCGGCTTCCTGACGCTTGAAATGCTCGATGACGTCGGCCTGCCGGGCTCGATCCTGAAGGGCGTGCGCGCCCGCTATCCGCAGCTAGACGACGTTCGCACCGGCCACGAGTTGATGCGCCGGCAGATCACTTTGATGGTGGAGGATGTCATTGCTTCCGCCGCAGCCAATATCGAGCGCCTCAAGCCGGGCAGCGCCGATGCGGTGCGGGCGGCGGGCGAGACGATGGTGACCTTCTCGGCCGATATGGCCGCGGCCGAAAAGGAACTGAAGGCCTTCCTCTACAAGCATCTCTACCGGCATTCCGAAGTGATGCGCGTGCGGACGGACGCCGAACAGATCGTCCGCGATCTGTTCGATGCCTATTTCGCCGACCCGCGCGCCATGCCCGACGGATGGCGCGAAGGGCTCGACAGGGCGCAGGATCGCATCAAGGCACGCAGCGTTGCCGATTTCCTGGCCGGCATGACCGACACCTATGCGCTCAAGGAGCATAGGCGTCTGTTTGACCACACGCCCGATTTGAGCTAGGGCGAGCCACGATTTTGCCGGCCAAGCAGCCGGTCGCCTCTTAAAGCCCAGAGCACACCCGATGAATATCTTCGCCGATTTCAACGCGCGGATCGTAAAAGCTGTCGAAGCCCTTGATCTGAAAGACAAGGATGGCGTGTCGCCGGACCTGTCGCGCATCGCGGTCGAGCCGCCGCGCGATGCGAGCCATGGCGACCTCGCCACCAATGCGGCGATGGTGCTGGCCAAGCCCACCGGGCAGAACCCGCGCGCGCTGGCGGAAAAGCTGGCCGAGGCCCTGCGCGCCGATGCCGACATCGCGTCGGCCGACATCGCCGGCCCGGGCTTCGTCAACCTCAGGCTGAAGGATGGGTTCTGGCAGACGCATCTCGCGGTGCTGCTCGGCGAGGGCCGCAACTATGGACGCTCGAAGGTCGGCGGCGGCCGCAAGGCCAATGTCGAATATGTCTCGGCAAACCCGACCGGCCCGATGCATGTCGGCCATTGCCGCGGCGCCGTCGTCGGCGACACTTTGGCCAACCTGATGGCGTTCGCCGGTTACGACGTAACCAAAGAATATGTCATCAACGACGCCGGCTCGCAGATCGACGTGCTTGGACGCTCGGCCATGCTGCGTTATCGCGAGGCGCTCGGCGAAAACATCGGCGAGATCCCGGCCGGTCTCTATCCAGGCGACTATCTGGTCCCTGTCGGCCAGGCGCTGGCCGAGGAGTTCGGCCTCGGACTGCTGGAGATGCCGGAAGAGGAAGCGCTGCCGATCGTCAAGGACCGCACCGTCGACGCGATGATGGCGATGATCCGCGAGGATCTGGCGCTGCTCAACGTGCATCACGACGTGTTCTTCTCCGAGCGCACGCTGCATGCCGACAACGCCAAGAAGATCCGGGCGGCGATCGCCGACCTGACGCTCAAAGGGCATATCTACAAGGGCAAGCTGCCGCCGCCCAAGGGCGAGAAGCCGGACGATTGGGAGGACCGCGAGCAGACGCTGTTCCGCTCGACCGCCGTCGGCGACGACATGGACCGGGCTCTGGTGAAGTCGGACGGCTCGTTCACCTATTTCGCGGCCGACGTCGCCTATCTCAAGGACAAGGTCGAGCGCGGCTTCGTCGATCTGATCTATGTGCTCGGCGCCGACCATGGCGGCTACGTCAAGCGGCTGGAAGCGCTGGCGCGCGCGGTCGCTGGCGACAGGGTGAAGCTCACGGTGCTGCTCTGCCAGCTGGTGAAGCTGTTCCGCGACGGCGAACCGGTCAGGATGTCGAAACGGTCGGGCGATTTCGTCACGCTGCGCGACGTGGTGGAAGAGGTCGGCCGCGACCCGATCCGCTTCATGATGCTCTACCGGAAGAACGATGCGCCGCTCGATTTCGACTTCGCCAAGGTCACCGAGCAGTCCAAGGACAATCCGGTGTTCTACGTGCAGTACGCCTCGGCGCGCTGCCACTCTGTGTTCCGGCAGGCGAGCGAGCAACTGGGCGAGGCGAATTTCGATCGAAACCGGCTCGTGGCCTCCGTCGCGTCGCTGACGGATGAGGGCGAAATCGGCCTGATCCGGAAGCTGGCTGAATATCCACGGCTAATCGAATCCGCGGCACTTGCATTGGAGCCGCACCGGCTGGCATTCTACCTTTACGATCTGGCTTCCAGCTTCCACGCACACTGGAATCGGGGCACCGACAACCCAGACTTACGTTTTGTTAAGGTTAACGACCCACAATTGACGTATGCCAGACTAGGGCTGGTGCAGGCTGTTTCGGATGTTTTGACCTCCGGCCTGACGCTGATAGGAGCTGATGCGCCTACCGAAATGCGTTAGGTTTGACTAAAAAACCTGTCACCTTTTGCCCACATTGCGCTGGTAAGGGCCAACCCTGCGCGACGTCCATGGCGTCCGACTGTGTGCGAGTTTGGGAACAATAATGGCAGACAGAACCCAGCTGAAAGTAGCCGAAAACAACCGCATCGCTGACGACGATCCGTTCGCGGAACTAACCCGGATCATGGGTTTCGATCCGCGTCAGCCGGTCAGGCCACAGACGCCGGCGGTCGCGAAGGCTGCGCCGGCAAACCAGGCTGCGGAAGACACAGATTTCGACATCGACCTCGAAAAGGAGCTGATGGGCGAATTCGACGTTGCCGAGGAAAGCGCGCCGGTCGCGCAACAGGCGGTCCAGCACGAGCCGGCTTACGACGCCGCCACCGCCGCTCTCACTGGCGACGAGCTTGCCGCTTCTTTCGAGCAGGACTTCGTCTTTGACGACGCGGCCGATCACGCGCACTTTGCCGCGCCCCGCGCGCCGGAGCCTGCCGCCGACATTGACTTCGACGATGATTTCGACAAGGCGGTCGCGGGCTCCTTGGAAGTCTCGCCGCTTGAGGACGAGGTTTCGCCGCTTGAGGACGAGGTTTCGCCTCTTGAGAACGAGGTTTCGCCTCTTGAGGAAGACCTTTCCATCGACCAGGAAATGGCAGCCTCGCTGGATGATGGCTTCCGGTCCGGCCATCACGAGGCCGATGCGGGCCACGGCGCCGTCGCGGCAGTCGAGCCTGCGGCCGAGGCGGCATTCGATGCCGATTTCGACAACGCGGTCCAGATGTCGCTCGAGGACGAGCTGGCGTTCGATGATCGCAAGATCGAGCAGACCGGGTCCGCTGACGTTCAACCGGTCGAAGCTCACGCCGCCGACCAGCCGATCGCCGCCGAGGATTTCGACAGCCACTTCGATCAGGCTCAGTTTGATCAGGAAGTGGCCGATGTCGACATGGATTTCGATCAGCCGCACGACCTGACCCTGCAACGGGAACTGTCGGTCGAGAACGAGCAGCCGCAGGCTGTCTCGAACGATCAGCCGCAGGCCGTCGAAGCACCTGTAGAGACAGCGCGTTTCGCCGCCGATCCCGAGCCCGTTGCCGATCACGAAGCAGCGGCGGAGCAGGTCATCGAAGACGATTTCGAGCTCAGCTTCCGTGACGCCCTTGCCGAGGAGCCGGAAGCCTCCGCCGCCAATCCTGAACCGGTCGCCGATCACCAGACCGCAACCGATCAGGCCTTCGAAGACGATTTCGAACTCAACTTCGGTGACGCTCTTGCCGAGAAGCCGGAAGTTTCCGCTGCCGGATCCGTCGCCGCGGCTGAGCCGTCATTCGAGGATCCTGCTCCGGCCGTCTCGGCCCCGGTTCCGTCGGTCGCCGCAGTCGAACCGGCTAAGCCGGTTGCAACCTCTGCCGAGCGAAGCCTGGAAGACGAGCTCAACGCGCTGCTCGGTGCCATGACCGCGCGGCCTATCCCGGTTGCGCCTGTTCCGGCCGCCCCCGCTCCGGTCGTCAAGGAACCCGCTCCGGCACCGCAGCCGGCCAGCCACGCCGGCCCGCAGGCTGCTGTCGCCGACGATCTCGACTGGGACCTCGATGAGCATGAGCCGGCGCGCGACGAGCAGACCGCCCGGCCTGCCGATCTCGATGGGCTGCTCGCCGGCGAACTCGATCAGCAGGGCTTCGAAGACACGGCGGCCGAACAGAATGCCGAGCCGAGCATCGATTTCGACGACGAGGCATTCGATGCCGCCTTCGCCAAGGGCATAGAGCAGGACGCGCCGGTCGCGCCCGCCGAGCCGGACCGGTCGTGGAGCCGCGTGACGCCGGTCGCCGCGCCGGCGCAAGCGTCGTTCGCGCCGCAACCGCAAACGGCTTCGTCGCCGCAGATGGCGGATCCCGCCTATCGCGACGAGCCGGTGAAGGACTATTCCGCCTACGCCAAACCCGCTTCGTCGCCGCAGATGGCAGCGCCTGCCTATCGCGACGAGCCGGCGAAGGACTACACCGCTTACGCCAAGCCAGCCTCGGCGCGGCAGCCTCGCCATCAGGAGGAAATGCCCGATGTCGAGATAGTCGACGTGCCGGAGCGCGTCGTGGCGCTGGCCGACGATCTCGATATCCCGGAACTCAGCTTCGAGGAAGATCAGCCGGCGGCACCCGCCTATGATGATCTCGATGCCGAGTTTGCGGGCCTGCTCAACGAGATGAACGCGACCGAGATCGCAGCGGCTCCGGTGCAGAGCCGGGGTTATGACGACGATTCCTACAATACCGGATTCAAGACCGGCTACGATCGTCGCGAGTTGCGTGCGGAGACGACCGCCGCTCCGGCGGCTGCGTCCCATGCCGCGGCCGCGAGCGAGTTCGATGCCGATGATTTGCCCGGCAGCCGTCCGGTTTCGCAGGCTGACGACTTTGCAGTCGACGAGCTCGACTACGATCCCGAGCTCGATGAGGCGATGACCGTGCCGGGCCTTGCCGAGCGCGAAGCCGCAAAGCCGCGCAGCCGCGGCTTCATGGTGGCCGCGCTCGTCGGTGCCGCGGTGATTGCCGGCGGTCTAGGTGCTCTTGCCTTCTCCTTCGGCGGCAAGGGCGGCGGCGAGGCACCGGTCATCGTCAAGGCCGACAATTCGCCGATCAAGGTCAAGCCGGAAAATCCAGGTGGCGCCGTGGTGCCGAACCAGGACAACAAGGTCTATGACGCCGTGGCCAAGGGTGGTGCGGCCAAGCCCGCCGAGCCGGTGCAGCAGAAACTGGTGACAAATGTCGAGGAGCCGATCGACGTGGCGTCCAAGGAGCCGCCGCAGAGCCGGATCGTCGACCTTTCGCCTGATGACACCGATGCCGCGCCGGGCACGGACGCAGCGGGCAATGCGAACGCGGCTGCGCCGGCTCCGGACGTGGTTGCACCGGCTCCGGACGCAGTCGCGCCGGCTCCGAACGCAGTGGCGCCAGTTGGTGCGCAAGCGGGTGCGCCCAAGAGCGCGCAGCCGGTCGTCCCGGCGCCGAAGTCGGAGGACCGCATCGCCCAGGTGCTGCAGGAGGCCGACAAAGGGACCAACAACGATGTCGTCGCCGTTGCGCCGCGCAAGGTCAAGACCATGATGGTGAAGGCTGACGGCTCGCTGGTTCCGCACGAGGATCCGGCTCCCGTCGCGCCGAAAGTCGCGGCGACCGAACCAGCCGATCCGGTGCCGCAGCACGTGGCTCCGGCAGGGCAGGGCGACGCCCAGCCGACGGGAACCGTCACGCCGGCGACCGATCAGACAGCCGATCAGGTCGATTCCGGTCAGGACGAGACCGCCAAGCCGGCGAAACCCGCTGCCGCGCCGAAGGCTGAGGCCAAGGCTCAGTCGACCAACACGCCGGCGAAGGTGCCGGTGGCGCCGCCGCGCCCGTCCGACCAGCCGGTCGACATCGTCGGCGAGGTCAAGCCCGACAAGGTCGCCTCCATCGATCCTGCTGCTGCAGGCGGCGGCTCGTGGTCGATGCAGGTCGCCTCGCAGCCGACGGTTGAAGGCGCCCAGTCGACCTATCAGGACCTGCAGCGTCGCTACGGCAGCGTGCTTTCCGGGCGCAAGGCCAACATCGTCAAGGCGGAGATCGCCGGCAAGGGCACGTTCTACCGCGTCCGCGTTCCGGCGCAGTCACGCAATGACGCGATCAACCTGTGCACCAGCTACAAGGCGGCCGGCGGTACCTGCTTCGTCTCACGCTGACCGTTTCGAACATCTCAAAGCCGGCGCCGCCGCAAGGTCGCGCCGGCTTTTCGTTGTGGACGGTTCACGGCTTGCGGGCACCGTCGGGCAGGGGTGATTCCCTTTGCTTGGCCAAAGCTTTAAGGTTTCATCCATGACCGAATCAAAATCCATGATCCTCGGCTGCGCCGGGAAATCCCTCACTGAAGAGGAAATCCGCTTCTATCGCGATGAACGGCCATGGGGCTTCATCCTGTTTGCCCGCAACATCGGTGAGACCGGGCAGATCCGCGACCTGGTCGCCTCGATGCGCGACTGCGTCGGGCGTCCGGATGCTCCGGTCTTCATCGATCAGGAAGGCGGCCGAGTGCAGAGGCTGCGTCCGCCGCTGGCGCCTAATTATCCCGCCGGCGGCGCGCTCGGCGCCCTTTGGCGCGACGACCGCGAGGCCGGCCGCCGCGCGGCCTGGCTCTTGGCGCGGCTGCATGCCTTCGATCTGCTGCGCCACGGGATCACCGCCGATTGCCTGCCGGTGCTCGATGTGCCGGTCGAAGGTGCCTCCGACGTCATCGGCGCGCGTGCCTATGGCGAGGAGCCCGAGGCCGTGATCGAGCTTGGCCGGGCTTCGGCCGAAGGCTTGATGTCGGGTGGCGTCCTGCCGGTCATGAAGCATATTCCCGGCCACGGCCGTGCCTTCGCCGATACGCATTTCGCGCTGCCGACGGTCGACACGCCGCTTGCCGAATTGCGGGGACATGATTTCGCCCCGTTCAAGGCGCTCAACCATCTGCCGATGGCGATGACGGCGCATGTCGTCTACAGCGCCGTCGACCCGGACAATCCGGCAACGACCTCGGCCAAGGTCGTCAACGAGGTGATCCGCGGCGAGATCGGCTTCGACGGGCTCTTGATGAGCGACGACACGTCGATGAAGGCACTTTCTGGGGATTTCCCGACAAAGGCGGCCGCGATCCTTGCGGCCGGCGTCGATCTCGTCCTTCACTGCAACGGCGTTTTCGAGGAAATGTCGGGGATCGCGTCGCGCACGACGGCGCTCGAGGGCAAGTCCCTGGCGAGAGCGGAGCGGGCGCTGACCTATATCAAGAGCCGCGACGTCGCCGACGAAGGTGCGATACGCGCGGAATTCGCCACCTATTTCGAAGCGGTGGCCTAAACCGAAGGAAAGAAAGGCAAGTGGCGGAGACATTGGACAGCAAGGCCGCGAAGGCCGCACCGATGGACCGTCTGTGGGCCGAGAACGACGATTCACGTCTGACCGGCGATCCGTCGCTGGTGGTCGACGTGGCCGGCTTCGAGGGCCCACTCGATCTTCTGCTACATCTTGCCCGCAACCAGAAGGTCGATCTGGCACGCATTTCCATCCTGGCTTTGGCTGAGCAGTATCTGGCCTTCATCGAGAAGGTGAGGGTGCTAAGACTGGAGCTCGCCGCCGACTACCTGGTGATGGCGGCATGGCTCGCCTTCCTCAAGTCGAAGCTCTTGATCCCGAAGCAGCCGGGCGAAGAGGGTGAGAGCGGCGAGGAACTGGCGGCGGTGCTGCAATTCCGGCTGAAGCGGCTGGAAGCGATGCGCGATGCCGCCGCGAGGCTGGTCAACCGAAACCGGCTCGGCCGCGACGTCTTCGCGCGCGGCATGCCGGAAATGGTGATCGTCGAGAAGCGTAACGCCTATTCGGCCTCGCTCTACGATCTTCTGACCGCCTATGCGCAGCAGCGCCAGCGGCAGGCGATCAACAACGTGACGATCGCCCGGCGCGCCGTCTGGTCCTTGAAGGACGCGCGCGAAGTGCTGGCGCGGCTGGTCGGGACGATCGGCGACTGGACGGCGCTCGACAGCTTCCTGATCCAATATCTAGCGGCGCCGGAGGAGAAGCGAACGGCGGTCGCCAGTTCCTTCGCCGCGACGCTCGAAATGGTGCGCGAAGGCAAGCTGGAAGTGCGGCAGGATCAGGTTTTCGCGCCGATCTATCTGCGCGGCCGCGCACAACGGGTCAAGGCAGTCGAGGTGGCATCATGAGCGAACGCGCCAACGCTTCGGTCATTCCGTTCAAAGTCGAGGACGAGCCGGAAGACGAGATGGCCGAACAGGGTTCTATCGAGAACCCCGCCGAGCGGCTGCAGCTGTCGGAGGCCGTGCGCATGGCCGAGGCGATCATCTTCGCCAGCGCCGAGCCGGTCAGCGAAAGACAATTGGCGGCGCGCCTGCCCGAGGGCGTCAGCATAGCGGCGGCAATGGCCGATCTCCAGGAAATCTATGCCAAGCGCGGGGTTAACCTGGTGCGGGTCGGCGATGCCTGGGCATTCCGGACCGCCGGCGATCTCGCCTTCCTGATGAGCAGGGACTCGGTCCAGCAGAGAAAGCTTTCGCGCGCGGCGCTCGAGGTGCTGGCGATCATCGCCTACCACCAGCCGGTCACCCGCGCCGAGATCGAGGACATCAGGGGCGTCGAGACCTCCAAGGGCACGCTGGACACGCTGCTGGAAACGGAGTGGGTCAGGATGCGTGGCCGTCGCCGTACGCCCGGCCGCCCTGTTACCTATGGCACCACCGATGCCTTCCTCGACCATTTCGCACTGGAGGAAATCCGCGACCTGCCCGGCATGGAAGAGTTGAAGGGCGCCGGGCTCCTGTCGACGCGCATGCCGTCCAATTTCTCGATCCCGGTGCCGCCGGCCGATCCGGAGGCGCTTGCCGAGGACGAGGATGCCTTGACAGATATCGACCTCGAGGAGCTTGGACTGCTCACGCCGCGCGTCACCGAAGAGTGAGCGCAAAACCGGCCGCGAATGCTCTATGGGGAAAGCCTGCGCGGATTCGTAGCAATGCGCTCACGCCGAAAATGCGTGACATAGGCCAGCCATTTTATCAACTTCATTGCGGTTGTGTTTGAATCCCTGAGCGAAAACGCATAGATCATCGCCGAGGGAAAACATTCGAGAGAGATTGTTATGGGTTCACTATCGATATGGCACTGGCTGATCGTTCTGGTCATCGTGCTGCTGCTGTTCGGCCGCGGCAAGCTGCCGGAGCTGATGGGCGACATGGCCAAGGGCATCAAGAGCTTCAAGAAGGGCATGGCCGACGACGATGCCGACGACAAGCGTACCGTCGAGCACCGTGCCGACGAGACCGTTTCGCCGGGCAAGGAAAAGGTCAGCAAGAGCTGAGCCCCAGGCACTCGTTGGAACAGCTCTCGTTGGAATAGATCGCCATGTTCGAAGTCGGTTGGAGCGAACTGCTGGTGATCGCGGTCGTCATGATCGTGGTCGTCGGGCCGAAGGATTTGCCCAACATGCTGCGCACTTTCGGCCGCACAGCGGCCAAATTGCGCGCCATGGCGGCCGATTTCCAGAAGCAGTTCAACGACGCCTTGAAGGAGGCCGAACTCGACGACGTCAAGAGTTCGGTCGACAGTCTTCGCGGCCTCAATCCGATGACCGAAATCCGCAAGCAGCTCAATCCGTTCGAGCAGGCGGCCGCTGATGTGCGGGCGGGCGTCGATACGATGATGAAGCCCAAAGCGCCCGATCCGGCGGCATCGACGCCGCAGGCGGCCGAGCCGCTCAAAAACGGCGCGACCGAAATGCCTGGCGTCAACGGGCCAGAAGCGGCTGCGGCCGCGCCGATCTTCCCGGCAATGACCGACGCCGGCGTGACCGCGCCGGTTGTCGAGACGGCGACGTCCGCCCAGCCGTTGAAAAAGGCGGCGGCGCCGAAGGCGAAGGCGGCCGGTGCCGCGACGAAGGCAGCATCGACCAAGGCTCCCGCGGCGAAGACCCCGACAAAATCCGCGCCGGCTCCGGCAAAGGCGGTAGCGCCCGCCAAGAAGATTCCGCCCAAGGCTGAAGCCAAACCCACCGCGGCGAAGAAGCCGGCCGCAAAGAAGGTCGCCGACACCAAGAAGGCGGCGGGAGCCGCCAAGTGAGCGTTTCGGATCAGGAAAGAGACGAGATCGAGAAATCGTCGGCACCGCTGATCGAGCACCTCATCGAGCTGCGCCGGCGGCTGATCTGGTCGCTGGGCGGCTTCTTCATCGCTTTTCTCGTCTGCTTCTTCTTCGCCAAGCGCCTGTTCAACCTTCTGGTCATCCCGTTCAAATGGGCGACGCAATGGGCCGGGCTCGACCCGCACAAGGTCGAGCTGATCTACACGGCGCCGCAGGAGTTCTTCTTCACCCAGGTGAAGCTTGCCATGTTCGGCGGCATGGTCATCGCCTTCCCGCTGATCGCCACGCAGATCTACAAGTTCATCGCGCCAGGCCTCTACAAGAACGAGCGCAGCGCCTTCCTGCCGTTCCTGATCGCGTCGCCCATCCTGTTCCTGATGGGCGCCTCGCTGGTCTATTTCTTCTTCACGCCGATGGTGATGTGGTTCTTCCTCGCCATGCAGCAGGTCGGCACCAACGACCAGGTGCAGATATCGCTGCTGCCGAAGGTGTCGGAATATCTCAGCCTGATCATGACGCTGATCTTCTCCTTCGGCCTGGTGTTCCAACTGCCGGTGGTGACCAGCCTTTTGACGCGCGTCGGACTCCTGTCCTCCCGGGCACTGGCCGAGAAGCGCAAATGGGCGATCGTCATCGCCTTCGTCGTCGCCGCGGTGTTGACGCCGCCGGATCCGATGAGCCAGATCGGCCTTGCCCTTCCGACCATCGTGCTCTACGAGGTCGCCATCTTCTCCTCGCGCATGATCGAGCGCAGCCAGGAGCGTGACCGACTTGCACGCGAGCGGCGGGAGAACGGCGGCACGGTCGCCGACAAGGCGCCGGACACCTCGTCAAGCTGAGCGGGAGTTGTGCCGAGGCCGGAAAATAGCGGCCTCTTCGGCATGCCAGCTTGCATCGATGACGGATGCGGTTTACGCCCTCGAACCTTAGTTTGAGGACGGATCAACCATGCTTGACATCAAATGGATTCGCGAAAATCCAATCGCTCTTGTCGATGCGCTGGTGAAGCGCTCCTGGCCGGCAGGCGAGGCGCAGTCCACCGTCGACGAGCTGATCGCCAGGGATGAGGCGCGGCGTGCGCATCTCAGCGAACTGCAGGTCAAGCAGGAGCGCCGCAACGCCGCATCGAAGGAGATCGGCAACGCCATGCGTTCGGGCGACGCTGCGTTGGCGGAAAAGCTCAAGGGCGAAGTCAGCGATATCAAGGCCTTCATCCAGAACGGCGAAGCGCGCGAGCGCGAGCTCGACAAGGCGCTGAACGACGCGCTCGCGGTGTTGCCCAACGTTCCGCTCGACGACGTGCCGGTCGGCAAGGACGAGCACGACAACGTCGTCAAGCGCATCGTCGGCGAGGCGCCGACGCGCCCGAACTGGGTGAAAGAGCATTTCGAGATCGGCGAAGCGCTCGGCATGATGGATTTCGAGCGGGCGGCGAAACTGTCGGGATCGCGCTTCACGGTGCTGAAGAGCCAGCTCGCGCGCATGGAGCGCGCTATCGGCCAGTTCATGCTTGATCTCCACACGACCGAACATGGCTATGAAGAGATCCAGCCGCCGCTGATGGTGCGCGACGAGGTGCTGTTCGGCACCAACCAGCTGCCGAAATTCGAGCTCGATCTGTTCTTCACACCGCATGGCGACGGACGCCTTGGCCTGATCCCAACCGCCGAAGTGCCGCTCACCAACCTCGTGCGCGAGGAGATCACCGCGCATGAGAAGCTGCCGCTGCGCTACACGGCGCTGACGCCATGCTTTCGCTCGGAAGCGGGCTCGGCCGGCCGCGACACGCGCGGCATGCTGCGCCAGCACCAGTTCTACAAGGTCGAGCTGGTGTCGATCACCGACCAGGAAAGCTCGCTTGCCGAGCATGAGCGCATGACGCAATGCGCCGAGGAAGTGCTGAAGCGGCTCGGCTTGCCGTTCCGCACGGTGACGCTCTGCACCGGCGACATGGGTTTTGGCGCGCGCAAGACCTATGACATCGAGGTCTGGCTGCCGGGCCAGAACGCCTATCGCGAAATCTCGTCCTGCTCGGTCTGCGGCGATTTCCAGGCGCGCCGCATGGATGCCCGCTACAAGGACAAGGACGGCAAGGGCAACCGCTTCGTCCACACCCTCAACGGTTCGGGCACCGCGGTCGGCCGCGCTCTCATTGCCGTCATGGAAAACTACCAGAATGAGGACGGCAGTGTAACCATTCCTGAAGTGCTGCGGCCTTACATGGGTGGCCTCGCCAAGATCGAATCGAAATGAGTCCATGCGCATCCTGCTGACCAACGATGACGGCATCCATGCCGAGGGGCTGGCGTCGCTCGAACGCATCGCCCGTACGCTCTCGGATGACGTCTGGGTAGTCGCGCCCGAGCAGGACCAGTCAGGCTATGCGCATTCGCTGTCGATCTCGGAGCCGCTGCGGCTGAGGACGGTCGGCGAGAAGCATTATGCCGTGCGCGGCACACCGACCGACTGCGTCATCATGGGCACGAAAAAGATCCTGCCCGGACCGCCCGACCTCATCCTGTCGGGCGTCAATTCCGGGGCCAACATCGCCGACGACGTCACCTATTCCGGCACCGTTGCCGGTGCCATGGAAGGCGCGCTGCTCGGCGTGCGCTCGATCGCGGTGAGCCAGGCCTATTCCTATGTCGGCGAGGACCGCGTCGTTCCCTACGAGACGACAGAGGCGCTGGCGCCGGCGCTGCTCAAGAAGCTGATCGCGACGCCGCTGCCGGACGGGGTGCTGCTCAACGTCAATTTCCCGAACTGCGCGCCCGACGAAATCGAGGGCACCGTCGTCACCTCGCAGGGCAAGCTGGTGCACAGCCTCTGGGTGGATGAGCGCCGCGACGGTCGCGGCCTGCCTTACTATTGGCTGCGCTTCGGCCGCGAGCCGGTCGAAGGCAAGAAGGGCACCGATCTCCATGCGTTGCGCAACCGGCTGGTGTCGGTGACGCCGCTGCAACTCGACCTCACCGCCCATGAACTCCGCGACCAGCTGACCAAGGCCCTGTCATGACCATGGACGACCGCGAAGGTTTTGCCGCTTTTCTGCTCCGTCTGCGCGGCCGGGGCACTGCGCCGAAAGCGTTGATCGCCGCCTTCGAGGCGACGCCGCGGCGCGGTTTCCTGTCCGCGCAATTTCATTCGATCGCCTGGTCGGAGGGCATGCTGCCGATCGAATGCGGTGAAGCGATCGAGGGTGCGGATCTGCAGGCGGCGGTGATCGCGGCTTTGGCCATCGAGCCGGGCAACCGCGTGCTCGAGATCGGCACCGGGTCGGGATATACGGCTGCGGTGATGTCCAGGCTTGCCGCGCGCGTCGTTACTGTCGACCGCTACAAGACCTTGACCGAACAGGCAAAGCAGCGCTTCGAGGCGCTTGGCATCGGCAATGTCATCGCGCGCCAGGCGGACGCCTCCAATGGCTTGCCCAACGAAGGGCCGTTCGACCGTATCCTCGCCTGGGCGGCCTTCGACAGCCTGCCGCGCTTCCTGCTCGACCAATTGTCGAGCGGCGGCATCGTCATCGCGCCGATCGGCCCCGAGGAGGGCGAGCAGGTGCTGGCCAAGCTCACCAAGGTCGGCAGCCGTTTCGAGCGTGAGGACATCGGCATGGTCAGGCTGCAGCCGATCCTGCGCAGCGTCGCCGCAGTCATCTAGCGGGGTTGGATTCAGGTCAGGCCGGCCTGCAAATGGCGGCTTCTTGCGCTTCCGGCCGAAGCACTCGTGAGTGGCGTGACAGTCAAGGCTACGGCGGGCGTAGGCCGGTTCTCGGAAACTACCATTTTCGACGCGGCCTGACCCGAATCCCAACTCAGCTTGTGCGCCTCGAAAAGTTTTAAGAAAATTTTCGCCGGATTCTAATGGGTTAACCGGCCAGTAACATTAACGCGCTTTAATCAAGACCAGTTTGTACCGGGTCTGTGCGGGTTACTGCGATGCAATTCAATAGTTTGAAGGCAAACGGACGCAATCTGGCGCGCGGCTGCGCCGTACTCATGATCGCCGGCGCGGCGGCCGGGTGCAGCTCGCAGGCCATGCGCTTCAATGGTGTCGACGACGTCTTCACATCGTCCACCAACAACCAGCGCGCCATCATCAACAAGCAGGGTGCCGACCAGCCTTATCCGGGCGATACGGTCGCGCCGGCGCCGGTAGACGGCAGTCATACCCAGTCGGTGAGCCGCTCCAGCCTCGAGCCGGTGACCTCACAGCAGCTGCCGCCGCCCTCGGCGCCGGCAGCGCCCGCCAAGCCGATGCGCACCGCTTCAGCCCCGGCGCCGGCGCCAGCTCCCGCCGCGCCGCATCTCGACAAGGCGACTACCGGCACCATCGCGCCGGCCGCGAAGCCATTCAAGGCCGCCGAGCCCGATGCCGTGCGCAACGCAAGTGCCGCGCCGCACGCCACCGAGATCGTAGTGAGGGAAGGCGAGACGATTTCCGGTCTCGCGCGGCAATATCATGTGCCGGCCGATGCGATCATCAAGGTCAATGGGCTCGATGCCAACAAGGGCATCAGGACAGGCCAGAAGATCGTCATCCCCGCCTACGCCTATTCGAGCAAGGCCGGGCCCAAGGTTGCCGACGCCACCAACCCCGTCACGCCGAAGCAGCCTGCCGGCGCGCCGGAGAAGGTTGCCGTTCTGCCGCAGCAGCCGAAGCTCAAGGATGGCAAGTCCGCCGCGCAGGTCGATGCATCGGCCGCCGCCAGCGGCTCGAAGAACGCCAAGCCCATGCCGCAGATGGCTGAGGCAAAGCCGGCGGGCGCCGGCGGCACCTACACCGTCCAGCAGGGCGATTCCCTGTCTTCCATCGCCCGGAAGACTGGCGTTAGCGCCACAGCGCTCAAGCAGGCCAACGGCATGAAGGACGGCCTCTTGAAGATCGGCCAGACGCTCAAGGTTCCGGCCGGCGGTACCGTTGCCGTCGCCGCCGCCAAGCCCGCCGCGACCAAGCCGGCCGTCGATCCGGTGACGACGGCGACCACGCCGTCGCCGGCAAAGACCACGCCATCGGAGACGCTCGCTTCCTACACGCCGCCGAAGAAGGACGCCAAGGTCATCCAGCAGGCCGAGGACGACGAAGCGGCGGCGCCGGATGCAACCGGCATCGGCAAGATGCGCTGGCCGGTGCGCGGCCGCGTCATCTCCGGCTTCGGCTCCGGCAAGGATGGCGTCGACATCGCGGTGCCGGAAGGAACGCCGATCAAGGCGGCCGAGAACGGCGTCGTCATCTATGCCGGCGACGGCCTCAAGGAGTTCGGCAACACGGTGCTGGTGCGCCATGAGAACGGCCTGGTCACCGTCTACGGCCATGCCAGCTCGATCGAGGTGCAGCGCGGCCAGAAGGTCAAGCGCGGCCAGGAGATCGCGCTGTCCGGGATGAGCGGCACGACGGACTCGCCGAAGCTGCACTTCGAAGTGCGCAAGAACTCCGCCCCGGTCGATCCGAGCGGCTATCTCGAATAGAATAAGAACAATTGCGGGCCGCCTGACCTCCAGTCCGGCCCGCCGTCTTCAGCCCGCTCCGCCAGGGGCGGGCTTTTTCAGTGTGGGCGACCAATCCTGGATCAATCCTTGAGCGGCCTGCCGAGGCGGCCGGCTAGATCCTGGGTGAACTGCCAGGCGACGCGGCCGGAGCGGCTGCCACGCGTCGTCGCCCATTCCAGCGCTTCCGTGCGCAGCGTTTCGGGGTCGATTGTCAGGCCGTGGTAGCGGACATAGCCGTCGATCATATCGAGATACTCGTCCTGCGAGCATTTGTGGAAGCCGAGCCACAGGCCGAAGCGATCGGACAGCGAAACCTTTTCCTCCACCGCCTCGGAAGGGTTGATGGCGGTCGAGCGCTCGTTGTCGATCATGTCGCGCGGCAAGAGATGCCGCCGGTTCGAGGTGGCGTAGAAGATCACATTGGCCGGCCGACCTTCGACGCCGCCTTCGAGCGCCGCCTTCAGCGACTTGTAGGAGGTGTCGTCATGGTCGAAGGAAAGGTCGTCGCAAAACAGGATGAAGCGATAGGGGGCCACCTTGAGCAGTCCCATCAGCTTGGGCAGCGTGTCGATGTCCTCGCGGTGGATCTCGATCAGCTTCAGCGGCCGGTCGAGCCTGTCCGAAGCGTTGACCTTGGCGTGCACGGCCTTGACCAGCGACGACTTGCCCATGCCGCGCGCGCCCCAGAGCAGCACATTGTTGGCGGCAAAGCCGGACGCGAAGCGCTCGGTGTTGTCGAGCAGGATGTCGCGGACGCGGTCGACGCCGCGGATCAGGCCGATGTCGACGCGGTTGACCTTGCGCACCGGCTCCAGATAGCCGGGATCGGCCTGCCAGACGAAGCAGTCGGCCACGCCGAGGTCAGTCTCCGGAACAGGGGGCGGGGCGAGGCGGGAGACCGCCTCGATCAGGCGGTCGAGCTTTTTGCTCAGGGCGTCCAAGCTATCGGTCATTTCGAGGTCTTTTCGTTCAGGCATCTTGCAACGTGAAGCGGCTTCATGGCTGCGCACCAAGGACCAACCGCAAGCTTTTGTTGGAGCACAATCTTTTCGGCCAGCTCCAGGTGGCTTCCGGCTGCGACGCTCTAGCACGCGCCAAACGGCTGGAAAAGCAACGGATTCGGCGGGTCGCGGAGTTGCATTGGCAACTTTACCGACTATATTCCGCCCAAATTTTCGCGGGGCCGTCCCGGCGTATTTCACCATCCAGGAGTTTCTTGATGTTCGTCACACCGGCATACGCCCAAGGCGTCGGCACCTCGCCCGATATGTTCATCAGCATTTTGCCGTTTGTCCTGATTTTCGTGATCATGTATTTTCTGATCATCAGGCCGCAGCGCACGCAGCTGAAGAAGCGCCAGGAAATGCTGGCCGCGGTGCGCCGCGGCGATACGGTGGTGACCGGCGGCGGCTTCGTCGGCAAGGTGACCAAGGTGATCGACGACAATGAGCTGGAGATCGACCTTGGCGGCGGAACCAAGGTGACGGCGCTGCGCTCGACGATCTCTGACGTGCGCGTCAAGGGCGAGCCGGTGGCGAACCAGAACGCCAAGAAGTAATCATCACCTCGATGGCGGAACGCTGCCGCTTGTACGCCTGAACGGATAAGAACGAATGCTGTATTTCTCGCGCCTGAAGATGATCCTGATCTGGCTGGCCGTGGCCGTCACAGTGATCCTCGCCGCGCCCAACCTGTTCCCGGCAAGCACGCTGGCGCAACTGCCGAGCTGGGTGCCGAAGCGGCAGATGACGCTCGGCCTCGATCTTCAGGGCGGCTCGCACATCCTGCTCCAGATGGATCAGAACGACCTGGTCAAGGATCAACTGGAGACGACGCGCGACGAGATCAGGACGCTGTTGCGGGAAGCCAAGATCCAATACACCGGCCTTGGTGGAACGGGCCGGACCGTGCAGGTGCGCATTAGCGATCCGAGCCAAGTCGAAGCCGCCAAGACAGCGCTGAAGCCGATAACCAATCCGATCGCGGCTGGGCTCTTCACCGGCGGTTCCGTGCAGTCGATGACGCTGGACGATTCCGAGCCCGGCTTGCTGAAGTTCACCGTCACGGATGGCGGTATCAAATACCGTACGTCGACAGCGTTGTCGCAGGCGATCGAAGTCGTGGAGCGGCGTGTCAATGCGCTGGGCACTACAGAGCCGATCGTGCAGCGGCAGGGCGACGATCGCATTCTGGTCCAAGTGCCTGGGCTTCAGAACCCGCAAAGGCTCAAGGATATCATCGGCCAGACCGCCAAGCTGACGTTCCAAATGGTCGATACGTCAGTGCCGGTCCAGGACGCGATGAAGAACCGCCCACCGCCAGGCGATTCGGTCTTGTATTCCCAGGACGATCCTCCGGTTCCCTATCTGGTGGAGAACCGCGTGATCGTATCGGGCGAAGACCTGTCGAATGCAACGCCGACCTATAACTCGCAGACCAACGAGCCGGTGGTTTCGTTCACGTTCAATTCTCGCGGGGCGACTCGGTTCGGTCAGGCGACCCAGCAGAATGTCGGCAAGCCGTTCGCCATCGTGCTCGACAATCAGGTGATCTCGGCGCCGGTAATCCGCGAGCCGATCCTTGGGGGGAGCGGGCAAATCTCCGGCAATTTCACCGCCGAGAGCGCCAACGACCTTGCCGTGTTGCTGCGCGCCGGCGCGTTGCCGGCCAAATTGACTATCATCGAGGAGCGCACGGTTGGTCCTGGCCTCGGTCAGGATTCGATTCACGCCGGCAAGGTGGCAGGCGTGATTGGCTCGATCCTGGTCGTCGCCTTCATGTTCGTCGCCTATGGCTTTCTCGGTTTCCTCGCCAACGTCGCGCTTGCCGTGCACGTAGCGATGATCGTGGGCGCACTTTCGCTACTCGGCGCCACGCTGACCTTGCCGGGTATCGCCGGTATCGTGCTCACCATCGGCATGGCGGTGGACTCGAACGTTCTTATCTACGAGCGTATCCGCGAGGAGCGACGAAACGGCCGTTCGGTCATCCAGGCGATCGATACCGGCTTCTCCAAGGCGCTGGCGACCATCGTCGACTCCAACGTAACCTCGTTGATCGCGACCGTGGTGCTATTCTGGCTGGGCACCGGTCCGGTCAAAGGCTTCGCCATCACCTACGCCATCGGCATTCTGACGACGGTCTTCACTGCCTTTACCTTCACCCGCATGCTGGTGGCGATCTGGCTGCGGCGAGCCCGCCCCAAGGAATTGCCGCGGGCGCCGGTCACCTTCATCCCGCCGGGCACCAAGATTCCGTTCATGGGTATCCGCCGCTGGACCTTCGCCTTGTCCAGCCTGCTGTCGATCCTGTCGGTCGTCGGGTTCCTGACCATCGACATCAACTACGGCATCGACTTCAAGGGCGGCTCGATGATCGAGGTGCAGGCGAAGCAGGGCAACGCCGATCTCGCCGACATCCGTGGCCGGCTGTCCGAGCTCAACATCGGCGAGATCCAGGTGCAGCAGTTCGGCCAGCCGAACGACGTGCTGATCCGCGTCGGCACACAAGACGCCGGCGAGAATGCCGAGCAGACCGTCATCGACAAGGTGAGGGGCGAACTGCAGGACCAGTATGACTTCCGTCGCGTCGAGGTGGTGGGACCGACAGTCTCCGGCGAACTGGCCAAGCAAGGCACGATCGCCATGCTGATCGCACTGGTCGGCATCCTGCTTTATGTCTGGTTCCGCTTCGAATGGCAGTTCGCGGTCGGCGCTATCGTCGCCACTGTGCACGACGTGGTGATGACGATCGGCTTCTTCGTCATATCGGGGCTGGAATTCAACCAGTCGTCGCTGGCGGCTATCCTGACCATCATCGGTTATTCGCTGAACGACACCATCGTCGTCTACGACCGCGTCCGCGAGGACCTGCGTAAATACAAGAAGATGCCGCTGCCTCAGCTTCTCAACAATGCCATCAACGAGACGCTGTCGCGAACCACGCTGACCTCGGTCACGACGTCCCTGGCGCTTTTGGCACTGGTGCTGTTCGGCGGCGAAGTGATCCGCTCCTTCACGCTGGCAATGCTGTTTGGCGTGGTGTTCGGCACCTATTCGTCGATCTTCATCGCCGCGCCGCTGCTGATCCTGTTCAAGTTGCGGCCGCAGGCCGCGACCGCCGACGAGGAGAAGAAGCCGGCGAATGGCAAGGCCGTGGCGACCTGACGCCGCCAGATCAGGATGGCGTTTCGGCGAACCGTCATCCTGATCTAGTCTTTTGTTGGAAAGCATGATCTTTTCCGAAAACCGGTTCCCACTTTTCGAGATCATGCTCTGGTGCCGGATGATTTCAGGTCGACCTGAAATCATCCGGCTCTAATCAAAGAGATAGAGCATGATGTCGTCCGAAAACCGCTCCACACTTTTCGGCATCATGCTCTAGACCCATGGCCAAAGGCATCATCATCCGCGAGGCGCATTTCCCGGGCAGAGCGCCGATCGAGGCCTATGGCAATGGCGGATTTCGCTTTGCCGACATGTCGCATCGTGGCTCGCTGTTCTGCCTGCCGTCCGGCATCCATGGCTGGGAGCCGGCCGATCCGTCGGCGCTGAAGACCTCCGACTTCGACAAGCTGTTCGCCCAGGCCGACAAGGTCGAGATCCTGCTGGTCGGCACCGGCAAGGATCTGCGGCCGCTGCCGGCAGCGTTGCGCACCGCGTTCAAGGAGGCCGGTATCTCGGCAGATCCGATGTCGACGGGAGCGGCCGTGCGCACCTACAACGTGCTTCTGGCCGAGGACCGCGCCGTGGCCGCGGCCCTTGTTGCTGTCGATTGAATGGCCGGCACGCGCGACATCGTCATGGGCGCGGTGCGTGCCGCCGACCATGACCGGTATCTGTCGGCACTCTATGCGCCGGCCAACAAGCGCGACGCTTTGCTTGCGCTCTATGCCTTCAATGCCGAGATCGCCGGCGTGCGCGACCGCATCCAAGAGCCGCTGCCGGGCGAGGTCAGGCTGCAGTGGTGGCGCGATGTCATCTTGGCCGAGGACGAGGCCGAGACCGGCCATCCGACCGCCGATGTGCTGAGGGCGGCGATTACCGCTCATCACCTGCCGAAGGCCGCTTTCGAGAACATGCTCGAAGCGCGCGTCTTCGATCTCTACGATGATCCGATGCCATCGCGGACCGACCTCGAGGGTTATTGCGGCGAGACGGCCGCGGCGCTCATCCAACTTGCGGCAATGGTGCTCGATCCGACTGCTGCGCCAGGCTTTGCCGAATTGGCGGGCAGGGCCGGCTGTGCGCAGGCGATCACCGGTCTGCTGCTCCTGTTGCCGCTGCACCGTCGACGGGGCCAATGCTACGTGCCCGCAGACATCCTGGCGGCCGCTGGCACGACGCCGGAAGAGTTCGTCAAGGGCGATGGTGGGGCCGGCGCTGAGCGAGCAGTAGCGGCGACGATTGCGCTGGCGCGAGAACATCTCGGCGCTTTCGAGAAGGGCGCACCGGCTCTCCCCGCGTCACTGCGCTCGGCCTTTCTGCCGCTCGTCCTGACGCGCGCCTATCTCGACGAGATGGAAAAAGGAGCGCCATCGCCGTTGAAGGGCGCTGCGGCGCTCTCAGCATTGCGCCGGCACTGGCTGCTCTTGCGCCATGCCACGCGGGGCTGGGCACCCCTTTGACGTAAACGTCAATCGTGCTAGGTGTTCTGCCGGCTGGACTCGCCGCCGAAGAAGAGCGAGCCGCCGGAGGAGACGCCTTCACATGAGCCTACCTGTCCTGGTCATCCTTGTGGTGGTCGGTATCGCGCTGTCGGTCGCGGCCGTGCACTTTACCGGCGGCACAATTACCGCCACCCTCGCCACTGCTGATCAGGCGCTCGCGCGTTTTGCCGAGGATTTTCCAGACGAGAAGCCTGGCACGGTCAGGTTGACCGCGGACAGGCATGCCGCGTTTCTCGATCTCGGTCCGCAACGCTGTGGCATCGTCCAGAGTATCGGCGACTGCTTCCTGACCCGCATTGTCACACCGCAGGACATTCTGGCGTTCACGAGGGAAGGGAATGTGGTGTCGCTAGGGCTGAATGACTTCACCTGGAAAGGCGGCAAGTTTGCCTTCGCCAAGGAAGCTGACGCGCGGGCGGTGGCCGCGGCGCTGCAGAACCATGATCAGATCCGAAAGGCTGCGTGATGGACGACTACAACTTCCCGCAGGTCACGCAGCTTGCCATCCCGTTCTTCGTCACGGCGATCCTGATCGAGCTCTGGCTGGTGCGCACGGGCCGCGCCAAGGGATCGTTCGAGACGCGCGACACACTGACCAGCCTGATGATGGGAACCGGCAATGTCGTTGCCGGGCTGCTGCTCGGCGTCGTGTCCTACTGGGCGCTGCTATGGCTCTGGCAGTTCCGCTTCTTCAATCTCGGCCTGTCGATCTGGGTGTTTGTCGCCGCCTTCCTGCTCGATGATCTGCGCTACTACGTCTATCACCGCATCGCGCACCGGGTGCGCTGGGTCTGGGCCGAACACGTCAACCACCATTCCAGCCAGCATTACAATCTCTCGACGGCGCTCAGGCAGAGCTGGACCGGCCTCTTTACCTTCACCTTTATCCTGCAGGCGCCGCTGGTGCTGCTCGGCTTCCATCCGGCGGTGATCGCCTTCGTCTTCGGCTTCAACCTGGTCTGGCAGTTCTGGATCCACACCGAAACGATCGGCAAGATGTGGGGCTGGTTCGAGTTCATCTTCAACACGCCCTCCCACCACCGCGTCCATCACGCCATCAACCCGCGCTATCTCGACGCCAATTTCGCCGGCACGCTGATCGTCTGGGACCGCATGTTCGGCACTTTCGTCGAGGAACTGGAGGAGGACCGGCCGCGCTACGGCATCGTCAAGAACATCGGCACCTTCAACCCGCTGAAGGTCGCCTTCCACGAGTGGATCGGCATGTTCAAGGATGCGGCTATGCCGGGACTGACGCTCAGCCAGCGCCTCAACTATCTCATTCAGCCACCCGGCTGGAGCCATGACGGTTCGCGCGACACGTCGGAAACGCTGAAGGCGGCCTATGTGCGGAGAAATGCGGGTGAGGCGGGGAAACCGGGACTGCCGAGGGCGAGCGCCGAGCCGGCTGAGTAGCTATTCCGCTGCCTGTGCCTGAACCGGCAGCCGCAACCACTGCCTGCAATCGGCAAGCGCGCGCGCCGTGATCGTTCTGCGCTTGGCGACGGTTTTGTCCTTGCCGCGCAGGCGCTTGCCCTCGGACTTTGGCGCCTCGACCGGCGGGAACAGGCCGAAATTGACGTTCATCGGCTGGAAGGAGCGTTTGCCCGGCTCGTCGTCGGAGACGATGTGGCCGCCGGTGATGTGATTGAGCAGCGCGCCGAAGGCCGTGGTCGGCGGCGGCAGCGAGGGCGCCTGGCCAAGCCGTTCTGCGGCGGCGAAGCGGCCGGCGAGCAGGCCGATCGCGGCGCTTTCGACATAGCCTTCGCAGCCGGTGATCTGGCCGGCAAAGCGCAGGCCCGGCCGCGATTTCAGCTGCAGCGACGGATCGAGCAGCGTCGGCGAGTTGATGTAGGTGTTGCGGTGCAGACCGCCGAGACGAGCGAACTCGGCATTTTCGAGCCCGGGAATGGTGCGGAAGATGCGCACCTGCTCGGCGTGCTTCAGCTTGGTCTGAAAACCGACCATGTTGTAGAGCGTGCCCAGCGCATTGTCCTGGCGGAGCTGCACCACCGCATAGGCCTTGACCGAAGGATTGTGGACGTTGGTCAGACCCATAGGCTTCATCGGCCCATAGCGCAGCGTCTCGACGCCGCGCTCGGCCATCACCTCGATCGGCAGGCAACCGTCGAAATAGGGCGTGCCCTCCCACTGCTTGAACTCGGTTTTTTGTCCTTCCAGCAACGCCGCCACGAAGGCGAGATACTGCTCCTTGTCCATCGGGCAGTTGATGTAGTCCTTGCCGGTGCCGCCGGGGCCGACCTTGTCGTAGCGTGACTGGTACCAGCAGACATTCATGTCGATCGTGTCGAAATGCACGATCGGCGCGATGGCGTCGAAGAAGGCGAGCGCATCGGCGCCGGTTGCGTCAGCGATCGACTGTGCCAGCGAAGGCGCCGTCAGCGGACCGGTGGCGATGATCGCCTGGTCCCAATCCGCCGGCGGCAGTCCGGGCACTTCCTCGCGCTGGATGGTGATCAGCGGATGCGCCGTGATCTTCGCCGTGACCGCGTCGGAAAAGCCGTCGCGGTCGACGGCCAGCGCGCCGCCGGCCGGGACCTGATGCGCGTCGCCGGCGCTCATGATCAGCGAGCCGGCAAGCCGCATTTCGGCGTGCAGCAGGCCGACGGCATTGGTCTCGGCATCGTCGGAGCGGAAGGAATTGGAGCAGACGAGCTCGGCCAACCCCTCGGTCTTGTGGGCGTCGGTGCCGCGCACGGGGCGCATTTCATGCAGCACGACCGGGACGCCGGCCTTGGCGATCTGCCAAGCGGCTTCGGAGCCGGCGAGGCCGCCGCCGATGACGTGTACGGGATTTTTGCTCATGAGCGCCGAAATAATCTCTCGACGCGGCGAATGCAATTGTCGGCTTCACAAGCCGATGCGCAAGTCTGCGCCAGCTATTCATTTTACGCAATCCCGGACGGAAGGCTACGGCGAAGTCGCCGAGCCCAACCGCTGCACACTTTCCTGGAATTGCTCTGAAAACAACAACACCCGCCGGGGGAGGAGGTCCGGCGGGTGTCGTTTTGGGGGTCGATCCTCGGGAGGAGGTGAAGATCGACCGTATTCGCCATCGCCGGGGAGGAGGTCGGCTTTGACGAAATTCCTTTCGCCTTTTTAGAAGGGCGAAACCTTCGAAGACGAACTACGTTCGCTTGGAAGACGAACTTCGTTCGCTCGGAAGACGAACTTCGTTCGCTTCTGAACAACGCCCGCCGGGGGAGGAGGTCCGGCGGGCGCCGTTTCGGTGGTCAACCTTTGGGAGGAGGTAAAGGTTGACCGTATCCGTCAGGGTCGGGGAGGAGGTCGACCCTGGCGAAATTCCTTATCAAACCGCCTTGCGGGCGATCATCTTGATCTCGTCACGAACGATGCCGAGATCATGGAGCTGGCGGTTCGAAAGCCGACCCAGCTCGGAAACCGTCTCGCGATAAACGCGCCAGTTACGGTAGCTGCGGATCAGGTTCATTGTCTTAGTCTTTCAAAACTGGTTCGGACCATTCGCGGTCCGAAGCGGATTAGACCGCCTTGCGGGCGACGTAGTGGATGTCGCTGCGGCTGATGCCGAGGTCGGTCAGTTCACGGTTCGACAGGCGGCTCAGCTCGGAAACGGTTTCCCGGTAACGGCGCCAGTTGCGGTAGTTGCGGATCAGGTTCATGGTAGTTCTCGTTTCGTCTTTAGTTCGGATCATTCCGTTTGTGTACGAACAGAAAATAGGTGGGGTCATATCGGTTTAAAAGTGCCATTGGCGCATGGCAGCAATGCAAATTGTGCAATGCAACATTAGCGGCCATTCACGCTTGCGACACAAAGAAGGCCGAATCGGAAAATGCCGCTGCGTCAACGGTTTGGCTGTTCCGGCTAAGAGAATGACCAAGCTTGGGGGAACGCATGGCGAGCTATACGACAAAGGTGAGGGTCGATATCGCCCGCTGGCGGGAAGCGGGCCTGATCGATGCGGCGACCGCCGAGGCCCTGGCGCGCGACGTGACCGCCAACGAACGAGCGTCGCTCAGCTTCGGCTCGATCCTGGCGATGATGGCGGCGCTGCTGTTCGGCGCGGCGATTCTGATCTTCGTCGCGGCCAACTGGGAAGCCATTCCACGGCTGGCGCGGGTGGCGGCGCTGTTTGCGGTCATCCTCGGCGGCTATGTCGGCGGCGCCGCTCTGAAGACACGCGACCATGCGGCGATCGGCGAGGCGCTATGGATCGTCGCCGCCGCGGCCTTTGGCGGGTCGATCGCATTGATAGGGCAGATGTACCACTTGTCTGGCGACGAAGCCTCGGCGCTGCTGACCTGGTGGGCGGGCACGGCGCTGGCAGGGGTCACCTTGCGCTCCAGCCCGCTCACCGTGGCCGCGGTCGGGATCGCCGATGGATGGCTGTTCTTCAAGGGGTTCGGCTATTACTGGCACGCCGGGTTTCCGCATTTCTTCGTCGCCATGGCGATCGTTCTGTTCGCCATCTCGTTCTGGACGCGCAGCCTGGCGGCGCGTCATTGCATCATCCTTTCGCTGATCTTCTATCTTGTCCTGCTGGCCCTGGATCACAACACGCTGCGGGTCGCCATCCCGGTGGTCGCGGGTTCAGCGGCGCTGTTTGCCGCCGGCGTCTTTGCCGCCGGACCAGTCGACAGGATCCTGCAGCTCGGCGGCCGCTTGCCGTTGCATGCGCTGCTCGGATTCCTGACGGGCCTTGCCATCATCCAATTCGAGCTCGCGGATGAAAGCACCTACAACAGCGGCTTTGCCGTTGCCTCGATTACCGCGTTGGCCGGCATCGTCGCGGCAATCATGCTTGCGGGGCGCGAGAGCCGCGGGCTGCGCTGGCTGGCCTATGCCGGCTTCGCTTTCGAGCTAGCCATCATCTACAGCGTCACCCTGCAGTCGATGCTGGATACAGCCGGCTTCTTCCTCGCCGCGGCGGTGCTGCTCGGCATCCTGGCGCTGGTCATCATCCGCATTGAAAAACGCATGAGGGCGCCCGCGGGAGGAGCAGCGGCATGAGCGGGAACAGGCTGATCATCTCGGCGCTGGTGCTGGCGCTCGTCCAGATCGGCTTCCTCAGCTGGATCATCGCCGGGCGCGCGGCGATCCTGCGCAACGGCAAGGAAGTTCTGCTCAAGGTCGAGCCCGTGGATCCGCGCGATCTCCTGCGCGGCGACTATATTTCGGTCAACAACAGCATATCGCGGATCCCGGTGAAGCTGATCGCCAACATCCCGCAAGGCATGTTTTCCAGCGACGACACCTCGATCGTGGTGCGGCTCAAAAAGGGCGCCGACGGCTACTGGCAGCCGACGGCGGCGTGGTTCGGCAAGGCACCGGCGTCGGCAGGCCCGGACGAGGCAGACATTGCCGGCCATCTCGCCGAGGGCTGGGGCCTTCGTGACCCGGAAGCGACGATCGCGCCTGAGTACGGGATCGACCGCTTCTATGTGCCGGAAGGCGAGGGCATGGCGATCCAAACAGACATGCGCGTGCGGCCATTCGGCATCAAGCTCGCGCTTTCAGCCGATGGGACGCCGCAGATCAAGGCACTCATGGACGGCGACAGGACACTGTTCAAGGAGCCGCTTTATTAAAGAGCTGCGTGTCTTGAGTTGGCGCTGAAGAGTTCAGCGTGCGCATTGCCTGCGCCGGTCCTCCTCTGCCAAGGCTTCGGAGGTTTTGCTCTAACGAGCCTCAGGTGGCTTGCCACCCGAAGCTCGTCAGAGGGTTGTGTGCGTCAAGTTCTGCAAAAAAGGGGCGGCCATATTGCTGGTCATGCGGCTTGGCGTAGAGCGAGCTTCT